>NZ_JBHWRP010000082.1:0-25137 GCF_043426755.1 Corynebacterium sp. | reverse complement strand
CAGGTAGAAGAATATATGGTTGTCGCCGAAGGCCATCACTGTACCGGAAGAGCTATCGACAAGATCGTTGTAGGCGCGCACCTGCCGCCTTAAGGTGCGCTCCGGGTCATCGGTCCACTCCGTACTCGCCGCTAAGACCGTCGCGCCGCCGCAGTTCCAGCCCTGGCCGGTCATGGCGTAAGGATCCACTTCGCACACGAGGTGCTCGATGGGTTCTGTCCACTCCGAATAGGCCGAACTCAGCTCAACTTTCTCCCGCACAGCTGGCGGATCCGGCAACGCCCACACGGCTAAAGCCGGAGCAGCAAGAAACGCCACTACCGCTGCCAGTGAGGCCGCGAACAGGCGGCCTGTGCGGCGCGGACCGAAGCGATAAGAAGGCGAATACGAAAGCATGGACCCAGCCTAATAGTTAGAGTGGAGACATGAACGATCTCTATCAATTTGTCAACGGACCCTGGTTAAAGTCCCACGTCATCCCCGACGACCGCGGTGTCGACGGCACCTTCCACAAACTGCGCGATGACGCCGAAGCAAACGTGCACGATATCGTGGCCGAAGGTGACGGGCTCGCCTCCACCTTGTTCGCCTCCTTCATGGACACCGACGCAATCAACAACGCCGGGGTTGCCCCGCTTGACGACGATTTCGCCCTACTATCCGTCGCCGATATCGACGAATTCGCCGCCGCATTGGGCAAGCTCGAGCGCGTCGGTGTGGGTGCCCCGCTGACGTATTTCATTGAGAAGGATTCCCAGGGCGAGAACTCGGTCGCCTACTTGGTGCAGTCCGGTCTGGGGCTTCCCGACGAGGCCTATTACCGCTCCGAGTCCCACGCTGAGACGTTGGCCGAATACGAAAAGCACGTGGCGGAGATGCTGGGATTCTTGGACCCAGAGGTGCTCTTCGGCCTGCCCGTGGAGGCCGCTGCCACCCGCATCGTGAATATGGAAAAGGAGCTGGCCGCCGGCCACTGGGACGTGGTGAAGACACGCGACGCAATGGCCACCTATAACCCCACCGACATCTCTGAGCTGCCGGGGATTATCCAGACCATGCTGGCGGGATCCGGGCTGACCGAGGGCCGCGTGATCAACATGATGCCGTCCTTCACCGACCACCTAGCCCGCCTGCTACGCCCCGATAACTTGGCGGACTGGCAGCTGTGGGCCACCTGGGCCATCCTGCGCTCGCGTGCCGGCGTGCTGGCGGAAGAGATCGGCGCGAAGAACTTCGAGTTTTATGGCACCACCCTCTCCGGTGCAACGCAGCAGCGTGACCGGTGGAAGCGCGGCGTCGGGCTTGCTGAATCGCTGGTGGGCGAAGACATCGGTAAGGAGTACGTGGCACGTTTCTTCCCGCGTGAGTCCAAGGAAAGCATGCTGGAGCTTGTGACTTACCTGATCCGCGCCTACCGCGAACGCATCTCCCAGCTGGAGTGGATGACGGAAACGACCCGCGTGCGTGCCACCGAGAAGCTGGCGCAGTTCAATGCGAAGATCGGCTACCCCGACATTTGGCGCAGCTTCGATGCCTTGGAGTTCAGCCCGGCGGGCGCGCACGTGGTCGACAATGTGCGCCGCGGCGCCGAGTTCGAGCACGACTACCAGCTAAACAAGCTGGGCCGTCCCGCCGACCGCGACGAGTGGGTGACTACCCCACAAACCGTCAACGCCTTCTACAACCCGGTGGTCAACGACATCACCTTCCCGGCCGCGATCCTGCAGCCGCCGTTCTTCGACCCGGAGGCCGACGCCGCCGAGAACTTCGGCGCCATCGGCGCGGTGATTGGCCACGAAATCGGCCACGGCTTCGACGACCAGGGCTCCCGCTATGACGGCCTGGGCAACCTGAATTCCTGGTGGACCGAGCAGGACCGCGAGGCTTTCGACGAGCTCACCTCCACGCTGGTCAAGCAGTTTGATGGCCTGATCCCCTCCGTGCTGGAGGGCAAGGAAGGCATCGACGGTGTCAACGGTGAATTCACCCTGGGCGAAAACATCGGTGACCTGGGCGGACTGGGCATCGCGGTAGTGGCCTACCAGATGTATCTGAAGGACAAGGGCCTGGACAACGGCCCCGAGCAGCCCTTCAACGTCGAGGGCGCCGACCCCGCCCTGTACGAAGAGGAATACACGGGCATGCAGCGCCTCTTCCTCGCCTGGGCGCGGGTGTGGCGCACCGCCATCCGCCCAGAGATGGCGGAGCAGTACTTGGCGATCGACCCACACTCACCCGCCGAGTTCCGCTGCAACGTGATCGCCGCGAATATCGACGATTTCTACGAAGCGTTCCCCACTATCGACGAATCCTCGCCGATGTGGATCGCCCCGGAGAACCGCGTCACCATCTGGTAGCGCTAGCGGTCCATCCAGGAGAGCTCGGCCAGGACACGCTTGTCCTCCGGGTTCTCCGGCGGCCAGCCGGTCAGGCGCATCCTTGAGGTGGTGTGACCCCTCGCGATTTCGCGGCCGGGCACCAGCAGGTTCGGGATGCGCAACAGGAAAGAGCGCGGCTTGTCGTCGATAAGCACTGTTCCGACGGCACGCTGGCGGGTGTACTCCGAGATCTTTACTGCACCGACGCTGGACAAATCCTCGTCGGTGCCGGAGCCGCGCACGTCGACGGCAGGGCCGGAACCGTTAGAGTATTCGGCACCATTGTCGGCCTCGAGGATCACGCGGATCACCTCGCGCACCGCCACCGCGTTCGAGGTCAGCGGCGCTACATAGCGGGTGCCCAACACCGGGTGCTCGGTGGCGGTGAACAGCGCCTCGGGTGCCTCGTCGGTCTCCGTGTACACGGTGGCGAACTGCATCAAGCGCCGCTCCATGTCGTGGCCGATGTGAATTTCGATCCCCACTTTGCCGTCCGGGTCGACGAAACGGTAGGACCCCAGCAGGTCCTGAATCGCGCCGAAATGGGCAACAATCGATTCCTTGGACGGGTCTAGTTCGACATCGTAAATTTTTGCAACACCACTCATGTCTTACTCCTTGAGGTAGCTGAGTCAGCGCGGACGTGTTGCTATTCAAATGTACCCCTCCGCAGTCGCCTACGCTAAAGAGCTATGACTCCTCCACCGAAACTAGAACCGGGCGACCCCACCAATGACTACCCCATCAACGAGCAGGGGACCGCAGAATTCAACGTCGGGGGCGTGCGCCGCACCCTCCCCGAGGACAAGCAGTTGGAACAGTTGGTGTCCTATATGGACGCCACCTATCCCCTGCCCGAGTTCACCCCACCGTGGAAGGGCGGCGCTGGCGATCCGGCGCCCGCTGATCGTTACACGGCTCTGCTGCCGGACCGCATCACGCACGCCGCGATGTTGATGCTGGGCTCTGCTGTCGACCACACCATGCCGGGGGTGGCGTTTTCCGAAGGTGTAGAGACCACTGAGGTGCCGCTGGGATCGTCGTTAAGCGCGGCCCAGTTCACGCCTTCGGAGCCGACCGGGCGCTGGGCTGTGTCTTTGCATTCGGGTGGTTGGTGGCGCGGCTCCGGCAACGCGCTGGAGCATTCCTGGCGCCCCGAGGTGGCTGCGGCGGCGCAGCTGTCCGGCACCACGATCCTGGATGTGGACTACCCGCTGCTGCCCGAAAATACCCTTGACCAGGTGCGCGACGCGGTGCTGCGCGCCATCGAATTCGCGCGTGAGCAGGGCGCATCGTCGGTGACGGCGTGGGGGTATAGCTCCGGTGGCGCGCTGGCTGCGCTGGTGGCCGACAAGGTTGACGCGCTGGTGCTGACTTTTCCGGATCTCGCGTCGGTCGCAGCACTTCCCGACGAGCTACGCGCCGGCCTTGAGGTCCCGGAGGCCACGCAGTGGCCAAAGACGTTCTTGCAGGTAGCGCTTAACGACGAGGTGGCCGCACGGCCGGAGCTGGGTGACGCCGCGGAGAACGTGCAGGTGGCTGAGTACTACTCCACCCACCGCATTGCTACGCCCGCGGTCAACCGCGCCAAAATCAAAGACGCCGCGGAATTTCTCCGCGGCGTCTGATGGAAGGGCTGGCTGCTTAAGGCAGTGCCGACATTGGCACATCCGGAAGCTGCAGTTCCGGAATCTGCGGCAGCTCAGGCAGCACGACCTCCGGTGCTCCGGTGGGGACCAGCCAGTCGCGTGGGATAGCGTTGCTGATTTCGTTCGGGGTGTTCGGAGGCAGCGCATCCACGACGCGCTGCGCCGGCGCCTGGATTGGGCCGACGGAGCTGGTCAGCGGCTGGCCTGGAGCGCCTGCTCCGCCTGGCTGACCGCCGACGAAGCCACGCACGGCATCGTCAGTGTTTAAGGATGCAGGACCGTAGGTGATGGCTGCGACGGTAAATCCGTGGCCGTAGCTTGCGGTCGCGGTGATCGAGGTGCGGTCATCGGACCAGCCGAACTTGGTGCCCTGGACGCCTGGCAGGCGTGAGGTGCCGTAGTTCTGCGCGAACCCATCTGCCGCGATAGGCGCTGCGCCCGACATTCCGCGGAGGACCGGTGCTGCCACGGGGTCTGGCTTGATGGCCTCGATGAAGCGGGCGACGTCGACCGCAGAGGTGCGCGAGTAGCCCCAGTAACCGGAGGAGTGGGTGGATCCTAGGCCGAACTGGCGGGCGACATCGTTGATCGCGTTCGGGTAGGCCCGATCGAGCTGGGTGGCGATGTTGTCATCAGAGACGCGCAGCATGTGCTCGACCTGAGCCTTGTGCCCTGGGGCACCGTGGTGCAGCACCCAGTAGCCGAGGTAGAGCTTGGCCAGGCTGAGCGCCGGGCGCGATTCGTGCCCGTTGGGCGATGCGGCAACCCTGCCGTCGGAGTAGACCACGGCCAATGAGGTGCGCGCGGGCACTCCTGCCGGGTTCAGCGTCATGGAATTGGCGGCAGGCACCAGGCCGAGCGTGACGACGAGGGCGAGAAAAACGCCGACTAGTTTCCTCATGGTGTTCGCATCCTCACCTATTTTAGGTTTCATCAGAAATCGGTTCCGTGTGAGTATAGCCCAAGTGCCCTGTTCTAGAGGAAGTTTGAGATTGTTCGCGCATCAATGACGAAGCGGTAGCGCACGTCGGAGGCCACTGTGCGGTCATAAGCGTTGTTGATGTAGTCGGCATCGATGACCTCGATTTCTGGGGTGACATCGTGGTCCGCGCAGAACTGCAGCATCTCTTCCGTTTCCGGGATGCCACCGACGAGGCTGCCGGAGAGTTTGCGGCGCTTGCTGGTAAAAGCGCGCGCGGGCACCTGAAGTGGCTCATTCGGCAGGCCCAGCTGCACGAACGCGCCGTCAAAGCGCAGCAGCTGCATGTACTCCGCCACGTCCAGGTCCACAGAGACCGAATTGAGAATGAGATCGAAATAGTTCAGGTAATCGTCGTTAAGCCCCTGCGCGGTGGGGATGAGCTCGCACGCGCCGAAGGCCAGGGCATCCTCGCGCTTGCGGTCGGAGTGGGAAAAGACGGTGACTTCCGCGCCCATCGCCACGGCGATCTTCACGGCGACGTGGCCGAGGCCGCCCATGCCGACGATCGCCACCCGCTTGCCAGGCCCCGCCCCGAAGTGCTTGAGCGGTGAATACGTGGTGATGCCCGCGCACAGCAAGGGTGCTGCCGCCGCCGAATCGAGCTCCTCCGGGATGCGTACGACGAAAGCCTCTTTCGTAATGATCTCGCGGGCGTAGCCGCCCTGGGTGTACACGCCGCCGGCGTATTTGTTCTCCGCGCCGTAGGTCATGGTGGGGCCGTTGTCGCAGTAGGACTGCTCGCCGGCCTGGCAGGGCGCGCACTCGCCGCATGAATCGACGAACACGCCCACGCCGACGCGGTCGCCCACCTGGTGGCGGGTCACTGCGGACCCGACATGGGTGACGCGCCCCACGATCTCATGGCCTGGGACCAGCGGATACTTCCGCGGGCCGAACTCATCGCGCACGGTGTGGATATCCGAGTGGCAGATCCCGGAATAGTCGATGGCGATGCGGACATCGTCGTCACGCATCTCGCGGCGGTCGATGGTCATTGCTTCCAACGGGGCGCCGCCCGAGGGGGCACCCCACGCAGTCGTTGTATTCATGCTTTTAAGATACGTCGAACAGCGCGCGGGTGCCGGCGTGCACTACAGATCCAGGATCGAATCCGCCTCGCTGAGCTCCTCCTCGTAGACGGGCTCTGGGGTTTCGCACAACATGACGGTGGCGCCGGTGGCGTCGCTGACCAGCAGCAACGGGCCGAAGGATGATTGTTCGGGCCCGCGGATGATCTCGCCGCCGAAGTCCTTCACCAGGCGCGCGGCTTCTTCGATATCGCGTACTCCTAGGTAGGACTGCCAGAAGCCGGGGACCTCATTGGGGAACTGCTCGGTCGCATCCCACAGGCCGGCGAAGGCTGCGCCGTCTTCGAGGATGAGAGAGTAGCCGTCTTCGGTAGCGGTCTCCCAGTTGAAGAGGTTGCGGTAGAAGTCCGCGGCCTGCTCGAAGTGGCCGGTGGCCGTGTACTCGTGCCACACCGGGGTACCGGGTTCGCCGGCCGCGACGAAAGCGTCCTCGCCTGCGGGCTGGATCAGCCCGAACAAGCCACCGGCGATGTCGGAGCACAGTGCCATCTGGCCCAGCGAGACCTCCGTTGCCGGGGAGAGCACGCGCCCGCCCAGCTCTTCCACGCGCGCGCTATCGGCCGCGATGTCGGCGGAGAGGAAATGGGTCACCCACGTGTCCGGGCTGGTGGATTCATGCGGCTGCTGGATGAACCCTGCCACGGGCAGGCCCTGGAGACGGGCGATGGTGTAGTCGGAAGAGACGTCCTCATCGCTGCTTGCGACTCCAGCCGCAGCCTCATCCCCGCCAGCGCCGCCGATGTCCCACCCCAGCAATTTGGCATAGAAGTAGGTGGATTTGCGTGGGTCCTTGGTGGACATGTCCACCCAATAGGGCATTCCTGGACGGGCTTCAAAAGCTGGCATGGGTTTAGAGGTTCCTCCACTTTTCGGGGTCAAAGTCATCGTTTGCGGTGCGCTCGTCGAAATAGTCGGCGCTGTCCGCGTCGGTGGTCACGGTGGCGGTGACGCCGCCGACGGTGACTTGGTCGCCAACGTGCAAGGTCAGCCCCCGCTGGGTGGCCTGTTCGCCATTGACCAGCACTTCGCCGGTGGCGATGAGTTCTTTAGCGTGGCCGCCGGTGTCGACCAGGTTGGCTAGTTTGAGGAATTGGCCGAGTTTGATGGAATCTCCGTTAATCGCAACGTCCATAGTGCACCACCTTAACGGAAAACTCAGGCCAACAGAGCCATCGCGCCTTCCACCACCATCCAGATGCCCAGCGCCACAAAGATCACGCCCGCCAGCACATCAATCACCCAGCCGTAGCGCTGCAACGGCTTTGCCGCCATGGTGATCAGAAGTGCGAAGCCCACGAACCACACAACGCCCACCACCGCGAGCGTGATCGCGACGACCGCCATCCAGCCCCACCCCATGTCCGGGCGCACAAACTGGGCAAACACCGCCCCGAAGAACAGCACCGCCTTAGGGTTAGAGAGGTTCGTCGTTACGCCCAGCCGGAACGCGCGTGACGACGACATCTCTGGCGCACGCACCACATGCGCAGCGTTGACACCGCGGGACTGCAACCCACTGCGCACCGACATCGCGCCCATCCAGATCAGATAGCCGCCACCCGCCAGCTGGAGCACACTGAGAATCTGCGGCACCGCCTGGATCAGCGCGGACAGGCCCAAGAGGGAGGCAACAATCCAGATGGTGTTGCCCACCATGATGCCCAAGGCGCAGGCCACACCGTTGGCGCGCGACTTGGCGCCAATACGGATGATCTGGAACAGATCCGGGCCCGGGCTAGCAATCGCGACGATCCACACACCGATCAAGGTGAGAAGGGAGGCAGTGGTCATGCGCAGGAATTTTAGCCTACGAGACTAAGCCTGGTCCCTTGGCATGATGGTCATCGTGTCGATGTTGACGTGCTGCGGCAGGCTAGCCACCCAACGCACCGCCTCCGCAACGTCGTCAGCGCTGAGGTTGAGCTTGTCCTCGTAGACGGCGTCGGCACGCGCACTATCACCTTTGAAGCGCTTGCGGGAGAAGTCAGTCTGCACGCGCCCCGGATCGATCTCGCTGATCCGGATCGGGTTATCGGCTTCCTCAATGCGCATCGCACGGGTCAGCGCCCGCACGCCGTGCTTCGCGGCGTTATAGCCCGCACCGCCGGCATAGGGGGTGAAGCTGGCCATCGAGCCGATATTGATGATCTGCCCTTCCGCCTCAATCAGCTTCGCGTACAGCGCCTTGGTCACGCGCACCAGGCCCAACACGTTGACCTCGTACATAAACCGCCAGTCGTCCTCGTCGGCATCACGCACCGGATCCAGCCCGCGGGCCCCGCCGGCATTGTTGACCAGCAGGTCGACACGATCAAGCTTATCGACGAGGGCGTCGACCGATTCCTGGCTAGTCACATCAAGCTCAACGGCAATCCCGCCGATCTCTTTTGCCACACGGGTGATGTTGTCCACGTTGCGGGCCGCAACGTACACGGTCCACTCATCCTTGGCTAGAGCACGCGCAATGGCCTCCCCGATTCCTTCGGAGCCGCCGGTTACTACTGCGATCTTTTTGTTCTGTGTATTGGTCATGTGCCCCAGCGTAGCGGAATGTGAACTGCGACACAGGGGCTGAGCTGGGCAAGCCGTTCCTCGAGTAAATGAAAGTGCCTCGAAGCCCGCAGACGAACTGGCTTCGAGGCACTTTCTTCTCACCTATTACGCAGCTGGCAGGGTCTTTTCGTAGAGCACATTGCCTTGGGTGGTAATCATGCGGACCGCGAAATCACGCGTCTCAGCGTTGATGTCCACTTCCCCAAAGTGCTGAATATCATCCAATGGGGACTGATCGACAAAATCCGGCCCGTGGAAGAAATCCACACGCGGGCCGAAAGTGGAGTCCATCTCATTCGGTCCGAAGCCGCCTGCATTCAGCGGGCCAGCGACGAACTCCCAGAAGGGGGAGAACTCCTGGAACGAAGCCCGATCGGGGTGATATTCGTGTGCCGCGCAATAGTGCACATCGGCGGTCAACCACACCACATTAACCACGTCTTTAATGTTGGCTAGCACGTGCGCGATTTCAGATTCCCGGCCCACAGGAGCACCAGGGGTACCGGAGGCAACACCTTCTTGGAACTCGCCGTCCGGAACGATAATGCCCAGAGGCAGGTCGTTGGCAATTACCTTCCACACAGCGGTGGATTTGTTTACTTCGCTTACAAGCCAGTCGCGCTGGGCCTGACCAAGAATCCATCCTGGTTCAGTGTTGGTCGTGCTGTGCCTGGTGTTGTGATCCTTGTAGGTGCGCATGTCCAATACGAAGACATCGAGCAATGGGCCATACGAGATCTTGCGGTAGATTCGGCCATCCACCGCCATGGTGTTATCCACTGGCTGCCACTCCTGGAAGGCCTGGTGGGAACGCGCGGAAAGGATGTCCACATCGCGCTCTGTGTAGCGTTCATCATCCAAGATTTCACCGGCGTACCAATTGTTGGTGGTTTCGTGGTCGTCCCACTGGACGATTTGCGGTACTTGGGCGTTAAACGCCTTGTAGTGATCGTCGATAAGGTTGTAAGCATACTGCCCACGGAACTCATCTAAGGTCTCTGCCACCTTGGATTTTGCTTCCGTGGTGACGTTGCGCCAGATCCGACCATCAGGTAGCACCTTGGTCTCCTCGATGGGATTGTCCGCGTAGACCACGTCCCCGGAGTGCAAGAAGAAATGCGGATTGCGGTTGGCCATGGCCCGGAAGCCCACCATGCCGCCAATATCTGGATTAATACCGTAACCCTGGCCAGCGACATCAGCCGACCAGTGGAAACGGATATCGGCAGCCTGGGTAGGCGCAGTACGAAACGTGCCAGCGACTGGCTCAGACCAGAGGCCCGTCTCAAGATCTTCTAGATGGACGCGGTAAAACACGTCCTGGCCAGATTCTAGACCTTCAAGGCGAAGCGAGCCTGTGCCATCAGTGTCGGGGGTGAGAGGTACTTGTGAGTAATGCAGCCGGGGATTAGCGAAGGACTCGGTGGCCGCGGTTGTCACTGCCATCCGCACTGGGCGGTCGGCGCGGGCCCAAATAATGGCGCCGTCTGCGCGCATGTCACCAGAGGAAACGCCGTGTGTGATTTTCGGACGATCCGGGATTAGGCCACCGAAAGAACTGGACCCTGAGCTGAGAGAACTTAGTGCGCCTGAAGAGCTTGACGACGAGAGCGCGCGGGCACTTGCGGGAAGAGCCAAACCAGCGGCCGAAAGGCCAGCTACGGAGAGAAATGAACGACGGGAAAGACTCATGGGAGACTCCTTTACTGTAATTGGTGAGTTTTAGAACGACGAGGAGAAGTTACTGGACAGGCCACTGGAGAGCTGTGCGCTACCAGCAGTGTCATCAGGAGCGGGAGCAGGTTCTACCCCATTGACGTAATCAGGAAGAGGGAGAGGTTCACTGATCTTTTGGGCAGCGGGGTTCATGTCAATGCCAAGTTCACGGGCCCAAACAATGCGCGTGCTTTCGTATACGCGCTCGGTATTCTCATTCAATTCAAATACGCGCGCACCACGTAAAGTGTGTTGGTCCCAGGTACCGTCATTTAACCCGTAGGGACCAAAACCAGTCCCGGGACCATAGCCAAGTTCGACACCAAAATAATTACCCACGTAGGTATTAATATGGTCGTGGCCGCAGAAAATGCCCTTGACGTCCCCGCGCTGCAGAACCGCAGCATACATACCCGAGTTGAACGCGCCGACATAGACACCTTCGTGCTTCACACCCACAATTCCGTGGGTTTCTACTGCCTTTGCATGATCTGCTTCAGAGTTATTGTATGGGCCGCCGAACCACATGTCACGGTGCTCGTAGAGAGGGATATGGAAGTACATGAGACCAGGAATCTTCCTGCCATAGCGCGCTTCCAACGCCTGTGATTGTTCTTCGTACCAGCGGATCTGGTCAGGGCGCAGGTAATCGTATCCAGGAATTTCTTCGCGATTTTGCCCATTGATTGTGTCTTCTACATAGCGGCCCGAATCTAACATCCAGATAGCGAAAGCGGCATCGCTTGTTGTAGAGCCTGCAACCACAAGATTCGTGTTGGATTCGCCGTATACATCGGTGGCAGGGGCGTTCATGTTGAATTTGTACTGGCGCAAGAAATCAAGCATCACGGGCTCGTAGGCTGTGGTGGTGCCGTCATCTGTGGAATCTTCGTCGTGGTTGCCAAAAGTGACTGCCCAAGGAATACTGCGATTTTCCATGGGAAGCACCACGTTGTTCAAGGCCTGGAAGACCTGCTGGTTATTGCGTGGTCCGCTAGTGATGACGTCGCCGTTAATGAGTGCAAAGTCCGGCTTTTCTTGGTCCAGTGCCTTTTCCATGAACTCAATGGTGCGACGGTCCGTGAGATGGTCATCCTGGGTGTCATTGAATTGGATGATTTTGAACTTGCCGTCCGAGTTAAACTTCAAGGCCGGCTTACCGGCAGTGGTCGAGGCGGATTGCGCGCGGGCTGCCGGCGTCAATGAGCCAAGGGCGACAGCCGCGCCGATAACAGAGGTGCCTGTGAGGAAGGTGCGCCGATTTATACCGCTGGGTTGATCTGACATGTCTACTCCTAGGTTCGTGACAAAGTGATGACGAAAGCTGCATCACGAGGCCAACCCTAGGAGCGCGGTGTGTACTAAATGTAGATACAAGATGAACTTATAGCATATTTTTCATACCTAGTTCAGCAGACAGATCACAGGGGAATTATGCCCCCAGAGTGGGCTGTTGCCGTTCCCACGCCCTGGCCACGAAAGGGCGGGGTAGGCGCCCATTTCGACAAATACCTCTGAACATCACTCCGCACGCACAAGCAATCTAACGCGCTCAAAAACCATAACGGCAACGACAACAATGGCAGTTAACGCGAGGTCAAAGACGAGAGCTTGGTCCCGGTTCATAGGATCAGCCACAAGGAACCCGGCGCAGACAACCCACACCCCGAGAAGAACCGCCGCTAGCGTAGCCATCGTTCGCGTCCCCCTATCCGTTGCCGGAAGGAAACGAAGACCATGGACGCAAAGAGCTAATGCTAGAAGTACTCCCATCGTGATAACTAATGGGCGTGAACCCGAACTGGTCAAGCCTAACGTCCGGTTCACTATTAACGGTATAAACAGAATGACCACTAATGGGATGAAATCAATTTTTCGACTCACAGTGCGCATCACTACGTCACCTCACATCATTTCCCTTGATGCATTTAACAGCGAATTCCTATCACTGATGCTAATCTGCCGTGCATCTCTCCGGAAGGGTGTGGCTCTTTCACTACACTCACAGCCATGTCTTTCAACCTCGACGCGATCGACACCGGCCTTCCCGTGGCTGGTGTCATTGACCAGCTTCCCGCAACCGGCCCCCTCGTCGTCGAGGCCCCACCTGGCACCGGTAAAACCACGCTGCTGCCTCCAGCGATCAGCAATATAGCCGGAAAAGTACTGGTCACAGCCCCGCGCAGGGTGGCGGTGCGGGCGGCGGCACGCCGGCTGGCACAGCTGGATGGGTCACAGTTGGGCGACCGCGTCGGCTATTCCATCCGCGGCGAGCATTACGACGCCTCCCTGGTGGAGTTCGTCACCCCAGGTGTGCTGCTCAACCGGTTGCTGCGCGACCCCGAACTGACCGGCATCGGCGCTGTCATCGTCGATGAGGTACACGAACGCCAGTTAGACACCGATCTGGTCCTCGCCATGGTCATGGAGGTCGCTGCCCTGCGCGAGGACCTCTACCTTGCCGCCATGTCCGCCACCCTCGACGCCCAAGCACTAGCAGAACACATGGGGGCCGCCGTGCTGTCGACAGAGGCCGTCACCCACCCTCTTGACATCAGCTACCATCCGCACGAGGGCCGCGCCCGCGGGACCCGCGAGTTCTACCAGCACATCGCAGACCTTGCCGACACTTCTCGATCCACCGAGCGGACGCTAGTCTTCGTGCCCGGCGCGCGCGAAGTGGACCTAGTCTGCCAGGCACTCCCCCACGCAGCACCCCTACACGGCCGCCTCACCAGCAAGGAACAGGACGAGGCCCTCAACGGCGATGCACCAGTGGTCGTGGCCACCACCATCGCCGAATCCTCCATCACCGTGCCTGGCGTGCACCGCGTGGTTGATGCCGGCTTGGCCCGCGTCCCACGCCGCGACGCCGCCCGCGGCATGACCGGCCTGGTCACCGTATCGACCGCCCGCTCCAGCGCCGATCAGCGCGCCGGCCGCGCCGGACGTCTCGGCCCCGGCACCGTACTGCGTGCCTATTCGCAGGACGATTACCAGCACTTCGCACCCGAGATCACCCCGGAGATCGCCACCAGCGACCTCACCTCCGCGGCACTCACCTTGGCCGCGTGGGGCACACCCCGCGGCACCGGCTTACCGCTTATCGACGATCCACCCGCCCCTGCCATCCGCGACGCCGAGAAGGTGCTTCAAAATCTCGGTGCTGTTGACGAGGCCGGACACATCACCGATCACGGCACCACCCTGGCCCGCATGCCTTTAGATCCGCGTCTGGCATCGGCGCTGGTGAAACATGGTGCCGGTGCCGCCAACACCGTCGCTGCCCTGGCCGAGGGATTATCGGGCGATTTGGATCGGGTACGCGCCCCGAAACGGCAGGTAGAAAGGTTGGCACGCCTCGTCGATAAGCAAGGGCCTGCACCTGCCGGTGATGTCGTGGCCAGCGCTTTTCCGGGCTGGGTGGGAAAGCGTGTCGGCGAGGAGTACTTGCTAGCGGCGGGTACGCGGGCGAAGCTCGACTCCTCCCTGGCGGGCATGCGATCGTCGGAGTGGATCGCCGCCGCTGAAGTGCAGCTCACCGCGCGCGGGGCCATCATCCGCTCGGCCGCGGCTTTAGGCGGGGTGCCCGAAGACCGCGTTACTGAAGAAACGCGCGCCAGCCTAGATGGTGGCAAGGTGCGGGGGCGCAAGGTGAAGGCAGTCGGGGCAATTGAGCTGAGCTCAACGCCCGTGAAGCTCTCGCCCGCCGAGGCCGCGGAGGCGCTCCACGACGTTGGCCTGGAGCATTTCACTTTTTCCGAGAAGGCCCAGGCGCTGAAGGACCGCATGGACTTCGCCCACCAACACCTAGGCGAGCCGTGGCCCGATGTCGCGGAGGGCGACTACTCACCCGAGATCATGCAGTTGGCCAAGGGGTCGTCGATAAGCGCGATCGATATGTATCCGGCGCTGCAACGCCAACTGCCCTGGCCGGAGGCTTCGCGTTTCGACGAGCTGGTGCCCGCCCGCCTGAGTGTGCCCAGTGGGTCCAACCCGCGGATTTCTTATGGGACTGGGAGGCCCATTGTGCGTGTCAAGCTGCAGGAATGTTTTGGCCTGGCCACCTCGCCGGAGGTGTGCGGGGTGCGCGTGCTGTTTCACCTGCTGTCGCCGGCGGGTCGCGAGCTGGCCGTCACCGATGACCTGCGCAGTTTCTGGGACGGGCCCTACCAAGACGTACGCAAAGAGATGCGCGGGCGCTATCCCAAGCACCCTTGGCCTGAGGATCCCTGGACGGCCCAGGCCACCGCGCGGACCAAGAAACGGATGTAGGGACGCGGCGGGGCGGGGGCGCTTCGGGTCCTTTGTCCTGTTCCGCAAACCGATATAGTCCTCGGTATATAGTGCTCCCCTTTCCACAAAGCGATATAGTCCTCTGCCCATAGTGCGACTAACTTGTTGAAAACCTATTGACAACCCGCAGTATGTGGCGAGGACTATAACGGTTTGCCAATGCACTCGGTCCAGATCGGGCCGGCGGCTGGTCCCTGCCACCAAAACCGCAGGACGCCTGCAATGCAGGCAGGTGCAGGTTATCAATCAGCTGCAATTACCAACCTGCACGTATGAGACTTTGCTCGGCCAGTCGTCCAAGACCTCAAGATGGTCAGGCTCAAGGCCCCAGGGCCACAAACCGATATAGTCCTCGGTATATAGTGCCTCTTTTTCACAAACCGATATAGTCCTCCGCCCATAGTGCGAGTGGACTGTTGAAAACCTAATGGCAACCCGCAGTATGTGGCGAGGACTATAACGGTTTGCCAATGCACTCGGTCCAGATCGGGCCGGCGGCCGGCAGCCTCCAACAAAACCGCAGGACGCCTGCAACGCAGGCAGGTGCAGGTTATCAATTAGCCGCGATTGCCAACCTGCGCGTATGAAACTTATCCCAGTCAGCCATACAGGGCTTCAAACTTGAAGGGGCGCGGTCTGGTGTTCGTAAACCGATATAGTCCTCCGCCCATAGGGCGACTAACTTGTTGAAAACCTAATGGCAACGCGCAGTATGTAGCGAGGACTATAACGGTTTGCGGGAAGGGGCAAAGGGTACCGGCGCAATGCCGGCACAAAACTGACTCGCCTGGGTCCTCTACGCGAAGAGGCGCGCCTCGTTCTCCGCGATCACGGCGGCGATGTTTTCGTCGCGAAGTTCGGTCAACTTTTCAATGACGCCGCTCAAAGAGGTCGAGACTTCGTCGGCAAGCGAACGCGGGTCGTGGTCGCCGGGGCCGCTAGGCAAATCGGTCTCCAACAGCAGGCGATCCGCGGGCACCTGGGAAACATAGGCCCGGCCGCGCTTGGTCTCGAGCATGCGCGGGTTGATACTGATGTGGCCGCCGGTGCGGATGTGGCGGGTGAGTTCGTCGCTGGTGCCGGAAAACCAGTGGATGATCGGCACTACGCCGCGTTCGACGACGCGCAGATCCTCGAGCACGTCGAGGACAGCTGTCACGGAACGCACGGCATGGATCGAAGCCACATATAGCGCGCCAATGGAGGAGGCTGCGTCGCAGGTCAGCGCCATCACGCGACGAAACACGTCCACCTGCAGGTCAGCGGAATCCTTGTGTCGGGGTGCGAAATCCAGACCCACCTCGCCCACGAAGCGGGTCTGCTGCAACGCCGCCTCGAAGGCATCGAGCCCGCCGTCATCCACGTACCACGGGTGGTATCCCACCGCGCTGCGCACTCCAGACACGGCTTCGAAGTCGGTGGGGCGAACGGTCTGGGCGACGATCTCCACATCGCGGGCGGAGAGCTCGTCGATAAGCGTCCTGCGCGAAGAAGCGGGCAGAAAGTCGAGGTGGAAGTGGGTGTCAAGCATCGGCGGTTTCCTTGCGCATGCGCGGGGCGTTCGGGAAAGGCTCCAGCCCGGTAAGGCGGCGAATGGCCACACCGGCCATCATCTGGCCCATGATCGGCGGCATGTAGCTCATCGATCCCAGCGTCTCCCCTTTCGTGCGCGCGCCCGGATTGGCCACACGCACCGGCTCCTCCGACGAGTACAGAACCTCGATGCCGCGGATCCCGCGCACCAGCGCCTCGTGGCGGATCACTTTGGCCATCGGGCAGTTCTGCGTGCGCCGGATCTGGGCGACGCGCAGGTGCGTCGGGTCCAGCTTGTTCGCTGCGCCCATCGCGCTGAGCAGGTGAATGCCCCGCTCAGCGCACCACTGTGCCACGGCCAGCTTCTGCGAAATGGTGTCGATACAGTCCAACACATAGTCCGGCCGCGGCAGCGCACTGAGCACATCGGACACGTTGTCGGGCATCAGTTTGATGTCGCGGACGGTGACCTGGCAGTCCGGATTGATCTCATGGATCATCTCCGCCATCACCTCCGGCTTGCGCCGCCCCAGCGTGGAACTAAACGCCAGCGCCTGCCGGTTAATATTGGACTCTTCGATCACGTCGCAGTCCAGGATCACCAAACACCCGACCCCGCCGCGCGCCAGCGCTTCCGCACACGCCGACCCGACCCCGCCGAGCCCGAGCACCAGCACGGTCGCCCCGAAAAGTTGCTCCAGACCATCCTCCCCGAGGATGAGTTTCAGCCTGGCATGGCGCTCGCTGTAGCGCATCCGCTTCCCCTTTATGCTTAACGACGATTTCTCGCGCAACTAAGCATACTTAGGCCTACTTAGGCCGCCCACTCCTGCCATCCCAAATACACACTTAAAACAACTACCAAGGTCAGCAGCGCATAGCGCACCAACTTCGCCCCGCCACCCAGCACGGTGCGCGCACCCAGCTGAGCACCCACGATGTTGGCCACCGCCAGGGCCAGCGCCAGGCCCCACTGCACGTGGCCGCCCACAATGAATACCGCCAGCGCGCCCACATTGGTGGCGGTGTTGACCACCTTGGACATCGCCGCGGATTTCAGAAAGTTCTGGGAGAAGATGGCGGTAAAGCCCATGATCAGGAACATGCCGGTCCCGGGGCCGAAGATGCCGTCGTACAGCCCGACCGTTGCCACCAGAATTACGCCCAGCAGTATTCGGGTGCGGCCGGCCACGCCCTCCCCTTCTTCCTGGCCGAAGGACGGTTTGAACGCCACAAAGAGGCCCGCAGCCACGAGTAACACGATGATGAAGGGCCGCATGAAGGAATCGTCGATAAGCGATGCCAACGTAGCGCCCACGCCCGAACACACCGCCGCCACCAGCGCAAAAGGCCACACGTGGCGGGGCACACCAACGCGGCGGACCAGCGTGAATGCCGCCGACGCCGTGCCCGAAACCGCGGCGAGCTTATTCGTGGCCAGCACGCTTGCGGCGGGCATGCCGGTGGTGGCCATGAGCACGGGGATCAGGATCAAGCCTCCACCGCCGATGACAGCGTCCACCCACCCGGCGATGGCCGCAGCTGCGAGAAGAAGGGCAAGCACCCTTTCTAAGATAATGTATAGGCCGTGTTGAGGTGGATTCTGGTCATCGTGGCGTCGTTGGGGCTCGGCGCACTTTTTACCTACCTCAATGTTCCGGCGGCGTGGATTCTGGGCGCGATCATCGCTTCGGGCGCCATGGCGCTGGGGACGGGCCGCGAGCTCAAAGTCGACCGCACCTTTCACCGCTTCGGCCGCGGCATCATCGGCGTGCTGGCCGCGGTACCGCTGTTCGGCATGCCGGGTTCAGAATTGCTGAGTTATCTGTTTCCTGGGCTGGTGGTCGCGGCGGTGACGGTGGGAATCGGCATCGGCGGCGGCCTGCTGCTATCGCGCTACGGGGTCTCGCGCGAAACGGGCGTGCTCTCCATGCTGGCCGGCGGCGCGTCGGTGATGCCCGCGATCGCCACGGACCTTGGTGCCGACGTCCGCTACGTCGCCCTCACCCAGTACCTGCGCCTGCTCGCCGTGTCCATCACCTTGCCGATTGTTGCGTCTTTCCTCGACGCACCCGGCGCCAGCACGATGGCGCTTGACGACGATATCCCCTGGTGGATGTGGCTGATTGTGGCAGCGATCGCACTTATGGGCGGGCCCATCGCGCAGGCAGTCCGGATCCCGGTGCCTAGCGTGTTCGGCCCCTTGATCATCACCGTGCTCGTGTCGCTGATCATCCCCGGTGGCGTGGTCGCCCCACCATTGTTGGGCGTGCTGGCGTTTCTGGCCATCGGGTGGGAATGCGGCGGCGCGCTATCGGTGCCGGCCTTGAAGCGGTTTGCACGTCTGCTGCCAGCGACGATCACCTTCATCATCGTGGTCATGGGGGCGTGCGCGCTAACCGGCGTGGGCCTGATGTACTGGCTGGACATCTCCTACTTTGAGGCCTACCTGGCCACCAGCCCCGGCGCGCTAGAGACCGTGCTGGCGCTCTCCGCCGAGGGCGACGCGGGCCCGGCGGTGATCGCCATCCAACTGATTCGCCTGATCAGCATCCTGGTGATCGCCGGCTACCTGCCGAGGATCCTGCGCCGTATCTAGCCGGGCGGGGCCTGCCCCGCCCTTAACCGTTCAGGATCTCGTCGCGCAGCAGATCCATCGGCATGGAGCCCAGCTTCAGCGCGGCGTCGTGGAACTCGGTGAGGGTCTGCCCCTCAGCCAGAGCGTCGTGGCGCAGGTTGTGCCAGGCACGCTCGCCCAAAGCATAGGACGGGGCCTGGCCCGCCCAACCGAGGTAACGATCCAGCTCGAAGGACAGGTTGACCTCATCCATGGCGGTGTTATCGCGCAGGAAAGCCTTCGCGTAGGAAGCGTCCCACACACCGGTGCCCTCCGGCACCTTCTTGTGCAGGTGCACGCCAATGTCCAGCACCACTCGTGCTGCGCGCAGACGCTGGGAATCCAGCAGCCCCATCTGGAAGCCAGGATCCTGCAGGTAGCCGAACTCTGCCATCAAAGACTCGGCGTAAAGCGCCCAGCCCTCGCCGTGGCCGGAGTGCCAGTTGACGGCGCGGCGCCACAGGTTCAGGTTGTCCTTCTCTGTCAGGGTGACGCCCAGCTGCAGGTGGTGGCCAGGCACGCCCTCGTGGTACACGGTGGACAGCTCCTGCCAAGTGTGGAACACGTTCTGGCCCTTCGGAACGGACCACCACATGCTGCCTGGGCGGGCGAAGTCATCACTTGGCGGGGTGTAGAAGATGCCGCCGGAGCCAGCCGGGTCGATCTTGCACTCCAGAGTCTTCAGTTCCTCGGGGATGGTGAAGTGTGTGCCGTCCAGCTCCTCGAGGGCACGGTTGGACACCTTCTGCATCCACTCCTGCAACGCCTCCACGCCGTCGAGGCGGTAGCGCGGTTCCTCGTTGAGTCGTCGATAAGCAACCCGGACGGGGCAGTCATCGTCGTACAGCGTGCGCGCAAGCTGCTTTTGCTTGCCGACGATCGCGTGGAGCTTCTCGAGTCCCCACTCGTAGGCCTCATCCAAGTCGGTCTGGAAGCCGAGGAAGTACTCGGAGAATAGTTCGTAGCGTTCGCGCCCGAAAGCGTCTTCGTGGGGAGCAAGTGGGGACAGTTCTGTCGACAGCCAGTCCGCCATCTCAGAAAAGGCCTGCTTGGCAGCATCGACGGGTGCGGACTCTGGATCCACTCCGAGCCCTTCAAGCATGCTGCCCTCGTCGGCAAGCTCCTCGCACTGGCTGATCACAGCGTCAATCTGGCGGTGCGCGGCGACGCTGCCTTGGGAGGCTGCCTCGGCTAGGGACTCACGGTAGCCGTGCAGGGAATGCGCCACCTGGGACAGGCGGGCGGCGATGTTGTCCAGCTGCTCAGGAGTATCGCGCGGCATCAGCAGGAAGGTGTCGCGGATGGTCTGCACTGGCGATTCGATGTTGTTCAGCAGGCGCAGCCATTCGCCCTGGTGGTGCAGCTCCAGCTGCAGGCCGAGGCGGTCGCGCAGGATGGCGGCGGTGACATGGTCGATGTCGTCGAAATCATCGTCATCGTCGGACTCATCGGTGCCATCGTTCAGCGCGTCGACATCCGCGATGAGGTCGCGGATGCGGTCAGCGATGGAATCCCAGTACTCGGGCGAGAAGTCCTGGAGCTGGTCGTCATAACCAACCACGCCCAGCTCTGTGGCTTGGGTCGGCGAAATCTCCGCCATGTCGTAGACGAAGTTCTCGCACGTCGCGTCCAACAAAGACGGCTGACGCACCTCGGACATCTCGGATTCGGAATGAAAATCAGAAGACTGTGAAGTCATGGTTAGGAAGTGTAACGAATTCTGTAATGGGTGCCTACTTATATGTCGATAATGCCAACTTTAGACCCCCGTTTGCGCAGGTCACTAGCGGACGAAAGTAATATCACTAGGCTTAAATGTATGACTGGGCACAATAAGGAACTACAAGACTCATTAGAAAAAGCTCATGCCCTAGTGTCCGATGCTCAACATATTGAGGTATTCACCGGCGCGGGCATGTCTGCGGATTCCGGTATCGCCACCTTCCGCGACGCCGAGACCGGGGTGTGGGAAAACGTGGACCCCAACATCATGGCCTCGGTCGATTCGTGGGCAGAGAACCCCGAACAGATGTGGGCGTTTTCCCAGTGGCGCTCCTACCTGGCCCGCCAGGCTGAGCCCAACGCCGGGCATATCGCGATCGGCGACTGGGGCAAGCGCGACGGCGTGAAGGTCACCGTGACTACACAAAACATCGACGACTTGCACGAACGTGCAGGCTCGACCAATGTTGCCCACCTGCACGGCTCTCAGTTTGATTACCGTTGCAGCGTCTGCTCGCGCCCATGGGAGGGTGAGGTGGAGTACCCCACCGAACCTGTCGAGCGCCTCACCCCACCCACGTGTCCCGCATGCGGCAATTTGGTCCGCCCGGGCATCGTGTGGTTCGGCGAGGCCCTGCCGCAGGGCGAATGGATGAAGGCGGAGCAGCGGATGCGCGAGGCAGACCTGGTGGTGATCGTCGGCACGTCCGGCGTGGTCTACCCAGCTGCCGCCCTGCCACTGATCGCACGCGATCGCGGTGTGCCAATCATCGAGGTCACCCCGAGCAGGACGGAACTGTCGAAGATCGCCACTGTGGTCGTCGAGACGACCGCAGCGGAGGGGCTGCCGCGCATTTTCGCCGACTAAGTTCAGGGCATAATTGCAGAACTCGGCGCCGCGTGGCCCTAAAGTAGCTAGGCATGCGTGAGATTTTCGCCGATACGCGCCCACTCAAGGTGCCCGCCTATCGCACCTTGTGGATCGCCAACATCCTGACCCAGCTGGGTGCCCAGATGACGGTGGTGGCGGTGCCGGCGCAGATCTACGCGCTGACCGAGTCCTCTGGCTATGTCGGGCTGACCGGCCTCTTTGGCCTGGTACCCCTGGTCATTTTTGGACTCTACGGCGGTGCCATCGCCGACGCCTTCGACAAGCGCCTCGTCCTCATTGCCTCCACCGTGGGCATGATTGCAGCCTCGGTGGCCTTTTTCGCGGTCACGGTAGCGGGCAACCCGAACGTCTGGGTGCTGCTGAGCATTTTCGCACTCCAGCAGGCATTTTTCGCGGTGAACCAGCCCACGCGCACGGCGGTGTTTCGCTCAATTCTCCCGCTAGACCAACTCGCGGCCGGGGCCAGCCTGAACATGATGGTGATGCAGGCTGGTGCCATCATTGGCCCGCTGGTGGCGGGCGCCCTAATCCCATTCATCGGCTTTTCGTGGATCTACTTCATCGACGTCGCCTGCCTGGTCCCCACGCTGGGTGCGGTGCTCTCTTTACCCTCATTGCCGCCGACCGGAGAGCAGACCGAAGCGCCAGGGTTGCGCTCTATCGCCTCCGGCCTGCGCTATCTAGGGACGAAGCCGGTCCTGCTGATGGCGATGGGCCTGGACGCCGTGGCCATGGTGTTCGGGATGCCGCGCGCCCTCTACCCGGAGATGGCGGAAGTGAATTTTGGTGGCTCCCCGCTCATGCTCTCGCTGCTATATTCCTCCATCGCAATCGGCGCAGTCGCGGGCGGCTTGTTCTCCGGCTGGGTCTCGCGTGTGGTGGAGCAAGGCAAGGCGGTGGTGGTGTGCATCGTGGTGTGGGGCGCGGCGATCACGCTTGCCGGCCTCTTCACCATGGTCAGCCCGCCTGCGGTGACGGTGTGGGCGTGGTTGGTCGTCGCCATGCTCATCATTGGTGGTGCTGCGGATATGTTTTCGGCCAGCCTGCGTAATGCCATCTTGCAGCAGTCCGCCACCCCTGAGATGCAGGGGCGCACACAGGGCGTGTACATCATCATCGTGGTCGGCGGGCCACGCATCGCGGACCTGTTGCATGGCTGGGCCGCGGAGTTTCTGGGGGCAGGGTCCGTCACCCTCATTGGTGGGGTGCTCGTCATTCTTGGTGTGGGGGTATCGGTGCTGCTAGTTCCACAATTTCTGCGTTATAAGAAGCCCAACTAAACCGCTCGGTCTAGAAAACGGGGGTACTGAAAGACAATGCGGTCTACTAATTGTCTAGAATTAATTTCATGCCTTTGTCACGTCCCCCGTTTTCCAGCCCGCGCACCCCTGCGTCGAAGTGCCTGCACTTGATCCGGCTCAACCCGATTACGTCGCGGAGTGAACTAGTAGAGGCCACCGGCCTTTCCCAACCGACGGTCACCCGCGCGATCGCAGCCCTAGTCAAGGCCGGCTACGTCGTCGAGCGCAATGACCTCACCCGCTCCCAGGGACGCGGACGGCCCACCATTCCCCTCGAGTTAGCTGAGCCCCACGGCATCCACGCCGGAATTGCCGTAGGCACCACTTCCACCTACGTGGCCCTGTTCGACCTGAAGGGGCGCACGTTGCGCGACACGGACATCGATATCCCCGTGGCCAACCTCAGCCAGGATGACTTCATCCAGCACATCATGGCGGGCCTCAACCGGCTTACCGCCGGCCTGGACCGCCCGCTGACCAGCGTGGGCGTGACCACCTCCGGTTCCGTCACGCCCGACGGCGTGGTCAACGCGCCCAACCTGGGCTGGCACGATGTAGATATCGCTTCCCAGCTTCGCGAGCAGTTCTCGGTACCGGTGACGGTCTCCTCGGCAGTCCCCGCGATCATCGGCTCAGAGATCCAGTCGACCACCGATGTCGCCGCCCAGCACATCATGACCCTCTTTGTCGACGACTCCATCGGCGCCGCCGTCTCCTCCGAGGACGGCGTGACCCCCATCGTCATCGACCGGCCGGACCTGACCACCGCCGGGCTTATCGACGACATCGGCTCCCCTAGCGTGCGGACCCTCGTCGAAGCGGTCGAGCACGCTCAGGAGGACTCGTCGGCACGCGCCGCTCTGGACAAACGCGCCGAAGCCCTCGGCGAGGTCGCAGCCGGACTCGTGCAGAAGCATCGCCCCACCATCCTGGTGGTTGCGGGCTCCGCTTTCGTCGATGATCAGGCAGGTCCTGGCATTTTCGCACGGGCTGTGCGCGCCACCCTGCCGGACGACCAGACCGTGGAGCTGCGCCTGATCCCCACCCACCGCGAAGTGGTGCGCGATATTGCGCGTGCCGTGGCCCTCGATTTGGTGCTTCGCGAACCGCTCTCGCTAGACACGCGCTAGCAGTCACAACTCCGCGATGTCCGCAACGCTGGTGAACACCCGCCCCTGCAAACCAGCTGCTTTGGCGGCGGCGACGTGGGCGGGGTCGTCGTCGAAAAAGATCGTGTCAGAGGCCGTCGCCCCCATCGCGTCCACCGCCACCGTGTACACCCTGGTATCCGGCTGGCGCACCCCGATATCGCAGGAAAAAATCACGGCGTCGAACTCATCGAGCCACTCCTGGCGCGCGCGGATGCGCTCCGCGATGCTCACCGGAAGATCCCCCAGCACGCCACAGGTATAACCGGCGTCGTGCAGCTTCAGCACCGTATCGACGGTTTCATAGAGCGGGTTCATCAGCGTTTCCCAATCCGCGGTGATCGCGGCCTCCACGTCCAGCTCCGGTTCCCCCGCAAACGCGGCAACCTTCTCCCACCAGTGCTGATCAGAGTGCGCCCCGACCTCATAGGCCGGGCGCAGCTGGTGGTAGGCGGTCCACAGCGCGTCCACGTCCGACACCCCAGCCGCCACTTCCACCCGGCGGCGCCCCTCGGCAGTCCTGCCTTCCATCAGCACGCCGTAGAGGTCGAACAGTAACGCGGTCATATGCCCAACTCTACCCGCGAAAAGCAGGCATACACATCGCAGGCGTCCAGCACAGCATCCAGCGCAGGGGCAAGGCGCGTGCGCCACACAATGTCCACGCGGTGGTCCGCCCGGCCTGGCCCGCCATTGATCACCGCCACCGGCATGCCGCGTTTCTGTGCTTCCAGCACCACGCGGTATCCGCTCATCACCGCCAGCGAAGACCCCAGCACGAGCAGCCCGGTTGAGGCTTCGACTAGGTCGTGGCTTGCTTGTCGACGAGCGCGTGGCACCGCTTCACCGAAGTACACAACGTCCGGCTTCAACCGGGGCGAGCTGCACCGAATGCATGTGATGGTGTTGAAGCGAGCGGTGGTGTCGTCGTCAAGCTCAATGTCCCCGTCCGGGTTGATCTGGTACTGCGACACGTCGACGGACTCGCGGTAGCCGGGGTTGGCGGCGGCCAGGCGCTCGTCGAACTGTGCGCGTGGCTCGCGAACACCGCAGTCTAAGCAGACCACGTTATCCATGTCGCCATGCAGCTCCACTAGGTGCTCGGTGCCGGCGCGTTCGTGCAGGCCATCGACGTTCTGGGTGATCACCCCGCTGATCAGCCCGGCGCGCTCAAGCTCCACAAGCGCGAAGTGGTTGCGGTTGGGGTCCACCGCGCGCATCTGTGCCACGCCGATATAGGCGCGCGCCCAGTAGCGGTGCAG
>NZ_JBHWRP010000081.1:0-12464 GCF_043426755.1 Corynebacterium sp. | reverse complement strand
ATGATCCTCGGCCTGCGCGTAAATACGTGGGTATCGGCTATCGCATTTATCGTCGCTTTGATCGTTTTCTTTAGGCTTCCACGTGGTCAGGAGACTCCCGAAGAGGTGGATCCGCGCCAAGCGAAGGACGAGAACAGCAGGTAGTCTGGGTTACTGTGAAGGTCTTTTCAGCACGTACCACTGAAAAGTCGTATTAAAGGGAGTAGGTTGGTAACTGTGGATAGACGAACAAAGATCGTATGTACTCTTGGACCAGCGGTAGCGAACAAGGAGGCCATCGTCGGACTTGTCCGCGATGGCATGAATGTCGCCCGCATGAACTTCTCTCACGGTGATCACGCTGATCACGAACAAAATTACAAGTGGGTGCGCGAAGCTACCGACGAAACCGGTAAAGCTGTCGGCATCCTCGCTGACCTCCAGGGCCCGAAGATTCGCCTTGGCCGCTTCAAGGAAGGCGCAACGGTATGGGCGACTGGCGAAACAGTCCGCATCACCGTCGATGACATAGATGGCACGCATGACCGCGTGTCGACGACCTACAAGAACCTCGCCCGTGACGCCCAGCCTGGCGACCGTTTGCTTGTCGACGACGGCAAGGTCGGCCTGATCTGTACCGAGGTCGATGGCAACGACGTGGTCTGCCGCGTCACAGAGGGTGGCCCTGTCTCGAACAACAAGGGTGTGTCCCTGCCAGGCATGGACATCTCGGTGCCTGCCCTGTCGGAAAAGGACATTAAGGACCTGAAGTTTGCACTCGAACTGGGCGTGGACTTTATTGCCTTGTCGTTTGTGCGCTCCCCATCAGATGTGGACCTAGTCCACGATGTGATGGATGAAGTCGGCCGCCGCGTTCCTGTGATCGCGAAACTGGAGAAGCCTGAAGCTGTCGACGCACTCGAGTCCATCATTTTGGCATTCGACGCCATCATGGTTGCTCGTGGCGACCTCGGCGTGGAGATCGCACTGGAGCAGGTTCCACTGGTGCAGAAGCGTGCGATCCAGATCGCACGTGAAAATGCGAAGCCAGTGATCGTCGCAACGCAAATGCTCGATTCGATGATCGACAATTCCCGCCCAACCCGTGCGGAAGCGTCGGACGTTGCCAACGCCGTCCTCGACGGCGCAGACGCAGTCATGCTCTCCGGCGAGACCTCCGTCGGTGTGGACCCGCACAACGTTGTGCGCACCATGTCGCGTATCGTCCGCGTTGCAGAGAACACCGGCCATGTGCCACCGCTGGTGCATATCCCACGCACCAAGCGCGGCGTGATCTCTTACTCTGCACGTGACATCGCAGAGCGCCTCAACGCGAAGGCCATGGTTGCGTTCACCACCTCTGGTGACACCGCTCGTCGTGTGGCACGCCTGCACTCGAAGCTGCCACTGCTGGTCTTCACGCCACGCCAGGAAGTCCGCTCCCAGCTCGCGCTGACGTGGGGCACTGAGACCTTCCTGTGCCGCGAAGTCACCGGCACCGACGACATGATCAAGGTTGTCGACGAAGAACTGCTTGACTTCGAGGACTACAACGAGGGTGACACCATGGTGGTCATCGCAGGTACCCCTCCTGGGGTTGCCGGCACCACCAACATGATCCACGTCCACCAGCTGGGCGAGGACACCAAGAACCCGAAGTTCCGCTAAAACTCTTTAGCGACCAAAAAGCCCGCTGTTCAGTCGTCTGAACAGCGGGCTTTTATGTTTGACTTTCCAAGCCCAATCGCCCATCATTGAAGATAAAGGATTCAATTGAATAACAGAATGCTAGATAATGTGCTTTCAACGCAATGGAGCTGATTGTGATGGGAAGGAAGAGGATCGCAGCCCTGTGTGCAGCAGCTGCTTTAATTTTGACTAGCGCGTGTTCGACCTCGGAGGAACCGTCTGGCGCGGTAGGAAATAGCGCGTCGGGCGTCGAAATTTCTACGGAATCGACCGCATCATCCAGTAATGATGCACTCCGGACCGTGACAGATTCATTAGGGCGTGAAGTTGAGGTTCCCGCTCGAGTGGAAACGGTGGCCACGCAAGGTAGTGCGGCGCGGAATGTTATTTACGCTGGTGGACTGGACAAAATCGTGGCAGTGACCGAAACGGACCAAGGCCCTGATGTGGGCGCACCATATAAGTACGCGGGGCGAGAGATATTTGAAGACCTTCCTGTCACCGGACCGGGCGGCCCTGCACAGACAACTTACGAAGAATCTCTCATCGAGGTAGACCCTGACCTTATGGTGACCACCTGGTCAGATCCCGCTATGCTCGATCAGATCCAAGACCGGACCGGTGTTCCAGTTATCGCAGTGTCAGACCCGGCCCCTGACTACTCCGCATTTTCTGAAGTTAATGCGGAAATGATTCTCTTGCTTGGCGAGCTTCTCGGCACCGAGGAGCAATCCCAAGCCCTTGTTGACAAAATCCAAGAATGGGAAAAAGACCTGACCGAACGGGTGGCGGATCTTTCCGAAGATGAAGTTAAGACCGCATATACAGGTGCCGTAAGCTTCCGAGGCGCGCACGGGTTTGCAGGTACAAGGGCACACTATATGCCGTTCGACACGGTAAAAGTGATTAATGTTGTCGACGAAACAGGTCAGGATGGGCCGTTCCAAGCGGACCTTGAGAAAGTTCCTGAGTGGGACCCAGACTTCATCTTCCTCAACCCAGCGAACATGGATCTTGTCAACGAGGACTACGCAAACAACCCAGAATTTTTCGACAGCCTGACTGCCGTGAAAGAGGGGCGGGTGTATTCTCAACCGTCGTTCATTTGGAACGCACTAAACCATGAGATGGCTGTCGCGAACACATATTACGTTGGCAAAGTGGTCTATCCCGAGCGTTTTGCGGATGTGGAGATGGAACAGATTGTTGACGAGGTCTTTAGGGCTTACCTTGGGATGGAATACGCAGATCTGCTCAAACAAGAGGGGCTCTGGTTTCAAGAACTAACCTTGGGTGAGGATGTTCAGTAGTGGGAGCCGTAAACGACACGCCGAAACTTGCGCTGGGGACTTCAGCCAGAGCCCACAAGCTTGCCAAGAGCGAAAGAGATGATGCGACCTCTCGCTACAAGGGATATGTAGGAAAGAAATGGCAAGTTATTGTCATCGCAATCCTCATCTTGCTAGTAGCAGCGCTCCTATCTGTTGGAATGGGATCTGCAACGATGACCATTCCCGAGTCAATCGGGGCGCTCTTTGGCGGAGGCAATGAACAGACTCAAAATATTGTCACCCGCTTGCGTCTACCCCGGGTTTTAGTCGCAATAGCAGGAGGATTTGGCCTAGCTATTGCTGGCGCAGCTTTTCAACGTGTATTGCGAAATCCATTGGCCTCGCCGTCTACATTGGGCGTTGCGCAGGGAGCTAGCTTCGGCGCATCGATTGGCATCGTCGTTTTTGGGGCGGGCACTACTGCCGGTGTCTTAGCTGCGAGTCCCGTCCAGATCGATAACCCATATATTGTGACGATCTGTGCCTTTAGCGGGGCGATGCTGTCGACGATTGTCATCCTCGGGTTGTCAAAGTTCCGCCAGATTACACCGGAATCCATGGTGCTTGCCGGCGTCGCGCTATCATCTATCTTCTCGGCCGGTACCACCTTGGTGCAGTATTTTGCCGACGATGTTCAAATTGCCGCGGTAGTGTTTTGGACGTTCGGTGACCTAGGGCGCGCCTCGTATCGTGAAATTCTGCTCGTCTTCATAGTGGTGGCTGCAGCAGCTATTTATTTCCTTTATAACCGCTGGAATTACAACGCGATGGAAAGCGGAGAGACCACGGCAATCGGTCTTGGCGTCAACGCGAATCGGGTGCGCCTCGGAACCATGGTCATGGGAACCCTTGTCACATCGGTGGTGGTGTCGTTTGTGGGGATCATCAGCTTTATCGGCTTAATTGCACCACATATCATGCGACGCTTCATCGGCTCTGATCATCGCTACCTGATCCCAGCTGCAGGCGTTGCCGGTAGTTTGTTGCTCCTGCTGTCTGATTTGACCGCGCGGATGCTGATGGCGCCCATCATTTTGCCAATTGGTGCAATCACATCGTTCCTTGGTGGGCCGATGTTCCTGTATTTGCTATTTAGGGGAGTTAATCGCCGATGATTACCGCAACGGATATAGATTTTTCCTTCAAAAACGGGCGTCAGATTCTGCACAAAGTCAGCGCAAGCGTATCTCCTGGTTCTTTTAGCGCAATTCTAGGTAACAATGGTGTGGGTAAATCAACATTTATGTTCTGCCTTAACCGGATTTTACGTCCTACAGGGGGAAAGGTCGTCTTGACAACCGGTAAGGCTCCCCGTGATGTCGCAGACCTGTCCAGGATGGATCTTGCGCGAAATATCGCCTTCGTTGCACAACATAGCCACGCGGGACGTTTGACCGTGTTTGACGCTGTGCTGCTGGGAAGGCGGCCACACATTAACCTTTCTCCATCGGAGAATGATTATCAGCTTGTCGAGAAAGCAATAGCGCGAATTGGCATTAAAGACCTTGCCTTGCGTTATGTCGACGAGCTTTCGGGTGGTGAATTCCAGAAGGTCATTTTGGCTCGGGCATTAGCGCAAGACGCCAATATTTTGCTTCTCGACGAGCCGACGAACAACCTAGACCCGCACAATCAGCACGAAGTCATGCGCGCTGTCCGAGAGGTCGTTGATGAAGACCAGATCGCCGCTGTAGCGGTAATGCATGATCTGAATCTGGCTGTCAGGTTCTGCGACTCATTCGTTTTCCTCAAAGAGGGGAGTGTGTATGCCCACGGTGGAATTGAAACTGTCACACCGGAAACTTTGCAAGCGGTGTATGGGATCACCGCTGATGTAATCGAACACAAGAACCGCACTGTTGTCGTCACGCTTTAGAAAGGTATTTGCGTGTTTACTCTCGAAGAAATTCAAGAAAAATGGGCTGAACCTGCGCCCATCAATGCAGCGATGTGGGATTCCCAGTCCACGCGCCCAAATTACAATACTGTCCCAGATATTTCCTCTAATGCTTTTCTGACGCGGCTGCAGCAGCGTGGATGGTTGCACGAGGAGGCGGAGATACTTGATGTCGGATGTGGAGCAGGTGCATACAGCATGGCCTGTGCTCCTTTGGTCAAAAGATCCGTCGGCACTGATTTATCAGAAAAAATGATCGCCGCCGGTAGGACAATGCTCGAGCAGCACGAGATATCCAACGTAGAGCTAAGGTGCGAAAATTGGCACGAGGTTGATCTGGATGAACGCGGGTGGCGTAATAATTTTGACCTAGCTTTTGCACGCAACACTCCTGCTCTTAGCTCGAGCAAAGCATTAGAGAAACTACTGGCAGCGTCAAAATCACACTACGCGATGAGCTCACCGACCAGCATGCGTGATTCGCTTGTCGACGACCTACATGATGCTCTCGGTATCCAGAACAGCAAGCCGAGCCACGGATCAATTCTTCTCGCGCTTAATGAATTGCTATTGCGTGGTTACAAGCCGGAACTTGAATACGAAGATGCCGAATGGGTCAATGATCAAACGGTCGATGTTGCTGTGGAGTTCTATTCAGGCCGACTTGGCCTGGATCACAAACAACGTGAACAGCGAGAACCAGCGATTCGCGCGTTCATGGAGAAACGTGCTGTCGATGGAAAGGTCCGGTCGATCACTACGACGACGATGGTCCAAATTTTCTGGAGCCGCAAATAAGAGACTGTTACTCGCAATTAGACATTTGACCCCCGATCCATAAGGAGAACATCTCATGAAATTCCTACCCAAAAAGTCCTTGCTTGCAGCGGGACTAGTAGCCACGCTCTTCGTGACGTCTGCTTGCGGAGACAATAACGACGCTGCCTCATCAACATCGACCGGTACTGCAACGCAGACAGAAGCCCACGCCGAGTCCGACACCTCAACGCGAGTCATAACGGACGCGCTCGGCCGTGAAGTTGAGGTGCCGGTAAGTGTCGATGAAATCGCTACCCATGGCACCGCAGCACGGATGGTTATTTACGCTGGCGGCTTAGACAAGCTATCGGTCGTGGCCGAGGGTGACCAACGTGACAATGTGGCCATGCCCTATGCATATATCAACCATGAGGAGCTGAAAGACCTCCCAATAGGTACGTCAGGTAAGTCTGCGGACCCTATGTATGAGGAGCAGATTATTGAACAATCGCCAGACATTATTGTCTCGTCCTCTGCAGATGCTGGATTCCTTGACGAAATGCAGGAGCGAACAGGTGTCCCAGTTATCGCGCTTTACGAGACGATTGTCCAGAACAACGTTTTCGACGAAGAGATCATCCGCATGATCAATTTGCTTGGTGAATTGATGGGCACCGAGCAGCGGGCCTTGGAGGTCACCACCGCTATGAAACAGTGGGGAGCTGACCTAGAGGAACGAGTTGGTGACATCCCCGAAACGGAAAGGTTAACTGCCTACACGGGCGCAGTTAACTTCAATGGCGCTCACGGCGTCACCGGTTCCTACGCGAAGTACATGCCATTCGATTTGGCAAACGTGGCGAACGTTGTCGACGAGACCGGCCAGGAGGGCGCATTCCAGATTGACCTGGAGAAGCTCCAGGATTGGAACCCTGACCTCATCTTCTTGAATCCGGCGAATATGGACTTGGTGAACGAAGATTATAATGAGAACCCAGCGTTCTTCGATAATCTGACGGCTGTACAGAATGACCAAGTGTACTCCCAGCCACCGTATATTTTCTCCGGCACCAATTTTGAATTGGCTATCGCGGATACTTTCTATGTAGGAAAAGTTGCTTACCCAGAGCGTTTCGAAGACGTTGACATGGAAGAATTTACTGACGAAGTCTTTGAAGTGCTACTCGGTCAATCCTACTCGGACAAACTAAAGGAAGCTGGCCTGTGGTTTAATCCGCTCACCTTCGTGGAAGACCCAACCTCGCAAGAATAAAAGTGCTTATTTTTCTGCAGCTGCAGAAAACCAGACCGCCCGCAGCGATTCAGTTCGCTGCGGGCGGTCAAAGTTCTACTTACCCGATCGGAGTTGGGTCGATCTTCCAGACCTCGTCCGCGTAGTCGCGGATGGTGCGGTCAGAGGAGAAGCGGCCGGACTCGCAGATGTTCACCCAGCACATGCGTGCCCAGTGCTGCGGATCCTCGTAGTACTCCTCGGCCATGCGGTCGCGGGTGGCGCGGTAATCCTCAAAGTCACCCAGGACGTACCAGGTGTCTGGGGTCTCCCAGCCGCCGCCATCTAGCAGGGAGGAGCGGATGTCGTGGAAAGCGCCCGAATCATTGTCGTTGAGGGTGCCGTTGGTCAAGGCGTCGAGGACGCGCTTCACACCAGGGACGTTCTCGTAGACGTTCTGCGGGTTGTAGGTCTTACGCAGCTCAGGCAGCTCGTCTTCCTTCGCGCCGAAGATGTAGGCGTTTTCTTCGCCCACAGCCTCTGCGATCTCCACGTTGGCGCCGTCGAGGGTACCCAGGGTCAGTGCACCGTTCATCATGAACTTCATGTTGCCGGTACCGGAGGCTTCCTTGCCTGCGGTGGAGATCTGCTCGGAGACGTCGGTTGCCGGAATGATGTGCTCGGCAGGGGAGACGTTGTAGTTCTCCACAAACACTACGGACAGGACCTTGGACACCTCTGGGTCATTATTGACCAGCTCGCCGATCTCATTGATCAGCTTGATGATGCCCTTCGCACGGGTGTAGCCAGGGGCGGCCTTCGCACCGAAGATGAAGGTGCGGCGTGGCACGGTCTCGCCATCTTCCTTAATGCGGAAGTAGAGGTCCAGGATATACAGCGCGTTCATCAGCTGGCGCTTGTACTCATGCAGGCGCTTGATCTGGGTGTCGAAGATGGACTCAGGGTCCACCTCGATGCCCTGGCGCTCGAGGATCCAGTCCGCGAAGTCCTTCTTGTTCTCCACCTTGATGGAGTTGAGTTCCTTCATGACCTCTGGGTCATCGGCGTACTTGCGCAGCTCCTTGAGCTGGTCCATGTCGGTGACCCAGTCGTCGGAACCCGCAAGGCGGTCCAGCAGCTCGGACAGGCGTGGGTTGCACATGCGCAGCCAACGACGAGGGGTCACACCGTTGGTCTTGTTGTTGAAACGCTCTGGCCAGATGTCGAACCAGTCGTTCAGCGTGTCGCGCTTCAGGATCTCGGTGTGCAGGGCCGCCACGCCGTTGATGGAGTAGGAGGCGTAGCACGCGATCCACGCCATATGAACCTTGCCGTCGTGGACCGGGGACATGCGGTGCGCACGATCCGGCGCGATGCCACGCTCGTGCATATCGATGCGGAAGCGGCGATCAATCTCCAGGCAGATCTCCCAGATGCGCCAGAACAGCTGCTTGAAGATGGACTCATCCCAGGTCTCCAAGGCCTCGGTGAGCACGGTGTGGTTGGTGTACGCGAAAGTCTGCGTGGTGACAGACCATGCTTCATCCCAGCCCAGGCCGTGATCGTCCATCAGCAGGCGCATCAGTTCTGGGATCGCCAGCACAGGGTGGGTGTCATTGAGCTGGATGGAGTTGTACTTGTGGAAATCGGTCAGGTCCTCGCCGTGGTGCTCGATGTAGTTGTCGATGAGCTCCTGCAGGGATGCGGACACGAAGAAGTACTGCTGGCGCACGCGCAGCAGCTTGCCCTGGTAGGTGGTGTCGTTCGGGTAGAGCACGCGGCACAGGTCGTGGACCGCTTCGCGCTCGATGATGGCATCGGAGAAGCGCTGGGAGTTGAAGGCGTCGTAGTCGAACTCGCGCATCGGCTCAGAGTTCCACAGGCGCAGGGTGCCCACGTTGTCAGTGTCATAGCCGGTGATTGCCATATCGTGTGGCACGGCACGGACAGTCATGTCGTCGAAACGCACGATGCGCTGCTGCGTGTTGCGGCGCACGAGGAATGGATAGGCCGATTCCTTCCATGCGTCAGGATGCTCCTTCTGGAAACCGTCGACGAATTCCTGGCGGAACAGGCCATAGCGGTAGAGCAGGCCGTAGCCGGTGACGGGGAAGTCCTGAGTGACGGAGGAGTCTAGGAAGCAGGCTGCGAGGCGGCCGAGACCACCATTACCTAGCGCAGCATCGTTTTCTGCTTCGAGCACGTCCGTCAAGTTGTGCCCGTTGGCCTTAGCGGCCTTGGCGGCTTCGTCGACGAGGCCGAGGTTGGTCAGGTTGTTCAGCAAGGCACGGCCCATCAAGAACTCCGCAGACAGGTAGGACTGCTTGCGGGTGGCGTTGTATGCCTTGTTGGTTGCCTCCCACTTGTCTGCGATTTGTTCTTGGACTGCGGCGGCAAGGCCGGCCCAGAACTTGTAATTAGTTGCTGACTGCGGCGACTGGCCGGAGTAAGCACGTACATGGCCACCGACGGTGGTCTCTAATGCAGGCGGGGTAGCAGGCTGGTTCATATAATTACCTCACGTAATGGGAAGATATTGACCGTACAGTGTGTGAGTCTACCAAGTATTCTGGCTATTTCTCGGCTATAGATAGCACTATTCGACGGCGAGGTAGGACAACACAGCTGCCGCTGCTGCATAGGTGGTCGTGTATACAGTCGGTTCGTAGTCGGGCAAGAATGTATTCATGTGGTTGACCGGCACGTCTTCAGTGACGCGGTTACTTGCCACCGCAGCATCCCACACCTCGGCCGGAGTGCATCCCACCACCCAATACAAGTAAGGGGTGCCCAACGCGAGGGGGATATTCGCGAAGTCCTCGGACACGGTGCGTCGTTCAGCGTCCACGGACATGGCGCCGAACACCGCGTCGAAGGTGCCTCGGACCTGGGAGAAGACCTCCGGTGAATTATCGATCAACTCGCCGTGGGCGAAGAACTCCAAACGCGGCGTTTCCTCGACCCCGGAGGCTGCGCATTCCGCCTCCACGACACGGCGAATGGCGGCGTAGACCCGGCGCTTCACATCGTCGTTGTAGAAGCGGCAGTTCAGTACTAGTTCGGCGTGATCCGGGATGATGTTATTCGTTGTCCCAGAGCGCAGTGTGCCCACGGACACGACGGCGAATTCGTTGGGGTCAACTTCGCGGCCCACGATGCCCTGGAGTCGGATCACCACCATCGCTGCAATATAGGTGGGGTCAATCGCCTTATTCGGCATCGACCCGTGCGCGCTGCGGCCGGGGATCAGGATGCGGATGGAGTCGCAGGCCGCGAATTGCGGGCCGGGCTTAGTTTGGACCTCGCCTGCGCGTCCCGGCATGACGTGTTGCGCCATGCACACATCCGGTTTCGGGATCCGTGTGAGTAAGCCGTCGTGCACCATTGCGGTAGCGCCCATCGCATTTTCTTCGGCGGGCTGGAAGAGAGCGATGAAGGTGCCGGCCCATTCGTCGCGGGTGCCGTCGATCAGTGCGCACGCACCCAATAGGGCGGTGGTGTGCATATCGTGACCACAGGCGTGCATGACGCCGACCTGCGAGCCGTCGGGATTCGGACGCACACGCGTGGATGCGTAGGGCACGCCGGTTTCTTCTTTGATCGGAAGAGCGTCGAAGTCGGCGCGGAAAAGAACGGATGGCCCCTCTCCGTTACGGAAGACTGCCACGATGCCATACCCGCCGATCGGCGCAATGATCTCGCAGTCAAAGCGCTCGAGTTCTTGGAGGATGCGACGATGCGTCTCATGCTCGTGTCCCGACAGCTCTGGGTGCTCATGGAACCACTCGTAGGTTCCACGCTGCCACGCCAAATCGATATTGTGAGTCTGCAGGATACGGGCAATACTCGGCATGGTTGATCGGCCTCCGGTGCTAGACGACAATTCTTCCCACGACGATAGCGAAACCTACTACGTCAGATGCAGCATCGGGTTATATCGCAACACGTTCGTCGCCGCCGAACACTCCGTGGCAATGCGTATCGACGATTCGATCTTGCCTTCGTCGCGCAACTTGTACATCGCACTGACCACCCGATCGCGCAGGTCAAACGGTGAAATCGTGTTCACGTACACCTTCGTGCCGCCCTCAAACCCGGCCAGGGTGGACACGCGCCACTTCAGGTTAATGCGCCACGGCATCGGCATATCCAAATCCACAGGCTTGTGGTGCCACTCCTCATTGCAGGCGATATCAGGGCCGGTGGCGGCGTGCGCGGCGTGCAGCAGGTCCGACATGCCACGCACCTCCTCCGGGGCTTGCAGCCAGGGCTCTGGAACCGCCGACTTCGAGTACAGGCCCAAGGTGGGGTAGCGGTGGCCAATGCCCGCGATGAGGATCGCGTAGTCATTCTCCGCGATTACCAGGTTGTGGTAGCTGGCGTAGTTGACGGCCCACTCGTTGTACATGTTCGGATTGGTGCGCAGCTTCTGGATTTCCATGTCCGTCTGCACGCCACGCTCATCGATCGCTACCAGCTGCTTGTGCAGGTGGTCGAAGGAGGCACCGGCGGCAGACAGCCAGTTCTGGAACACCACCACGTACGGGGCGTAACGATTATTGTCATACAAGTCACGCATCGCGTCGATCGTAAAAGCGGTAAACCCGTAGTGCTCATCCGGTGTCATCGTGCCCGAGGAAGCCAGCTGCGAATCATCCGTGGCCCCATCAACATAGTGGCGTGAGGACACAATCACATCGTGGCCGCCGGCAAAATAGGTCGGTGCCTTCGCAAGCAGCTCTTCATCGGTCATCTGGTCGCCCTTGCCGTTGCCTGAAGCGTTGAGGCGGGTGCGCACGATATCGATTACGTGCTGGCGGCCGCGCTCGTCGGAAATGTAGCGCTGCATCTGGAAAGCGGTATCAGAGGCCATCTCATACTGATAATTTTCTACCCAGTAGTCATAGGACACGATCTCGAAGAGGTTAGGTACTCGTCGAAAAGCGGCGTCGGTCTGTTCCATTTCGTCCGGAAGCAGGCCGCGCAGGATATGCCAATCGCCGTCGCTGCCGCGCACCATGCGTGACTTTTCCGGCGGCGTCTGCAGCGGGTTGCCGGAGCAAAAGGCGCAGGAGTGGGTGAAGTCCTCCGGCTCGAGCGGCTGCGTGTCCTTCTTCGGTTTCGACAGGGGACGATTGCCACGCCCGGGCACCGTCCACACCTGGGTTCCAGAGAAGGGGTTGATCTGTTTAATTGTGCCGTCCGCCATCGTGGAGAGGGCTTCGCGGTAAGAATGGATTGGGAACGTCATACTAACCAGACTATTAGCTAGTCTTGGAACATGCCTTCAATCCAGTTTGATGTCCTGATCCCGGACCAGCCTGAGTCCGCGGCTTCTGAGCTTGTGGACGCTTTTCGACGAGCGGTCGAAATCCTTGAAAAACACGAGATGCTGAGCGACGGCGCAGTCGCCCACACCCCAGGCCAACAGTGCGAAGACTTTACGGTGGAGCAGCTGCGCAACGTCTACCGCGATGAGCGCGGCGAAGACCCGGACGAGGCCAGCATGCACCGCATCATCGTCACAGCAGACAATGTGCGCTCCTATAACCAGCTGGCGATGGGGCTGTCTCGCATC
>NZ_JBHWRP010000080.1:0-9968 GCF_043426755.1 Corynebacterium sp. | reverse complement strand
CCTCCTGGCGGTCGCCATCGTCATTGAGCGGCCCGAGGTACAGATGCCGGCGATTACCTCCTTCGCCATCAACGGTGACGGCCCCGTATTCGCCGGAAGCCTGTTCCCATTCCTGTTCATCACGATCGCCTGTGGTGCGCTCTCTGGCTTCCACGCCCTGATCTCTTCAGGAACCACCCCGAAGCTGCTGGAGAAAGAATCGCACATGCGCTCCATCGGCTATGGCGGAATGCTCATGGAGTCCTTTGTGGCGATCATGGCATTGATCACCGCTGTGGTCATTGACCGCCACAAGTACTTCGCCATGAACGCACCAGCAGCCGCCACCGGCGGGACCTCAGAAGGGGCGGCAGAATTCGTCGGCACGCTCGACCTGCCAGGAACACCGATCACAGCCGCGGAGCTCGACGCGGCAGCCAATGCGATCGGGGAGGCCACCATCGTCTCACGCACCGGCGGCGCCCCGACTTTGGCTTATGGGATGAGCGAAATCATGACCGACCTCTTCGGGCACCCCGAACTCCAAGCATTCTGGTACCACTTCGCGATCATGTTCGAGGCTCTGTTCATCCTGACCACCGTCGACGCCGGAACCCGCGTGGCGCGCTTTATGATGACCGACACCCTGGGCAACGTGCCAGGCCTGCGCAAATTCAAAGACCCCAACTGGACATTAGGCCACTGGATCTCCACGATCTTCGTGTGTTTCCTCTGGGGCGCAATCCTCATTATGGGGGTCACCGACCCGCTTGGCGGCATCAACGTGCTGTTCCCGCTGTTCGGTATCGCTAACCAGCTACTAGCAGCGATGGCCTTAAGCTTGGTCTTCGTCATCTTCATCAAGAAGGGCCTGTACAAATGGGCGTGGATCCCAGCAGTACCGCTGGTGTGGGACCTCGTCGTCACCATGACCGCCAGCTGGCAAAAGATCTTCCACTCAGACCCATCCATTGGCTACTTCGCTCAGCACGCCCGCTTCCGCGAAGCCCAACAACAAGGCCTAACCGAATTCGGCACAGCCTCCAGCCCAGAGGCCATCGCCGCAGTGGTGCGCAACACCATGATCCAGGGCATCCTCTCCGTCGTATTCGCTGTACTGGTACTGATCGTCGTCGGAGCGGCATTCGCCGTCGCTGTCCAAGCCATGAGAGCTAGGTCCGCCGGAACCCCACTTGAGACAACCGAAGAGCCAGACATCCCATCGCGCACCTTCGTCCCACGCGGCCTCACGGCCACCAAGGAAGAAAAGCAGATGATGAACACCCTCGGCATCGAACAAGGCAGTACAGGAGAAAACTAACCATGGTCCACGCCCTAGTGAAAGCAACGGCCTCCATTTCCTGGTACTTCAAAGAACTGATGGGGGACAACGACTACAAGAAATACTGCGCCCACCTCGCCACACACCACCCAGGGACAGAGGTGCCCTCCGAGCGCGAATACTGGAAACGCCGCTGGGCACACCAAGAAGCGAACCCACAGGGACGCTGCTGCTAAGCTTTGGACAATAAAACCTATGGTGACAACGGTTGAAAGGACTTCCTGAAAGATGAAGATTGCAGTCATTGGTGGCGACGGTATCGGCCCCGAGGTCATGGCCGAGGGCCTCAAGGTCCTCCACGCCGTACGAGACGATGTCGAAACCACCGTCTATGACCTAGGCACACGCCGCTACCTCAAGAACGGCGAGCTGCTTACCGACGATGACCTGACCAGCCTGCGCGAGCACGACGCCATCCTGCTCGGCGCCATTGGCGACCCAGACAAGGTCGCGCCGGGCATTCTTGAGCGCGGTCTGCTGCTGCAGATGCGTTTCAAGCTTGATCATTTCGTGAACCTGCGCCCTTCCAAGCTGTACCCAACCGCGGTGAGCCCGCTGTCCAACCCCGGCGATATTGATTTTGTCGTGGTCCGCGAGGGAACGGAGGGTCTGTACTGCGGGAACGGCGGTACTCTGCGCCAGGGCACCCCGCACGAAGTGGCTTCCGAGGTCTCTCAGAACACCCGCTTCGGAGTGGAGCGCACTGTGCGCTACGCGTTCGAGGCGGCGATGAGCCGGAACAAGAAGCTCACCTTGGTGCACAAGACCAACGTTCTGGTCAACGCGGGCACCCTGTGGCAGAACACCGTCAATGATGTGGCTAAGGAGTACCCAGAGGTAGAGGTGGACTATAACCACATCGACGCGGCCACCATTTACCTGGTGACAGACCCGCAGCGCTATGACGTGATCGTTACGGACAACCTGTTCGGTGACATCATTACGGACCTGGCCGGTGCTGTTGCTGGCGGTGTGGGCTTGGCGTCTTCGGGCAATATCGATGCGTCCAAGGCCAACCCGTCGATGTTCGAGCCGGTGCACGGGTCCGCCCCAGACATTGCTGGGCAGGGTATCGCGGATCCGACCGCGATGATCTTGTCGGTCGCGATGATGCTGCGCTGGCTTGGCGACGAGGACAATGCGGTGCGTATCGAGGAAGCAGTGTCCGCCGATGTGTCCGCGCGTACCGATGCTGCTGTGGTGACCACGGAGGTCGGTGACCGGATCGCGGCTGCGTTGCAGTAGGCTGTAACCACCGTTGTCTTATGCGCCCTTGCTAATGTACACGGCAAGGGTGCTTTTGTTTTGTCATTGATTTCCCATTGAAAGGTTTGACATGCGCCGACTTTCCCGCAGCGCTCTCGGAGTAACCGCCCTCGCCCTGTCTAGTGCCCTCGTTCTGTCGTCGTGTAGCAGCGATGGCAACGGTGCAGGACCTGGTACCAATGGCAGCGCTGACGGCCAGAGCGCTGATGGCCGCCCCGTGCTGGAGACCAATGGCCCAGAGGTTCTGGAAGACTCAGATGGGACCGGCGTCGAAGTGTCTGAGCGCCTCTTCGAGGAATCTGACACCGTGGTGGTCGCTTCGTCGAAACGCGATGACCAACTGCACGCTGCGGCTATCGCAGTCAAGCTGGGCGCACCGATGCTTGTTCGCCACTCCGGCACCGATGAGGCTGTGGACGCGGAGATCGAACGCCTGGGCGCGGATCGCGTCATCAACGTGCCGGCCAGCGGCGAGGATGCCGACGAAGAGCTGGAGGCAACAGAGCCGGTAACCGTCCCGGCTGAGTCCGATGCTGTCACGGAGATCGTGGCGCTGGAGCCGGGCGAAGAGCGGGATCTTGCCATGCCGCCGATGTTCGCCACCGACGTGACCTCCCTGGCTGCGGCCGCAACGGCGAACGCGGCCGGCGCTGACATCGAGGTCCTCGATTACGCGGATCCGCGCATGACCTCTGAGTCCATGAAGACCGTGACCGAGCAGGACACCATCGCGCTGGGGGCGCAGTGGGGCTCCGACGAGGACTACGCGGAGCGCGTCGAGCTGGCCAACAATGGCGAGCTTCCAGGCGGCGGCGGGCTGGTCTTCCCAGGCCGTCGGATGATTGCACTATATGGGCACCCATCCGGTGATGCGCTGGGTCTGATGGGCGAGCAGCCCCCGGCTGAGGCAGTGGAGCGACTGAAGCCGATGATCGAGGAGTACCAGCAGTTTGAGGACCAGCCTGTGATCCCGGCGTTTGAGATCATCGTGACGGTGGCCTCCGAATTCCCGGGTGAGGACGGCGACTACTCCAACGAAGGTGCGGTAGAGGACTTCATCGGCTATATCGACGCGATCACCGAGGCCGGCGGCTACGCCGTACTTGACCTGCAGCCGGGCCGCGCCACCTTCCTGGACCAAGCGAAGCGTTACGAAGAGCTTCTGAAGCGGCCGAACGTTGGTCTTGCGATCGACCCAGAGTGGCGCATTGGCCCAGACGAGCTGCCGATGCAGCGCATCGGTAACACTACCGCAGCAGAGATCAACGAGGTCTCCCAGTGGCTGGCGGATCTGACCCGCGAGAATAACCTGCCGCAGAAGGCTTTCGTGGTGCACCAGTTCCAGCACCAGATGGTGCGCGACCGCGACCAGGTGGACACTTCCCATCCTGAGCTGGCGTTCGTGCTGCATGCCGATGGCCACGGCACTCCGGATCTGAAGTTTGAGACCTGGAATGCGCTGCGCGAGGGGCTTTCCGACGAGTGGTTCATGGCGTGGAAGAACTTCATCGATGAAGACACCCCAACCTTTACCCCGCAGCAGACCTACGAAACCGTGGATCCGCGTCCATGGTTCGTGTCCTACCAGTAATCCAGTTTTACTGTTAGAGGGGTCACAGATACGCTAATGTGACCCTATGACTGTTGAACTCGACGAGGTCCGCGGCTTCCTCGCCGACCACGAACCCTTTGCCTATCTTCCGGAAGCGACGTTAGATGCGTTGCCCGGACAGATGGGCATTATTTATGTCCGCCGCGGCGATGAGATCGTACCGCTCGGCAGCGTGAACAACACGTTGTACGTGATCCGCTCCGGGGCCGTCGATATCGTCAGCGAGGACGGGTTGCTGCTTGATCGTCGTGACGCGGGCCGCAATTTCGGCTATTCCACTCTGGTGGGTGAGCCCGAATCGCTGTACCGCATGGTCGCGGTGGAAGACAGCCTGTTGCTGACGATTCCCCGCGCGACATTCACTTCGCTTATCGACGAGCACCCTGACCTTGAGCGGTACTTCACCACGCAGTCGCACCGGGTCCGCGCCGCCGCTGATGAAATTCGCGACGACGCCACCGCGGAGGTGTTGCGCACCCCGATCGCGGAGCTGGTCAGCAGTCAGTCTCTGCTGACATGTGGCCCGGAGACGACCGTGCAGGAGGCCGCCTCCATGATGACGCAGGGGCGGGTGTCCAGCATCATCGTGCTCGATGGTGAGGCGATCGTCGGCATCCTGACCGACAAGGATTTGCGCACGCGCGTGGTGGCCCAAGCGCTGCCTGTACAAACCTCCATCTCTGAGGTGATGACAAGGAATCCGCGCACCATCGACTCATCGGTGCTCACCTTTGAGGCGATGCTGGTGATGAGTGAGCTTGGCGTACACCACCTCCCCGTCATTGGGGCCACGGGCAGCGTCGATGGCATCTTGACCAGCGGTGACATATTCCGCCAGCTGCAGACCGATCCGATCTACTTGGCCGCCGATCTTGCGCGCGCCGACTTGGAGGAACTGAGTGGTGCTTTTGAACGTGCCGGCGAGGTTGCCTCTAAGTTCCTCGACCGTGGCGCCAGTGCAGAAGAAGCACATCGTCTGATGACCAGTGTGGCCGACACGATTGCCCGTCGCCTCATCGAACTTGCGGAAGAGAAGTTCGGCCCGACCCCGATTCCCTATGCGTTCGTTGCGGTGGGATCCCAAGGTCGCAAGGAGATGGGCCCAGGCTCCGACCAAGACAATGCGCTGGTGCTGGCTGATTCTTTCGCGGTGGCCGCCCACGGACAGTACTTCGCCGACTTCACACGCTTTGTGTGCGAGGGACTTGGTGCTGCCGGCCAGAAATTGTGCCCGGGTGACATGATGGCCTCCAACCCGAGCTGGCGGATGACCGTCAGCCAATGGAACGAGACCTTCACCGGGTGGGTGACAGCACCTGAGGCAGAAGCCCTGCTTAACGCGCAGATCTTCTTCGATATGCGTGCGATCGCCGGTGATGAATCTTTGGCAGAGCAGGTGCATGAGAACGCGGTGCGTGCGGCTGCACGTTCGCGCCGCCTGCATGCGCATTTGGCGGCGCTGTCGGCACGGCGCGAGCCACCCATCGGATTTTTCCGCGGTTTCGTCGTGGAGCGTTCCGGGGAGTATGCCTCCACGTTGGACATCAAAAAGGGTGGCACCGCCGCAATTGTGCAGATGGCGCGCTTGTACGCGATCGTGGCGGGCCAGACCGTCGTCGATACGCGTGCGCGTTTGGAAGCCGCGTCCGGCGATAGCGTATCGACGAAGGGTGCAAACGAGCTGCTCGACGCGTTTGCGTACCTGCAGACACTGACCGTGCGCCACCAGGCCGCGCAGGTGCGGGCGGGGGAGACCCCGGATTACAGGATTGAGCCGAGCAAGTTGTCCTCGCGCGATCGTGATAATTTGCGCGACGCGTTTGGTGTGGTCAAGTCGATGCAGAACGCACTGGCATCGAAATACCCAGTGAGGACGATCTGATGTTCGGCCTGTTTCAGCGTGGGGCCAAGCGCACGCTTATCGACGACCACTTCCTTGCCATCGACGTGGAAACCACGGGGTTGAAACCCGGCCGTGACCAGCTGGTGTCGGTGGGGTGGGTGCCGGTGACTGACCGTGTGATTGAGCTGGGCAAGGCTGGATACTTCGTCGTGGAAGGTGCAGTGGTGGGGGACTCGGCCACTGTTCACGGCGTGACCGATGATGATGTCGCACGCGAAGGGCGTCCGGCAGAGGAAGTGCTCGCGGCGGTACAAGAAGCGCTAGAAGGCAGGCGGCTGCTGGCGCACTTCGCGCAGATGGAAACTGGTTTCCTTTCGCAGCTGCATAAACGCGTGCATGGTTCTGCCTGGAAGTTTCACGAGGACGAAGTGGTGGACACCTTTGCGATGGAACGCCGCCACATGGAGCGCATGGCTACGTATCCGCGCGGCGAGGATCTGCGGCTGGCCCGGGTGCGTGAGCGTTACGGGTTGCCGGCCTACAGGAATCACAATGCGTTGACCGACGCGATTGCGTGCGCGGAGGTGTACTTGGCGATCACCGCCCATCAGGAGCAACGGTAGTGGTGGTGTAAGCTACAGCACATGCGTTTTGGACGAATTGCCACACCAGAAGGAATGACGTTCGCAGTTATCGATGATGACGCGACGACCGCCAAACAAATTGCAGGAACCCCGTTCACTGAACCTGAATACACGGGGAAGCAGTGGGACTTGGATGAGGTCCGTTTGCTGGCGCCGATGCTGCCCAGCAAAATTGTGGCCATCGGCCGCAACTACGCGGACCACGTTATGGAGGTCTTTAAGGAGTCGGCCGAGCACCTGCCGCCAACTCTGTTCTTGAAGCCGCCGACAGCCGTCGTTGGTCCTGAGGCAGCTATTAAGATCCCGGATTTTGCCACGAAGGTGGAGTTTGAAGGGGAGTTGGCGCTGGTCGTCGGCACGCCGTGTAAGAATGTGCAGGCGAAAGACTGGCGTAGCGTGATCCGCGGCGTGACCATTGTCAACGATGTGTCTTCGCGTGATCTGCAGTTTGCTGATCACCAGTGGGCGCGCGCGAAGGGCATCGATACTTTCTGCCCGCTGGGCCCGTGGATTGAGACGGACCTAGACAAGTTTGAGCTGGACAACCTGCCGATCAAGGCGCACCTGACCCACGATGGCGAGCGCAAGACTTTGCAGGATTCCAACTCTGAGCAGATGATCATGGACTTTGGGGAGATCATTGAGTTCATCACGGCGTCGATGACCTTGCTGCCTGGTGACGTGATCTGCACTGGCTCCCCAGCAGGAACCGCCGCCATGGTACCTGGAGACTACATTGAGGTAGAAATCCCAGGCTTGGGCACCTTGGGCAACCCAGTCGAGCGCGCCTAAATTTCAGCACGCGGTATCTGGGTCTGGGTGCTCAGTGTCTTTAGCGGTCGGTGCGTGGTTCGCGGACCCATGCGCCGATCACACCCGGAATCACCTCAGGGCCCTCACCCAGGAGTGCCTTGAGGTTGCCTTCGCGTTCCACCGCGCTGGTTTTAATCCCGCGTACGGAATTCGACGTTCCACCGCGTTGGGTCCCGCCCCGGCCGGCACCCATCATCCCACCCATCGGCACCCCACCACGAGCATTGCTGCCGCCCTGACCAGCGGCGCCGGCGTAGCCAGCACCTGGAGCTGCGTGCGGCGCCGGTTTTCCTACCGCACCATGCGGGCCAGCCCCACCGAGAGCTCCTTGCGAACCAGACATCCCCGACGCACCCGGCATGCTGCCCGAACCTGCGAGGCCGCGCGCGCCTGGCATGCTGCCGGAACCAGTCAGGCCGCGCCCACCTGAGGTAAAACCACCTGTTCCGTATCCGCCGCTGATTCCTGACATGCCGGGTGCCCCGATCCCGGTACGCCCTGCGCCTGCACGGCTATGATTAGTGTTTCCCACCCCACGCCCAGATCCTGTCACGCTGCCAGGCACCGCGGTACCCAGGCCATGGCCAGCCCCGCTGGTACCTACACCGCCAGGGCGAGAAGCCACACCAGCAGTAGTGGTTGGGACACTGGCTGCACCTACACCGGCTGGGTTGATCTGCGGAACAGGCCCTGACGCACTGGCACTAGGTGTTGCGGCACCTGGACTACCAGGCCCAAGTTGCGCTCCCGGGTTGAGAGTTGGCGGCATGCTCGGGGCTGCAACAGATGCGGTTGTGGTCGGGGTTGCTCCTGCCACAAGCGCGTTGAGGTCATCCATACCCGCCCGCTTAAATTCTTCAGCTAACTGCTGAGGGCTTCGCATCCGGGCCTGTTCAGCCATACCGATATGTTCCATCGCTTCTTGAACGACCGAGGGCAGTGGCATGTCCTGCCACTCGTTCAGGCGAGCACCTCCTGATTCACCAACCGAACCCACTCCTCCTGCAGACAGCCCAGACGGGTCGAGTGCGGAGGGCAAGAGTTGGGTAATGGGTGGGATCGCTGGCGGGAGTGCTGCAGCAACAGTCGCCGGATAGGAGGCCAGGTAGGCCTGTTCGAACGCTGCAGCGGCATCCGGGCGGGTTGCAGCAAGAATCGCGTGGGCTTTGGCAGCCGCCATGACTTGTTGGCCTAATGCTAGGCTGCCGGTGCCCAGGTTGGTGGTGGTCGCACCCATTGTTGTGGTGTTGGCGGCAAACACAGCCCCAGCTTGTTGGAGGGCGTGGATGGTGGTGATCGCATTGGCGATTGCTTGGGTGTCTGCGGAACTGTCTAAATCGGCGATCACACTGTTGAGTGAGTCAGCTGCGTTGGCGACTTTTGTTGAGAGTGCTTCCCAATGACCTGTCATCGATGTGGGCACGCCGTAGTTGGTGGCACTGTATTGGGCGGCTAGTGCTGGTAGTGAGCCTGGGTGGGCAACACCTGGTGGGGTGATTGCAAATGGTGTTGTTTCGGTATCGACGATATCGGCCACGTGATTCTTGGTCAGTAGTTCCGCCCCGTCGGATCGTAGGCCGACTGCACCGATTAACCCGCTGATGTTGGAGTCTGCGTCGATGACATCGACGAGGTTTTGGCGTAGTTGGGCTGCAATATTGGAAAAGCGATTAGCAAACGCTTGTCGTGATTGCGTGCCGTTGTCATCGATGACCCGACCGTGTGAGTCACCCATCTCCTTTAAACCAGACACGGAGGTGAAGACGGAAAAGTCTGGTAGTTCGAACAAAATCGTTGGGGTGGCGAATTCGTTCATCGGTGCCGCTAGCTTAGCGATAGCCGCAGCTACATCATGTGGAATGATATTTAGATCTTGTCCCCCGAAAGTCATTATTAGCTCCTTAGTAGTTTTTCGATAATTTCCTTAGCAGTTTGACAATGTGCCTGAGTCTCTCTGCTTTTTACAGAGTCCGCGGATCCCGCAATGAAATGCCCCCGAACGGTCGAAACCGCAGCACTACAATTGTTGCCTAGGGAAGAGTCGACCTTGAAAAACAGCATGTCGGGATAATAGTCTGACTGCTGATCGGTTAAAACTTCTGCTTGCTCGAAAATTCGTTCTCCAGGAACAATATTTCCTGTAACGAAAGTAGCGAACTGGGAAGTTCCTTCGATCGGATGCAAATGGCACCCGAGATTAGTCCCCTCGTGCTGCGGATACGTCACTCCATCAGTTTTGAACCCTACTTTCGCGAATTCTTCATCAGAGATCTCCTGGCAGGGGTCGAAGACGTCCGGGTAGACCTCGAACGGATCGAATGGCCCAAGTTCCAAAGTGCCGGATTCAAAATGAAACGCATCTACTGTCTCAACTTCAGGCTCTGGCTCGACGACCTCAGTAGCAATCTCGGTCACGACAGCGGCAGGGTTCGCGTCGGTGCCTGCTGAGCACGCAGGCAGCAGCAACGG
>NZ_JBHWRP010000079.1:0-6623 GCF_043426755.1 Corynebacterium sp. | reverse complement strand
AGCGCACCACAGGCGATCGTGATGAACAGGAATGGGAACAGGCTTCCGGCGAATACGGGGCCGTCACCGTTGATGGCGAAGGAGGTAATCGCCGGCATCTGTACCTCGGGCCGCTCAATGACGATGGCGACCGCCAGGAGGACGATGACGCCGATCTTCATGAAGGTGGACAGGTAATCGCGCGGTGCGAGCAGAAGCCACACTGGCAGGATGGCTGCAACGATGCCGTAGATGATGATGGCGATGGACAGCGAGGTCTTGGACAAGGTGAAGATTTCTGCGCCCCACGGGGTTTCAGCGACCCAGCCGCCGCCGATAATCGCGGCCATCAGTAAGACCACGCCGATGATGGACACTTCGGTCACCCGCCCTGGGCGCAGGAAGCGCTGGTACAGCCCCATGAACATGGCGATCGGAATCGTCATCGCAATGGAGAACACGCCCCATGGCGAATCTGCAAGTGCATTGACGACGATCAACGACAAAACCGCGATAATGATGACCATGATGATGATCGTCGCCGCAATACCCGCGGCACCGCCGACCTTGCCCACTTCGTCACGAATCATCTGGCCAAGGGAACGGCCGCGGCGACGAGTGGATACCCACAAGACAAGGTAGTCCTGCACGGCACCAGCAAAGACCACACCGAACACGATCCACAGAGTGCCGGGCAGGTAGCCCATCTGGGCTGCCATGACGGGGCCGACCAGCGGACCAGCGCCCGCGATGGCTGCAAAATGATGGCCGAACAGCACGCGCCGGTCCGTAGGTACGAAGTCCGATCCGTCATTGACGTATTCGGCAGGTGTTGCACGGGTATTGCGTGGCTTGACCACCTTGTATTCAATCAAGCGCGCATAGAGGGTAAATCCGATGATGTAGGTGCCGATGGCAGCCGCCACCAACCACACTGAGTTAATTGTTTCGTCACGGTTGAGCGCAATCGCGCCCCATCCGAACGCAGCGATAATGGCGCATACGGCGATGATCAAGCGTTCGACTGGCCCAATCATCTTTTCTGGGCGAATACCGACGATATGTTCTTGACCGTCATCGGTGACGGTCGTCTCGACCCGGTCGGCGCCGGGTCCTTCAGTGATGGTGCTCACGAAATTTTGCCTTTCTAGTCCACACGTCCCCACCACAGGCCACACAATGTGATGGGTACGCCAAGAAGAAGCGTCTGTGATTCAGACCAACAAAGCATGACACACTTATGTTTCGCACCGGATAGGAATCGCGAAAATAGTGAGAAACCGGCCCCACACTGTCCAGGTGGAAAGTGCGGGGCCGGTTGTTCGTCGGTAAGCTACGTAGCTCTAGTCCAGGTTGAGCTGCAGGGAATTCGCGTCGACGGTAGCGGCGACCTCTGCCTCAAGTTCTTCCGGAACCTCGCGCTCGACGCGCAGGATCAGGATGGCACCGTCGCCCTTGGTCGCCTGGGTCAGCGCCGCGGCCTCGATGTTGATGCCAGAGTCGCCCAGCTTGGAGCCAACCTTGCCCAGCGCACCCGGCTGGTCGGTGTAGCGCAGGAAGAGGTTTTGGCCCTCAGCGCGCATATCGACGCCACGCCCGTTAATGCGCACGATCTTCTCAATGCGCTCCAGGCCGGTCAGGGCGCCGCGCACCGTAGCGGTTTCGCCCGCCGCTGACACAGCTTGGACTTCGACGACGGAACGGTGCGTCTCGGACTCAGTCTCCGTATCAACGGAGTATTCCAGACCACGAGCTTCAGCGATCTGTGGCGCGTTGACGAAGGTCACCGGCTCATTGGTCACACCGGAGAACAGGCCACGGACCGCGGACAAGCCCAGGACATTGACCTCCTCGGTGGACAGTTCGCCGCGCACGGTCACCTTGAGCGACACAGCAGCGTCTCCCAACAGCTTCCCTGCAACCAGGCCCAGCTTACGGGCCAGGTCCAGCCACGCGGAGACCTCTTCGCCGACGGAGCCGCCGGAGACATTGACCGCGTCAGGGACGAACTCGCCGGCCAGTGCCTTGAGGACGGAATCCGCCACGTCAGTACCTGCGCGGTCCTGCGCTTCAACGGTGGACGCGCCCAGGTGCGGGGTCACAACAACCTCGTCGAGCGCAAACAGTGGACTGTCAGTGCATGGCTCGGTGGCGTACACGTCAAAGCCAGCGCCGCGGATGTGGCCAGACGTGATCGCATCGGCCAAGGCCTGCTCGTCGACAAGCCCGCCGCGGGCCGCGTTGATAATGATCTGACCCTTCTTCGCCTTCGCCAACAGGTCCTTGTCGAACATGCCGGCGGTTTCCTTCGTCTTTGGAAGGTGGATGGTGACGAAATCAGCTCGCGCCATCAGATCCTCAAGCTCAACGAGTTCCACGCCCATCTGTGCTGCGCGAGACGGGTTCGCGTACGGATCATAGGCGATGATGGTGGTCTCAAAAGCCTGCAGACGCTGGGCAAAGAGCTGGCCGATGTGGCCAAAACCGACGATGCCAACGGTCTTGCCGAAGATCTCCACGCCCTTGAAGGAGGAACGCTTCCACTCCGCGTCGCGCAGGGTCTTGTCAGCAGCAGGGATCTGACGCGCGGTCGACAGCAGCAGAGCGATCGCGTGCTCGCACGCAGAGTGAATATTCGAGGTGGGGGCATTCGCCACCATCACACCACGCTCGGTTGCTGCCTCAATATCCACGTTGTCCAAGCCCACACCAGCGCGACCAACAATCTTGAGGTTAGACGCAGCTTCGAGCACTTCACGGTCCACAGTGGTGGCGGAACGCACCAGCAGCGCATCTGCCTCAGGAACAGCGGCGAGCAGCTCCGGGCGGTTAGGCCCATCGACCCAACGGACCTCGACTGCGTCACCCAGCGCGTCGACGGTGGATTGTGCAAGCTTGTCAGCGATAAGCACGACTGGTTTAGTCACGAAATTTTCTCCTGCGATCAGTACAAATAATCAATGGCGGCTGCCGAAGCTATCCTATCGCTGGCAAGCAACCCCGGGGTATCATTCGGCCTTAATTCTTGCTTCCGCCGCCCGGATTCGCTCAGCCAACTGTTCCTCGGTGCCAAACTCCTGCCCCAAGGCAAGCAATGGACGATCCGCCAAACCGATCATCTCACGTAAAGTTTCGTCGCTGATCACCGGATCGGGGTTATCCACAAGGCTGACTTCAGCACCAAAGCTGCGCGCGTTGATCACAGCCACAAGATCCGAGCGCTGCGTGGCTACCACTTTCGGGGCCATGTCGGCATCGCGTGGACCTTGCGCCGGAAACGGTCGCGCATCGGCACGCGTAGCGACGAAAGGTTCCTCCCATGTCGCCTGCAACCAGACAGGTTCCTCCTCATCCACGCCGACGACGGCGGCAACGGCATCCTCAGGCCGGTGCACTTCGACGACGTCATAAGCCAACGCCGTCATCGTCTCAAGCGCCTCCATGCCGCCTGGGTCACGGATTACCTGCACCGTGCCACGCGCCGGAGCCAACAACACCTCCCCGACCGTCAGAATGGTGTGTCCACGAAGCCGCTGGATCTCCTCCACCACCTGGCGATGGTTATCGGGCGTGTATACCAACATGGGCGCGTGCGTCATGATCGCCACAGAAGCGCCGCGCAGCGCAGCACTTACCGTGTCGTCGACGACGATCACCGTCTCTGAAGACTCGAACAGCGCGCGCGACGTCTCAAAACCGTGGGGGTCCTCCACCACCACGGGATGATCAGGGAAATTACTGCTGACCGAGCGGTTCTGGTTCACCGCGCGGGCCTGCTCGATGGGGTCCACGGCAGCTTCCGGTGCACACCCAGCTAGGAGACCTGCGCAGACGACGAGGGCGCTAATCCTCTGTGTCGTCGAGCGTGTCATCGAGTGCGTCGTCGTCACGCGCCTGCTCACCCTGGTCTGTGGATTCGAACTCACCGTCGCGGATTACAGCCTTGTTCATCGCGTACTCCACGATGCCGACGAAACGTTCGCGACGATCGTCGAAGAACTCGTGACACTTCGTTGAGAACAGGTGCTCCGGCTGCAGCTCATGCGTTTCCAGAACCGCATCGAACTCGTCGTCTTCCATGATGGACTTCGACTGGATGCGGCGCAGATAGCGCTTCGGCTCTCCCCCGTCCAGCACGACTTCGGTGCGCTTGCCCATGGGGGTGCGGTTGAGCATCGAGTAGGCGACCTCAGGATCAATGCCCTGCTGGATACAAAAGTCCGGTGGGAAAATCATGTAGAAGCCGGGCTGCAGCTCCGGCAAAGTCTCCTGAGTGAACTCCTGGCCGGTCCGCCAATCGCGCGCGCCGCGTGCCATTAACAGGGCATAGATACCACGGTAGACACCCGAATCCTCCCTCGCAGAGACCAGGCGGGACTCGTGGAACTCGGCGTCACGCACCGTCTTCGGTACCTCTTCGGTCTCCCCCCTCATCCACGCGGTGACTTGATCGGTGTCGCGGCCGGCACGCGTCGTCGGCGCAGAGCTGCCATAGAGCTCTCCGAACACGCCCGACCAGAACCACTGGTTCAGGCGATCACGGGCCTGCACGTCTTCCAACACCCCAGGGGTTTCTGCCAGGCGGGCCAGAAGCACCGCTAATGGCACCAACTGGTTGGTATATGGCACCTGATCAGTGGTGAGGATGCAACGCCGCGCAAGGAATACGGATGCTTGATCAAAAGCGCTGATCAGTTCCTCGGATGCATTGAGATAATCGTTCAGAGTGAGGTTCAAGATATCGCCGCGGTGGCCCGTTGCCTGCCCCCGCCGACCAGTCACTAGAAGGGAGACAGCGCGCAAGAAGTGAATTCGGTCGATGCCATCAAGCGCGGGGTGCTTGCGCAGGTGCTTCTGCACCTCTGCCCAGTGGTCCGCCAAGCGGAAGGACTCATCCTCTGCAGCGAACACGGCGGTGAGCAGCTCGAAAACATCCATGCGGTGGCCGGCAGTATTAGCGTGGGCGAAGATCTGCCCGACGCCCGATTGCGGCGTGTCGCGATCCAACCGGATCATTGGAATGTAATAGGCCGACACGGCCCGCAGCACTCGGCTATAAAACTTCTTCACGTCTTCGCGAATTTGCGGATCTTCCGAATGCGCCGCCATATCGAACAGGAGGTCATTGCCTTCCTCGTGCAGCAGGTAGGACACCGGAACCACGTAGTTGTTCAGCAGATCCTCGCGGGTGAGCAGCCCTCCCGTAATACTGGGCCCGAAGTGGGATTTCACGCGGCCTTCTTCGTCAACAGCAAAAACGGCCTCGTCGGGAAGCGCCTCCGAGGAGACGGCTAGGCGCACATCGACGTAGAAGCGCCGGCGGATGGGCTGGTTGCGGTAATCCACGGTGTCGACGAACCCATCGCCATGCAGCGCGTGATAAAGCACGGTGATGCGCTGGTGGCCGTCGAGCAGCAGAAGGCCTGGGTCCACGTTGAGATCAGGCGCGCGTTTGACCGGGCGTGGTTTGAAACGCGTCGGGGTGTTGCGAGTATCCAAGGCCAGCAGTGACCCGATGGGGTAACCGCGCAGCACGGAACCAATGACGGAACGGATGCTGTCAAGCGTCCATACCAAATCATGTTGGAAATCGGGCAGTTGCAGCTCGTTACGGTCGATACGTTCGAAAAGGTCTGTCAGTGAATAACTTGGAGAGGTAAAACCCATATACCCCACCCTAGCGCCGACGGCTGTGTTATGCGCAGCAAACCCGCGCTAAGTCACATCTTTAACACACGTGCTCGTGATCGATGTGTTCCGGATGCTCAATCTGAATAGTCGAGTGCTCAATATCGTGTACCCGCAGCCGCGCCTGCGCCTCGTCGAGAAGCGGCCCCGTGCACCCCTCGTCGGCCACCACCAAGTGGCATGTGGCTAGCACCTCTACCCCATTGGTCGACCAGACGTGCAGGTCATGCACCGCCTGAACCCCCGGGATCTGCTCCAGATCCGCCTGGATCGCGTCCATGTCCACCCCGTCCGGAACCTGGTCGAGCAAGACGCGTAACGACGACCGCAGCAGCTTCACCGCACGTGGCAGAACCATCGCGGCGATGATTAGGGATGCCACCGCGTCAGCCCATGTCCAGCCAGTGAAGTGGATGACTATGGCGGCAACAATCACTGCAACAGAGCCGAGCATATCGACGATCACATGAAGGAAAGCCCCTTCAACGTTGAGGGAGTTCTCGCGCTGCCGCGACAGAATCCACGCCGAGGCCGCATTCGCCAGCAGGCCAATCACGGCCACGGTAGACATGAGCCCCACGTGGATGTCTGCCTCTGACTGGGTGCGCAGTATGGCTTGTAGGACAATCACCACCGAAATCGCGATGACCGTCACGGCGTTAATGGCCGCGGCGAGCACCTCGACACCGCGGTAGCCGTAGGTTGCACGTGCCGACGCCGCCTTGCGCCCCACCAGCACGGCGATCACCGCGATGATCAGCCCCGTGGCATCAGAGAGCATGTGCATTGCATCGGCGAGCAAGGCCATGGAGCCGGAGACGAGACCACCGATCACCTCGGCGAAAAACACTACCGAGGTCAGCGTCAGCGCCGTGATCAGCGCACGCAAGGATGCCGACTGCGGATCAACCGCATGATCGTGGTCGTGATCGTGGTGGAGTTTCTTTCCAGTGGCC
>NZ_JBHWRP010000078.1:0-24161 GCF_043426755.1 Corynebacterium sp. | reverse complement strand
CAGGTCTCCGGCTCCGCGTGCATCATCGCCTTGGTGGTCTCGTGGTTCTTGCTCGGCCCACCCTCGACGAGATAGCTGGCCAGGGTGAAGGGCGCGCCGACGAAGCCGATGAGGGCCTGCTGGTCGGTCAGCTCGTCCAAGATGATCTCGATGCCACCTGCGACCTCTTCTACTTCGTGGTCCAGGATGGGAAGCGCATCGACGTCGGAACGCGTCTCGATCGCCTTGTCCATCACTGGTCCGCGGCCGGGCACAATCTCTACACCCACGCCGGCGGCGCGCAGCGGCACCACGATATCGGAGAACAAGATAGCCCCGTCCACGTCGTGGCGGCGCACCGGCTGCATCGTGATCTCAGCGAGCAGCTCGGGCATGAAGCACGAGTCCAGCATGGAGATGCCTTCGCGTGCTTTCTTGTACTCCGGAAGGGAGCGGCCGGCCTGGCGCATGAACCAGACCGGGGTGCGGGAGGGGGTACGGCCGTTGGCTGCCTCAAGCAGCGGGGCATTCTTTAGGTCGCGACGTTTCATGTCCCCCATTGTGGACCAAAAGTTTGACAGAAGGAAACTGCCCCACCCGGGCCGTCCGCCTAGTCCTCCGCTGTGTCTACGCCTTCAGCGAATTGGATCTCATTTCCGTCAGGATCCACGGCCACGGCTACCTTGACGAAAGAGTAATCCTCCACATCGGTGACGGGGAGATTTCGGGCGCGGAGCTCGTCGACAAGCGCTTGCACATCGCGCGTGCCGACGACCACCGCACCCTGACCTGCGCGCTCAGGAAGTTCGGCGACCTGGATGTAGTGGCCCTTGCTCACCTCCCACTCGGCGATGCCGGCCTCAGGCTCGATGTCGGTCTCGCCGAAGATGGCCGTGTAGAACTCGTGGACCGATTCCACGCTGTTCACAGCAAGAACAGGGATGGCTGCGTGGAAACGCATGGTGTCATACTCCTTGGGTCTATTGGGGGAATTTCTTCGCTGACACGGAGCGTACTTCCACGAACAGGGACATGCCCAGCATCAGGACCGTGGCTGCCATCGGGTGCAGCAGCCCCGCGACGGCTAGCGACATCGCCGTGATGTTATACGCCCACGAATAGACGATATTGCGGTCAATGATGGTGCACACGCGACGAGCTTGCTCGATCAGCTGCGGGATGGCGGAGACATCGTCACGAACCACCGCGACCGACAGCTTGTCGTGCATGTCGCGGCTGGTATCGAGCTTATCGCCCGCGTTCACTAAGATGCCCACGTCCGCGACCTCCAGGGAGGACTCCACCGAGTGGTCCCCCACCATGGCCACGTTGGCGCCTTGGGTGCGCACCGAGCGGACAGTCTTGGGCTTATCGTTGCTGCTGATGCCCGCGAGCACCGAGGAGATGCCCAGCAGGTCCGCGAACTTGCGCGCCACCGGATAGGTATCGCGCGAGAGCATCATGGTCTCCAGGCCCATGTCCTCCAGACGGGTGACTGCTTCTTGAGCATCGTCCTTGATCGGGTCATAAAGAGTGATCACACCACGGTCTTTGCCCTTCCACCGCACGACGATGGGCGTACCACCTGCAGTGGCGGCAACGGCAAGGCGGCCGTGCAGGCTGGAGAGGTTGGTGGGCCGCCACAGCAGCGCATCGACTTGGTGCGGGTGTTCCACGCCCTCGTCGTCACGCGTGAACAGCTCGATGCGACCCTTGAAGTCGCCTTCCTTGGTGATCTCCAGGTTGGTCACGTCGATCCAATGCGGCACCTCGTCGCCGCCTTCGGCGTGGTCGCGGGCCTCACGCGCGGCGCGGACGATCGCCTGGGCAGAGGGGTGGTCCGATTCCATCGACAAAGCACCCGCCACGCGCAGTACCATGTCAGCGTTTTCGCCACGCTCCGCGGTGATCGTTTCCACATTCATCTCCGGCAGGACGAGCGTACCCACCCGATTGAAGATGACGGTGTCTAGATTTTCCAGCTTGCGTAGCGTCTTGCCGTCGCGGATCATGATGCCGTTGCGTGCCGACGATTCGATGCCCAGCCGGATCGCGATCGACGGCGACAAGGCCAACGCCGTCGGGGCTACCGACGCCAGAATCGCCAGCGCGGTCGCCATCGCGGCGTTATAATTATTCGACAGCGCCACCCACGCCATGAAATCAATCAAGGCGATCACCACCGCGGCGGGGATCAACCAGCTCGCCGTCCGTGTGGACAGCATGGTGGCCTGGTGCTGGCGCTGCGAAGCATCCTGAATCCAACGGTGCGTGGCGGCCATGCGCGTCTGGTGCCCGGTCTTTTCCACGCGTACCTTGATCTGCCCATCGACAATCCGCGAACCCGCAAAGACCTGCGAATTCACCTTGACCACCATGTCTTCGCGGGCGTCGATCAGCCCGGGCTCAAGTTCGCACGAACCACCGATCACGCGCCCATCGACGGGGATGATCTCACCAGCATGCAGCACAATATCGTCGCCGGGGCTGACCTCCCCCAAGTTCACATGGTGCACCCCGACCGCACCGGTGGCCCGATTGCGCACCGAGAGCGCCACCTGCGTCGACGGATCGGGACGACGCCGCGCCATCTCATTGAGCAGACTGGGCCTGGCACGCATCGTCCAGATGCGGCCGGCCAGCAGCAAGATGGTCATTCCGCAAGCCACGTCGAGGAAGAGCTCACCGTCGGATAGCCGGGAGTGGTTAAACGCAAACCACTTCGGCTCCGAATTCCAGCCGATATCCCCCGCCGGAGTGCCCACAAGCAGAGCGATGGACCACGTAAACGCCACGAGAATCGCCAGCGAACTCGCCCCATCCAGGGCAGTCAGGCCCCGGCGCACCCCACCGACCAACGCCCGGTGGAACGGCCACGCCGACCACACCACCACGGGCGCGCTCATCACAAGCGCCACCCACTGCCACCCCGAAAACTGCAATGCCTGAAAATACGACACGACAATCACGGGAATGCCCAGGATCAACGCCACCAGGAGGCGCGAGACCGTCATCATCTCCCGCGAGGTGTACAAAACATCCTGGTCGGCCCCCTTCAATCGGGGATTAGACTGCTGGCGACGCAAGAAACCGGCCGTGCGCGCCGAATCTAAAGCCCGCGCCTCCTCCGCCTGGAGGCGGCGCATCCGCCCGCTCATACCTTTCGTGCCACGCATCGCCCGACGAGGAACCGCGCCGTGGCGCTCCTCCGTATGGGAGGCCACGATGCGGCGCCGCAGAGACGAATCCGTCATCACCGCGTCAATACCGTAACGCTCCATCACGGCGATCACATCAGAAGGATCCATCAAATCCGGTGCCGTGACCCACGCCGTCTTCGTCGAGTACACAAGGCGCGCACGCACACCCAGCAACTCTTCCAGAGCATTTTCCACGGCCCCCAGATCCGTGACATCGGGCAAGTTGCGCAAGTCGAACGCCAGCGACGTCTTTGGTCGATCCGCTAAATCATGGGCCGGTCGATCGTCGTTAAGCTCAATGCCCACGCTCCGCGCGGCCTCAACTGCGGAATCTATCGCGCGAGAGACGTGGTCACCACGGGGGTCGCTCATCGCGACTCTTCCGTCTTTTTCGCAATATAAGCATTAGCCTTCGGGCGGAAGAGGAACAGTGCGGCGAACGCGAGCACCGCCACGATCACGATCGCCGACAGCCCGGCGATGCGAATGGCAAAGGCGACCACGTTGAAAAAACATGCGATAGCGATACACACCGCAACGATAATCCTGGCCGTGCGGCTACCCTTGCGTAGGTAAGAGGCGGCACCAGCCATCACCAAAGCCGTAACGACATTGACGACGACCATGAACCACATATTGCGCAGATACGCCTCCGTGAACTCCTGGTTCGGGGCCTGATCGGGCACCCCGACAGCCACCGCGCGCATGGCGGTAACCAACATGAGCACCGCGCCAACGACGATCAGCCAGAAAGAAATCTTCAGCGAACGCGGCCAATCGTCGCCCACAGTCATGTCAGAACGCCGGTTCAAATCATCAGGGTGGGCGCTAAACGACGGGAACATCGAGGGCATGAGGGGCTCTTTTCTTATTTCTTCTTGTCAGAATCAGGCTTGACGAAAGGCGGGCGCTGATCCTCGCCAGTCCACGCTAACGCTTCTTCCTTGTTAGCAAAGAACACTCCCAGGATTCCCGCAACTCCAAGCGCAATTTGCACCATGCCGTCGAAAGCGAACAACCACAGGGGAACGTCTGAAGCGCCCGGGGTTGCCAAGAAGACCAGCAGCATGCGGAAAGCGAAGAAGAGGGAGAAAATATAGAGCAAGCGGCGGGCGTAGCCAGACCATTTGTGCTGCTTGGCGAATAGCGCGAGCATCCACAGCAGCAGACCAAGCAGCACAAGCATGACCAACGCCATGAACCCGATGGACAGGTACACCGAGAGGTCTACCGCGGCCGCGGGGATCTCCGGGTTCTCATCCGCTGTTTCCCGCGCGGCGGCCTTCAGCGCTGATGGGTCGAGCAGGCTCATCGTCACACTCAAGATCTGGTGGAGGAGCTCCGCGCCCACCATGAATGACCAGATCCCGATGAGGTACGTGATCACCTCGGGTCGCTTCTTGCCGGGCTCTGGCGAGCCCGATGGCTGTGGTGGAGGTGGCTGTGGCGCTCGCGGGGCGGGAGCGTTACTTCCGTTGGGGGCTATCGTCATTACCTGTGCTAACCCTTCAGTGCCTTAGCGGCATCGACGGCGAAGTACGTCAGAATTTGGTCTGCCCCGGCGCGCTTGATGGACATCAAGGACTCCATCATCACCGCATCCTGGTCCACCCAACCGTTACGGCCCGCAGCCTGGATCATCGCGTACTCGCCCGAGACTTGGTACGCAGCCACCGGCACCGGCGACATCTCAGCCACCTTGGCTAGCACATCCAGGTATGGCATGGCGGGCTTGACCATGACAAAATCCGCGCCTTCGTCGATATCCAACTTCGTTTCCAGCAGGGACTCGCGCACGTTGGCTGGGTCCTGCTGGTACGTCCGACGATCGCCCTGCAGCGAGGAACCGACTGCCTCGCGGAACGGGCCGAAGAAACTGGAGGCGTATTTCGCCGAGTACGCCATGATGACAACGTCCTGGAAGCCGGCGGCGTCTAGGGCCTGGCGGATGGCGCCAATCTGGCCGTCCATCATGCCGGATGGGCTCACAATGTGTGCGCCGGCCTCCGCCTGGGCGACAGCCATCTGCTGGTAGAGCTTCACGGTCTCATCGTTATCCACGATGGCGTTGCCGTGGCGATCGGTGGTGACCACGCCGCAGTGACCGTGGTCAGTGAACTCGTCGAGGCAGGTATCGGCCATGATCATGATGTCATCGCCGAACTCCTTGCGCAGGCGCGCCAGGTTGCGGTTGAGCACGCCGTCTTCCGCCCACGCCACCGAGCCCTGGGCATCCTTGTCGCTATCGAGGGGAACGCCGAACAGGTCGATGCACTTAATCCCAGTCTCCGCGGCCTCCTCGACGGCCTGCACCAGAGAGTCTGAGGTGTGCTGGTACACCCCCGGCATGGAGCTGATCTCTCTTTTCTCTTCGATGCCGTCGGCGACGAACATCGGCAGGATGAAATCGGCGGCACTCAACCGGGTTTCGGCGACCAGCTCACGCAGAGCTGGATTCTGGCGGAGCCGACGCGGGCGGCGGGTGAACTCAAACGCAGACACAGCGGTGTTCCTTTCGGTTGTTTCGTTACTGGCCCATCTTAGGCAGCAACACCGCCGAGAGGTATTTAGCCACCACTGACAGTCACACGAGCCCGCGCGGCAAGGCGATTAGAATTCGCCGTCGATATCGCGGTTCACCACGACCTTCTCGTTGACGAACTCAAGCAGGCCCAAATCGATCAGCTCGCGGCCATAGCCAGAGCGCTTTGTACCGCCGAAAGGAATATCCGCCTTCACGCCGGTCGGCTGGTTGATGTAGACCATGCCGGTGTCGATCTTGCGCGCCAACTTCTTCGCATTCTCCACGTCTGCGGAGAAGATGGAGCCGCCCAGCCCGAATGGGGAGGCGTTCGCGATGTCGATCGCGTGATCAGCATCCTTCGCGCGGTAGAGCTGGGAGATGGGGCCGAAGAATTCGGAGCAGCCCGCCTCAGAGGTAGGATCGATCCCCGTCATGATGGCCGGCTGCACGAACGCACCGGTCTCAGGCAGATCGATGGTGATCTCCTCAACCTCGACACCGTCGGCCTTCGCCTTCTCCACCTGCTTCATCAGGTCATCGGCAGCACCCTGCGAGGACAGCGGGGCGAGTGTGGTCTGCGGATCCATCGGATCGCCAGCCACCAACTGGGCCACGCGCTCCTTGTACTTGGCCAGGAACTCGTCGTAAAGCTCGTCCACGATGATCATGCGTTTCGACGACACACAGACCTGACCCGCGTTCCAGTGGCGGCCGAAGACTGCCCACTCGACGGTCTTGTCCAGGTCAGCGTCGGCAAGGACGATGAACGCGTCTGCGCCGCCGAGCTCCAGGGTGGACTTCTTCAGGTTCTTCGCAGCCACCTGGGCGACCGCCGCACCTGCGCCTTCCGACCCGGTGAGTGCGACACCGCGCACGCGCGGATCGCCCAAGATCTGCTCGCTGGCATCGTGGGAAGCAAAGACGTTAACCAACAGCCCCTCGCGCCCAGAGGCCCGCTTGATCAGCTCTTCCATCTTCAGCGCGGACTGTGGGACATTCGACGCGTGCTTGAGCACGAGCGTATTACCCGCGGTGAACTGCGGCGCACCGATGCGGATGACCTGGTAGTACGGAAAGTTCCACGGTTCGACGGCGTACAGCACGCCGAGCGGCTCCTTCACCAGAAGCACGTCGCCCTCGTCGAAACCCTCGGCGGGGATAGAGCGCGGCGCCAGGTGTTCCTCACCGTTGTTGACGTAGTACTCCAGCATGCCGATGCACAGGTCTACCTCTGCCTCGGCTTCGCCGATGAGCTTGCCCATCTCCAGGGTGAGCACCTCGGCGAACTCGCGCTTCTCCGCCTTCAAGATCTCCGCTGCCTTCTGCAGGATCTCGACGCGTTGCGCGACGGGCAGCTGGCTCCACTCGCGGAATTCCTGATCAGCCTTGGCGATTGCCTGGTCGATCTGTTCGGCGGTGGCGGTCTCGAATTCCTTGACGACCTCTCCGGTAAACGGGTTGGTGGTTGCGTATCCCATGATCTGGCTCCTTCGTTGTGAAATTTCCCCCAAGCATAGTGGGGAAAATCACAAACGTAAAGGGCCTATGGGGTAGGTCTCAGTTCGCCTACGACGACTTCCTGCGCGCACGCCGCTTCTTCCGCGGCGGCGGGAGCTGGCCAGCAGCACGCAACTGAGCCACATGGTCGGCCAGGGCGTCGACAAGCGAAGGCACGTCAGCGACCTCGGGCACAACATCGACGCGCAGGCCCTGCTCTTCCGCTTCCGCCGCGGTCATCGGTCCGATACAGGCGATGATGGTACGCTGATGCGGCTTACCTGCAATGCCCACCAGGTTCTTCACGGTGGACGCGGAGGTAAAGCAGACGGCGTCGAAACCACCGGTCTTGATCATGTCGCGCGTCTCCGGCGGTGGCGGCGCGGCGCGTACGGTGCGGTACGCCACCACATCGTCGACTTCCCAGCCCAGCTCCGCCAGGCCGTCCGACAACACATCAGTGCCCAGATCCGCCCGCGGCAGAAGCACGCGCGACACCGGATCCAGCTCCTCGACATATTCGGGGAATACCTCGACCAGCCCGGCCGCGTTCTGTTTGGTGCGGTGCGGCAGCAGCTCCGGGGTCATGCCTTTGGCGCGGATAGCGTCAGCAGTCTTCGTGCCCACCGCGGCCAGGTGCACACCCGCGAAGGAGCGCGCATCCAAGCCCAGGTCCGCGAACTTGTCCCACACGGCTGTCACAGCGTTGACAGAGGTGAACACGATCCACTGGTAGCGGCCTTCCACGATCCCCTTGATGGCGCGATCCATCTGCGCCGGGTTGCGCGGCGGCTCCAGGGAAATCGTCGGCACGCTCTGCGGAATCGCACCATAGCCCGACAGACGCGTCGACATCGCCGCTGCCTGAGCCTTCGTACGCGGCACCAACACGCGCCACCCATAAAGGGGACGGTTTTCCCACCACGAATACTTCGTGCGGTCATCGGCCACAGTGCCAAGCGTGACGACGAGTTTTCCTGGCAACTCCGCATCCAGCTTCCCAATGGTGCCCAGTGTGGCGTCAAAGGTGCGCTGCAAACGGGTGGTGCCATTCGTCGTCACGTACACAGGCGTCGACGGCGAATAGCCACGTTCGGTCAGTTCCGCTGCGATCGTCGGCAAGTCCTCAGCCTCTGCCTGCAGCACGAGTGGCTGCGGGGCGGACGCCAACTGATCCCAATCAACATCATTGGTCAAATCTGCCTCCGTATAGGTTGAACCTAGCGCAATACCGGCAAACGAGGGCACGGTCGACGGCAGGCTCATGCCCGGCACCACCTGGAACTCCAGGCCGGCGGCGGCCACGGCGGCGATCTCCTCCATCACGGAGTCACGCGTCAAAGGATTACCGGCGACAAGGCGAATCACGTCGCCGTCGCCAGCCTCACCATCAACGATGGACTGCTCGGACGCGCCCATCACCTGCTTGATCTGCTCAATCCGTGCGTCCAACTCCTCCACGGATTCCGCCACCTCAGCCGCGGTCGGATCCTCCGGCTTGGGTGGCTTGCGACGCGCCCCAGCCTCCTTCGCGGCGGCGCACATCTGCTCATATTCCTTGTCGGCGGCATCCTGTTTGTGCTGCGGCACGGGCAAGGCTGCGCCGATGACGGCACGGATCTCAGGAAGCACGTCACTATCGACGACGGCGTACGCGTTGTTTTCCAAAACTTCGCGTGCGCGCACGGTGAGCAAATCCGGGTTGCCCGGGCCTGCGCCGACGAAGACGACTTTCGCCGGCTGGGGCGGTTGGTGGGCCATGGTCATAGACGATTCTTTTCTACTTCGGGCCTGCGACAAGGACACGCGGAAATGATCACGTGCCCCGAGCTGCCGGCAAGCCAAATGTGAAGGCGTTTACGGTTTTCGCTAGTGTTGAATAACTCCGCCACCCAAACCTCAATGAACCCGTAACAGTGCTGCTCATAAGGCTAAATCCCCGCTAAGGGGACCACGTGGACGGTGAGTTTATCAACGTATGATAGTTACACCTTAATTTAGGAATGCCAAATAGGAAAAACGGCCGACTATTTTACACCGTCGCATTCACGCCCCACCCTTGCCCTTAGGCAACGCGCGATGCCAACATCTCCGCGTATTTTTCGGCATGTGGTGTGGAGATCACGATCGCCCCGTACGTGGCATCTTCCAGCTCTAAAACGATGCCAGGACCGACGCGGTGGCAGATTCCCAAGACTGGTTTACCACCGCGGTTCATTGTCCCCGAGTAGGTAAGCCCACGGATATGGGTGGCGGAAGTGCGCTCCCCCTCCCCCAATGCCGCACGCGCATCATCCACGCACGACACGCCGCGGATCACCCGCAGCGGAATCGTCAGATGGGAGCGACGCGCCGCGATCTTTTCCCACCACCTCAAGGTGACGGTGACGCGGTCAACGGAAATGGAAAGGAGTGCCATAACTAGCCAATGATAGTCGCTGCGCCCTGCTCCAGCAGAGCATTCGCAACTTCCTGGCCCAACCCCACCGGATCGGTCCCGGTGGCGTGGTGTACCAGCTGGCGCGAACCGTCCAGCGCGAAGACACCCGCGTGCAAGGTCAGGGTATCGCCGTCCAGGTCCGCGTAGGCAGCCACTGGCGCGGTGCAGCCGGCTTCGAGCGTGGCAAGGACGGTGCGCTCAGCGGTAACCGCCTTCAACACGTCGTGGTCGGCCAGCGCATCGATCGCGGCGCGGGCGTCCATGTCGTCCACGCGCGCTTCAACGGCCAGGGCACCCTGCGCGGGGGCCGGCATGATCACGGTCGGGTCAAAGACTTCGGTAGCGACATCGCCCATGCCCACGCGCGAGATACCCGCGTACGCCAGCACCACAGCATCAAGCTCACCCGCGGTGACCTTGCCCATCCGGGTGTCAATATTGCCGCGCAGTGGTTGGATATCCAGGTCCGGGCGCCGGGCACGCAGCTGCGAGATGCGCCGTGGCGCAGACGTTCCCACCCGCGCTCCTTCCGGCAACGTGTCCAGCGTGAGTCCATCGCGGGCGATGAGTGCTTCACGACGATCCTCCCGCACCGGGGTGATCAGGTGTGTACGCGGCTCATAGGCCGTCGGGAGATCCTTAAACGAGTGAACCGCAATATCGCACTCGCCAGCGAACAGCGCCTCACGCAGCGCCGCGGTAAACACGCCGACCCCGATGCGTTCCACGGGAGCCATATTCACATCACCTGCAGTGGTGACGATATGCAGTTCGGATTCGTAACCTGCGGCATTGATCGCATCGCGCTGGTGACCTGCCTGAGTGGTGGCCAGCTTCGAGCCCCGTGTACCAATCTTCAGCAACTTACTTCTCCTTTGAGTTGCCCAGTGTCTCTGGGCTTAAATCGAGTTCTTCGCGGTCGGGCAATTTATCCACGTCCACCGCCACGGCAGGCGCCGCCGACGGCAAACCAAATAGCACCTGCAGTGCTGTCTCATAGCTGACGGTACCTTCTGTCGCCGCCAGCTCCTTCACCATCACAGTGGGCTTGTGCAGGAGCTTGTCCACCACGCGCTTCATGCTGCGTGCGACTTGGCGCAGATCATCGTCATCCAGGTGAGGCAGCCGGTTCTTCAGCTGCGCATACTCCTCGTCGACAAGCCCGGCGGCGGTGCGTCGCAGTTGCGTCACCGCAGGAGTGACGTCGCGCACACGTTCGGCGGAGGTGTAGGCGGCGAGTTCTTCGTCGATAATCGCCTCTGCATCGCGGCGTGCCGACGCATCCGTATCCCCTTCCTCCTCCTGACGGGCGTGCAAGTATTCGATGTTGACCAGGCGCACACCCTCGGTGTCCTCCACCGCGTCATCGATGTCGCGCGGCAGGGAAAGGTCCACCAGCATGACCGGGCCAGAAATGTCCTCGGCAGTGATGGTGAATTCATCGGTGGCGGTAGCAGATACTGCCAGGTCAACGCGGCTGAGCGCCCCGGCGCGCGCCTCAAAGTCCACGACCTCTGCCGGCACCCCAGCCTCCCGCGAGTGCTCTGCCAGACGTTCGGCGCGCGACCGGGTGCGGTTAGCGATGATGAGCTTGTCGACGCCCTGCTTACCCAATTGGGTGGCCGCCAAGGAGGCCATGGCCCCCGCCCCGAGGACGAGGGCCGTGGTGCCTGTGAAGTCCTCGACGCCCATCTCTTCGCGGGCAACGTCGAGGGCGAAGGTGACCATGGAGCCGCCAGCATCGTCGATCTCGGTCTCGGTGTGCACGCGCTTGCCTGCGCGCAGCGCGGACTGGGCCAGGGAATGCAGTCCGGGGCCCACCGTGCCCTGCTCTTGCGCTTCTTGGTAGCTGGCGCGGACTTGGCCGATGATCTGCTGTTCGCCTATGACCATGGAGTCTAAGCCGGAGGCCACGCTCATCATGTGTTCGGCAGCCGCGTCGGCGTAGCGAACATAGAGGTAGCTGCGCAGCTCCTCGGTGCTGACACCAGACACCTCGGTAAGCACGTCCACCACGTCTTGCACCCCGGTGTGGAAAGCGTTGGTGACGGTGTACACCTCCAACCGGTTACAGGTGGAGATGATCATGGCCTCAGACAGCGACGGCTGTTTCACCAACGTGGTCGAAGTGTCGTTTTGAACAGCATCGTTCATACTCAGCCGCTCAAGCAGCGCGACCGGCGCAGAACGGTGGGACATGCCCACAACAAGCACACTCACTCAGGTCCTCCTGATCATTTAAGAATCAAACAAAAGGATACCCCCTGGGCTTTTCATTACCCGGAGAGGGGTCAATTGCGGGCGAGTTCGTCGGCAAGTTCCTCATTGTCCACTTCCCAGCAGGCAAACTCCTCGCCATCGATGACGACAACGGGAACCCGATCGCCAAATTCCATCGCCAGTTCGCGGTCCGTATCGACGTCGATCAGCGTCAGCGTGGCGCCCGCAGCCTCGACGACGGGTGCGATTTGTGATGCGACGCGTTCACACGATCCGCAGGTCTGGCGCACCATCAACTCCACTTGGTGTGACAATTTCTTGCTCCTTGCATGCCCAGCAGGCGAGTTTTCTTGACTGTGCCTACGATGGTTGACGTTACCCGTCCACGCAACTAGCGCGTGACGACGACCTGCTCACGCCAGAAAGGAACCTGTGACGTCCTCGGACCAATTCCCGCCTGCTGCCCATGACTTTTTGCACGGGTGGTTTCAGTCACAGGGAAACGTCCGCCGCTTCCTGGAAGACACAGCAGTTCCGCCAATCGACGACGAGGCCCAGCGCGAAGCCGGCGAAGCGGCGGCGACTGCGGCGGTGGAGGAACACTTCGGAATTAGCCTGGAACAGTTCAACTCCGGTGTTGACTCTGTCTCTGGTGCGTTCACGTCTGCCGGCGCCAGGCACATTACTGTGCCTGACCCGGACATTCCCCAAGATACTGAGGCGGCGGCCTTTTTCGACATCGACAACACACTCATTCAGGGCTCCTCCCTTGTGGAATTTGCGTTGGGGCTGGCTCGCAAACGTTTCTTCCGGATACGAGAAATAGTTCCCATCGCGTTGAAACAGCTGCGTTTTCGGCTCTCCGGCAGCGAACATGCTGGCGATATGCAGCGCGGGCGTGAACAAGCCCTTGCGTTTGTGCGTGGCAAGAAAGTTGCCGACCTGCGGGAGCTGTGCGAGGAGATTGTGGACCATTCCATGGTGCACAAAAGTTACGCCGGAACCCTAGACTTGGCGGCCATGCACCTGGCTGCTGGCCAGCAGGTGTGGCTAGTTTCCGCAACTCCAGTCCAGATTGGCCAGATTCTGGCCGAGCGGTTTGGCTTCACCGGCGCGCTGGGCACCGTGGCGGAGGAAGAAAACGGAAGGTTCACCGGCCGTCTTGTAGGTGATATTCTCCATGGTCCGGGCAAGCGCCATGCAGTTGCTGCCCTGGCCGCTATTCAGGAGCTAGACCTCTCCAAGTGCACAGCGTATTCGGATTCGATCAATGATATTCCGATGTTGTCCATGGTGGGCACCGCCGTTGCTATTAACCCTGATAAGAAATTGAAGGCTGAATCACGCAAACGTGGGTGGATTGTCCGTGACTACCGCAGCGTGCGCCGGACCATACGCACTTGGAGTATCCCGGCGCTTGCTATTGCTGCGACGATTGTGTGGGGCTGGAGAAATTTCCGTAAGGTGTAGGAATGGTACGTTCAAATCTTTCCTCCCACACCGTAGCCCTGATTCTTGCAGGCGGCCAAGGTTCCCGATTGGCCCCACTCACCGATTCAAAACCCAAGCCAGCGGTCTCTTTAGCCGGCACATACACGCTGATCGATATTGTGCTGAGCAACCTGAGCCATTCGGGGATTCGCAATGTGTGGATCGTCGAACAGTATTTAGGCCACGTCTTAAATTCTTATCTCTCTTCGGGGCGACCGTGGGATTTGGACGGAACCCGCTCAGGGCTGCGCATTGCCCCGCCCGTAGAAGGTCCAGATCAGGATGACTCTGAAGGTTTCAGCGAAGGCAACGGCCACGTACTCTTCCAACAGCTTGAGGCTTTGGAAGAGTCTGGTGCTAACACCGTCATTGTCACCAGCGCCGATCACCTTTACTCTTTAGATTTTCGCGCAGTTCTGGAGCAGCATCACAGTACCAACAGCGATCTCACAATTGTCACCACGGCTATCGAGGAACACCCGGGACGCTACGGCGTAGTGGAAGCCGACGATACAGGGCGTGTCACCTCATACGCCTACAAACCAGAGGACCCAGCCGGGCAGATAGTAGCCACCGAAGTATTTATTTTCGAGGTGGAAGCCCTAGCTGCCACAATCAGGGGATTGCTCAAGGAGCTAGACACCCCTTCGGATCTGGGAGATTACGGTGAGACCATCATTCCTGCCATGGTGCGTGATGGCATAGTCAACGAATACCGGATGGAAGGATACTGGCGGGACCTCGGCACCATCGACGCATATTTCCAAGCCCACATGGACATCATCGACGGCGCTGTGACTCTGGATGACCCTGACTGGCCTGTAATCACCAATACAACGCACTTCTCCCCCGCCTATGTGTCCTCTCAGGCCTCAGTAAACGACAGCCTGATATGCGCAGGCGCACGTGTGGAAGGCACGGTGGAGCATAGTGTGATTGGCCCTGGTGCGGTTGTGGAACACGGCGCAGAAGTTCACCGCAGCATCATCAACTCTGGTGTGGTGGTGCCGGCTGGGGCTGTGCTGCATTCGGTCATTGCCGACACGGGCGCCACCGTTGCAACCGGCCCTATTGGCGAGACGAAGCCAGGGCCTGGCAACATCACCGTCTGCTCCCCTGAGGCGACCACAAAGACATAAGCCATAAACACTGGACGCGCAACGCGAACAACCCGGACAGGATTTGATCCTGTCCGGGTTGTTCGCGTTAAGAAGTTTTACTTGCCCAGCTTACGACGCTGCACGCGAGTACGCTTCAGCATCTTGCGGTGCTTCTTCTTGGACATACGCTTGCGGCGCTTCTTGATGACTGAACCCATGGGGTCTCCTCACATCGATCGTGTACGTACAGTCTGCTCAGATCAGGTCGGCGTTGCCGCCAGGCGCGAGGTGCACTCCCGCACACAGCACCCACATCCTTGCAGGAATGCACCCAAGCATACAGTGCGTACGCAGAACGAAGAAAACTGGGGGCAGAAAACCTGAGGCGCCCACCTGCGCCCGGGATCGCTTTGGATCCCGGAAAACAGGTGGGCGCCTCAGACTTACACAATAAGTTCGCGCTCAGCCTCGCGGAGTTCTGCGACTTATCCTACGTCGTAGACGGAGGAGTCGAGGTACTCGCTGACTGCCTTCTCGTGGACGCGGAACGAACGCCCCACGCGCACGGCCGGCAGTTCACCGGAGTGAACCAAGCGGTAGACCGTCATCTTCGAGACGCGCATGATCTCCGCGACCTCAGCGACGGTCAAGAACTTACCCTTATCTTCATTTGCCATATATAACTAACCCTTCAGCACATGGCGCGCTGTAGGCTTCCCCTCCCACAGGACGAACACGCACGTGCCGGAACTAGTCTAGCGTGAAACCTGTGACGCTTGCGACCCAAGTGCCACAAATTTTCCAACTAATTCTCAGAAGTTACTATTTTCCCAGTTCATTGGCACGTTGGGCATTCTTTTCTAGCGCCCGATAGAAAGCACCACGCAACCCGGACTCCTCCAATTCACGCACCGCCGCGACGGTAGTCCCTGCCGGCGACGACACTCCTGCACGCAAGCTCACTGGATCCGCCCCTTCTGCTTCCAGCATGGCGCCCGCACCCGCAATGGTGGCGTTCACAAGTTCCTGTGCCGCAGCGCGGCTCAGCCCCAGGGACACTCCGGCATCGATCATCGCTTCGGCGACCAAGAACACGTAGGCGGGGCCAGAACCAGACACGGCAGTTACTGCGTCCATCTGGGACTCTGGGACGACGACCACGTGGCCGGTAGCTTCAAGCAATTCGACGATATAGTCCAGTTGTTCATCAGCCACGAACTTGCCAGGCGCGACAGCGCACACTCCCTTGCCGACGAGCATCGGGGTGTTAGGCATCACGCGCACGATGGGGGTGCCGGCCGAGGAGATTGCTTCCTCCATCGCGCCGATTGTCACACCGGCAGCCATCGAAACTAGTGCGGTAGAGACATCATTCTCGGCGACTGTCTCCGAGATTTCATGAATGATTCCGACGATTCCGGCGGGTTTGACGCACAGGAATACGACATCGGCGTTTGTCGCCGCTTCGTTATTGTCATCGGTGGTGTACACACCATAGCGCTCTGCGAGCTCTTCAGCACGCTCAGGACTTCGGTTGGTGACCGTGATGTGTTTCGGGTCGTGTTCTGCGGCGACTAGGCCAGCGACGAGAGCCTCACCGATCTGACCCCCGCCAATTACTGCAATTTTGCGCATGGCACCAAGCGTGCCACATTTTTACTCTTTTAGAGAAGCGTCACCGCTGCTGGGCCGAAAGTCATCAGCAGGCCGACGATTCCGGCAAGCGTCATCATCAGTCCATCCTTCTGCGTCCGCAGAGCCTTAACGACGCCCACCATCACGACCGTGACGACGATGGCCAAGACTGCAACTAGGAAGGAGTTCAAGTTGGCCCACAGCCACTCAAAGCCAAAGAATACGGCCACACCAAGTACCAGGCCGCCGAGGATCATTCCGACGAGAGCTGGAATGTTCAGATCATCGTCGTAATCTTCTTCATCTTCGTCGTAGTAGTCGTCGTCATAGTCAGCGTCGATACCCTCACGGACTTCTGTGGACTCGTCGACGGCGACACTGTCACCATGAACGTCGCCGGCAGGATCTTCGTCCTCAACGGCGGGCATGACGCTAGTCTCGTCCATGTCTTGGGCCGAAGGCTTGGCTGGCGCGGCTGGTTTCTCGGATACAGCTGATTTTTCCGGTGCGACCGGCGTGGCCACGGGTGCCTCGTCGACGGCTTCGTCGTCGACCTTCTTCATGACGGTCGTCTCGTCCGGTTTGTCGGCCTTCGCCGGTTCTTCAGCCTTTTCCGGCTTCTCTGCCTCAGCGGGCTCCGGTTCATCGATCGGAACGGAAGAGTGCTTCGCTTCCTCTGGGCGCGCGTCTACCTTGCGGAAGGATCCGGTGAGCTCGGCAACCGAGATCCCGCCTTCTTCGAGGCTGCGGCGACGACGACGGCGGGGCCGTTCGCTGTCACCCGGGTTCTCTTTCCCAGCGCGCGCGAGCAGCTCTGCAACCGTCAGCGGCTTGTCATTGTCTGACATCTACTCGTCAACTCCCTCATCGGAACCATCTAAGCCCTTGTCAATGCGTCGCAGGATAACACCTTCGCGCAATGCCCACGGGCAGATCTCTAACTTATCAAGCTTAAGCGCTCGCATGCTGGCTTCCGCAACTAGGGCACCCGCAACGATCTGATGTGACCGATCCGTACTGATGCCCTCCAGCTCTGCCCGGTCGGCAGCAGTCATGCGAGAAATGAATGCGATGAGCTGCCGCAAGCCAGGCGCTGTGAGCGTCCGCTTAACATAAGGCCCTTCCGACGACGGTGCAGCACCAGTCAGTCGTGCCAGCGTGCGGAAAGTTTTTGACGTAGCCACCGCATGACCCGCAGGACCTAGAGCGGCGAATTGGGCTGCAGGGCCGGCCAGCTCCGCGTCAATAAAATCACGCAGTGCGTTAATTTTCTTGCGTTCGGGCGGATCAGTATCGAACCACTCATGGGTCAAACGCCCAGCACCCAAGTCGAGGGAGACGGCGAGCTCCGGTGCTTCGTCGGTACCCGTCGAGATCTCTAGGGAACCACCGCCGATATCCAAGTTGGTGATGCGGCCGGCGGACCAGCCATACCATCGTCGAGAAGCGAGAAAGGTCAGCTGCGCTTCCTCCTCGCCGGAGAGCACCTCGAGGCGCACGCCGGTCTCCTTCTCCACATGGTCCAGCACTTCCTTGGAGTTGGCGGCGGAGCGGACCGCGGAGGTAGCAAACGGAATCATCTCGGCGCACTTCAATTTCTTCGCCAAGTCCGCCGCCTCAGCGACGGCGTCCGTCAGCTTCTTGATGCCCTTGTCGTCGATGGCGTCATCGTCGTCAAGCATCTCGACCAGCCGAAGGGACTGCTTCCAATCGCTCATCGGGGTGGGACGGCCACCGTGCCGCGCATCAATCGCTACCAGGTGGACGGTATTACTGCCCACATCCAATACACCTAATCTCACACGTCCTAGGGTAGACGGTCTACGGTGTTGAAGTGTGAATCAACCTGTATTTCTTGGGTTCCCCGCCGATTCCCCCGCCGGCAAATCCATCCGCGCAGGCCGCGAAGTCCCACCTGACTTCCCCCGCGAATGGTTCGAATTCGTCCACCCAGACGACCCCAACCACATCTTCAGCATCGACCTGACGTGGGTGGAATCCACCTGGCAGTGCCGCTTCGGCACGGAAAAATGCCACGGCATGATGGAATCACTGCCCGTGGTCGGCTGCTGCAACCACGGCGCCTATCTTTCCGACGAAAGCGACCGCGACAATCTCTACAACGCGGTAGCGGAAATGCCTGCCAAATACTGGCAGTTGCGGCCTGATGGCATCGATGCCTATATCGAAGAGGCTGACCCGACCGTGCTCGAGCCGTGGTTGGAGTGGGACGACGATGAGGACGAGCCCTCTATTAAGACACTGGTGGTTGACGGTGGCTGCATTTTCGCCAACCGTGGCGGTGAGGACAACCCCACAGGTCCAGGCTGCGCTTTGCACCAGTGGGCGATGGCGGAAGACCGCGACATCCTCGTGTCGAAGCCGGAAGTGTGCTGGCAGGTCCCCTACTCACGGGAAGATGCGTGGGAGGAGCGTTCCGACGGAGCCGAAATCCTGCGTACCACTATCAGTGAATACCACCGTCGCCAGTGGGGCGATGGTGGCGAGGAATTTGATTGGTGGTGTTCCGGGGACATCGGCTGCCACGAAGGCGGTGAACCGGTGTGGCAAACGATGGCTGATGAGCTACGTGGCCTCATCGGCGATAAGCCATACGAGATCGTTGCGGAGCACTGCCGCAAACGCCAGGAGCTTCCCGACGAGTTCAAGGCCGTCCACCCGGCGGCTGCTGCGGCTGCGGAGGCAGCCAACTCTGACGCAGCGGCTGATTAGTCCTGTTCTAATCCTGCTTCAGCGCAGAGCCATCGATATTGATCTCAATCTCTTCTGAAATCAGCACATTGCCTGAATCAAGAACGGTGTTCCATTTAATACCGAAATCAGCGCGATTGATCATAGCGATGGCCTGAAAACCTACCCGCATGTCACCGAGGTGGTCCCGTTCCGTCCCTGTCACATTCACGTGGAAAGTAACGGGGCGTGTCACGTCTTTAATCGTCATATCGCCAGTGAGATACACGGTGTCTGAACCTTGGAACTGGACATCCGTGGACACAAAGGTCATTTCGGGATATGCCCGCACATCCAGAAAGTCAGAACTGCGCAGGTGCGCATCGCGACGTGGCTGGCGCGTCGATAAAGAAGCCGAGTTAACGGTTGCGAAAACGCGTGAGTTCGCGGGGGTTTCTTCGTCGATAAGCAGCGACATTTTCCACTCCTCGAACGTCCCCTGCACACGGCTGATCATCGCGTGGCGTGCAATGAAGCCAAGATTAGTGTGATCTGGATCAAGAAAATAAGATCCCGTAATGCTCATAATTCGTCCTTAACCAAGACTTCGCTTAATGCTCTATTAGATTTCCTCACTACCCATCGGAGATACTAGCAAATCACTGTGAGGGAATACCGGTGCTAGACAAAATATTTTTCACCAACACTGGACACAGAGCTTTTCCGGGTGCACGCAAGTCCAGAATTGGCGTGAATTATAGAGAAGCCTGGCAAGAAATCCGGTAATCCATGTGGAAACCTTAAAGTTTCCATTGTATCCTTAATCAGTCAAAGAATTATTGCACAACCAGGAAAGAACGGGAAGTACCCATGTCACAGCAAGAAGCCCTGAACAACATGCTCCAAAGCATCGCGGACAACATCGATGGTTTCATCGGCGCCTCCGTCGTGGACATGACCACAGGCATGGCCATGGCATCGCTCAGCCATCAGTCCGACTTCGACCTCGACATTGCTGCAGCGTATAACGCTGAAATGGTCAAGGCGAAAGTTAAAACCATGCAGGCACTCAACATCACCTCCGGCCTGCAGGACATGCTCATCACCCTCGATGATCAGTTCCACCTGATCCGGATGCTCAACGAGGGCGAATTCGTCTACGCGGCAGTGTCTAGCGCAAGCACGAACCTGGCGATGCTTCGCGCAGTTGTGAACTCCAACATCAAGAAGCTCGGCTGAAAAGCCTCCTCAGCGGACGGGCAGTCGCTAGAGGTAGCGCAGGTCCCCGACCCGCTTGGCGGCTCGGAACCTGCTGGTCCTACCAGCGAATTACCCGACTACCCTGCCAGCGAGCCTTCACCACGCGACAACGAGCTTCCGTCTACTCCCCCCGGGACGGAAGAAATCACCGCCGCTGAGGAAAGTTTCAGCCTCCGCGCCTGGCTTGATAGATGGAGGCCAGCGCCCTAGCGCTTGCGCGATGACGATTCAGCTGGGGCCTCAGCTTTAAACTGAGGCCTTTAGCGTCCCAGATATTCGTCACTAGCGTGAAGTGGCATGTCTTCTCGCGCGCGTCGTGCTCTTTCAGCGCGACGCGCGCGCAGCATTTCCACCTGCGTCATTGGGCGCGTCGGCTCAGGTTCTGCAGGCTCAACCGGCTCAACCGGTTCCGGCTCTGCCGGTTCAGACACCGGTTCCGGCACTACCGGTTCTGCGGGGGCCTCAGTGGTGCGCGCCTCTTCGCGGAGCTCCATCATTGCTGAGCCCATAGAGATCTCTGAGTTGATGGATACTTCTGAGGTCCGCGATTCTACAATGTCGTCTTCGTCGATAGCCGCAAACCACGCAACGCTGACCAGAAAAGTGCCATCGGACTGATCCTCCACGCTTCTCACTTCCCGGGGGCGCGAGTCTGGGACACGCAGAGGCAGGACATGTTCTGTATCGCCTTGAGGGGCACCCATGTCAAGGGCTACAGCGGACTCGATAAAGTATCCCCGCGCGGCAACGGGCGCACCGTTATTCTCGTCGCGCACAGTACGGATGTATTCAAGCGCCTTATCTCTTTGCTCCGCGTTAAACCCGCCGAGCACACGCCCATCCAGCACCGCCAGCGGTTCACCATCAATCTCCAGCAGAACCACAAGCCACTGCCCTGGGGAGGCCAACTGCAAATCGTATGCCCCGAAATCGCCTACAGCGGTATCCACCATGAATAGTTCCCCGGGTGGCAACACAAAAACATTGGCCGAAAGATTATTGCGCGGCACAGTCAGCTCGGGGGCGGGCAGGAAAATATCAACCTCCACCGCGCCTTCATCGTTGAAGGAAATACCCGCAATAGTTTCTGGTGCATATCCGGAAGCAAGCACACGCTCAATATCGCTGTACTCAGCCCGGATGTCGGCACCAATATCCCCGAGCACGCCACGTTCCCAGCGCACGCGCCAACCCTCGGTAGCCAGATCGCCGCCCAAAGTGACAGGCAGAAGAGCCTCCTCCGTGGTCGGCACGGCCTTAGCTAAAAGCGTGCCACTCACGACGTTGTCGACCGGGATCCTGCGGAAAATGTTCAGCGCCGAAGGAGGTAGCAGGTAGTGGGGCAGATCAATCAAGGTGTGCCTTCTACGCTTCGAACTTGTAGCCTAAGCCGCGCACGGTGACAAGCTGCTTCGGACGCGAAGGCTCCTCTTCGATCTTGGAACGCAGCCGCTTCACGTGCACATCGAGCGTCTTCGTGTCGCCCACGTAGTCTGCGCCCCAGATCCGGTCAATCAACTGCCCCCGGGTCAGCACACGGCCGGCGTTACGCAGCAGGTATTCCAGCAGGTCGAACTCTTTCAGGGGCATAGGGACTGGTTGGCCGTCGACAAGCACTGTGTGCCTCTCCACGTCCATCTTCACGCGGCCGCCCTCCAAGACCTGGCCGTCGAAACCCTCCTCGCCATCGGCATCAGGGCCGCGACGCAGCACAGCGCGGATGCGGGCGATAAGTTCGCGGGAGGAGTATGGCTTGGTCACGTAGTCGTCGGCACCAAGTTCGAGGCCGACCACCTTATCGATCTCCGAATCACGCGCGGTGACCATGATGATGGGCACAAGCGAAACGGCGCGCAGTTGCTTACACACGTCGGTGCCGGACATTCCCGGCAGCATCAGGTCAAGTAGGACAAGGTCCACGTCGTTGGCGTTGAACTCGTCCAGGGCGGTCGGTCCATCTGGAGCCACAATCGCCTGGAAGCCTTCCTTCCGCAGCAAATATGCAAGCGGATCCGCAAGCGATTCCTCGTCTTCAACGATGAGGATAGTCGTCGTCATTGCTTCTCCTTCTCTTTCCTACGCGTAGTCACGCGTGTGACCGCCTCCCGCAACGTCGGCGATGTTGGTTGATCTTCGCCCTCCTGCACCTCAAATAACTCCGGTTCGGGTTCAGGAACATATATGGGAAGTTCAATTGTGAACGTGGACCCCGTGCCGGGACGGGACCACAACTTAATATTACCGCTGTGGTTGGCCACCACATGTTTAACAATAGCCAGACCTAGCCCCGTGCCACCGGTAGAACGTGAACGGGCCTTATCCACGCGGAAGAAACGCTCAAATACACGCTTCTGATCCTCCTGATCAATACCGATGCCGCGATCCGTCACGCGAATTAAAATCACCGATTCTCGCACCACCTTCTGGGTGACACTGACCGGCTGGCCCTTCGGCGAATAGTTCACCGCGTTCGAAATCAGGTTGGACACCGCCATGACCAACATGGAACGGTCCCCCATCACCTGCACCCCGGTGGGTTCGCTGCGGGTGAGCTCAATGTCCAGGTTGTCCGCGGACACCTGGTTGCGGGTGATGGCTTCGTCGACAATGTCGTCGACTTTCACCGGCAGCATCTCTGGCAAGGCTTCGGCACCTTGCAGCTTGGACAGGCTGATCAGCTCCGAAATCATGTTGGCCATGCGCTGCGATTCTTTCACCAGCTTCTCGCCGAAGTAGCTGACCATCTCCGGATCGTCAGGTTCCTGCAGCAGCGCTTCTGCCAGCAACGACATGCCGCCCACCGGTGTTTTGAGCTCATGTGACACGTTGGCGACAAAGTCGCGGCGTGCCGATTCCATACGCACGTTCTCAGACTCGTCGGTGCCGTAGACGATGATGAAGTAGTTATCCACCAGGGTCAACGGCTTGACCAGTGCCTGCACATTGGAGACACGGTTGCCGGTGGCGCGCCGCGACATCTCCAAGTCGATTGTGCGGGTTTCCAGATCCTCGAACACCTCTTGGCCCACGGCCCACACCTCGGGGTTGAGGGTGCGGTCGTGCACGATCGTCATCTCGTGCGCGCGGGCATTCGACAAGATCACCTCGCCGGAACGGTCCACCACCGTGATGCCGGTTGGGGACCCCTGAATGGCCAGGTGGAGGACTTGGCTCACGGTGGTGACCCGGTTGTCCTGCAGGCTCGCCGAATTTCGGGCCTGGTCACGACGATGTCGCACCCACCGCACCACCGGGATGGCGGCGACGGTCAGTGCGACACCGAGAAGAAAAGTGAGTACTTCAGTCAAGGCTCACGAATGGGGCTTACTTGGAACCCTGGTTTGCCACGGCTGCAGCACCTGCAGCAGCTGCTTCTGGGTCCAGGTAAGTGCCACCTGGGTTAGCTACCTTGCCCTCCGGGGTGATCTCGTAGATCAGTGGCTGGCCGGTTGGGATGTTCAGGCCAGCAATCTCATCATCGGAGATGTTGTCCAGGTACTTCACCAGCGCGCGCAGGGAGTTGCCGTGCGCAGCCAGCATGACGTTCTCGCCCTTTCGTGCACGTGGCAGGATTTCGTCGATCAGGTACGGGATGAAGCGCTCCACAACGTCCTTCAGGCACTCGGTGCGAGGCACCTCGGGCAGGAATGCGTAGCGTGGATCGTCGGTCTGCGCGTACTCGTTGTCGGTGTCGATCTCTGGTGGCGGGGTGTCGTAGGAACGACGCCACGTCATGAACTGCTCTTCGCCGAACTCGTCGCGGATTTCGGTCTTGTTCAGGCCCTGCAGCTTGCCGTAGTGGCGCTCGTTGAGGCGCCAGTTGCGCACCACTGGAACCCAGTGGCGGTCGGCAGCGTTCAGGGAGATGTTGGCGGTGCGGATCGCGCGACGCAGCAGCGAGGTGTACACCACGTCCGGCAGCATGCCCTTTTCCTTCAGCAGCTTGCCGGCGGCGACGGCCTCGGCCTCGCCCTGCTCGGTCAGATCAACATCGGCCCAGCCGGTGAATTGGTTGGACTTGTTCCATACAGACTGGCCGTGACGGACCAGAATCAAATTGCCGTTACTCATACTTCCAAGTCTGCCACTTTCTGAATAGTTTCGCTGGGCTTAACGACGAACCC
>NZ_JBHWRP010000077.1:0-11212 GCF_043426755.1 Corynebacterium sp. | reverse complement strand
ACTATGGTAGGAATCTATCTTTAGAAAGTAAAATGATTGGGGTGCGCCCACTGATTTGGGGCAAAGTTGCACCAGGTCAGGGGTGGCGTGACCTGCGGGTTTATTTGGCAGCGGTGCAGGATGGCGCTATCTGGCACCGCTGTTATTTAAAGCCCCTGGTCACAGGGGGAGGGACCTAGTGCAGGATGGCCGGGACACAAAGAAAACCGCCGCCAACGCGAAAAACGATGACGGCGGTGCCCTAAAGAGAGTCAGTTACTCAGTGGGCAGGCCTTGCTCCACCCATTCGGTGGTGCCACCAAGCACGTTGATGGCCTCCCAGCCGCGGACATTCTCTAGGTATTCCGCGGCCTGGGCGCTGCGGCCACCGGAGCGGCAGATCAGGTAAATCGGCTGGTCAGGGTCGATTTTGTCTGCCAGGTGGGTGAGGTTGCTCAACGGCAGGTTCACAGCGCCTTTGGCATGGACCTCGTTAAACTCGTCGACCTCGCGGACGTCGATCAGCTGGGCATTGTCGGGAACATCTTTTACATTAACTTCCTTCATGCTGCCCAAGTTTACGCGGTTTTAAAGCCTGCGCAGGAAAGTAAAGACCTTAGTTTTCGGTCTTGGCTTCCTTCTCGGCCTCAAGGTTCTCGCGAGAGTTGTCGCCAACCTTCTTGAACTGGTCAAGGGAGTCCTGCAGGATGCGCTCTGCCTCTTCGCGGTTGCCCCAACCGGAACCGGTGACGTGCTTGTTTGGCTCGAGGTCCTTGTAGTGGACGAAGAAGTGCTCGATTTCGTCCTTGGTGAAGTCGTCGACATCGTCGATGTCCTTGTACTTCTCGTAGCGCACGTCGTCGAGAACGCAGAGTAGCTTGTCGTCGCCGCCAGCCTCGTCGGTCATCTTGAACACACCGATGGGGCGGGCGATCACGGTCACGCCTGGGAATACGGGCTCTGGGGTGATGACCAGCGCGTCGAGTGGGTCGCCATCGTCGGCAAGCGAGTTGTCGATGAAGCCGTAGTCCGCAGGGTAGGCCATGGGGGTGAACAGGTAGCGGTCCAGGAAGATCTTGCCGCTTTCGTGGTCCACTTCGTACTTGTTGCGCGAACCCTTAGGGATTTCGATGATGACTTCAATGGCCATGGGGCGTACTCCTTTATCTATAGGCGTGAAAATCATGTTCTACCTTACCTTGCGTATGCTGGTTGCTTGTGAGTGGGAAGAAAACAGTGGCAGCAATCGCGACAGTGGTCGCCCTCGGCGGGGTCGGCGCCGTCGCGGGCACGGGCTATTACGTGCATTCGGAACTCTCCGAGCTTGAGGTTGCGCCCGCATATAGCCTGCCCGCGGCCACGGACATCCTGGTCCCCGCCACGCCAGACCCGGTCGACCGGGAGGCGCTGACCGCCACTTTGCAGGCGCTTGCCGACGATCCCGCCCTGGGCACGTTCCACGCCCGCGTTTCCGACGGCTTTACTGGCGAGGTGCTTTTCGACGCCGCCTCCGAACAACCGTTGACCCCGGCTTCCTCGACGAAGATTCTCACCGCCGCGGCGGCCTTGTACACGCTGGATCCCACGGATCGGATCACCACCCAGGTGGTGCGCGGTGCCAATGAGGGCGACGTGATCATCAAGGCCGCCGGCGATGTGTGGTTCACCGAGGACACCGTTGTGCAGCTGGCCGAGCAGATCGGCCAGGCCAACGCGGTCTTCGTCGATACGCGTGCGTGGGCAGGCCAGGAAGAAATGATGCCCGAATGGGACCCCGAAAACGTGGACTCCGGGTACGTGGCGCCGCTCCAGCCGGTGATGATCAACGGCGGCCGCATCGGGGCGACGGAGGGGGACGTGCCGCGCTCCCACACCCCGGCGCTGGACGTGGCGCAGGCCGTGGCTGACCAGGTGGGCGCAACCACCGTGGGCTTTTCCGAGGCTCCCGAAACCGCCGAAGTTGTGGCCGAAGTGGAGTCGCCGGAGCTGATCGAGCGCCTGCGCGTGATGATGAAAGACTCCGACAACGTCATGGCCGAAGCCATCGGTCGTGAGGTCGCCGCCGAGGTGGTCGGGGACAGTAGCGCTGTGGTCAACGCTCCGCAGCACACCCTCGACGTGCTGGGCGAACGCGGCTTCGACCTGACCGACGTCACCCTTGCCGACAACTCCGGTCTTTCCACCGTGAACAAGATCACGCCGGCGCTACTCGACGACATCCTCGCCCGCAGCGCCGGCGAGGCCTCCGGCGAACTAAAACTGTTGCTGACCACCCTGCCCGTCGCCGGCGGTGAAGGCACCCTGACCACCCGCTACGGCGACCTCCAGGGCAAAGGCTGGGTGCGTGCGAAAACCGGCACCCTCACTGGTGTTAACGCCCTGGCCGGCACCGTGACCAGCGACAAAGGCAACGTGTACACTTTCGCGTTTCTCTCCAACGGTGTGGAGATCGACCCGGCGCGCCAGGCGATGGACACGATGGCCTCGGCCCTGCGCGATTTCTGATGGACCCGTTCTGGCCGCGTCACTCGCCACACTTCTTGGCGTGTCGGCAGGCGGTGCGCCGGTGGGAGGGCCCGGCAGTGGTGGGGCTGTCCGGCGGGCCTGATTCGCTGGCCTTGGTGGCCGCGGCCGCCGCGGAGAAGAAGGACGTGGAGGCGGTGGTTGTCGACCACGGCCTGCAGGAAGGATCCGCCGCTATCGCCGAGCAGGCCGCGCAGCAGGCCCGTAGCCTCGGGGTGCCCGCGCAGGTTGTCGCGGTGGAGGTCGCGCCGGGCAATGTGGAGGCGCAGGCCCGCGCTGCCCGCTACGCCGCTTTGCATGAGGTCGCCGGGGCGCGTGACATTTGGGTGGGGCATACCCGCGACGATCAGGCGGAGACCCTGCTGTTGACGGCGTTGCGCGCGCGTCCCATGGGGATGAGTGAGCGCACCGGCCAGGTGGTGCGCCCGCTGTTGGGCGTCCGCCGCGCGGACACGGTGGGCGCGTGCCAGGAACTTGGCCTGGAGTTCTGGGAGGACCCGATGAATGCCGATAGTGCTTATCGACGAGTGCGGGTCCGCCAGGAAGTACTGCCCCTGCTTGCGGAGGTCCTCGGTGGGGATGCTGTCGAACCGCTGGCACACGCGGCTGAGCAGCTGGTCGCCACGGAAGATTTCCTCACGCCTTTGGCGCAGCCCACAACCGATTGCGCTGCTCTTGCCGCAGATCACCCCGCGGTGCGTGAGCGCAGAATTGCCGCGTTGTTGCACGAGAGTGGGGTAGTGCCCAGTGCGTCGTCGATAAGCGAAATTGCGCGGCTGTGTACGCACTGGCGCGGGCAAGGCCCGATCCCGGTGGGCGGCGGGCTGGCGGTGGTGCGCGAGGGTGGGCGCTTGGTGCTGGCGGGGCAGAAATAAACGGATAAAAACCGGCTTATTTGATGCGGCGTCGGTAGTGTGGGTGGGACCATGATCGAGTTCGACAATGTGACCACGACATACCCCGGCGCGACGACCCCCGCCGTAGAGTCGTTTAGCTACGCCATCACAGGCGGGGCGACCACCGTGATTGTCGGACCGTCCGGCTGCGGCAAGACGACTCTGCTGCGCATGATTAATCGCATGGTGGACCCGACGGCGGGCCAGGTGCGCATCGACGGCAAAGACATCGCCGAGGAGGACGCGGTGCAGCTGCGCCGCTCCATCGGGTATGTGATGCAGAACTCTGGCCTGTTGCCGCATAAGACGGCGCTGGAGAACGTGGCGGCGGTGGCTAGGCTGTCGGGGGCGAGCAAAGGCGAGGCGCGTGAGCGAGCGGCGCAGTGGTTGGAGCGCGTGCACCTGGATGCGGCGCTTTTTGATCGCTACCCGGCGGAGCTGTCGGGCGGTCAGGCGCAGCGCGTCGGGGTGGCGCGCGGGCTGGTCGGGGATCCTGCGATCGTGCTGATGGATGAGCCCTTCGGCGCCGTTGACCCGGTGGTCCGGCGTGAGCTGCAGCGCGAGATCCTTGAGCTGCAGCAGCGGTGGAGTAAGACGATCGTGCTGGTCACCCACGATATCGATGAGGCCTTTTTGCTTGGCGACGATATCGTCTTGCTTGGCGAACGCGCCCGCATTCAGCAGGCCGGCACCCCGCATGATTTCATCACCAACCCCGCCAACGGGCAGGTCCGCCACTTTGTTGGGATGGATTCCCGCCAGCTCCACGTGGAGCGCCGCGATGGTGTTGAGGTGGTCGTCGATACGCGTGGCAAGGTCGTGGGGCTTTACGACGATGGGGCCAAACGCCTATGAGGTGGGACTGGATCGAAACTAATTTCCCGCGGATCTGGGACCTCACCGTCGACCATCTGATGCTGGCGATCCCGGCGATCGTGGCGGCGTTCGTACTGGCCTTGCCGATTGGGTGGGTGGCGCACCGCTACCCGCGGGTGCGTGAGTGGGTGGTGGCGGCCACCAGTTTGCTGTACGTGATCCCTTCGCTGGCGCTGTTCATTATCTTGCCGCTGATCCTGGGTACCTCGATGCTGTCTCCCATCAACGTGGTGGTAGCCATGACCTTGTATGGGCTAGCGCTGCAGGTCCGTTCCACCGCCGACGCTTTCGACACCGTGCCGGATAGTGTGCGCCAGTCGGCGATCGCCATGGGTTATGCCATCCCGCGGCGCATCGCTAGTGTGGACCTGCCCTTGGCGGGTCCTGTGATTTTGTCAGGCCTGCGCGTGGTGTCGGCGTCCACGATCTCGCTGATTTCGGTGGGCGCGCTGATCGGTGTGCAGTCGCTGGGCACCTTGTTTACCGAAGGATTCCAGCGCAATTTCCCCACCCAGATCATGGCCGGCCTGATTGGCACGGTGCTCTTGGCGGTGGTCGTGGACTTGGTGCTGGTGATCGTCGGCAAGTGGCTGATGCCCTGGACCAGGTCGAGGAGGGCAGCCCGATGAACTTTCTTGTCGAAGCGTTGAGCTTCATCACCACCGCCGAAAACTGGTCCGGGGACCAGGGGATCGGGGCGCGCATGCTTGACCATGTGCTCTACACGCTCGTGGCGGTGGGGATCGCGGCGCTGATCGCGCTGCCGGTGGGGATCGCCATCGGGCACAGCGGGCGCGGAGCCAACGTGGTGGTCGCGCTCTCAGGGGCGATGCGCGCGCTGCCATCGCTGGGCCTGCTGACCTGGCTGACACTTGAGATGAGCATCGGGGTGCGCATGCCCATCGTCCCCTCCATTATCGTGCTAGTCATCCTGGCGATCCCGCCGATCGTCGCCGCCACAGTCTCCGGATTCGTCGCCATCCCGCGCGATGTGGTGGACTCCGCGCGGGCCTCTGGGTTTTCCGAAGCCCATATCGTGCGCGCGGTCGAACTTCCGCTGTCCGCGCCGGGCATCGTCGGCGGTATCCGTTCTGCGACCGTCCAGGTCATTGCGACGGCCACCATCGTCGCCTATATCGGGCTGTCGGGCCTGGGGCGCTACCTCATCGACGGGTTAGCGCTGCGGGATTATCCCCTCATGCTGGCAGGCGCCATTCTCGTCGCTATCCTCGCACTCATCTTTGACCTCATCCTCGCTGCCGGTCAGAAGCTGGCGCAACCGAAAGGAATCAGGCAGTCATGACACACTTCTTCTCACTCCCCGCACGGCGTTCCCCGCGCGCTCCGCTGGCCGTGGCCGCACTTGCCGCGACCGGCCTCACCGTCACCGCGTGCGCGACCGAGGACCCGCTGGCCACCGACCAGGCCGGTGGTGGCGGAGATGGTGGCGCGGACACCATCACGATCGGCACCGCCAACTTCCCTGAATCCGAAATCATCGGCCAGGTGTGGGCGGAGGCGCTGCGCGAGGCCGGCTTCGACGTGGAGGTCACCTCCGGCATTGGTTCGCGGGAGGTGTACCTGTTTGCCCTGGAAAACGGCGAGGTAGACATCGTGCCCGAATACACCGGCAACCTCTCCCAGTTCTACGGGGCGGACATCGAGCAGGGCGCCGACGCTGAGGCCGTGTACGCGGAAGTTGAAAACGCGCTGCCCGAAGGCCTGGAAGCCGGCGACTACGCCCCGGCCGAATCCAAAGACGCCTACATGGTCACCCCGGAAGTTGCCGAGCAGTATGACCTGACCACGCTCTACGACCTCTCGGCGATCGACTCCATCGTCCTAGCCGGCAACCCCGAACTGGCGGAGCGCCCCTACGGCCCGCAAGGCCTCGACGAGGTGTATAACGTGCCGGCAGACTCCATCACCATGAACCCCATTTCCGACGGCGGCGGCCCCCTGACCGTCGCCGCACTCCTGCAGGGAGAAGCCACGGTAGCCGATATCTACACCACCTCGCCCCACCTGGACTCCAACGGGAACGAGGTTGAGCTGGTGAAGCTGGAGGACCCAGAAAACATGATCCTGCCACAGAACATTCTGCCCATCTACACCGCCGGCGGTGTGCCACAGGAAGCCCTCGACGCGCTCGCTGCGATCAACCGCGACCTGACCACGGAGGACCTCACAGAGATGAACCTGCGCAACGTTGGCAACGAAAAGGCGGAGCCGTCCGTGATCGCCACGGACTATATTGCCGCGCGCTAGGGGCGGGCACGGTTTCCCCACTTAGTCAGCAATAACTAGACTAAGGGCCACAATTCCCAGCAGCCACAATTCAGCGAGTATTCGAGGGCGTCCATGACTAACATGCATGACAAGAAAGACTTCAACGTACCTGCCAACCGCTACGGCGACGATGTTGAAGCGGTCCTAATCACCCAGGAAGAAATCCAGGAGCGCATTCAAGAACTTGCCGACGTGGTGAACAAGCAGTACGCCGACAGCGAAAAGGACCTCATCCTCGTCTGCGTGCTCAAGGGCGCGGTGTTCATGCTCACTGACTTCGCACGCGCCCTGTCTATCCCTTCGGAGATGGAGTTCATGGCGGTGTCGTCGTACGGCAACTCGACCACCTCCTCGGGCGTGGTGCGCATCCTGAAGGACTTGGACAAGGAGATCGCCGACCGCGACGTCCTCATCGTCGAAGACATCATCGATTCCGGTCTGACCTTGAGCTGGCTGATGAAGAACCTGCGTGGCCGCCACCCCCGCTCCCTGCGTGCGATCACGCTGCTGCGCAAGCCGGAGATCCAGACGGCGGACGTGGACCTGTTGGACATCGGTTTCGATATTCCTAACGAGTTCGTGGTGGGCTATGGCCTGGACTATGCGGAGCGCTACCGTGACCTTCCGTTCGTCGGCACGCTACATCCGCGTGTGTACAGCGACAATCATTAGGCCAGGCTTGACACATGGGAACGAAAACCCCGGGTGAACCGTTACACTCAGTAGCTACTTTTCCGGTTGACGAAAGTATTCAATGAAAAATTCGAAAGTCTTGCGCTACGGCATCATCGCAGCCGTAGTGCTGATGATTTTGTACCTCTTTACGCTGCTTGGCGACGACACCCGCAGCTTCCAGCGCGTGGAAACCTCCATTGCGATGGAGCAGCTTGAGAACCAGAACGTCAAAGAGGTCCAAATCGATGACCGCGAGCAACGTCTGCGACTCACCCTCAACGAGCCCATCACGGTAGAAGAGCGTGAGGGCGTCGAAGAGATCATGACGCAATACCCCGCGCGGACCACCCCTCAGGTGTTCGACGCGGTGACCAACTCCGGCGCTGAAGAATACACGACGAATGTCACGCAGGATTCCTTCCTGATGAGCATTCTGAGTTTCATGCTGCCGATGATCCTGATCTTCGGCTTGCTCTTCTTCTTCATGTACCGCATGCAGTCCGGTGGCATGTTCGGCATCGGCGGCTCCAAGGCCAAGGAGATGACGAAGGACAACCCGGACACCACCTTCAAGGACGTGGCAGGTGCCGACGATGCCGTCGACGAGCTGCAAGAAGTGGTGGACTTCCTCAAGGACCCCTCCATCTACGAGAAGCTGGGCGCGAAGATCCCGCGCGGCGTGCTGCTCTACGGCCCTCCTGGCACGGGTAAGACCCTGCTGGCCCGCGCCGTTGCAGGTGAGGCCGGCGTGCCGTTCTACACCATCTCCGGTTCAGACTTCGTCGAAATGTTCGTCGGCGTGGGTGCCTCGCGCGTGCGTGACCTGTTCAAGCAGGCCCGCGAGAACTCGCCGTGCATCATCTTCATCGATGAGATCGACGCGGTGGGTCGCCAGCGTGGCTCCGGCATGGGTGGCGGACACGATGAGCGCGAGCAGACCCTGAACCAGTTGCTCGTCGAAATGGATGGTTTCGGCGACCGCGAAGGCGTCATCCTGATGGCCGCGACGAACCGCCCCGACATCCTCGACCCAGCCCTGCTTCGCCCGGGCCGCTTCGACCGTCAGATCCCAGTGACCAACCCGGACCTAGCGGGACGCGCCCAGATCTTGAAGGTGCACGCGGAGGGCAAACCGCTTGCCGACGACGCCAACCTCGACTCTCTGGCCAAGCGCACCGCCGGCATGAGCGGCGCCGACCTAGCCAACGTGCTCAACGAGGCAGCGCTGCTCACCGCGCGTATCGGTGGCAACGTGATTACCGCCGACGCCTTAGAAGAGGCGACCGACCGCGTGATCGGTGGACCACGCCGTTCCTCGCGCGTGATCTCTGAGCGCGAGAAGAAGATCACCGCCTACCACGAAGGCGGCCACACCCTGTCCGCCTGGGCGCTGAAGGATATCGAGCGCGTGTACAAGGTGACGATCCTCGCCCGCGGCCGCACCGGCGGACATGCGATGACCGCCGCCGAGGACGACAAGGGCATGTACAACCGCGACGAGCTCTACGCCCGCCTGGTCTTCGCCATGGGTGGACGTGCCGCCGAGGAGCTGGTCTTCGGCGAGGCCACCACGGGCGCTTCTGCCGATATTGAGCAGGCCACGAAGATTGCGCGCGCCATGGTTACCGAATACGGCATGAGTGCGAGCCTGGGCACCGTGAAGTACGGCGATGAGCAAGGCGACCCTTTCTCTGGCCGCGGTGGCGGGGGATCCCTGGATTACTCCCCGCACGTCGCCGAGACGATCGACCGCGAGGTCCACGCGCTGATCGACGCCGCCCACGAGCGCGCCTACACCATCCTGCGTGATCACCGTGAGTACCTGGACACCCTGGCGACCAAGCTGCTGGAGAAGGAAACTCTGCGCCGCCCGGACCTGGAAGTGATTTTCGACGACATCGATCCACAGCCTTCGGGCCTGGAGCTTCTCGACGAGCGCTTCCCACAGCAGGCCGGGTACGAGCCAGTGAAAACCCCCGTGGAATTTGCCGAGGAACGCGGCGAAGAGCCACCGAAGCAGTTCTCCCTGCTGGAGGCCTCCCGCGCGGCGCGTGCCAAGCGCGAGAAGGAACGCGAGGAGCAGGCTAAACGCAACGCTGGGGCTCCGAATCCGGCGGGTGCTGGTTCCACCGCCATCGGCGCTGGCAAGCAGCCCGGCCAGAACGCGCAGCCACCACGCTATGACGGTGAGCAGCCACCAGCCGGGTGGCAGGTGCCAGGTGGCGCATGGCCAGGCTCCCAGAACCAGCCAGCGCAGCCAGCACAACCAGCGCAGCCGGAGCAGCAGCCTCCCCAGCCTGCGCAGCAGCCACCCGCCGAACACCCTGGTGTGAAGAACTATGGTTCCGGCGAGCCGGGCCAGCAACAGCCAGAGGAGGAAATCGGTTTCCGCCTGCCGGAGCACGAGCGCCCCGACCACGCCTGGCCGTCTGAGGAAAAAACAACGCAGATGCCGAAGGTGGACCCCACCGAGGTCGCACGACCAGAAGCACCTGAGCCACAACTACCGGATGACCCGGCAGGCCAGGCTGATAGTGACGACCCCGGAAAGCACCGGAGGGACTAAACCATGGACAAGAACCCCAATATCCCCGCAGTCGCTGACTTCGATCACGCCCGCGCTGAAGCCGCGGTGCGCGAGTTGCTCATCGCCGTGGGCGAGGACCCGGACCGCGCGGGCCTGCAGGACACGCCTGCTCGGGTCGCGCGCGCCTATGCCGAAACTTTCGCCGGGCTGCACGAAGACCCCACGGAGGTCCTCGGCACCACCTTCGCGGAGAACCACCAGGAGTTGGTGCTGGTGCGCGACATCCCGATTTACTCCACCTGCGAACACCACCTAGTGCCCTTCTACGGCAAGGCGCATATCGGCTACATCCCGAACAAGGAGGGCAAGGTCACGGGCCTGTCCAAGCTGGCCCGCCTAGCGGACATGTACGCGAAACGCCCCCAGGTCCAGGAACGTCTGACCAGCCAAATCGCCGACGCCCTCGTCGCTAAGCTTGAAGCCCAATCGGTGATTGTCGTCATCGAATGCGAGCACATGTGCATGGGCATGCGTGGCATCCGCAAGCCGGGTGCCATCACCACTACCAGTGCGGTGCGCGGCGGTTTCCAGCGCAATGCGGCCTCCCGCGCCGAAGTTCTAAGCCTGATTAGGGGATAACAATGGTTACAGTTGCAGATCTTTCCACGCCCGGCCGCACCATGGTCATGGGCATCGTCAATGTCACCGAGGACTCATTTTCGGACGGCGGGCAGTGGCTCGCCCTCGACGACGCCGTGGCCCACGCGCACGACCTCGTCCGCCTCGGCGCCGACATGATCGATGTGGGCGCCGAATCTACCCGCCCGGGCGCGACCCGCGTCGACCCCGAGGTGGAGGCGCAGCGGGCATCGGCGTTGATCAAGGTGCTTCACGACGAAGGCATCCGCACCTCTGTGGATACGATGCGTGCCTCTACCGCGTTGGCGGCCGCCGAGGCCGGTGTGGACATGATCAACGATGTGTCCGGCGGACTCGCCGACCCACAGATGTATAACGTGATGGCTGACACGCAGTTGCCGGTGTGCCTCATGCACTGGCGCACCGTCCAGTCGGGCGAGTTCGGTGATGCGGCCGGTTCCGCCGATCACGGCGGTGATGTGGTGCGCGACGTCCATGAGATGCTGGGCCGCCTCGTCGATAATGCGCTAGCTGCAGGCGTGGAGCGCAACCAGATCGTGCTGGACCCTGGCCTGGGCTTTGCCAAGACCGCCGCCGATAACTGGGCGCTGCTCAACGCGCTGCCTGAGTTCATCAATAGTGAATTCCCGCTGCTGGTGGGTGCGAGCCGCAAGCGTTTCCTCACCGGGATCCGCGCCGCCCGCGGCCTAGAGCACGGGCCGCTCGACGCGGATCCGGCCACCGCGGCCGTCACCGCCTTATCCGCCCAGCTGGGCGCGTGGGGTGTGCGCGTGCACGAGGTCGCCGT
>NZ_JBHWRP010000076.1:0-57504 GCF_043426755.1 Corynebacterium sp. | reverse complement strand
CAGCGCGAAGAAAGCGACGATGCCGGGGCCCGTGAGGTAGCCGAAGATCTGGTTCAAAATCATGAACCGGCTGGCCCAGGCGTCGTTAAGCACCCCGATCTCCGCAAGCCCCCACGGCAGGCCAATCAACAGGATGACCGCTGCCGCAACGCCCGCCCATGTCCGCAATGTTGTGAGGTGCTCGTCGGGCCGGTGCAACACGCCGGAGCGGGCGAAGATGAACCCAACGATGATCATGGGAAACAGACATAGCCCAGAGAACAAGGTCATCGGTACGACCCCGATGGCCGTCATTAGCCCAAGGCCCATCCAGCCCAGGTAGGTCTCTGGGTTGGCTACGTACCCGGAGAGGTCTAGGTCGGACTCGTCGACGAAGAAGGTGCTGGCGAATATCACCGTGAAGACCAGACCGTTCAGCGCGTAGAGGCCCACGGCGATCCACTTCAGCACCTTGTTGGAAAAGCCGATCATCAGCGCGAGAACTACGGCCATGATCCCGTACATCAGCATGATGTCCCCATAAAACAGGAACACGGCGTGGAGCAATCCAAAAAGTGCGAGGAAGCCGTAACGGCGGATCAGTACTTTCCACGCTGCTTTGAGTGGGAATCCGCGACGCGCTAAGCTCAATGAAATCAGCCCAACGCCGAATCCCAGCAGCGTGGAGAACATCGGCAAGCCACGGACGTGGGCAAACATGGCTCCCAGCACCATCATGAGCTGGTCGAGGAAACGGTGCACCCCCTCTGCCCCAGGCTGGATTCCACCGAGCATCGTTCCCCGATCGACGAGTTCGTAGCCCACCCACGCCGTAGGGATATTTGCAAGCGCGATACCTAATAATGCGAAACCGCGGGCGGCGTCTGGCGAGAGGATTCTCGCAGACGTTGTCCCGCGGCGCTGTAGAGTCTGTGCCGACATCATTATTGGATTACTGAGCGAGCTTGGCGGTTTCCTCTTCGATGCACTGCTGGAAGGCAGCCTGATCATTTTGGAACTGGGAACAGGTTTCTAGGATGCCGGTATCAGCAAACCAGCTCATGATGCCGAACAGGCCCAGGAAGATGGCGATCGATGCGATGATGGACAACGCACCGAGCACGATGCCTGTGATTGCCATTCCTTTTCGACGATTCGGGCCCTCCATCCTGCCGGCGCGACGAAGGCCCAAGATACCTAGGACGATGGCGATGATGCCAAGCACGATCCCGATACCAATCATCGCGCCGATAATCGACAAAGTAATGACGAACCCGACGATGCCCAGGATCATCGCCCATAGGGCCATGTTGTTCTTCTCTTGGACTTCGCCCGGGTACGCAGCAGCCGGGTAGCCAGCGGCAGCATATTCACCGCCTGGGTAACCGCCGGTGGTCTGGTAGCCGGTCGCCCCGTAGGTGGCGTCAGCTGCATGCCCATAGGCAGAGTCGCCCGGAAACGGCTCAGCCGGCCCAGGCTGGTCGCCCGGCTGCTCGTTTTCAGGATGGTAATTCTCAGGGCGGTTGCTCTCGGGATCCTGTGGGCTGAATTTATTCGACACTATTGAAGGCTCCTTAGCTAAGAAAACAGAATACCCGACAAGGGTACCCTTGGCTTACTCCAAGCGCATGAGTCACTGCCCCGGCGCACAGAGATGTGACGGTACTGTTACCTCCCTACCGGCACTGCCTTGCGCCTACCAGTCGCGCAGGTACGCGATGCGGTCACGAAGTTGCTCAGCCGTGCACAGCGCGGTCGGCGGTCCGCCGCACGCCTTGCGGACCTCGGTATGGATCGCGCCGTGAGGGCGGCCCGTCTTTCCCGCACGGATGGACACCAAGGTGTTCAGTTCCTTGCGCAGGGCAGGGATTTCATCGGAGGCAACACCGCTTGTCGACGAAGGCTCGGCCTTCTTCTTCGTCGATGTTCCGAGGATTTCCTCACGCTCTCTTTGGGCGCGCTCTTCCGCCTTCCGTGCACGTTCTTCGGCCTCGCGGGCATCGAGTTGGTCGGATTGTCGCTTGCGCAGCAAGGTCTTTACCTGTTCTGCATCAAGCAACCCGGGAAGGCCAAGATACTCACGTTCTTCCGCCGAACCCGCCAGGGTGGGAGTGCCATAGGTAGATCCGTCGAAGATCAGCGAGTCAAGCTCTGCGGAAGCGCCGAGGGATTCGTAGGTGCCCAGTTCATCTGGCTCATCTTCTTGTTGGTTGGCCACGGCAAGCAAGTCATCATCCCACCCCAACTTTTCGCGATCCGGTTTACCCAGCACATGGTCACGGGAGACTTCCATCTCTTCGGCCAGTTTCAGCAACACGGGAACAGAAGGCAGGAAAACGGATGCGGACTCGCCTGGCATGCGGGACCGCACGAAACGGCCGATGGCCTGGGCGAAGAAGAGAGGCGTTGCCGACGAGGTGGCGTACACACCCACTGCAAGACGGGGCACGTCCACGCCCTCGGACACCATGCGCACCGCCACCATCCACTCATCCTGGCTGGCGGAGAATTCGTCGATCCGCTCGGAGGATCCGGGGTCATCAGACAGGATCACAGCCACGGGTGTCGACGAAATTTGCTCCAGCAGTTTGGCGTACGCGCGCGCCGTGGTCGTATCTGTCGCTAAGACAAGTCCGCCGGCATCGGGCATATTCGTGCGGATCTTCATTAGACGGGTGTGGGCCGCCCGCAGTACCGAGGAGATCCAGTCCCCCTTCGGGTCAAGGGCGGTTTTCCAGGCACGCGCGGTTTGCTCCGCGTTCAGCGGCTCTCCCAGGCGTGCTGAATATTCTTCTCCCGCAGAGTCGCGCCACTGAGCCTCGCCTGAATACGCCAAGAAGACGACTGGTCGCACCACGCCGTCTTTGAGTGCTTCGGCGTAACCATAGGTGTAGTCAGCCTCGGAGATCTGGTGGCCCTCGTTGTCCTCGACATAGCGCACAAATGGGATGGCGGCATCGTCGGAACGAAAAGGCGTACCCGTCAACGCCAAGCGGTGCTCGGCATCGTTATAGGCCTCGTAGACCCCGTCGCCCCAACTCTTCGCGTCGCCGGCGTGGTGGATCTCATCCATGATCACCAGTGTTTTCCGCGCAGAGGTCACCGCGTGGTGCTTAAAAGGGTGCATACCCACTTGGGCATACGTGACGACGATGCCGTCATAGGCCGGGTTCACCGCCGAGGAGTTAGTGAATTTGGGGTCCAAGGCAAGGCCGAAACGCTTCGCGGCCTCGCTCCACTGGAACTTCAGGTGCTCAGTGGGGACCACGACGATCACACGCTGGACCGTCTTATCGGCCACCAGGGTGGACGCGAGGGTGAGCGCGAAGGTGGTCTTACCGGCGCCCGGTGTTGCGACGGCAAGGAAGTCCTTCGGTTTCGTGCTTAAGAATTTATCAAGGGCCTCTCGCTGCCAGACGCGCAGCGAAGGCCCTGAAGTGCCTGAGGTCAACCGCTTACCTCTTGCGGAGGCCCTTGTAGATGCGTTCGCAGTCCGGGCACACCGGGGACCCAGGCTTGGCCTGCTTGGTGACGGGGAATGTTTCTCCGCAGAGAGCCACAACCATTTTTCCGCTGACGGCAGAGTTGACGATCTGGTCCTTCTTTACGTAGTGGAAGAACTTCGGGGTGCCGTCATCGGTGGTGGTGTCTTCACGGATATCGGGGCGCTGAATTGTCTTCGTCGTCGTACTCACGCCTCCCATCATGCCCCACTTTTGCAAAAAATCTAAGCCGGGTAGCTACCCTTAGTGGCTATGGAGCACTCTTCGAATCATGATTGGGTCGATGTCGAGGCCGAAGACGCCTCAGCATCGTCCTCGCTGAAACGTCGCTTTCGGCTGCGTTCGCCGAGGAGTTTTCTGATCACCGACGCGAAGAGGTCGCCAGAACAGAATCGGCACTCACGTGAGCGGATCTATCTGATCCTGCAGCTGGCCCGTATCCCCTTCATTCTCATCAGCATCCTGTTGGCGGTGCTTGGCAGTTGGTGGCTGGCCACCGTATTCTTCCTCATTTCAGTGCCGCTGCCGTGGATTTCGGTGGTCATCGCTAATGGCCAGGGCGAGCCCCGCGACAAGCGTTCGAAAAACGTGTACAAACCGGCTGTGGCCCGTTATGCGCAGATGGAAGCAGAAAAACGCGCGCAGCTCGGCCCGGGGACGTCGTCGCAAGCAAATGGTGAGAATCTTCCCGCTACGATCGATCACATTGACCCCGACGGTCAGCCCTAAGCCTGCCTTAATCTAAGGAGTTCTTGTGTCAGAACGCTCCGCTGTAGCGCGGTCTCTCGTCGATACGCTCTCGTCCGCCGGTTTTACTGCCGACGGCATCCCCGCCCACCTCGGCCCCGAAGTCACCGAGGCGCTGTACCGTGGCGAGCCCGGCGTGGTCATGCACGCCACCAATGATGGCTCACGGCTTTCCGGGCTGATTCGGTTTTTCCTCCTGCGTCGCCCGATGTCCGGCTCCGAGCTCGGGGACTTGCTTGGGGCGCGTCTGGTCACGTCGCTTATCGACGAAAACTTTGTGGCGCTGACACCAGCGGGCGAACTGGCTGTGGCCATCGAAGTCCGCCCGCACACGATCGCGGGGACGAACCGGATCGTATTCTCTGACCTCGATGCGTCGATGACGGAGCACGTGCCGGGGCCCGACCACGTGCTGGGTGTCGGTGCGGCATCCTTGTCGTTGTTGTCCGCTACCCCGCTGACCCCGGTGGATTCGGTGCTGGACCTTGGTACCGGTTCCGGTGTTCAGGCTTTGGCGCAATCGGGAGCGGGACTGAACGTTGTGGCTACTGACGTGCACCAGCGTGCCCTCGACCTGGCGGAAGCGACGCTGGCCGGCGCCGGCGTGGACAATGTAGAACTGCGTCAGGGCTCGTGGTTCGAGCCTGTGGCAGGTGAGCGTTTTGACCGGATCGTGGCCAATCCCCCGTTCGTCGTGGGCCTGCCCGAAGTCGGCCACGTCTACCGGGACTCCGGCCTGGATTTAGACGGTGCCACGGAACTGGTGGCCGGGACGGCACCACTCCATCTTGCTGACAACGGCACGGCGTACATGCTGGGCTCCTGGGTGCACACGCGTACCCAGTCCTGGGCGGCCCGCGTGGCGTCCTGGCTGCCGAAACGTGGAGTCTCCGCATGGGTGATTCAACGCGATGTGGCAGATCCCGGCATGTACGTAAGCACATGGCTGAAAGATGAGTCCATTGATCCGCGCTCGCGCGCGGGCATCGAGAGGACCGGCCAATGGTTGGAGCACCTGCGCGACAACGATGTGATCGGTATTGGCTTTGGCTGGATTTTCCTACGCGACATCGGGGACGCGCCCACCGAGGTCACCGCGGAGGAGGTTCTGCAGCCGTTTACTGATCCGCTGGGCCCTGAGGTGGACGAGTATTTCCGCCGGACAGCGTGGCTGCGCGGTAAGAGTGCCGAGGAGATCGCACAGGCCAGGTTTATGGTGCGCCCTGGTGTTGCGCGAGAAAACGTCGAGGTTGCTGACGCAGAGATCGGCATGGGGTTTGAGTCCGCGGTGATTCGTCTGACGCGCACCGACGGTCCGCGCTTCTCACACGAAGTCGACGAGTCGCTGGCCTCCGTGGTGGCCGGGCTACATCCCCAGGGGTTGAGCCTGGAGGAAACGGTTGGCTTGTGGGCAGCGTCCCAAGGCATCGATGACGAGTCCGAGCTAGTTGAGGCAGCAGTACGTGCCGTGGTGGACCTAGTGCGCCACGGTGTGGTTCTGCCCGCAGAGATTGCTGAGGTTTTGGTATGAGAGCAGTGTTGACACGCGTGACGGAGGCTAGCGTGACCGTCGACGGCGAAGTCGTCGGCGCGATCGATTGCCCCGGGACCGGTGGCATCCTCGCGCTTGTAGGCGTGGGGCGTAACGACGATCCCTCCGCCTGGGAGACGGTGGCCCGCAAGATCGCAGAACTGCGCATCCTGGACGGTGAAGTGTCCGCGCTTGATGCGGGGGCACCCGTGTTGCTGGTCAGCCAGTTTACGTTGATGGGCAAGACAGCCAAGGGCCGTCGCCCTTCGTGGTCTGAAGCGGCCCCTGGCCCGGAGGCCGAAGAAGTTATTAATAAAATTGCATCCGAGCTGCGTAAACGCGGTTTATGGGTTGAAGAAGGGCGTTTTGGGGCTATGATGAAGGTCAACAGCGTCAACGATGGACCTTTCACAGTTATTGTGGAGGCTTGACCTCTGAATATGCCAGTTTCCTGAATGGGGAACTATTCGCAGTGTCACGGCGTTGACGTAATAGATTGGCATTTCTACAAGGAGGCAGTGAATGACGCAACCGTCGTCTAAGGGAGAGAAGGAACAAAAGGTTGACCGTGGGAGCCGCCGCAATCAAACCAATGACAATCCTTCTGCCGATCTGGTTCGTGTATACCTCAACGGTATCGGCAAAACTGCCCTGCTGGATGCTGAAGAAGAGGTGGATCTCGCCCAGCGCATCGAAGTAGGCCTGTACGCCCAGCACCGCCTCGATGACCCGGATGCGAAGCTCACCCGCGCGATGAAGCGCGATCTGAAAATTCTCGCAAAAGACGGCCGCAAGGCCCGCGCTCACCTGCTGGAGGCCAACCTCCGCCTCGTGGTGTCCCTGGCAAAGCGGTACACCGGCCGCGGCATGCCACTGCTGGATCTGATCCAGGAGGGCAACTTGGGCCTCATCCGCGCGATGGAGAAGTTCGATTATGCGAAGGGCTTCAAGTTCTCCACGTACGCCACGTGGTGGATTCGACAGGCAATTACCCGTGGCATGGCCGACCAGTCCCGCACGATTCGCCTGCCGGTCCATCTAGTGGAGCAGGTGAATAAGCTCTCCCGCATCAAGCGCGAGATGTACCAGTCCCTCGGCCGTGAGCCAACCAATGAGGAACTCTCCGACGAGTCCGGTATCGACGAGGACAAGATCGAGATGCTGCTGCGTCAGTCGCGCGATCCGGTCAGCTTGGACATGCCCGTTGGTGCCGACGAGGAAGCGCCGTTGGGTGACTTCATCGAGGACGAAGACGCCACGGATGCGGAGACCTCGGTCGTCGCTACCTTGCGTCACGACGACATTCAGCGCGTGATCAACTCCTTGGAACAGCGCGAGCAAGATGTGATCCGCCTGCGCTACGGCCTCGACGACGGTGTACCTCGCACTTTGGACCAGATTGGCCGCAAGTTCGGGTTGTCGCGCGAGCGCGTCCGTCAGATCGAGCGGGAAGTCATGGCCAAACTGCGTGTTGGCGACCGTGCAGACAAGCTGCGCGAGTACGCACAATAAGCCAACAAAATAGCCTCTTCCTATCAAAAGAGGCGTTCGACCACATGTTGCCAATATGAGGTATCATGTGGTCATTCTTATCTCCGGATCTCGACCGCGCCACCGTGTGCTGTACCCCTTTCAACTCGTACAAGTTCTGCCGATCGTGATCCGGGGAGTTCTTCTCTGAAAGCTAGAGGTTTAGCATGCGTGATTTAGTCGATACCACTGAAATGTACCTGCGTACGGTCTTTGAACTAGAGGAAGAGGGCATCATTCCCCTTCGCGCGCGTATTGCCGAGCGCCTAGATCAATCGGGCCCAACCGTGTCGCAAACCGTGGCACGCATGGAGCGCGATGGCCTTCTTGTTGTTGAAGATAATCGCAGCTTGCGGCTCACCGAGGAAGGTCGTTTGCGCGCGACCCGGGTGATGCGCAAGCACCGCCTCGCGGAACGTTTACTGGTTGACAAGCTTGGCTTAGATATTGCCAAGGTGCACGATGAAGCGTGCCGTTGGGAGCATGTCATGAGCGAGGAGGTCGAGCGCCGCGTCGTCGACGTCTTAGACAATCCATCCCGCTCCCCTTTCGGCAACCCGATCCCGGGTTTGGCTGAGCTGGGTGTCGAGGTAGAAGAGCACACTGACTGGGGCGAGCGCGTCGTCGATCTTGACCTGTCGGAACCCATTCGTGCTGAGGTTATCCAGGTACACGAGATTTTGCAGTTAGACCCACAGCAGTTCTCTGCGCTGTCGAATGCCAACATCAAGGTCGGCACCGAAGTCACCGTGGAAGAAGTCGACGGCGTCATCCAGTTGACCACTGACGATGAGCAAATGGTCGTGCTTCACGACGATTTGGCGCACGCTTTTCGGGTTCGGCCACTTTCCTAGCGCGATTCTCCGCTAGTGTTAGTGAGGTATATCGCCTACTTTTCAGGATGGAGTCAACGATGAAACTGTTGGTCACTGGCGGAGCTGGCTACGTAGGCAGTGTGTGTACAGCGGTCTTAGTTGAGGCAGGACACGATGTCACTGTGCTCGATAACCTATCAACGGGAAACCGCGAGGCCGTCGTCGACGGTGCCCGATTCGTCGAAGGTGATCTGCTCGACGCTGTCGACGGTGTTCTCGCCGAAGGCGGTTTCGACGGCGTTCTGCACTTTGCTGCCCGTTCGCTTGTCGGCGAATCCATGGAAATTCCTGAAGAATACTGGCAGGACAACATGGTGGCCACCTTGGCGTTGCTGGATGCGATGCGCGCCCACCACGTTCCTTCGCTGGTGTTCTCCTCAACTGCGGCAACCTATGGCGAGCCCGAGGTTGTCCCGATCACTGAGGACATGCCGACGGCACCGACCAACCCTTATGGGGCAACAAAATTAGCGATTGATTACGCGATTACCTCTTACTGCCAGGCCCACGGCATGGCTGCCACCAGTCTGCGCTACTTCAATGTGGCTGGCGCCTACGGATCCATCGGTGAAAACCGCGAGGTAGAGACCCACCTCATCCCCCTTGTTCTGCAGGTCGCGCTGGGGCACCGTGACAAGATTTACATGTTCGGCGATGACTGGCCGACCAAGGACGGCACCGCCGTGCGCGACTATATTCATATCCGCGACCTTGCTGATGCCCACCTGCTCGCCCTTGAAACCAACCTGCCTGGGGAACACCGGATTTATAACCTGGGCTCTGGCGATGGCTACTCGGTGCGCGAAGTCATCGAGACCTGCCGGGAGGTCACCGGCCACCCGCTTCCCGCCGAGGTCGCTGCCCGGCGCGCGGGGGACCCAGCAACCTTGATTGCTTCTAGCGAGAAGATCAAGGCGGAGCTGGGCTGGAACCCGACCCGCACGGATCTCCAGCGCATCGTCGAGGACGCGTGGGCGTTTACGTCCCAGTTGGGCGACAAGGCGCACTCCGCGAAGCGAGTCAGCGGTAACTAGCTCTGCACACCGCCGGTTTAAACTTGTTCGCGTAGTTGGGCGCGTTGTTCCTCACTTCCTGTAAGAACGGCCATGACTAATCCATCGGAACACCCGAGTGCCAACGCCTCGAGTAATGCGGTGGACAGTCCGTGTCCTTCCAGTTCGGCGCTGGCTGCTTTGAGGGCGGCCGTGGCCCAGGAGTTGAGGCCGGTGGAGATTGCGACGATCGCCCACACACTGAGTGCGTTGGCACGAATCACCCCCGAGGTGACTCGTGCGATATAAAGCAGGATTGTCGCGGCGCGTTGAGGTTCGTCGAGGGCGGTAGCCACGATGGCATCGCGCAGGCGTGACCTAGACAGGCACGTCATGACTGCCATCACGTCATCTCCGATGGGGTCCTCGCTGTCTTCCCCGCCCGCAGCGCTGAGTGATAACGCTTCGTCATAGGGGGCGACAAGCGGAAGGTCAGGCGCATTGCTCAGTGCGCAGTCGGCATCCGCGACGGCTTCGGCGGGCCCTGGGAGGCGTTGTTCGATGCGGTCGTGGAGGTCTTGGCCGCGGCGGTAGGCCAACTGTGTAGCCCCGTCGACGGTGTCGCGGGTGTCGTCGTCAAGCGATATTTTGGCAAAGAACTCTACAGTGTCGTCTCTGGACAGCGCGGGGAGCCCGCCATTGTCCAGCAGTGGCTGCATTGCAGGTGATAGCGCGATGCACGGTACCGACCCGCGTTCCCAGGCGGTGGGGACGCTTCCGAAGGACAGTTCGTAGTGGCTTCCGGTGGCTATTTCGGACAGGACCCAGCAGGCGTCGATAAGTGCGCCGCTGGTGTCGTCGTGAAGCGAATACAAAGCGTCGACGAGCTCGCGGACTGTTGGGGTGTCGGGTGAGCGGGTGACGATGAAGGCGAAGTAGACGTCGCAGTTGACCATCGTTGGGGTGGTGAAAGCGGTGGTGATCTCGCTCCAGTGTGGCAGGTCGGCGCGCATCACGGGACCGAGTCGTAGTTCGTGAGTATCTGGGTCGGCGGCATGATCGGTGTCCGTCTCGACGTGCAGGCCGACGATGACGAGTGATTCTTGTGGGTAGAACCCCAAAACGCCTGGCACCGCTGCCATGAGATCGCCTGGGGTGTTCAGGTGGTCGGTAGTATCGGATGAGTATGGAAAATCTCGTGTACTGGTCATGGCTTGATCATCAGGCGGTGGCCGGGGCTGCGCTGGGCAACTCTTCTTGATGTCCGAAACCTGTGGAAAACAACATTGTTATCCACAGATTTTTACCCCCGTTACAGCGAACCCTGCGCGGTGATGAGTTGTCGTGCATACTGTAGGGCTACCGCTTGGGAATCATTCTCCGTCCTACATCGTTGTAACTAGTACAACCTTTAATCAATGAGAATGAGATGAAATTTAGGATCAGGGAGGATCACCATGGCTGATGACAATCGGCAGATGTACGAAATGGAGTACCCCGCCCCCGCCATTACTAGCGAGGGTTCCCACGGCGAATCCACCGAGCCTGGCGAACCAGCCGGCCCCACCATGGTGGTGGCAATGCAGGGCTATGCCGACGCGGGTCACGGCGTTGAGAGTGCTGCGATGCACCTGAAGGCGGCTTTAGAAAACAAACAGCTCGCAACATTTAATACCGACGAGCTGATCGACTACCGGGCGCGCCGCCCGGCGGTGATGATGGACAATGATGAGCTCACGCATTTTGAGGAGCTCGATTTAGACATCCGCGTGCTACGCGACACGAAGGGTAAGTCCTTCCTGCTGCTGTCCGGGCCTGAGCCGGATTTGCGGTGGAATGCCTTTAGTGAAGCGGTGGCTGACTTGGCTGACAAGTTCGATGTCTCGCGCACGATCTGTCTCTATGGCGCGCCGATGGCGGTCCCGCACACGCGGCCACTGATGGTGTCTGCACACGGTAACGACGAAGCCGTAATTAGCCAGATGTTCACCCTGAACTCGAAGTGGAATATCCCAGGTGCCGCCCAGCTGATGATCGAGCGCGAATTGCTGAAACGTGGCCGCAAAGTCTCCGGGTTCACCGCTCACGTGCCGCATTATCTGGCGCAGTCCCCATACCCAGAGGCCACCTATCAGCTGCTGCAGTCCGTTAGCGATTCCTCGGGGCTTGATCTGCCTTTGAAGAGCCTCGAGCACGATATGGCCCGGGTTGCCCGCCAGCTCACGGAGCAGGTCGGCGACTCTGAGGAGATCATGCATGTGGTGTCCCAGTTGGAAGAGCACTATGACTCTGAGCTGGAGAAGTACCGCAAGCATCACCCCGACGTACTGATGCCGGGTGAGGCGCAGGTCCCCTCCAGTGAGGAGATTGGCCAGGCCTTCGAGAATTATCTGGCAGCACTTGACGATCGCGACGCGCCGCGCAATGAGTTGCCTGAGGCTCCCCCACTCTTCCACTTCGGAGAGCCGGCGCGTGACGACGAAGAACCTGACACGCCTAAGGATCCTGACGCCCCGGAGGATGACGTTTAGGACTGCTCGGGCAGCATCTCCGCTACGGTAGAACTGTGAACTTAAGCGAGATGCTGCCCGATTTGTCTAATGTGCCCGAGTCCCTCTACGAGGAGGCGATTTGGGATTCCTTCATTGCCTGGACGCGCGAACGCGGGATCGCTTTATACCCCGCCCAGGAAGAGGCGTCACTGGCTGTACTAGCCGAGGACAATGTCATCTTGGCTACCCCCACGGGCTCTGGTAAGTCCATGGTGGCCAACGCTGCCCACTTCATCGCTATGGCGCGCGGCCAGCGCAGCTTTTACACCGCCCCCATCAAAGCACTGGTGAGCGAGAAGTTCTTCGCCCTGTGTGAGATCTTTGGTGCGGAAAATGTGGGCATGATGACTGGCGATGCCACCGTCAATGGGAATGCGCCCATCATTGCAGCCACGGCAGAGATCGTCGCCAATATTGCGCTGCGCGACGGCAAGCACGCCAATATCGACCAGGTGGTGATGGACGAGTTCCACTACTACTCTGACCCGGACCGCGGCTGGGCCTGGCAAGCCCCACTCTTGGAATTGCCGAAGGCCCAATTCTTGCTGATGTCCGCCACCCTGGGCGACACGTCCTGGCTAGAGAAGGATTTGACCGAGCGCACCGGACGGACCACCACCTTGGTCTCCGGCACCGAGCGCCCAGTACCGCTGGACTTCCACTACGTATTCACCCCGATCCACGAGACCATCGAGGAATTACTCAAAGACGGCAAAGCACCGATCTACGTGGTGCACTTCTCCCAGCGCGAGGCCACCGAGCGCGCCCAAGCGTTGACCAGCATGGGCAGCATCCTGACCCCGGAGGAGAAGCAGCAGATTGCCGCAGAGATCGGCAATTTTCGCTTTACGACGACGTTTGGCAAGACCCTATCCAAACTGGTCCGTCGTGGGATCGGTGTGCACCATGCGGGCATGCTGCCGAAGTATCGACGCCTCGTCGAAAAGCTGTCCCAGACCGGGCTGCTTAAAGTCATCTGCGGTACCGACACCTTGGGCGTGGGCATCAATGTGCCGATCCGGACCGTGCTGATGACGGGCCTGGCAAAGTACGACGGCGTGCGCCAGCGCATCGTGAAGTCGCGGGAGTTCCACCAGATTGCTGGTCGTGCTGGGCGCGCGGGCTACGACACTGAGGGAACAGTTGTCGTCGAGGCGCCCGAACACGAAATTGAAAATGTGAAGCTGCGGCGCAAGGCCGGCGATGACCCGGCGAAGAAGAGGAAACTGCGCAAGAAGGCCCCACGCGACGGCGAAATTTCGTGGTCAGAAAATACCTTTGAGCGTTTGACGGTCGCGGAGCCTGAGGAACTGACCAGCCAGTTCAAGATATCCAACTCGATGCTGCTCAACGTCGTTGCCCGCCCAGGCGATGGCTACGAGCACTTGAAGCACCTGCTGCGGACCAACCATGACACGCGTTCAAAGCAAAACCGTGATATTTTGACCGCCGTGGAGCTCTTCCGCGGTCTGATCAACGCGGGCATCGTGGAGCGCACGCCGGATTCGCTAGCATCGCGTCCCTACACGCTGGTGGAAGAACTGGACCGCGACTTCGCGCTTAACCAGCCACTGTCCCCTTTTGCTCTGGCCTTCCTGACTCTGCTCGACCCAGAATCGGAGACATACACCCTGGATGTGATCTCCACGTTTGAAGCCATCCTGGATGATCCACGCCAGCTACTCCAGGCGCAGCAATCAGCCGAACGCGGTGAGGAATTGGCAGCGCTGAAGGCCGAGGGGGTGGATTACACGGAGCGCATGGCGCTTTTGGAAGAGGTCACCTACCCTATGCCGTTGAAGGACGAGCTGGACGAGGCCTTCGAGACTTTCCGCGAGGGCAACCCGTGGGCCAAGGAATTTGAGCTGTCGCCAAAGTCCGTTGTGCGCGACATGATTGAGCACGCCATGACGTTCTCGGACCTCATCGCCACGTACGGCTTGGCCCGCAGCGAGGGTGTTGTGCTGCGCTACCTGACTGACGCGTGGCGCACCCTGTCGAAGTCGGTGCCGGCGCAGTACATGACCGAGGAGCTTGACGACGTGATCACCTGGCTCGGCGAGCTGATCCGCCAAGTGGACTCTTCGCTAATCGACGAGTGGGCCCATATGGCCGACGAAGACACACCTGTCGACCAGGCCACTGTCGAACGTGAGCTCGCCTTCGGTGTCGAGGACCCCACCGCGTTGACCGCGAACCGCCGTGCGTTCACCATCATGGTGCGTAATTACTTCTTCCGTTTGGTAGAACTCTTCGCCTATGAGAAGGAAGACCGCCTGGCCGACATGCTGGACTATTTGGACCGTGACGACAAACCGGACTGGGGTGCCGCCATGGACGATTACTTCGATGAATATGACGACATCGGCACTGACCAGGAAGCCCGCGGCAAGGAGTTATTCAGCCTCGGCGACACCTCAGGACGCAGCTGGAATGTGCGCCAGATCCTGCAAGACCCAGAGGGTGATAACTCCTTCCAGCTCCACGGAGTCGTTGACTTGGATGCCTCCGACGCCGCCGGCGAGGTACGCCTCAGCCACCTGGAGATGAAGCAGGTCTAATCACGCAGGCCGCTTATGGGGCCACGTTCTTGAGTCCCCCGCCGTAGCGGCCTTCTTCCAGTTTTTCGGCGGTCTGTCCTTTCACGTCGGCGATGTCACTTACTGTGGCGGCCGCGGCTTCGCTGCCGTGCTTGACTGCCCCGCGGGCTGTTGCGTTCTTCACGCCCCGAGCCCCGGCCTGCACAACCTTGGCTCCGCGGCCCAGGCCGAAACTGGCAGCCGCACCGGCGCCGGCAGACATCAGGGAGATGTCTCGATCCACCCCGGTTCTCACGTCGGTATATAGTCCCACCGCTGTCGCAGCTGGCGTCGCCAAAAGATTCAATCCACCGAGCCCCACGTGTCCAGCAATTCTGGTGGCAAGCTCATCGGATTCAAGGGACGTTTTCAACACGTCTCGTGCCATGCTGTAATAAAATTCGGTCGCAAACACACTCAGGGCGATCATCGACTCAGCGGCACCGGCGTCTTCCATGGAAGAGACCAGCTGCACTCCCATGGATTGGTCGCCATAGCGAATCTCCTTCGCCCAATACCGGCACAAGCCTCCGGTGAATTCCAGTTTCTGTTCCAGCAACGCTGTCTCATTGTCCCAAAGAGCGCGGAATTCCTCGGTAACCCCATAGAGATTTCCGCCTGAGCGGTCATCGTATCCCCCTAAGGCAACAAGGTCACCCCGTGCGGCGCGGGCACTACCGGCAATCTCCATGAGCGTGGTGCGAAACTCGGTCAAAGCGTCAACCTCTACATCAAGCTCCTGTGGCACGCTGCCCTGGTAGTCGTCGGGAAGCTCGTCAGCGAAGTTGCGCGCACCCGCATCAGTATCTGCGTAGCTGATGGGAACCTCATTGACAGCACGCACGTGAAAAGCGACTCTTTGTCTTAGCCATTCGACGACCTTGTCGGCTTCTGCCAGGTAGTTCTCGAAATCGGCAGCTGCGCGGTGATTTTCCCCTAAAGCTATGTCGTAGTCAGCACGATAGCGCTTGGCGGTCTCTAGGTCCCCATTGTTTATCGCCCAGTTGTGTCTCTTCGCCAGGTCAAGGCCATCATTTTCCCACTGTACTGCGGTTTTCCACTGGGCGTGGGCTTCGTCGGAAAGCGTGCTCAATTCGTGGCGCGCGGCGATAAGGTCGGTCGCGTAATTATCGACGATTCCCGCGACGCGACGATGAGCGGACTCCACTACTTTGAGATGCTTCGGATAGAAAACGTGAATTAGCTGGCTAAACAGGTAGCCCCCATCGCCCCGATAAAAAGACACATCCGCGCTGTTGAGAGCCTCGATGACAGCGCCGATTGCGTTGGCGTAGCTTTCCCAGTTATCACTGGTGCTCCGGACTTTGTCTGGGTCCCCGCCGACCTCGAAAGCTCCCCTGTAGCTGCGCCACGGATCTAAAGAAACTAAAGCTAGGTTATCTGATGACATGTATCCCCCGATATGTCCCCGATGTCGTAGATGGACGTTATTTCGTGTCCATCTAGAACCGTAGCGCGAAACTGCAAAGTTGTCTCGCCAAGTGTTGCGATCTTAGGGGCAAGCAGCCGCGTCGGCACGCGCCCGCGTTGCTTCTGCACGAAGCGCCAACATGCGGGTGCGTTCGGAATCAGCACGGAAGTGCTGCTGGGCTTGGGCCACGAAAGCCTCACGATGGCCAGCAGCCTTTTCGAATTCGCCGTGCGCCTCGAGCATGTCGGCCAAGTAGTGGTCCGACATGTTGATCCCGTCTACCAGAGCGTAGTCAAAGTATCCCGCGTCCACGAGAAACTCCAGAGGCCGCTCGGTGTCAGCGTAGCGGCGTTGCTTGCGCAGTACAGCCAGCCACAGCACGTGTAGGGCCAAGCGTGCCTGGTGGTGGAACTTGTCTTCACCGCGCACCAAGGAGGCATACATTTCTGCGCTTTCGCGGGCGACACGTTGCTTGTGGCTGCGCATGAGCCCGCCGACGACAGTCTTTGCTTCGTCGACCAGCTCACGTGCTTCCGGAGCTGTCATGTCTCTCGTGCTCATGCGGGTTCTCCTTTGCTCCTTGTCCCGTCGAGTGTAATACAGAACACACGAGGGAGACGCGAGTCTCACATGGGAATCCTGTCGGATTAGTCGCAGCCGGCGGACTCGCGGTACTGGACAAGCGCACAGCAATATCTGTCTGCCGGACTAAAGCTTCACAACCTCGTCAACATTTTCAGCTATGTATGCGGAATGGGTGGCCACCACAACGACAGCACCGTTTTCGGCGAATCGGCGCAAGTGCATCAAGACAATCTGAGAATTCGTGCCATCGAGAGCGCCCGTTGGCTCGTCGGCCAGCACAATCTTTGGTTCCGTGATAATCAGTCGGGTCAACGCAATGCGCTGTTGCTCGCCGCCTGAAAGTTCACTGACCGTCCGTTTCTCCGTCCCGCTAAGACCCACTTCCTCCAATGCGGCAGCCAACGTCGATGCGGACACGCGCGGAACTGCAATCTTAATATTTTCCGCCACCGATAGATCAGGCACCAACCCATAATCTTGGAAAAGATAGCCAACATTCGCTCGGCGGAACTTACGACGAGCGCGCGAGCTCATAGTCGCGATATCACGGGAATCAAACTCGATACTCCCTGAATCTGGCACTACCAAACCACCTAGCATGTTCAGGAGGGTGGTCTTGCCGCTGCCAGACGGTCCCGTTAGGGCAGCGACCCGTCCTGCTTTAAAAGTTTCTGTGAAGTTTTTGATGATCATTCGGCTGCCAAAAGCACACGAAATTTCACGCACGTAAATTGTCATTGTGGTTCCGTACTTTCTCTCGCATCCCACTGTGAAGCAGCCTTTAGGGTTAACAACACAGAGGCCATCAACCATGCCAAGCTGAATCCGACGACGGCAACGATTGTCAACGGTGACCATTGGCTTTCGAAACCGATATTCCATGTTGACGGCACCTGAAGATCAGATTGAATCTGATGTTCACGGAGTTTGTAGAACAGCCAACCTATCGCTGCCAAGAAAAACGCAACTTCTATCACTATTAACTCTTTTGAGACCCACCAGGGGCTACGGCCGAAAATATAGGCGATATGAATTTTTCGCCGATAAGCAACACGAAATGTAATAATGGCAGCCCCCACTAAGACAGTCACCAAAAGCAGTGCTGCGACGGTATTCAACCCCCACAAAACTACATAGTTCTCAGCTGTTCACTTACTTTCCTGCCAAGAGTCCTCGCGAGGTCTTGAGAAAGAAAGCGTTGCTCCCGTCGCGCCTTTCAAAAGGTATGAAGGAACACTAGGCGAATCAGAAATTAAGGTTTGCTGAGAGACTTTTGAAATCAAGTTGTCATTTCCGAACGGCGCCAGACCGCGAGGGAGTATAACCAAGATCGGGTTCTCAACCTGCGGGTGGAAATCAACATCATAAGTAAAAACAGTGCCCAGACTGCAGCGAGAGCGCCACTCAATGGTAGGGACGGGTTCATGAGAAAGTTCGGCCTCAAAGTCCAACGCATCTTGTATGGTCTGCATTGAGTCACGCGATAGTTCCACAGGCGAGCACACCACAATGCCCCTATTGTCTAGCTGAGTTACTCCTGCCTGCTGAGCGAATTCTTGATTCACTAACAATACCGGCGCTTCCAATTCCACAGGCCACGTCATCCAATACGGGTCCACTAGGAACACCTCTCCGGCCTCGTCTGCCGTCCTGAACGGTTCTACAGTGGCAGCATCTGTCCAATCTTCAATTGAAGTATTGGTATTCAGGGCGAACTCTTGCGGCCCCTGGTGCGCGTCCCACGCTGCCTGGAGACGCTGACGCTCCCCGAGCTCTGCTACAACTCCTACCAAAGCTGCGACTGCACTGAGAGCAGCAACCAACGTGACGCAGCGGACCACGGCCAAAGAGTAGAAAACGGGCCGTGCGTTTACTCTGCCTTTAATGGACTGGGGAATTGAGGTCATTCGAACGACCCATTGCCCGCCTAAATACCCTGTGAGCAGGCATACAGAGAGCACAGCGCTGGCCGAGAAAAAGAATGCCCAAAACACCCGCGCCAATGCCCATCCGTTGTACATATAGAGCAGCACTGCAACAATGAGTGGTCCTCCGACGTATGCGGTGAGCAGCACCCTGCGTTGGCGACGTGCTTCATCAATCATTGTTTCAGAAACGCTAAGCCCCAATAGGCGGTGAACACCAATCTCCCGTGATCGGACCAAAGAATGCCCCGCGCCAAGTATCAGGCACAGCAGCACTGATAAGACAAACAGAATTGGAATCGTCGACGTGGCGAAGATCTGGATGAGAATGCGTGGCCATACGACTGCATCAATCCCTTGCTCACCTAACCACTGCAACAACTTTTGGACATTAGCCCCAGATCCTTGCGCAAATACAATCTGCCGCGGATCAGGATGTGGGAAGTCTTCCAGCGGATAAACAACGTCAATTTCCCCGTGCTCGAAGCGTGGCTTTTCCGTCCTCCCAGCGTCAGGAGAAACTGAAGAAGAATAGACTCGATACTCCCCATTCGAGATAGCGATGGACGAATAGCTTATCGCCACACCCGCATCATTTTCGCGCGCAAAATGAGCTAAGTCGGAATAGAAATCCCGGTAGTCCACAGTGCTGTCGACTGATTCGATCTTTACTGCGTTTCGGCCCTGGTGAGCATCCACGGACGAATATAGCGTTGCTCCAAGAAAGGCTACAGTGGCAGCCAAAATAGCCGTGATGATAATCCCCACGGTTAACAGGCTCGTTTTAAGTCTGGCCATGCTCTATCAGTGCTGGTAGTAGTACCGGTTTCCTATGGCCTTGCGGTGACGCATCTCAGATCCCATGATTCTTCCAATCAATAGATTTTATGGTGAAATTATTTTTAACATGAATCCATTGCCAGCACCAGAGATAAGACGAATAAAATAGACAACTATTGTCGCCGCTGGGGAGAAGAAGAGCCCCGCCGTTCCCTCTCCCATGAGGAGTTCGGCGGGGCGCTCGTTTTAAAGCGGTTTTACACGACTGTTTTAGCGTGCGTCCTCAATCTGGACAGCCTGTGCTACAGCGTTGACCACTGCGCCAATCTTGACTGCCTCCCAGACCTGCTCCTTGGTCATGCCCTCGTCCTGCACAACCTTTGCGTGCGCTGCCAGGCAGGCCTCGCAGCCGTTCATTGCGGAGACGGTGATGGACCACAGCTCGAAGTTGACCTTCTCCACACCTGGCTTGGAGATGATGTTCATGCGCAGGCCGAACTTAACGTTGGCGTAGTCGTCGCCGAGCATGTGCTTGGAGCGGTATGCAACATTGTTCATCGCCATGACGGTCGCAGCACCGAATGCCGAGTTCAACGCTTCCTCGGAGAGGTGCTCCTTGGCCTCGTCGACGATTTCCGAAATGACGGTCTCGTTCTTCGTTGCTGCCGCCGCTGCGACGAAGCAGCCCCACAGCTGCTCTTCGTTCAGCTCGGTAGAGCGAGCCAGGGTGCCGATGTTCAGCTTCTGGTCCTTGGCGTACTCAGGCAGGGCGCTCTTCAGGTTATCGATGGACATATGCAGTTCCTTTCGATTGATAGGTTATTTTTCTGTGGAGGTCAAAGGTGTGCCCCGCCCCCGAAAAAGCGCGGGTTGCGGGGCCACTGCTGAAACTACTTCAGGGAATCCTGAACAACGTCCAGCTTGTTGATGTTCTTGGTTGGGTCGTTTGCCTCCCAGTTGCAGGCGCAAACTTCCTCAGACTGCAGTGCGTCGAGCACACGCAGGACCTCGTCAACGTTACGACCCACAGCGTCTGGGGTGACAGACACGAACTGGATGATGCCGTCTGGGTCGATGATGAAGGTCGCACGGTCAGCAACGCCGTCTGCGTTCTCAACACCGAGCTCACGGATGAGCTCGTGCTTGATGTCAGAGAACATTGGGAAAGGAACGTCCTTCAGCTCTGGGTGGGTTGCACGCCAGTTGAAGTGAGCAAACTCGTTGTCGGTGGAGCCGCCGAGGATCTGGGTGTCACGGTCCTGGAAGTCCTCGTCCAGCTTGCCGAATGCAGCAATTTCAGTTGGGCAGACGAAGGTGAAGTCCTTCGGGTAGAAGAAAACGACCTTCCACATGCCCTGGTACTTGTCCAGAGAGACGGTCTCGAAGTAATCCTCAGGCTGCGCAGCGTTAACGTCGTGCAGGTCGCCGCCCTTCAGTGCGGTGAGCTCGAACTCTGGGAAGCGCTCCCCAACAGTCATAATTGCCATAATGCAACTCTCCTTTATAGTTACAACGTATAAATCCGTGTAGTCTGTGATGACGATAGTTGTACTACCGTACGCCTCCACATGACTGCCGATTATTATTCCCTAATCGGCTAACCCTGTCAATAGCCAAACCTATAGTTTTAAGTTAAAGTGATAAGCATGAGCAATAAAGAGTACAGGCCCACTCTCGCGCAACTACGCACTTTCGTCACCATCGCGGAGAATAAACACTTTGGCACCGCCGCCAACAAGCTGTCTATTTCGCAGCCTTCCCTCTCCCAAGCGCTGGTCGCTTTAGAAACAGGGTTGGGGGTCCAGCTCATCGAACGCTCTACCCGCAAAGTCATCGTGACCCCTATTGGCGAAGAGCTTCTCCCCTACGCGAAGTCCACGCTGGAGGCCGCCGACCAGTTCCTTAACCACTCGCGCGGGGCGCACGGCATCCTCACCGGCCCGCTAACGATCGGCATTATTCCGACGGTCGCGCCTTATATCTTGCCGGAACTACTGCGTGGCCTCGAGCGCGAATACCCAGAGCTAGAGCCACGCATCGTCGAGGAGCAAACCCGGCACCTAGTGAACCAGCTGCGCGACGGTCAGATTGACGTAGCGGTCATGGCCCTGCCTTCCGACGGGGCCGGCATGGTGGATTATCCGCTGTACGACGAGCGCTTCACCATCGTCTTACCAAAGGGTCATGAGTTCGAAGGCAAGACCGACTTGGGCCTCGACGTTATGGACGATCTCAACCTATTGCTTCTCGACGATGGCCACTGCCTCCGCGACCAGGTTGTGGACCTGTGCCGCTTGGCTGACGTGAATCCTTCCGAGGCAACCGATGCGGTGACCCGCGCGTCTTCCCTGACGACGATCATTCAATTGGTCGTCGCCGGACTGGGTACCACGCTGGTTCCGGAATCCGCACTAGCAACAGAGTGCACTCGCCCCGGTTTGGCACTGGCAAACTTCGACGATTCGGTGAGCGCTCAGCGCACGATTGGCCTGGTATACCGGACGTCGTCGTCACGCGCTGAAGAATACGAAGCTCTTGGCGAGCTTGTAAAGCGTGCCTTCGAGGCGGCAAAGGCCCCGAACAAAGAATTGCTCGAGGCCTAGCGCTTTTAATCCTGTTTAGGCGAATCCCTGGTAACCGCCGTAGTTGTCAGGGTTCTGATCGTGACCGCCAAGTGGGCCGTCATGCTCTGGATCGTGCGGGATCGGTCCACCGGCGCCTTGGCGATACATGTGCGTCTGGGTCAGCATGAGCGCTGGCACAACCACCAAAGCGCCCAAACCCAAGGTGACCACAATGATGATCGTCGCAACGATTCCTATCACGAGATTGTAGAGCAGCAGCGTCCCATAATTCCTCTTGCCCACCTGAAACGCCTGAGCTATTGCTCCGCCAATCCCGGCGCGGCCTTCCGTCGCGAACTCGACTGGGAACATGAATAGCGGCGTAATGAGCAGCGCCAACACCAACAAGCCGCCGAGGAACGCGAACATACTTGCGCTACTTTCAGCAAGAAAGGCCTGCGATCCTTCCGGGGTATTCAAGCTGGTCGGGCTGAAACCGCTATTTGCGACCCACAGCATCAACGGCACACCAACGATGAGTCCTTGAATCAGCGAGACCACAATCGAGGTAATAAACCCTTGGCTGAAGTGCACATCCTTGAACAAATCGCCGTAACCGGCTTTAACCTTGTCTACCTGCCAAATCATCAGGCGGACGACGAAGACCATCCATGCGGCAGAGATCAGGGTCATCACAATGTCCAGGACTACGCCGGCTAGCGAGCCACCGAACTGGGCAGACACGGGACCAAGCACAACGCCGATCACCGCACTCAGGACGCCTACGGCCAAAGTGCCAAGAATGAACACAGCTGCGTTGGAGAACGTCTTCGACACGCCCCACTTCAGCGCGCGCAGCACGTTGACTTTGCCGTCGGTGGCTACCATGTTCGGGTTCAGGCCGCCCAAGCCGCTGTCCACCTGATTGCCGAATCCCGTGCCACCGCCGTACGGCGCCTGCGGCTGAGGCTGTGCCCCGTAGGGCTGGTACCCCTGACTCTGGTCTGAGGCGGGGTAACCAGGGTAGCTCTGGTATCCCTGAGCACCCTGCGTGCCATAATCAGGTGCGTCTTCGGGATGCGGTGTCGAAGGGTACTGAGGATACTGCGGATACTCAGGATACTCTGGGGGCTGCTGTGAGTTCAGATCGTCATTGTCTTTACCTTCTTCGTGGTTGTTGTCGCCGTGTGGTGGTGTTGTCACTACCAGCTCTCCTTCCTTGGAAAACATCGTTGGTTCCTAAGCCTAGTAGTTAAGAGAGCCCATCATCAGAAGACAGCGCGCTAACCATTTGTGCCGACTGGGATATAGCCGCAGTTAAACTGCCGAACCAAGTGACCACGGATAATCGCCGAAAGCGGCACAACCGCGAGAACTCCAAACCCGAAGGTGAGGCCGATGATCAGCTGGCTCAGTACGATCTCCACGATGAAGTACACCAGCAGTGCTAGCCAGTGTTGCCGGCCCGCCTGAATATTGTCGCCGATCGCCTCGAACACGCCACGGCCATCAGCGATGAAATAGGGAACGAGGAAGAAGAACGGGATCAGTGCTATGGGCAGCACAATGAGCCCAAGGAGGATAAGCATATCGGCCTTCGGGGAGCCCTTCGCCAATTCAAAGAGCAATCCGATCGGAAAAATCAGCACTAACGCCACCGCGACGACCCCGATAATCAGTAACAACTGGTGGCCGACTCGGGCATTGGTATAGAAATCCCGAAACCGGATCGAAGGCTCAGCCGCTTGCACCACCCCGCCCCGGTAGATCCACAAGTTCACCACTGTTGTGAGCACGACTGAGGCGACGACAAGAACAGCCATCAATGCAAAAGATAGGTTATCGGCCGCATCCGACCTTATCGGTACTACCTCACCGAAAAATATGAGAACAAATGTGAGGGCGAAGATCAAGACCCCTGGAGCGACAAGGAGGAGACCCCAGGTTAACCAGTTGCTCCTCGAAGCCCACCGCGTAAATCCATAGTTGACAGCCGCCAACACGTTGATTTCACCATCGCCTCTGTCTAGTGGGCTGTGGTCTGGCGCGTAGTGGGTGAAGTGCTGCGGGTAGTTCGGTGGCACAGTATTCATCGCCTCTGTCCTTAGTTTCCTCTTAGCCCTTCCGGGCATGTGTAGGCCATTTTCCCTGTCTTGTACAGGCGAATATGAAGCATAATGTGAAAACGCCCAGATTTCTCTACAAGTTTGTTTTAAGCTCTCTACCGGTGCTAACCATGGACCTTCGCGATCAGCGACTAGACTGCATACTCAGCTATGACTACTTCCTCTACCCCTACGCGCGACGAGCTCTATGCGCGCCTCGATGAACTCACAATTTCGGATGCCCGCCGCTTTAGCCGCCGCCTGCGAAAGGCTCGCTCCCCTCAGGCTCTCCAGGCGATAGGCAAGGATCTCGATGAGGCGGCCCTCAAGGTGTCGCTTATCGACGAAAACATCCCTGAGATCTCTTTTCCCGAACAGTTACCGGTCTCTGAGCGACGCGACGACATCATGGAGCTGATCAGCGACAACCAGGTGGTCATCATCGCCGGCGAGACCGGTTCGGGTAAGACCACGCAGATCCCGAAGATGCTGCTGGATCTGGGGCGGGGCCGGCGCGGGTTGATTGGGCATACCCAGCCCCGGCGTTTGGCTGCACGCACGGTCGCGGAGCGCATCGCCGATGAGCTAGGTCAAAAGATTGGTGATTCTGTTGGCTACGCTATCCGCTTCGATGATCGCGTGTCCGCCACTACCGCCGTCAAGCTGATGACCGATGGCATTTTGCTGGCGGAGATGCAGCGTGACCGCTACCTCAATGCTTACGACACGATCATTATCGACGAGGCGCACGAGCGTTCCCTCAACATTGACTTCTTGCTGGGCTATTTGAAGCGCCTGCTTCCCCACCGCCCGGACTTGAAGGTGATCATTACCTCCGCCACGATTGATCCGGAGCGTTTCGCCGCGCATTTCGCGGACCAGGAGGGTACCCCTGCCCCCATCATCGAGGTCTCGGGCCGCACCTACCCCGTGGAGATCCGCTACCGCCCACTCGAGCAAGCGGTGGGCGACAAGGTCGTCGACATCGACATGCTGGACGGCCTCGTGCTAGCGCTAGAAGAGCTGATGGCTGAGGGGCCTGGCGATATCTTGTGTTTCTTCCCCGGCGAGCGCGATATCCGCGACGCCATGGAAGCCATTGAGGCGAAGAAGTGGCGCGGGGTGGAGGTCACTCCCCTGTTCGGCCGTCTCTCCAACCAGGAACAGCACCGCGTCTTTTCCCCGCACTCGGGCCGTCGCATCGTGTTGTCCACCAATATTGCAGAGACGTCTCTGACGGTTCCGGGCATCCACTACGTGGTGGATACCGGTACCGCGCGCATTTCCCGTTACTCCACCCGCACGAAGGTACAGCGCCTACCCATCGAGGAGATCTCTCAGGCAAGCGCCAACCAGCGCTCCGGCCGCTGTGGGCGTGTCGCCGACGGTATCGCCATCCGCCTCTATTCCGAGGACGATTTCAACTCTCGCCCCGAGTTCACCGATCCGGAGATCCTGCGCACCAACCTGGCCAGCGTGATCTTGCAGATGATTTCACTGCGACTGGGCAATATCACCGCTTTCCCCTTCATCCAGCCCCCAGAGCACAAGGCGGTCCGCGATGGCCTCGTGTTGCTCGACGAACTGGGAGCGCTGGAGGAATCGTCGGCAAGCAAGGACGAGCCGCGCTTAACGACGATCGGACGCGACCTTGCCCGCATCCCGGTCGATCCGCGCATGGCCAGGATGCTGGTAGAGGCCAATACCCTCGGGGTGTTGGAGGACGTTACGGTGATTGTCTCCGCCATGACAATCCAAGACGTGCGCGAACGTCCCCTAGAATTCCAGGCACAAGCCGACCAGGCGCATGCCCGGTTTAAAGACACGGAGTCTGATTTCCTTTCCAGCCTGAAGCTGTGGGACTACATCACTGAATCGCGCGATGAGATGTCCGGAAACGCGTTTCGGAAGCGGATGAAGAAGGAATACCTGCACTACATGCGTATCCGTGAGTGGTACGACTTGGTGCGTCAACTGCGCGACGTCGCCAAGCAGTTGGGCTGGTCGCGGACGGAGAATGTCGTCGGCAAGCGCGATCAGGATGCCATTCACCAGTCTCTCCTGTCCGGGCTACTGTCCAATATCGGTGCCCGTGATGGCAACAAGAAGGAATACCAAGGCGCGCGTGGCACAAGGTTCATGATCTTTCCGGGTTCCGCCCTGGCGAAGAAGCCGCCGGAGATGGTCATGGCGGGCGAGCTGGTTGAAACCTCGCGCTTGTGGGCCCGCGATGTCGCTAAGGTCCAGCCGGCCTGGGTTGAAAAATTAGCCGCGAACCTGCTGAAGCATTCCTATTCGGAGCCGGTGTGGTCCACAAAACGGGCCGCGGCGATGGTGCACCAGAAGTCAATGCTTTATGGTGTCACGATCGTCGCTGACCGGCTGATCCCCTATCACCGGGTGGATCGGGAAGCTGCGCGCGACATGTTCATTCGCCACGGCCTGATTGGTGGCGAGTGGAATACGCACCATAAGTTCCTCAAGCACAATCAACAGATGCTGGAAGAAGCCAGTGCTGTAGAGGACAAGGTGCGCCGCCGCGGGCTGGTTGTCGACGAAGATACGCTCTTCGAGTTTTATGATGCCCGTCTGCCCGACAACGCTGTCACCGGGCGCCACTTCGATTCGTGGTGGAAGAAGAAGCGCCACAATACGCCGGATTTCCTTGACTTTGATCCCGAGAAGCTTCTCGACGAGGAGCACTCGGCCAGTACGGACACACAATTCCCCGACCACTGGCGCCAGGGTTCAGTGACCTATGAGCTGCAATATAAGTTCGAACCGGGCGACCCCTTCGATGGGGTTACTGCCCTAGTACCTGTCCCGTTGCTGGCCAACGTGGACGATGAAGATTTTGACTGGCTTGTGCCCGGCCTGCGCGAGGAGCTTGTCACTGAGCTCATCCGGTCTCTGCCGAAGGCTCTGCGCAAGACGGTGGTTCCTGCCCCCGATTTTGCTCAGCGGGCCGCGCCGAAGCTGATTCCTTTCGAGGGGCGGATTACAGACCAGTTGGCTGGGGTGCTGCGTTCTTTGGGCGGCGCTGGCATCAATGGTTCCGATTTCCGTCCTGAAACACTGCCGCCCCACTTGCGCATGACGTTTGCCGCCGTGGACCGGCGTGGAAAAATCATCGACCACGACAAGGACATCAGCGCTTTGCAGGCGCGACGTGCAGGCCAAATTGAATCATCCATGTCTAAGGCTGGGAGAAAGGCCGAGTCGAAGGCTGTGCGGGAGTGGACCGATGACACGCTTGGTGAGATCCCCGAAACTGTCACCACGAAGGTCGACGGGAACGAAGTCGAGGCCTTCCCTGCTCTTGAGGCGACACCAGACGGGGTCAAGGTGACCGTCCATCCGACGAAGGCTGCGGCGGAGCAGTCAATGGTGACTGCAACGCTCACCATGTTGCTGCGGAAGATCTCTGTATCGGCCTCACAGATGACGAAGGGTCTACCGCTGCGCCAGCGGGTTGCTGTCGACAATTACCCGCATGGCGGTGCCGAGGGGCTTGTGGAAGATGCTCGGGTGGCAGCAATTCGTGATCTCATGTTCGATCACGGTGGGACTGTGCGCACTCCTGCTGACTTTGATCAGCTGTTGAATAAGGTCAAGCCAGAAGTAGCGGGCCGGGTACGCCGTTCCGTCGTCTCAGTCGTCCCCGGTTTGGTCGAATTTGCCAACGTGGCCGCAGAACTTGAGAAATGGGAAGGGCCTGCGATCGACGATATGCACGCACAGTTGAAGTTCCTCTTACCGCCGCATGCAATTACGGTGCATGGTACGGAGACTCTTCAGCACCTGCCTCGCTATATGGAGGCGATCAAGATCCGTCTTTCTGACATGGCGATAGACCCAGATCGCGACGCGGAGCGCCAAGATGTGGTCGACTCAGCCAAGCGTTATCTTGATGCGAAGCTGAAAAGGCTCCCACCTGCAGCGCAGAAATCGCGCGCGGTGAAGGATATTTTGTGGCGAATCGAGGAACTGCGGGTGAGCCTTTTCGCTCAAAGGCTGGGCACACCAAAGCCGGTATCTGAGCGGCGTATCCAGAAGATGGTGGACAAACTGGGCTGATTAGTATTCGCGGTCGCGGCGCCGCATCAGCCTAATTTCTGATTCGAAGTCGTCTGCGCTTTCGAAGGATTTGTACACCGAGGCAAAGCGCAGGTAGGCGACTTCGTCAAGTGCGCGAAGAGGTTCGAGGATAGCTAAACCGATGTCATTAGCGTTGACTTGGGAACTGCCTTGGCTGCGAATTGATTCTTCAACTTCCTGGGCGAGCAGCTTCAAGGAGTCGTCGGATACATCGCGCCCTTGGCACGCGCGCCGCACACCGGTAATAACTTTGTCACGGTTGAAAGGTTCAGACAGGCCGTTGCGTTTAATGACGGTGAGAATTGCTTTTTCTACCGTGGTGAATCGACCGTTGCACGACGTGCATTCGCGCCGACGACGAATCGCGGCACCATAATCGATAATGCGTGAGTCAATGACACGCGAGGAATCATTGTGGCAAAAAGGGCAATGCACTGGCAGCTAACCTATCTGAATTGAGGAAGCGGGATCACTGTGGTTAACCCACAGTTCAAATTCTACCGTCTCCTCCTGCTCTGCTTCACCTTGGCTCTCGCCCTCGCCAAGTTCTCTGCCAGCGCTAACGGATCTCCTACCTGCGGTCGAGAGTTTGGACTTCTGCCGTGTAATCGACAGGGGCCTGATCGCCCACCTGGGCATCCTCGAACACGCCACCCATGGCTGCCCCGACGATCAGGCTAAATCCCATGAAGGAAGCGAGAAGAATTGATCGGATGGAATCGTGGCGATTTTCGAGTTGCGTTCTGGTTCCATCATCCTCTCGATGATTCACACCTTCTAAGCGCCCCTCCGTTCGATATCTCCCGGGAAGTGTTCGAACACTCTTCGTGCGATGCGTGGCGCTTTCAGTCGGGTTAAGATCCCATACCGACGCAGGTGGCACCACCAGAGAGTTGGCGCGTGGGCGGCGTTGTACAGTGTTAACGTTGATTTCTTGGATCGTCATTATTTCTTCCCTTTCGTTGTGTGGCTATCGTATGAAGCGCTTGGGACATGCCCGAACACCAACTTCGCTTACGTGTTCGAATTAGCTTCTATGTTCGATTTATAGCACGGCGAGAAAACTTTGTCCATAGTTTGTCCGCCTTCTCGAACAAACTTGCAGTTTCGTGGTACACATGTAGTAACGAAACTTTTACGGACAGCCCAGTCCGTCTGACCCCACGCCGCTTAGGAGTAACCATGGCCCGCAAGAAGTCGGACCCCAAGAAACCAGATCCCGCAACCCTGTCAGCTAGGCAAAAGCGCATTCTCGAAGTGATTCAAGATGCCGTCGTCCTCCGGGGATACCCACCAAGCATTCGCGAAATTGGTGACGCAGCAGGTCTGCAGTCGACCTCCTCGGTGGCCTACCAACTCAAAGAGCTAGAGAAGAAGGGCTTTCTGCGCCGCGACCCGAACAAGCCGCGCGCTGTCGACTTGCGCCACTTCCCTAGCGCGAACCTAACTAAGAAAAAGGACACGTCACAGGACACTACCGAAGTTCCGGAGAACTCCGTTCAAACAAGTTATGTTCCCGTGGTCGGGCGCATCGCCGCCGGCAACCCCATCCTCGCTGAGCAGAATATCGATGAGTATTACCCCATGCCCACTGACATCGTGGGCGATGGTGAGCTTTATATGCTTCAGGTCGTTGGCGAATCAATGCGGGACGCCGGCATCCTCGACGGGGATTGGGTCGTCGTCAAGGCACAGCCAGTCGCCGAGGAGGGCGATTTCGTCGCCGCATTGCTTGACGACGAGGCCACCGTCAAGGAATTTCACCGTGATTCCACGGGTGTGTGGCTCCTCCCCCACAATGATGCTTTCGCACCCATCAAGGGAGACGAAGCCCAGATTATGGGACGCGTCGTTTCCGTGATGCGCACCCTCTAATCTCGCACAATCCTTTTCCACCTCTCTTAACGCGCTTCAGCCCACCTTGGCTTGGCCCGCGCTTTCATGCCCCGTAGGCGGGGTTAACCGACGGTTCTATTGGTCCCCCATAATCGCCGACTTCCTCTTAGCATGTGTCCGTCCAGTACACCCTGACGGGGGCATTCGGGCACCAACTCACATTCTCGGGCAGCGAAAGTTTGGAATACTGGACGAAAGGTAATATCCATTTTCAGCACGCAGTTTGCTCGGAGGCCCCAATGTATGCAGAGGAACGTCGGCGACAGATCGCGTCATTGACCGCTGTGGAAGGGCGGGTCAATGTCACGGAACTGGCCCAAAAATTTGAGGTAACGGCGGAAACCATCCGCCGAGACCTCGCGGTCCTAGACCGCGAGGGCGTGGTCCACCGCGTCCATGGCGGTGCGGTGGCGAGCCAATCCTTCCTCACCACCGAGTTCCCCCTGGATACCCGCTTCCGGTCATCGCCTACCGCAAAGTCGGCAATCGCCCGTGAGGCGATGAAGTTCTTGCCATCCCGTGGAGGCGGGGTTTTCCTCGATGCGGGCACAACGATCAATGGGCTGGCGGACTTGATGACCGAACACCCCGACGCCAAGACGTGGTCGATCGTCACCAACTCACTGCCGATCGCTTTGGAACTCTCCGGCGCAGGCCTGGACAATGTCCAGCTTCTTGGGGGAAGCGTTCGCGCCATCACCCAGGCGGTGGTTGGCGATACAGCGCTGCGCACCCTGGCACTGATGCGCGCGGAAGTCGCGTTCATTGGCACGAACGCACTGACCATCGACCATGGCCTCTCCACCGCCGATGCACAAGAAGCTGCGGTGAAGTCCTCGATGGTCACCAACGCCCGCCAGGTCGTCGTCCTGTGTGACTCTACAAAACTCGGAAACGATTACCTGGTGAGTTTCGCTTCGCTGGATCAGGTCGATGCAATCATCACCGATGCCGATGCACCGGAGTCCTTCATCGCTGATCTACGCGAGCAGGGCATCGACGTCCTCCTCGCCGAATGAAAACAATGTTAATTCAGACACAATTCCACAGTTTTGTGTGAATTTTCCCCATAAACCATTGCCCGATCGGACACGATCGGGCATACTTATTGGCAGAGGCCGATGTGCCACCAGCCACGAGTAGTGGTTTCGGCCAGAAACATCACAACAGAAAAGGAACCACGACCGTGATTCTGACGCTTACTGCTAATCCCAGCATCGACGCAACACTGAGTCTCGCAGACCCACTGAAACGTGGAGAGGTCCAACGCCCCACCCACGCACAACGCAGCGCCGGCGGCAAAGGCGTGAACGTCGCCAACGCACTACACCGCGGCGGCGTGGAGACCCGCGCACTCTTCCCTGCCGCAGATAATGACCCATTCGTCGCCCTCGTCCGGGCTGCAAAGGTCCCCTTTACCAATGTTCCCATCCCCGGGTCGGTGCGCACCAACACCGCCGTCACCGAAGCAGACGGCACCACCACCAAGCTCAACGAACCAGGAGCGGAACTTAACGACGATCACCTCCGCGAGATTGAAAACATCGTGGTCGACGCCGCCGCTGACGGCTCGGCCATCGTCATGTCCGGTTCCCTTCCTCCCGGCGCACCGCTGGATTGGTACGCCATTCTCGTCGCTAAGTGCATCGACGCTAACCCTGACGCCCTCGTTGCCGTCGATACTTCTGATGCGCCCCTGCAAGCCCTTGGTGAGCGGCTAGAAGACTGCGCTCCCACATTGCTGAAACCCAATGGGATCGAGCTGGGTCAGCTCACCGGGTTTGATGGTGAGGACATCGAAAGACAAGCAGAGTCCGGTGATTTCGGACCGGCCCTCGACGCAGCCAGGCCACTGCTGGATAAGGGTGTCTCCGAAATTTTGCTCACTCTAGGCGGTGCCGGTGCAGCGCTGATTACCTCCGACGGTGCGTGGGTTGCTACTCCACCGCCAACACAGGTGGTGTCCACGGTCGGTGCGGGCGATTGCTCGCTGGCAGGCTATCTCCGCGCTCGGTCGCACGGTCTGGATTATGCCGAGTCTTTGGGCTGGGCGGTGGCCTACGGTTCTGCCGCGGCTGGCCTTCCCGGGACGGAAATCCCCGGTCCTGATCTTGTGAATTTTTCTGAAACAACTATCCGAACCATTGTCCATTCTGAAAGCAAGGACCTACGATGAGTGACTCATTAATTACGTCAAACCTCGTCAGCCTTGATGTCGACTTCGGTACGACACCACGCGACGTCATCACCCACCTCGCCGACACCGTCGCCGCCGCCGGGCGTTCCTCGGATGCTGCACAGCTTGCCGCTGACGCCTACGAACGCGAAAGCAAAGCAGGCACCGGGGTGAATGGCCAAGTGGCTATCCCCCACTGTCGCTCCGCTGCCGTCAGCCAACCCACGTTGGCGTTCGCCCGACTGTCCCGCCCCGTTGACTTTGGTGGCCCAGACGGGGATGCCGAACTTGTCTTCCTCATTGCCGCACCTGAAGGTGGCGGCAAGGAGCACATGAAGATCCTCTCCAAGCTGGCGCGCGCCCTCGTTCGTGGTGACTTCATCGACAAGCTGCGGGCAGCTTCCACCAACGACGACATTGTCGAAGCGGTGCTCGCGGTCACCAACGCGGAGAAAAAGTCGTCGAAGTCTACCTCGACGGCCGCTGCTCCAAGCACGCCTGCAGAGACCGCACCCGCTCCGGCAAGCGTCGCGCCGACGATCGTTGCCGTGACCGCCTGCCCCACCGGTATCGCCCACACCTATATGGCAGCCGATGCACTCCAGCAAGCTGCGGACAAGCGTGAGGACGTGCACCTTGTCGTCGAAACGCAAGGCTCCTCTGGTGGAGAGCAGCTTGATCCTGCGATCATCGAGAAGGCGGAGGCCGTCATTTTCGCCGTCGACGTCGCAGTCCGCGACAAGGAGCGCTTCGCCGGCAAGCCCTTTATTCAAACCCCGGTGAAGCGGGGAATCAATGAGCCCGACGCCATGCTGGACGAGGCGTTGGCCGCCGCGAAGGATCCCAACGCACGACGGGTCGTAGCGGACGGCACCGCCAGCTCCGCGCAATCGGGCTCCTCGAGCAGCGAAGAAAGCTGGCCAAAGCGCATCCAACAGGCAGTGATGACGGGCGTGTCCTACATGGTGCCTTTCGTCGCAGCCGGCGGGTTGTTGCTCGCGCTGGGATTCCTTATCGGCGGTTATGACGTCGCCAACGGCTGGCAGGCTATTTCCACCGGCTATTCGCTATCGAACCTGCCTGGCAATGAGGTGCTTGTCGACGGCGCCACCGTGGTCTTCGACCGTTCTGGCCTAGCGCTCTACTTGGGCGCTGTGATGTTTGCGATTGGCCAAGCCGCGATGGGCTTCGTCGTCGCAGCGCTCTCGGGCTATACCGCATTTTCGCTGGCCGGTCGTCCGGGTATCGCGCCTGGTTTCGTCGGCGGTGCTATCTCAGTCATGCTGGGAGCAGGCTTCATCGGTGGCTTGATCACGGGTATTCTGGCCGGTGTTGTCGCCCACTGGATTGGCAACTGGAAGGTCCCTGCGTGGCTGCGCTCACTGATGCCTGTGGTCATCATCCCGCTGCTGACCTCGCTGATCGTCGGCTTGGCGATGTTCCTGCTGCTCGGCCGCCCACTCGAGGCACTAATGACTGGGCTGACCGATTGGCTGAACTCCATGTCCGGTTCTTCGGCTATTCTTCTGGGCCTGATCATCGGCCTGATGATGTGCTTGGACCTGGGTGGCCCAGTAAACAAGGCTGCCTACCTCTTCGGTACCGCTGGACTGTCCGCCGGTACGGAGGCCAGCTACCAGATCATGGCTGCGGTCATGCTCGCCGGTATGGTTCCGCCGATTGCTTTGTCCATCGCTACGTTCATCCGCAAGCAGCTGTTCACCCCGGCGGAGCAGGAAAACGGTAAGTCCGCATGGCTGCTGGGCCTGTCATTCGTCTCCGAGGGCGCGATCCCATTCGCGGCAGCAGATCCCCTGCGCGTGATCCCTTCCATGATGGCCGGCGGCGCTGTCACCGGCGCGGTGTCCATGGCCCTCGGTGTGGGCTCGCGCGCACCACACGGCGGTATCTTCGTGCTGTTCGCCATCAACCCGTGGTGGGGAGCACTGATCGCCCTGGCAGCAGGCATCGCAACCTCGACCGTGGCGGTCCTCGCGCTCAAGCAGTTTTGGCCAAACCGTGCCGTCGAGGAAGCAGCGGAAAACGGAGTGCACAACAATTCACAAGAATCCTCCGCAGTCACCGCATAATCTTCTAGACTTGACCCAGATCAACTAACGAAAGGAAATTATTCTCATGGCATCCAAAACCGTAAAGGTTGGTTCTTCGGTCGGGCTGCACGCCCGCCCCGCCACCGTAATCGCTGAGGCAGCTGGCGAGTATGACGACGAGATCTTGATCGTCCTCGCTTCCGATGAGGACGAAGAGGCGGATGCCGCGTCCTCGCTGATGATCATGGCCCTTGGCGCTGAGCAGGGCGATGAGGTCATCGTCTCCTCCGACAACGAGGAAGCCGTCAACAAGATCGCTGCACTAATTGAGTCGGACCTCGACGCTTAAGGTCCACGCTTAACGACGACCACCTGGCTTTCCTAGGTGGTCGTTTTCTTGTGTGCTAGAACCGGGCGTGCTGCTGGCCTTCGCCCAGGGTGGTGTAAGCCCACTTCATGATTGGGTACACAACGATGATGCCCACCGAACCCAAGGCGATGCCCTCCAGCGGTACCCCACCAATGGTCAACGACAGGTTGCCGATGCCCACGACCATCGCCACTGCTGCAGCAGTCAGGTTGACGGGGTTATTGAAGTTGACGTTATTGTCCTGCCAGATGCGCACGCCGAGCATGCCGATCAGCCCGTACAGCACCAGACAGGCCCCGCCCAATACGCCGGCGGGAATGGTGAAGATCAGCGCACCGAACTTCGGAATGAACGCCAGCGCGATAGCGAAAATGGCAGCCACCCAGTACGCAGCGGTGGAATACACACGCGTTGCGGCCATCACGCCAATATTTTCGGCATAGGTCGTGGTACCGGAGCCGCCGAAACCACCGGCCAAGGTCGTGGCAATGCCGTCGCCGATCAGGGCATCGCCGGCCAGATCATCGAGGTCAGCCTTCGTCATCTCGGAGACGGCCTTGACGTGGCCGACGTTTTCTGCGATCAGCACGACGATCACCGGCAGAGTGACAAGCACCGCCGGCACGGCCACAGCGGGGTCAAAGTTGGGGGTGTGGAAGGTCGGCAACCCGATCCACGGCGCCTGGGCAATAGTCTCAGCGGCATCGTCGGCAAGGTTGCCGGTCAGCGCCGCGAAGACCCAGCCGACGACCACGCCGATCAGGATGGCCAAGCGGGTGGCCATGCCGCGCATTGCCACGGTAAAGACGATGATGGTTACGAGGGTAACGGCCGCAACCAGCGGCTGGGTCTCTACATTGGACACCGCCGTGGGCGCTAGGTTAAACCCGATCAACGCCACGATGGCGCCTGTGACCGCGGGAGGCATGACAGCATCGATGACGCGCTTACCTGCGGCTTTCACGATGAAGCCAACGATGATCAGCGCGATGCCGGTGAAGAATACACCGGTGATCTGCGCTTCAATACCGTACTGCGCCGACGCGCTCAGCGGCGCAATGAAGGCGAACGACGAGCCCAGGTAGGAGGGCAGCCGGTTCCTGGTGATTAAGAGGAAGATGATCGTGCCCAGGCCGGAGAACAGCAGCGTCGTGTTGACAGGAAAACCTGTCAGGGTTGGCACCAACAAGGTGGCACCGAACATCGCAACTACGTGTTGCATGCCGATGCCGATGGTGCGTGGCCAGTTCAGCCGCTCGTTGGGGGCAACTACTGCCCCTGGAAGAATTTTCTTACCGTCGCCGTGGAGGTCCCAGCCCAATTTATTAGTCACGAATCTTCATTATTGCCCTTCAGGCGGGAAATCAAGAATTGTGTGACTATATGGGGGTGCGCTGGGCCCGCAGGTTAATCGTCGGATTCCTCGTCGACCACAAACTCCGCGTACTGCTCCGCCAGAACATGGGGCAGGCGCACGTCGATAAGCGTTCCCTCCGCCTGATGCTCTTCGGAACGCACCGTGCCCTCGTCGTGTACGTGCGAGACAACATCGCCGCGGGTATAGGGCACGAGCAGCTCAACATGCCGGTCCAGCGTGTTCAGAAACTGTTCGATGCGCGCTTCCAGCTCGTCGATGCCCTCGCGCGTAAGTGCAGAGACAAACACGACGTTGTGTGTGTCTGCTAGGGCGTGACGCACCTCCGCCAGGGTCAAGGGATCAGCCTGATCGATCTTGTTGACCACGATGATCTCCGGTGGCGCCTGCTCGCCCGTGTCCCGGACGATATCCGAGATCACGGTGTTGACCGCATCGATCTGCTTCAGCGGGAATGGATCAGAGCCGTCCACCACGTGCAACATCAAATCCGCGTTGAGGACCTCCTCCAAGGTGGACTTAAACGCCTCGATCAGCTGCGTGGGCAGGTGCCGGACAAAACCGACGGTGTCGGTGATGACGATGGAGCGGCCATCGGCAAGCTCCGCCTTACGCGTGGCAGGGTCCAGGGTTGCGAACAGTGCGTCTTCCACCAGCACGCCCGCGTCTGTCATCGCGTTGATCAGCGAAGACTTGCCCGCGTTCGTGTAGCCCGCGATCGCGATCTGCGGCAAAGTGGATGCTTGTCGACGAGAACGCTTCACCTCGCGCGAGGTTTTCATCGACACCAGTTCCTTGCGGATCTTCGCCATGTCCGTGCGCAGGCGGCGACGATCGGCCTCAATCCGCGTCTCACCGGGGCCGCGCAAACCCACGCCACCATTGGAACCGGCACGACCACCCGCCTGGCGCGACAGGTTGCCGCCCCAACCACGGGTGCGGGTGTACAGGTACTGCATCTGCGCCAGCGAGACCTGCGCTTTACCCTCCTTGGACTGCGCGTGCTGCGCAAAGATGTCCAAGATCAACATGGTGCGGTCAATCACCTTGGTATTTAGCGCTTCCTCCAGCGCGACCAGCTGCCCGGGCGAGAGCTCGCCGTCGAAGACCACGGTATCTGCGCCCGTGGCCTCCACGATCTGGCGCAGGTCCTTCACCTTGCCGGAGCCGATGAAGGTGCTCGGGTCCGGCTTGTCGCGCTTCTGGTATAGCATTTCGACGACTTCAGCGCCCGCCGTTTCGGTCAGCGCCGCAAGTTCGGCCATGTTGGCTTCCACTTCCGCGGTTGTGCCCTCGGTCCACACCCCCACCAAGACGACTTGCTCCAGGCGGAGTTTGCGGTACTCCACCTCGTAGATGTCCTCGGCGTCGCGTGAGCGGACAGAGTCTGAGCGCTCCACTCGTCGGAAAGCATTACGGGCCTCCAGGTCCAGTTCACCGACGGTCGGCGCGTCCGTATCTACTGCGCTGCCTGCTGCGCTCGGCTGCGGCTGATTGTCGCGGAACGCTTGAGCAAGAAGTTCGTCGTGTGTCTGGTTCTCATTCGGCACTTGGTTCATTCAATCCTTAATGTAGGTCAACGTAAATATCGGTGCGATAGCTCTTCCTTACTTTAACCAATACCTGCCCAGTTCTATTCCTTGGCGCTGCTTGGCGGTAGAGTAATCCGGTATGAGTAGTGACCTGAAAAGCATCGGCCTGAAGTACCCGAAATGGCAAGATGCCGTCGAAGCAGCGATTGCAACAAATAACCTGGCAGTCACCGGCGAAGTCCGCGGCGGTCAGCTGATCCAGTTCAACGATGGGTCAGGTGCACAGATCAACATTCTGGCGGTCGAGCCCTTCGCCACCTACGCAGGTTTTGACTCCACCACCCGCACCAACGCGCACGTGACCATGCTCAACGATGTTGTGGCGTTCTGCGAAATTCTGGACCCCTTCGGCAATGTCATCGCCAATGTAACGGTGAACCTTGCACAAGGCCCGCTCATCGCGGACGAGGATACTCAGCAATGGCAGGAGCTTGGCGTGACAGCTCTGGCGATTGAGGCGCAGACCTACGCCACCGCCGAGGAGTTCTTGTCGACGACCGGCCGGGACCTCGGCGTGATCGAATCCCCAGGGGCGCAGGCCGTCGCCGATGGCAACGGTGCCGTCGCACCTGATGCCGCGGCGCTGTTCTCCGCGCGCGTCTTGGAAGCGGAGTACCGCAACAATCAGCTGACGGGGCAGCGCTTCATCCATGCCTCAGTAGATGGGGCCTTCCCCTTCGACGTCTGTCTGCCAGATGGTGACCTGCCGCAGCGCGATAACGTGATCGCTGGTTCTGCATTGCTTACCGGTTCGCTCATCGCACCTGCCGGGTGTGGTGGCTGCGGTGGCAGCTGCGGATGCGGCGGGCACTAAAACAGTTATGGGACCTGGGGATAATCGACGTGGGCTGACCAGCATTATTGCGCTGGCGGCCCTCGTTTTGGTGATCTCTCGGTTCAACCTTGCCATCACCGTGATGGTCATCATCGCGGTGGCCATCTGGTTTTTCTGGCCCCGGCGCGATACCCCTGAGGTGGCGTCGCTGCGCACCTCCTTGGCTATTTCGCGAGCGGACATCACCGATATCTTGGATGCTTACGACACTTTCCTACACGGCACCGATACGGAGTCGATTGCTGATCGCACGCTCTACTACCCCGCTTTGGCGCAGCCTAATGCGGATGAGCCGGCGATCGAGGAGTTTCAGCTGCGGGCCAGCTCTGCGCGCAGGTTTGTTTCGCGTATCGACGCCCACTTGGCCGATCCGTCTTTGACGAGGGCGACATTGGAAAGGCTGCTGGCGGTCACCGATGAGCGCGCGGCTGAGCTGGCGATGTCCTGGCACGATGCTCGCCGCGCCGCCCGCCGACTGGGCCCCGGCAACAAATAGACCCGCTGCGGGTCACTGCAGCGCGCTGAGCGCCTCACCTGTGACATCATCGCCGGCTGCGTCCAGCCATGTGATGCGCTTATCCCGGTTGAACCAGGAGCGTTGGCGGCGCACATAACGTCGCGTACCTGTGACGGTGCGTTCCACGGCTTCCTCGTGGCTGAGCTCACCGGCAAACATATCTAGTACCTGCGCATATCCGATGGCGCGTCCAGCGGTGGAGTGTGCGACGAGGCCGTGGTCGTCGACAAGCGTGCGGACCTCGTCGATAAGCCCATGCTCAAACATCTGATGCGTGCGCTTCTCGATGCGCGGGTTCAACCACTCAGATTGCGTGCGCAGGCCAAGCAGACGGGTGCCCCACCGCGGAGGTGCGTCCTTGGGTGGTTGGGAGGCCTTGTAAGGCTTGCCGGTGAGTTGGATGACCTCCAAGGCACGGACGGTACGCCGCGGATCTTTGTCTTCGATGATGGCTGCGGCCTCTGGGTCGATCGCGGCGAGCTCCGCGTGTAGATTATCGATCCCGATGTCTTCCAGACGTGCCTGGTAGGTCGCGCGCACCGCTGGGTCCGTGGGCGGAAACTCCCAGGCGTCCACGAGCGATTGGACATACAACATGGACCCTCCGACCAAGATCGGGGTGACGCCACGCTCAAGAAGGCTATCGACGGTGCGCACCGCACGTTGCTGGAAGTCCGCCACCGAAGCGGTCTGGGTGACCTCCCAGATGTCCAAGAGGTGGTGCGGGATGCCCTCACGTTCCTCCACGGGCAGTTTGGCGGTGCCGATATCCATACCGCGGTAAAGCTGCATGGAATCTACGTTGATCACCTCGCCGCCCAGTTCGTGTGCCAGCGTGATACCTAGAGCCGATTTTCCTGAGGCAGTTGGCCCCACCACAGCGATTGGGGTTGTCATGCCTGCACCTCCCATAAAGCCACATACCGTCCGACACCTAAGGTGTCATCCACATCCAGTAATTCTGCGTGAGTAGGGCGCAGTTGTACCAATTGCAGCCACAAGTCGGGCTCGATCACACCTGCCTGGGTCAAAGACTCTGCGTCTAACTGCACGGTGAGATCGCCGCCCAACAGCCGCGTCAGCTCATCGTGTGCCTGTGCCGCGCCCTCGACCAGCGCCAGCGGTGCCCGTGGTGTGAGCCCTGCCGGACCATCAAGTACCAGCACCGTCAACGCCTCCGAGTTCAGGGGCGTCAGCTCGGTGCGAAACGTGGTGCGCGCGTCAGCGCGAGAACCAAGCAGGTAGCGGGCAACAAGCTCGGCCAAATTGGTGCCGTGGCCAACGCGTACTTGTGGGGCGCCCCAGGCCGCGAAAGACCCAACATGCTGCGTTGCCCACCGCGGGTCCCCGCTGCCGATGATCTCACAGGGGCGATCGTCGATAAGCGAAAGCGCCTGCGCGACCGACTGGCGCAACCTGTGGCTGGCGGGATCAGCTGGGGCGAGCTCGCGCACGAGCGCGGGGCTGCCGGGTACGACAAGCAGATTTGGGGTGTTCACGCTTCTACCCTAGCCAGGCACCCTCGCCAGGGTTATAACTAAAGCCGGATTCCGGTTGATATTTGCTGACATTGACATGCATCTAACGGTATGTTTAATAGACATACTTCCCGGCAGCCGTGTCGCGCGGCGAGAGACCAGAAAAGGACGCATCCCATGACTACACCGTCGACTCCTTCCCCACAGCCTTCTGACAAGCCCGGCACCAAGGCTCCCTCACCAGCGGCGATGGCGAAGCGCGGCCCGAAGCCAGGTCCTCGCCCGGGTGCAGGAACGCACCGTCCTACCCCATCCCAGGTCCCGGTCACTGCGCCAGAGCCAACCGATCCCACGAAGTTTGGGCGTATCGACGATGACGGCACCGTCTACGTCACCCAAGGTGGCACCGAGCGCGCCATCGGGTCCTGGCAGGCCGGCACGCGCGAGGAAGGCTTGGCGCACTACGGCAGGCTTTTCGACGATCTTGCCACCGAAGTGGAGCTGCTCGAAGCGCGCCTAGTGGCACATCCTGACGATGCCGCATCCATTCGCGAGTCCGCAGAACACCTTCGTTCGGGCCTCGGTGAGCAGGCTGTGATCGGCGACCTGGATGCTTTGGATAAGCGTCTGGGGGCCATTATTGAGCATTCCGACGAGGCCGGCGAGAAGGCGAAGGAGGCCAAGGCGCAGCGCCGGGCTGCTGCCATCGCGCGCAAGGAAGAGTTAGCCGCTGAAGCTGAAGAGATCGCTGAAAACTCGACCGAGTGGAAGGCCGCGGGTGACCGGATCCGCGCGATCCTAGAGGAATGGAAGACGATTCGCGGCATCGACCGCAAGACGGATGACCAGCTGTGGAAGCGTTACTCGCGCGCCCGTGACGCTTTCAACCGCCGCCGTGGCTCCCACTTTGCTGAGTTGGACCGCACCCGTGCTACCGCTAAGAAGAAGAAGGAAGAGCTTGTTGAGCGCGCTGAGGCCCTGCAGAACTCGACCGATTGGAATGAAACCGCACGCGCCTACCGCGACCTGATGAGCGAGTGGAAGGCCGCCGGCCGCGCACCACGCGGTGACGATGACAAACTGTGGGCCAAGTTCCGCGCAGCCCAGGACCACTTCTTTGATGCGCGCAACGCAGTCAACGACGAGCGCGACCGCGAATTCGAAGCCAACGCGGCGGCGAAGGACAAGCTGCTGGCCGAATACGACCCGCTGATCGATCCTGCCAACGGGCTCGAGCAGGCCAAGAACAAACTGCGCGAGCTGCAGGAGAAGTGGGAAGAGATCGGCTACGTACCGCGCGGCCAGGTGCGCGAGTACGAGGACAAGATCTCCGCTGTGGAAAAGCGCGTGAGCGATGCTGAGGAGTCTCGCTGGCGCCGCACCGACCCGGAGGCGCAGGCCCGTGTGGACCAATTCCAGTCCAAGGCCGATGATCTACAGCAGCAGGCAGAGCAGGCGGCGGCAGCCGGGAGAGACAAGAAGGCCGCAGAGCTGCGCGAACAAGCGCAGCAGTGGCAGGAGTTCGCCGACGTGGCCGCCAAGGCTATCGACGAGTAAGCCACCTTGTTGTACCCCGTAGTTCTCGCCCGCCCTGTCCCTGGGGCGGGCGGCGACCTTTCGCCCTCCGAAGCTGTCAGCGCCTACGCTTTCTCCTCCACGCTGTCCATTCAAGACATCACAGGAGATCCGACGTCCGGCACCTCTGCTTCGCGTCTGGTTACCCGCTTACAAGGCTCCGCCGAATCGGACGCCGTTTTGCTGGCTTTATGTGCCTCGCCCCCGGGCCCGCGCCCCACAGGCCGTTTTGGGCTGCCCGAAGTTCCGTCGTCCGGCGATGCGGGCGAGCCCTTAGACTATGTGGCGTGGGTGATGGTGTCCCTGCCATTGTTGGAAGATCTTCGTGTACTTGAGGCGCACATTACGTTTGATTCCTCGATCGCTCCCCTGCCCGGTGAGCATTGGGATTCTGAGGCACGCGAAGCATGGCAGTCGGCGCTGGATCTCGTCGACACGCTCGCTGCCGACACCGCGCGCCCAATTCGCCAACTGTGGATCACCCACGCGCCCGACCAACCAGGGCCGGAAGTCCCCGGCTATCAGCGCGCCTACCTCGAATACCAGGCGAAGCTGGACTTAGAGGCGGCCGCGGGCCAGGCTGGTCCACACGGTGCCGATGTACAGCTGGCCTATGACATGAATTTCGACGAAGCCGTACGGGACCCTATGTCTGACATGTACCGGTTAGCCTCCGAGAACTTGCCGCGTGGCAGTCTGATCATGGACACCATTCAATGGACCCCGCTGAGGATCTCCCAGGCGTCGGGGCGGCTTGCCGACAAACAGGGCGAGCAGATCAGCGCATATCTCACCGACCCTACCGACCCCACCACCGTGGTCGCTTTTAGTGAGGTCACCAGATTCGCTGGTGCAGAATCCAGCGTGGTCGAGCTCGGGGCAACGTATGTGCGTGAGCAGTGGCGGGGCAAGGGACGTGCCCGAGCCGTCATGATGAGCGCGATTAGCCACGCACAACTGCGTTGGCCCGAGACCCGCGTGGGTTATACCTCGTATCCTTCCGGAGTCCCCGAAATCGCCTCACTCAACGCAGTGCTTCACGACGAGGTCATCTCAGCAACGACCGCCTGGCAGAAAGTGGAAAACTAGAGCCCTTGGCGGCGGTGACGCTCCGCTGCTTTCGCGCGGCGATCGTCGACAAGCGCTGCAGGCACCTCGCCCGTTTCCTCTGCCGCGCGACTGGAGGCGGAGCGCTGGGCCATGCCTACCTCATCGGTGTCATCGACTGAGCGGCGCTGGCGAGCAATCTCCTGTTGCTCCGGACTGCGGCGCGTGGCCAGCGCGATGCACACGACTTCCGCGACGACTACCGCGGCGATCGCCAGGTATAGCCCGAAGGCTGTCGTGTACCCCTCGGATGTCTGGCGGAGCCACACTGCAAGCAGCGCTTCGATCAGCGCGATCGTCGTCAAGGCCCACGTCAGCAGGAATGGGGTGGATTTGCGGGTGATCACGGTGATCAGCCCACACACGACGACGCCGAGGGTGCCCACCCAGACAAAGACGTTCTCGGTGATCTTGACATCCCCGCGCGAGGCTTCAGTGAATGCCAAAACCTCCAACCCGGAGTGCCCACCGGTAAATGGCAGCAGCAGCGCGATGACGAATAGGGCAATGCATCCAGCGAGCACCCAGCGCAGGTTGCCCATCTCCATCACATCGGCAACCTTGCGTTCCTGCTTCGCCAAAGCTTCAGCCGTGGTGCGGTTGTGCTGTCCTTCAGGTGCGTTGGTCACAGAGTTTGCGCCTCAATTCACGAATGTCTCTAGTACTAGTGGGCCATTCTATCGCACAGCACGCACTGGCCGTATTCCGCGGAGCCGGTGCCGGTTTAGCAGCATCCCGACGATGGCGCGGGCGTGGTGGGTTTGCCGACCGTGGGAAATCCCAGCCCAACGCCGATCGGTGCGGTCGTCGGCACTGCTCCTGCTGCGTGGTTGTCGCCTGCTTTCGTGCGACGATGGCTAATGATTCCCGCATCCGCGATCAGGAAGTAGGACTTCGCGTTGGTCACCTCAACTTCCACGATGTCGCCTGGGCGAATCGAGCCTGCGGAGTCGATATTGCCTTCGACTGCGAAATGCACCAGCCGGCCGTCACGAGCACGTCCGGACATCCGGTGGGTTGCGTCGTTCTTGCGCCCGTCTTCCTGCACGAGCAGTTCGACGCGCGTGCCGACGAGCGCCTGGTTGTCTTCTAAGCAGATGGAATCTTGCAGCGCCACGAGGCGCTCGAAGCGTTCCTGCACGACGTGCTTGGGGATTTGGTTCTCCATCTCCGCAGCGGGCGTGCCGGGGCGCGGTGAATACTGGAAGGTATATGCGCTGGTAAACCGAGCCCGGCGCACAACCTCGAGAGTCTCCTGGAAATCCTCTTCAGTCTCCCCCGGGAACCCGACGATGATATCCGTGGTAATCGAAGCGTGCGGGATTTTCTCACGCACCTCATCGAGGATGCCCAAGAACTTCTTCGAGCGGTAGCTGCGCCGCATATCTTTCAGCACCTTGTCGGAACCGGACTGCAAAGGCATGTGCAACTGCGGGCAGACGTTCGGTGTTTCCGCCATCGCATCGATCACATCGGAGGTAAATTCCGCCGGGTGCGGGGAGGTAAAGCGCACGCGCTCGAGACCCTCAATATCACCGCAGGCGCGCAGCAGCTTGGAAAAGGCGCTGCGGTCCCGCTCCATGTCGGGGTCCGCAAAGTTCACACCATAGGCGTTGACGTTTTGGCCTAGCAGCGTGACCTCAGAGACCCCCTGGTCCACCAGGGCTTGAACTTCCGCCAGGATCTCCCCTGGGCGGCGATCGATCTCTTTGCCGCGCAGACTCGGCACGATGCAGAAAGTACAGGTGTTATTGCACCCGACAGAGATGGATACCCAACCCGCGTAGGCGGATTCACGCTTCGCCGGCAGCACCGAGGGGAAAGCCTCGAGCGATTCAACGATCTCTACCTGCGCTTCATCGTTGTGGCGAGCGCGCTCTAGCAGCGCAGGCAGGGCAGAAATATTGTGGGTACCGAAAACCGCATCGACCCACGGGGCCTTTTCGACGACGGTGTCACGATCTTTTTGAGCCAAACATCCGCCCACGGCGATCTGCATCCCAGGATGAGCAGCCTTCGTGTTCTTCAGCTGGCCGAGGGAACCGTAGAGCCGCTTGTCCGCGTTCTCGCGGACCGCGCAGGTGTTGAAGACGACGAGGTCAGGTTCCTCCCCTTCGCCTGCTGCCGTGTAGCCAGATTCCTCAAGCATGCCGGCAAGCCGTTCCGAATCGTGGACATTCATCTGGCACCCGAAGGTGCGGACTTCATACGTTCGGTTTTCCTGTACTTTTTCGCTGAACACGTTGGGCATTCTAGCGCCCCTCAGCGGACGCACCTAATACGAGAGGCTACCCCCGACCCACGTGGCTTTTTGATGATTTCCTCTACCCTCTCTGACCTTTTCGGTCCGATTTGTTTCCATCGCTTAAGTGATCCAGTAAACATATTGTTCATGACGCAGAACACAATACGGCCAGATGATGGCGCAGGACACACACCGATGGTTCGGATGCACGGCGTGCAGAAATACTTTGATGACTTCCACGCGCTGAAAAATATCAACCTTGACGTCCCCCGCGGGCAGGTCGTCGTCGTGCTTGGCCCATCTGGATCGGGTAAGTCCACCCTGTGTCGTACGATCAACCGCCTCGAAACCATCGAGGACGGGGTCATCGAAATCGATGGCCACCCCCTTCCCGAAGAAGGCAAGCAGCTTGCCAATCTCCGCGCGGACGTGGGAATGGTCTTCCAGCAGTTCAACCTGTTCCCACACCTGACCATCAAAGACAACGTCACCCTCGGCCCACGCAAGGTACGCAAGTCTTCGAAAGCCGATGCGGACAAGCGCGCGATGGAACTCCTCGACCGCGTCGGCATCGCCAACCAGGCAGAAAAGTACCCCGCCCAGCTTTCCGGCGGGCAGCAGCAGCGCGTCGCGATCGCGCGAGCACTGGCCATGGATCCCAAGTTGATGCTTTTCGACGAACCCACCTCCGCTCTCGATCCAGAGATGGTCGGTGAGGTACTCGATGTCATGGCCAAACTCGCCGAAGGCGGCATGACGATGATGGTGGTCACCCATGAGATGGGCTTCGCAAGAAAAGCAGCCGACCGCATCCTCTTCATGGCTGATGGCGAAATTGTGGAAGATACCGACCCAGAATCCTTCTTCACCAACCCATCATCCGATCGCGCTCGAGACTTCCTCGGAAAAATCTTGCCCCACTAACACACCCCCATAAAGGAGAAAACAATGAAACGTGCAATCCGCACCCTGGCACTTATTGCCACCATGTCCGCCACCGTAGCCGGCCTTGCTGCCTGTGGCTCTGACTCCGAAGGAGACGGAGCAGGGCTGCTGGCGGCCATCGAATCTGGCCAGGTAACCATCGGCACCAAGTACGACCAGCCCGGCCTCGGCCTGCGCGAACCCGACGGTTCCATGACCGGCTTCGATGTGGACGTAGCCACCTACGTGGTGAACTCCATCGCAGAGGACAACGGCTGGGAGGCACCCACCATCGAGTGGCGCGAAACCCCATCAGCACAGCGCGAAACCCTGATCCAAAACGGTGAGGTGGACATGATCGCTGCGACCTACTCCATCAACGCTTCGCGTGCAGAGTCCGTCTCCTTCGGTGGCCCCTACACCTTGACCCACCAAGCGCTCCTTGTGAAGGCCGATAACTCCGATATCGACGGGCTGGAGGCATTGGACGGAAAGATCCTCTGCTCGGTCACCGGCTCCACCCCAGCGCAAAAGGTGAAGGACGAGCTTCCAGGTGTGCAGCTCCAGGAGTATGACACCTACTCGTCATGTGTCGAAGCCTTGCGCCAAGGAAATGTCGATGCCATGACCACCGACGCATCCATCCTGGGTGGCTACTCGGCCCAGTCCCCGGGCGATTTCAAACTGGTCGCGCTTGAAAAAGACGGCGCGGAGTTCACCAACGAACACTACGGCATCGGCGTCACCAAGGATGACCAGGCAGCAGTTGATGCCGTCAATGCTGCACTGCAGGCGATGTACGACGACGGCTCTTTCGACACATTCGTCAACGACAACCTTGACGGCGGCGAAGGCGTCGAACAGGACAAGCCAGGCGACTTGTCTTTCCTCGAGCAGTAATGACTGACTATCCCTTAGAAAGGTAGAACGCGCATGGACGCATTATGGGCTGATCTTCTGCCAGATCTTTGGCCCGCCTTCTGGACCACAATCAAGCTGACAATCTACTCAGCGATCGGGTCCATGATTCTCGGCACCATCTTGACCGCCATGCGCGTCTCTCCGGTCGGTGTACTGCGCAATATTGCCAGTTTCTATATCAACACGGTGCGCAATACTCCCCTGACGCTGGTCATCCTGTTTTGTTCTTTCGGCTTGTACCAAAATTTGGGTCTGGAACTGGCCAGCCGTGAGTCTTCAACGTTTTTGGCTGACCAGAACTTCCGCCTCGCAGTGCTTGGTTTCATCCTCTACACGTCCTGCTTCGTGGCAGAGTCCCTGCGCAGCGGCATCAACACTGTTGACTTTGGGCAAGCAGAGGCAGCACGATCTCTCGGTCTGAATTTCGGGCAAATCTTCTCGTTAATCATTTTTCCGCAGGCGACTCGGGCCGCCATCGTGCCCCTCGGCAACACCTTGATCGCCTTGACAAAGAACACCACGATCGCCTCTGTTATCGGGGTGGCGGAAGCATCCTTGCTGATGAAGTCCACCATCGAGTTCCACGCCAACCAGCTATTCATCATCTTCGGCGTATTTGCCCTCGGCTTCATCATTCTCACTCTTCCCATGGGACTAGCCCTTGGAAAGCTCTCTGACCGTCTGGCGGTGAAGAAATAATGTCTGTACGCGCAACAGTTCTTTACGACGCACCAGGGCCTCAAGGCCGGCGCATCAATCGGATCCTCACCGCGATCACCCTGGTCATTCTCGCCCTGGTTCTCTGGTGGGTCCTATCCAAACTGGCCGAAAACGGTCAGCTGGAAAAGAACAAGTGGCTGCCCTTCCTCCAGGCCAACACGTGGACCACCTACCTACTGCCGGGGCTGTGGGGCACAATCAAAGCCGCGGTGTTCAGCATCATCTTGGCGTCTATTTTCGGTGTTGTCTTTGGCCTGGGAAGGCTGTCCGAGAACCGCGCGGTGCGCTGGATCTGCGGGATCGTGGTGGAGTTTTTCCGAGCGATACCTGTCCTGCTGCTAATGATCTTCGCGTATCAGCTTTTCGCAGTCTACAACCTGACCAATCCGCGACAGCTCGCCTTCTCCGCCGTGGTGTTCGCTTTGACCCTGTACAACGGGTCGGTTATCGCGGAAATTCTGCGCGCAGGCATCAGGTCCCTGCCGAAGGGACAGACTGAGGCCGCTCGCGCCCTGGGTATGTCTCACCGGCAGACCGTGTGGACAATCCTGCTGCCGCAGTCCGTGGCTGCGATGCTGCCGGCGTTGATCGCCCAGATGGTGATCGCGTTGAAGGACTCTGCCCTAGGCTACCAGATCGGCTATGTGGAGATCGTGCGCTCCGGTATCCAGTCGGCCTCGGCGAACCAGAACTTCCTCGCGTCCCTGGCTGTGGTGGCCATCGTGATGATCCTGATCAACTGGTCACTGTCCGAATTGGCGGTGCGCATTGAGCGCCAGCTGCGTGCAGGCAGGGCCCGTCGCAATATCTTTGCTCGGGTCCCCGAGGCCAAGGACCAAGGCATCGACACCAAGGACAATGTCAACGTCGACTGGCGTGCACCAGGCTATCGACGATTGGACACACCCGACGAATAACCTCTATCAGAGCGAGGTCGTTAGGACAGCTCGTCGATACGCTGGTCCAAGACCTGCTTCGAGATGCTGAAGCTCATCCCGCTGGGGAAACCCCGGCGGGCTAGCGCACCCACGATACGGCGTAAAACTTTGTCATACTCGGCGCGGTCGGCGGGTGCCGATCTGACGGAGCGCGCCTTCTTTTCGGCGATGCCGTGGGCAATCTCATACTCATCGTCTTCAGACAGTTGAGATACTGCCTCGGCCCGCACGGCGGCTGCCACGCCTTTCTCTTTCAACTCCATGTCGAGTGCACGCGAGGATTTCCCTCGGCGTGTCGCGCGTTGGCGCACCCACTCGTTGGCAAACGCCTGGTCGTTGAGCAGCCCGGTTCTTTCGAATTCGTCGCACACCTCGTCGATAAGCTCAGGCGCGAATTCGGCTTTGATCAACCGCTCGCGCAGCTCATGGCGGGAGCGCGCCCGCTGGTCAAGCAGGCCGAGGGCCCGTTTACGCACGGGTGCCAGCGCCTCTTCGGCTGCACGATCGAACAGGCCGGGTGAGGTGCCGGATTCATACTCCTCGATCGCCGCTTGGAGGCGTGCCAGTTTCTCCGGGTCGGGTGAAGCGGACACTACTTGTCGGCGCCCTCAGTATCTGCTCCTGCGGTTGCCAGAGCATCATCGTCTTCATCGTCAAAGTCGATATTCGGCACCATGTCGACCGGCTCGTCAGTCAGTTCATCGTCGGCATTGGCGAACTCGCCCACGCCGAGCTTCTGGAAAATCTTGCGTTCGATCTCGTCGGCAAGATCTGGGTTCTCTTTCAGGTTCATACGGGACTTTTCCTTGCCCTGACCCAATTGGTCGCCCTCGTAGGTGAACCAGGAACCGGACTTCTTCACGATGCCTTGCTCAACACCCATGTCGATGATGGACGACTCACGGGAGATGCCTTCGCCGTACATAATGTCGAACTCAGCGATCTTGAATGGTGGCGAGACTTTGTTCTTCACAATCTTCATCCTGGTGCGGTTACCGATGGCATCCTGGCCCTCCTTCAGGGTCTGGATGCGACGCACGTCCGCACGTACCGAGGAGTAGAACTTCAGCGCCTTACCACCAGTGGTGGTCTCTGGGGACCCGAACATCACACCGATCTTCTCACGCAGCTGGTTAATAAAGATCGCGGTGGTACCGGTGTTGTATAAAGCGCCGGTCATCTTGCGCAGCGCCTGCGACATCAAGCGAGCCTGCAGACCCACGTGGGAGTCACCCATCTCGCCTTCGATTTCCGCCTTCGGCGTCAGGGCAGCGACCGAGTCAATCACAACCATGTCGATGGCGCCGGAGCGCACCAGCATGTCCGCGATCTCTAACGCCTGCTCACCGGTGTCCGGCTGAGAAACCAGCAGGTTGTCGGTGTCAACACCCAGCTTCCTGGCATAGTCAGGGTCAAGCGCGTGCTCCGCGTCGATGAAGGCTGCGATTCCGCCGGCGCGCTGTGCCTCTGCAATCGCGTGAAGCGCGACGGTGGTCTTACCCGAAGACTCTGGGCCATAAATCTCGACGATGCGTCCCCGTGGCCACCCACCGATACCCAGCGCGACATCGATGGCCGTGTTGCCCGAGGAAATCGACTGAATCGGAGGGCGGTTATCATCGCCCAATCGCATAATGGCGCCCTTACCGAAGTCCTTTTCAATCATCGACATCGCGGCGTCGAGCGCTTTTTGCCGATCGCCCGCTCCGGAAGCTGCAGTCTTTTTCTTTGTAGCCATTTCGTGAATCCTCGTTTCGTTGTCTTAGTTTCAGGGTTATCACGGGGTGCCCACCGATGGTGTCCCCATGTACTTCTTTAGACTCTCGCAGAAGCAGTTTGGTTCCCCGTATGTGATGAATTCACTATACGAAGTGCTCCCGACACAGCTTCGAACATACACGCACAACTGTTCGAAAGGTAGTTTTGTTGCCGCGTGTTGTCTACCAAAACCGCAGCGGAGGTTCATTGGGCTCTTCGCCTGGCCGGTCCACGCCGAGCCGCCGCTCCTCCGGCACATCAAAATCATCACATAGCCCGAGCCACGCGCGCCGCGGATCCATCCCGCCCTCAATCAATTCTTCGGCCGTACCCCCAAGGGCAGAGATCACGTGGGAGTGCACAATCCACTCCCCTTGCGCGGAGCCAAACTCGTCCTCGATGAGCTGGTGAAATTCGGTCAAACGCATGCGCCCCAATATACGCGACTCAGGCGCCGACAAAAATTAGGAATATATTTGCCCATCTCTCATCGATTGGCAACTATTTTCGTTATAGTTCTTCGCATGGCAAAATCATCACGATCCGCCGCGATGGACATCGCGTATATCGCCGTCTTCGCAGCCCTCATTATTGTTTTGGCGTTCGTGGCCATTCCTGTAGGTACCGCCGGTGTTCCCATTGTGTTGCAAAACGCTGCATGCATTCTGGCCGGTCTTATCTTGGGTTCGCGCCGCGGCTTCCTCTCTGTCCTCTTATTCCTCGTTCTTGGCCTTGTCGGTCTCCCAGTCTTGGCCGGCGGGCGCACCACGCTCGCCGCCCTTGCTGGCCCCTCGGCCGGTTACCTCCTCGGTTACGTAATTTCCGCTCTCCTAGCCGGCCTCATCGCCTACAGCGCGCTGCGGACCAGCAAGAACATGGGATACCGCATCGGCATGTTCATCCTCGCCGGCGTCGTCGGCCTGCTCACCCAATACGTCTTCGGCGCCATCGGCCTGATGATCATCTCTGATCTCTCCATCAGCGCTGCCGCTGCCGCACAGATTCCGTTCATCCTCCCCGACGGAGCGAAGGTCGCCGTCATGATCATCATCGCACTGGGTGTCCACCAGGCGTTCCCCGATCTGGCCCGAAAGAACTAAGCTAAAGCAATCGTGCCAACAATCCACTTCGATCACGCGCATGTCGCTTTTGATGACGCCGTCATATTAAGCGACATTTCGCTCACTCTCACAGAACGCCGCATCGGCATCATCGGCGCCAACGGATCAGGAAAATCGACCTTAGCCAGGCTAATCAACGGGCTCATCGAACCGACCTCCGGGCGCGTGCTTTACGACGATCACTCCACCACTGATCACGGTAAAAGTATCCGCACTCAAGTCGGCTTCGTCTTCTCGGACGCAGAATCACAAATCGTCATGCCACGTGTTGCTGACGATATCGCTTTTTCCCTGCGCAAATCATCCTTTTCGAAGCAGGAACGCCGAGAGCGTGTCGACGACATGCTGAACCGCTTTGGCCTCGAGGAGCTTGCGGATAACTCACCCCACACGCTCTCCGGCGGTGAGAAGCAACTCTTAGCGCTCGCGGCTGTCCTGGTCATGGAACCGCGCACGATTATCGCCGACGAACCAACAACATTGCTCGATTTGCGTAACCGCCACAGAATCGCCCGTGAATTCGCGCAGTTAGAGCAACAGCTGATCGTCGTCACGCACGATCTTGAACTGGTCGACGATTTCGAGCGCGTGCTTGTCATCGACGACGGCGCCGTCACCTTTGATGGCCCGGCGCCGGATGCGATTAGTTTTTATACCGACTTAATGGATGCGCGCCCATGATCAGAAGCGTGCCGATGGGCGTTTATGTCCCCGGTTCCACTGTGCTGCATTGCCTCCCCGCATGGAGCAAAATGCTGGGGCTGATCGTTTTTGTGATTTCCACGACGGTCTTCGCAAATACTGTCGCCACGGCGTGCGTGGCGCTGGCCATTGTCGCGGTGGGCTACTTAGTTGCGCGCATCCCGTGGCGGACCGCTGCAAGCCAAACGCTTCCCGTGCTGCCACTATTGCTCTTTCTTGCAGCGTTCCAGGTCTGGCAAAACACGTGGGCGGATGGCTTAAGCCTGCTGATCAGTCTTTTTTCCTGCGTGGCTGCAGCGTCGCTTTTGACGCTGACCACAACGATCGCTGAACTGATGGAGTCTCTCGAAAGAGCACTTCGTCCGCTTGGGCGACTGGGGCTTCCTGTGGACACCATCAGCCTGTCTTTAAGTTTGACGATCCGGCTGATCCCCCTGATGCTCGACACCGTCAACGAAGTGATGCAGGCCCGTCAGGCCCGCGGGGCTGGGATGAGTTTGCGGGCGTTCGGTACGCCGGTGCTCATCCGTTCAATTCGACGCGCACGCGCCTTGGGCGAAGCCTTGATGGCGCGTGGCGTCGTCGATTAGTTTCTTTATGCCTCGCCGCGCAGTTCGCGCATCCGCTGCTGAACGGCGTCGTTCGAAACCTCGGTGTTCGATGCCTGCGGCGCGGAGGTGTTATTGCCCTCAATCGCTGGCTTTTCCGCGGAGCCCAAGGCTTCGCCCTGCATCTCGGCACGGATCTGCTCAAGGCGCGAGTGGCCAGCCATCTGGATGCCTGCCTGCTCCACCTCAGCCATGCGGCCCTCAACGGAGTTCTGGGCCAGCTCAGCCTTGCCCAGAGCGTTGGAGTAGCGGCGCTCGATCTTGTCGCGCACCTGGTCCAAGTTCGGAGTGTTGCCGGAGGTGATGGAGTTCATGGAGTGCAGGGACTCAGATACCTTCTCCTGCATCTTGGCCTGCTCCAGCTGACTGAGCAGCTTGGAGCGCTCTGCCACCTTCTGCTGCAGCGCCATGGAATTACGCTCCACAGCGTTCTTCGCCTGCTGCGCCTGCTGGAGAGCCTGGTCGTGCAGCTGCTTGGTGTCCTCCACGGACTGTTCCGCGGTGACCAGCTGTGCTGCGAAAGCTTCGGCGGCGTTTTCGTATTCGATGGCCTTCTTTTCGTCGCCGTCTCCGCGCGCCTTGTCTGCCAACTGCAGGGCCTGGCGGGTGTTAGCCTGGAGCTTCTCAATATCACCCAGGCGACGGTTCAGCTGCATCTCCAGCTGGCGCTGGTTACCAATCACCGCTGCCGCCTGCTGCGACAGTTCCTGGTGCTGGCGCTGTGCCTCACCGATGGCTTGTTCGATCTGAACCTTTGGATCAGCGTTCTCTTCGATCTTGGAATCGAACAGCGCCATGAGGTAGTTCCACAATTTCTTGAACGGGTTAGCCATCTGGTTTAACCGACCTTTCCTGAGGGTGTTAGGGGCAGGCGTTAATCTTCGTTAACGCCTTCATAGTAGCGGAGCTTTAAGCGTCACGCTTCTGCCGCAGCCGGCGAAGTTTGTGCAAGTTCATCTGCCATCGACTGCAGGGTCATATTCGACGCTGCTTCGACCAAGACTTCAGCTACCGTCGCACCCAGGGCGTTGCACACCGAGGCTAGGAGCTCAGAAGAAACTTCCTTCTGTCCGCGCTCCAGTTCCGACAGGTAGCCTGGCGACACACTGGAACGCTGAGCAAGATCGCGCAGAGTAATTCCCTTATCCGCACGAAAAGCCCGCAGCGACAGCCCCAATGCCTCACGCAGCAAAGGTTCTGGTTGACGCGTGGTTTTCTCCACGGTCTTCATGGTTGTCGGTTTATCTAAAAGTGCTGTTGTAGTTGCCATCATGTAGTCCAACGATTCAATGCGTCGATTTGTTCCCGTTCTTGGTGACTTTTAGCTCGCGGGCTTCTGCTCGCGGATCACGCGCACCAGCATGTCTAGGCAGGCGTCGACCGCGCTGCGCCGGATGTCGGCTCGGTCCCCAGCGAGCACATGCAAGGGGGTATCACGCGTCTCGACGACCACGAATCGCGCCCGTGAAGGTTCCACAACTTCGGCCGCTGGCCACGCTGCGGTCCAATGCGGCCCAGAAACTCCGACATGGACCTCACCGACGGGATGCCCGTCCTGTGTGTCGGGACCTGCTACCCCAGTCAGTGACACGCCCCACGTGGAATCGCACGCTTTGCGCACTCCGCGGGCCATGTCACGAGCAGTTTCTTCCGCCACGGGACCGTGCGCGTCCAAGACGTTCTCGGGGACCCCGGCCAGACTGTGTTTCAGGTCGGTGGCATAAGTAACTAGACCACCGCGCAGCACAGCCGATGCCCCAGGCACCGTCGCGATTTCAGCACAGGCAGCACCGGCAGTCAGCGACTCGCACAAGCTCACGGTCTCTTTTCGAGAGCTCAACAGTGCAACGAGTTCTTCGGCCTTGCTAGCCACGGTTAGCTTTCCTTCCGTCAACCAAGTACTGGATACCGGTCACAACGGTGACGATGACCGCCGCCAGCATGACCAGGTAGCTGGGGATGTCCATCCAATCCGGCAGTGGGCACAGGTACAGCGCGACGCCTAAGGCTTGCAGCGTGGTTTTGATCTTGCCGCCTTGGGAGGCCGGCACGACTTTGCCTTGGCGCAGCAGCACCATCCGCCACACAGTAATTCCGAGTTCGCGGACCACAATCATCACGGTCATCCACACCGGCAGCGTCGACGCGATATTCAGTGTGACCAGCGCCGTAATCATCAACGCTTTATCTGCGATGGGGTCCGCGATCTTCCCGAAGTCCGTCACCAGATTTCGCGCCCTGGCAATATCGCCGTCCAGTTTATCGGTGGCCATCAGCAGAGCGAACAGGCCAAACGCCCACCACCATTGCTGCGTCAGCACCAGCCAGGCGAAGACAGGAACGAAGAGGATTCGCAGAGATGTCAACACATTAGGCAGGTTAAAGTTCGAAGGCTTCTCACCTGTCAATTGGTTGTCACTGTACTCTTTCACGCACCCCACCCTACCTGCCTGCACTCGTACAAGTTGAATCTGGCTCCGTGTCACCCCATGGCCGCTAAGATGAACCTTATGAAATACTTCGCAGTTCATTACACCTACGCCGACGAAGCCGAAGAAATCGTCGCCCTGCGCCCCAAGCACCGTGAATTCTTGGGCTCGCTGAAGGATCAGGGCAAGATGGTCGCTTCCGGCCCCTACACGGACGGCTTGGGCTCGGCGCTGATCATCATCCGTCTGGAAGACCCCGCGTCGATCGACGATGCCATCCAGCTCATGAACGATGATCCCTTCCATATTGAGAAAGCCATCGCCGCACGCACCGTGCGTGAGTGGAACCCAGTCCTGAACATTTTCGACGAGGACTAATCCAGCACATCGATCGCTTTACGACGAACGCCTGCCCCACTGTCATTCTGTTGCAGTGCGGGCAGGCGTTTTCTTTATGTTCTTTAGAGATCGTCTGGGTGTGGCTCAGGCTCTAAGTGATCCACATCGCGCGAACCGGTGGCAGTGTGGTCACCCTTTCCTGAGGTGGCCGGGTCATCGATCCACTCGATGTGGCGACCGCGGGAGTCTACCTTGCGGCGGTTGCCGTGATCGTCATAGTCGATGCGGGTCTTCGGGCCACGCTTACCGCCCTGTGCCTCATCGCGCTTGTCCTTAATCAACGACGCGACGACGGTAATCACAAGGATGCCCACAATGATCACCAGCGACCAGGTGGTTGGCACCTCTGGAACGTTCAAGTTCTCGCCACCGTTAATGAACGGCAGGTTGTTCTCGTGGAGCGCGTGGAGCAGCAACTTCACACCAATGAAGCCCAGGATCAGTGCCAAGCCGTACGGCAGGTAGACCAGGCGGTCCAGCAGGCCATCCAGCAGGAAGTACATCTGACGCAGACCCATCAGAGAGAACGCGTTGGTGGTGAACACCAGGTATGCCTCAGAGGTAATGCCGTAGATCGCAGGGATAGAGTCGAAGGCGAACATGACGTCGACCAGGCCAATGGCTACGAGAGCCACGAACAATGGGGTCAGTGCGAACTTACCGCGGTGATCCTTCGTCGTCAGCTGATCACCGTGGTACGAAGCGGTGACTGGGACGACCTTACGCAGCCACTTAACGATGGCCATATCGTTCGGATCGGTCTCCGGTTGGTCGGTGGCCTCGTCGTAAATCAACTTGATTGCGGTGTACAGCAAGAAGATAGCGAAGATGTAGAACACATCCGACCATGCGGCAATGACAGCAGCACCCAGCAGAATAAAGACCAGGCGCGCGATCAGAGCGATCACAATGCCCAGCAGCAGCACCTTCTGTTGGTATTTTCGCGGAATCTTAAAGGCTCCCATGATCAGGGCGAACACGAACAGGTTGTCTACTGAGAGGGCTTTTTCTGTCACATAGCCCGTGTAGTACTGCAGGCCATGTTCGGCATCCCAACCGAACCACACGACGAGGCCGAAGACTAACGCCAAGCCGACATAGAAAAGAGTCCAGAACCCGGACTCTTTCAGAGTCGGTTCGTGGGGAACTCTGACGTGAGAGTAGAAATCAAAAACGAAGAATCCGGCGATCACGACAAGCGTGACAACCCAGACCCATAAAGGCACAGACATAAAGGTATTAACCCTCCGGTCGCTTAGGTAGATGAATGTGACCGGAGGTCTCCCCCACCATTACCGATAGGGCTGGCCGGCTCGACCGGGGTGACTGCCTATTTTAGGTGCCACCCGTGATGACGATCGAAGCCGTAGTCGGGGTACTCCCCTCCGAATACGAACCGACTATACCTGATAACACTATTTATTGTGTGTCGCGCCGGCAAGGAAAGCCGCCTGGCCAATATGCTGCAACGAATCGACCAAAACCAGCGAAATACGGTCCTGGCGCTTCTCCGGCTTGCCATGGAATTCACCAATAATCTCATCCCACTGATGTGTTTCCAGGCTGTTCACGAAGGCGCGCAGCTGGTCCAGCCCCGCCTTGATGTAGTCCACCAACAGCGAGTGCTTCCGCACATAGATCTGCGCTGCTTCTTCCTTGGACTGCCCGAAGCCAGTGCCTTCAGCGACATCGCCCAGCCCGAACTTCTCGCGGAAACCCTGTTCCTCCCACACCGGGGTGGTGCCGGCTACAGGGGCGATCATGCCATCGAGCACACGGCCGGTGTGCCACAGGTTCCACGCCACCGAGTTCGGGTGGCCGGCAGCCTTGTAGTTGAGCTGCTTTTCGGTCAGCGCCGGGATTTTATCCAGCTGTGCCTCAGTACGGTTGATCAGATCAAGATAGGTGTTCTTAGTATCCATGCGTTCAACAATACTGAAAACGAACTGGTTTAGAAGGCGCCGCCCGAAGGATTGTAGGTGGCTTGGAC
>NZ_JBHWRP010000075.1:0-54843 GCF_043426755.1 Corynebacterium sp. | reverse complement strand
ACCGACGCGGCGGCTGCGGTATCCCGATATTGCGCTGTGGTGCGGGACCGAAGCAACACGTGACTGGGCCCCGAAATATCACGCGCGCGCAGCGGTCCACGGGCACCTCCACATCCCGGTCGAGACCGTGGTGGACGGCGTTCCGCATATTGAGGTGTCACTGGGCTACCCGTTTGAGAAACACCCGCCCGGGGCAGCACGGCGGCCGTGGCCATTCCCGGTGCTGCGGGGGTGATGGCCGTTTATCGCGTCACTTTTGTCAGTGATGGCATCACTTACCTAAGTGATGACAGTGATCGATGTAGTGATGGAGTACTGAGCCACCTGGTACGCGCCCAACGCAAAGGCCCGACCTTCCCATTGCGGGAAGGCCGGGCGAATGGTTGGGGTGTTCGTCGTTAAGCGAGCTACTGCTTCGTGATGCCGTAGGAATCGCGCAGGGTCACCGTGCGCTCCTCGCCACCGTGCAGATCACCCTCCACGATGTAGAAATCGATGGTGAACGTCTCCGGGGTGACGGTGTACACCGCGAAGGTCTGCTTCTCAGACTGACGGTAATTGTCGTGCTTGTGCTCGAACTTGGGGGAGTCCTCGGGCTGCTCGGCAACGTCGAAGAGGCCGTTCCACAGGTCAGTGTCCTCGTCGGTCATCCAATCCAGCTTCGGGCGGACCTTCGCAACGTGGTCGGCACCCTTCTGGTAGATCGCATCGTAGGTCTTGGTACCGGACGTATTCGGGATGACATAGGTGACGCCCTCTGGGTTCACGTGGTGCTCCACGCCGTCGATGTCTGTCTTCTCGGTGTCCTCAACCTCGCCGTACGCGAAGTTATCTGGGGTGTACACCAAAGACTTGGTGCGGGTGAGGTTGTGGTCATGGCCCTGCAACACAACGTCTACGCCCAGCTCGTCGGCAAGCTGCACGAACTCCTCACGGGTCACCTGCACGTCCTCATCCTGAAGAGCGTGGTAGGACGCCGAGTACACGGGCTTGTGGTACGCCAGCACGATCCAGTTGGCGCCAGCCTCACGCGCAGCCTCGATGTCGGCCTTCGCCCACTCCATCTGCTCCTTACCGATCGCGCCCTCCTCCGGGTTGTCCTCAGACTCCTTGTTGTCATTCGTGTTCAGAACGACGAAGTGGGCTCCGGAGTAGTCGAAGGAGTAGTAGGAACCACCGTTGACCTGGTCGTTGGTCACCGGAACGTTGGTGTGCTCGTTGAACGCGGTCAGGTCCGTGCCCAGCTCTTCGCGCATGTAGTTCAGCACGTACTCATCGTGGTTGCCAGGGGTGTAAGCGTGTGGCAGGTTCATGTTGGACTCCTGGGACATGTCCAGGTTGTCCACCCACTCGTCTTCCACCTGGGCAATCTCCACGAAGTCACCCGTGTGCAGTGCGAAGTCTGCCTCCGGGGCAGTCTCCAGGGCCTTCTCAAGGGTGTTGGCGCCATAGGCGGCCTCGTTGTTCACGTTCGCGTTCCAGTAAGCGTTCTGGGTGTCGGTGTACTGGATGAACTGGAAGGAGCCATCATCAGCACCCGCAGTGCGGAAGGAACCGGTGTCCGTGAAGCCCTCGGACTCAGAACCCAGCTGGAAGTAGTACTGGGTGTCCGGCTCCAGGCCCGTTGCGGTGGCCTTGTTGGTGTGCTCGGTCACCTGCTGCAGGAACAGGTAGCCCAAGTTATTACCCTCGGCGGTCCACTGGGTGTTGTCACGGGTGATCTGCTCATCCGTGAAGTAGCCCAGGACCTCTTCGGGCTCATTGTTCTCATCGACCAGGAAGTTGCCGTCCTCATCGGTAGTGACGGACGCGTAAATGTAGTAGCCGTTCTCATCGCGCTCCGCGTAGTCCGAGGTGACCTCAGCGACGTCAGCCTCAAACTCCATCGGGTCGGACATGTCCTCACTGGTCGAGACACGCACCACGGAATCATCCAGCTTGTCGGTGGTGTACCAGTTGAAGGACATGGAGGTAGAGGGATCCTCCGGCAGGTTCATCGCAACACGGTTCGGCTCGTTGCTTTCCTTCACCGGGGCGGCCTCAGGCTTGTCATCCTGCAGCTCGATCAGGTCTAGGCCGTTCTTCTCGCCGTAGACAGGGTCAACTTCCGTGGCCTCGCTGGTTTCGCTTGTCGACGACTCCGCCGACGTTGCGGTGGTCCCTTCTGCAGGGGTTGCCTCATTGTTTCCGCCGTCATCTGTGCAGCCAGTCACCAGCATCGCAGAGGCGGTCACTGCGGCCAGCACCTTCAATGTCTTAGTCCATTTCGCCATGGGCTATTCATTCTCTCCTTCTAGGGGATCCTTATTTATTAGTGTTTCCCAAGGAAGTGGCCCGGCGGTGGCGTTCTGGTGAACCAGCGATGAACTCTGGCCGCCTGGGGCGCTGAGCAGGAGCTCAGCAGCGCCCTCCCGTCGTAAACTGCTGGAACTAAACTGTTGGAACAGGGGAGTTTCCGGGCCCCTCACCGCCAAAAACGCCCTAATCCAACAGTTCAGCTTCGACAGTTTGCCGAAAAGGGGAGAAAAGGGGACCGAAAAAGAGGCGAAAGGTGGGGCAGCGGCGCCACCAGAAACGAAAAACCCGGCCTCCCCACACAAGGAGGAGACCGGGTTCGCGGCCAGACGGGCGATCGTCGATAAGCGAAAGCTAGCTAAACAGAGCTGGATCCGCCGAGTGACTCCCGTGACTGGTCGATCGTGTCCGTCTTGTACGGGTAGGCGCCGTCGGAGCCGTATTCGTCGCGCACGGCGTCGATCTTGCCGGAGGCGAAACGGTCCATGATCATGGCGATCGCGCCATCGCCGGTCACGTTAGCGGCGGTGCCGAAGGAGTCGATGACGATATAGGCGGCGATCATCAGCGCGACCATGTTCTCGTCGAAGCCCATCATGGTGCTGAGCAGACCGACAGCGGTCATCACGGCACCACCTGGGACGCCCGGCGCGGCGATCATGGTCACGCCCAGCATCAGCAGGAAGCCGATCGCCTTGCCCACGGAGACGTCCATGCCGGTCATGTAGATGATGGCGAAGGCGTAGAGCACCAGCTTCATCATGGAACCAGAGAGGTGGATCGTCGCGCAGAGAGGGACGGTGAAGCCGGCAACGTTGCGGTCCACATCGTTTTTCAGTGTAGAGCGCAGGGTGACCGGGATACTGGCGGCAGAGGAGGAGGTGCCCAGCGCGGTGAAGTACGCGGGCATCATGTTCTTCAGCGCGGTGAACGGGTTCTTGCCTGCGACGGCGCCGGCCACGAGGTACTGGATCACCAGGTAGACCCAGGTCATGATCACGGCGAGCACCAGGACCTTGCCGAAGGCGGCCATGGTGGAGCCCAGGTTGTCGTTCATGCCTAGGTTGAGGAACATGCCGAAGATGAATAGTGGCAGCAGCGGGATCACGAAGGCCTCGATGACCTTCATGATCACGCGCTCTAGGTCGCGGGAGGCGCTGTAGAGGGTGTCGGACTTCACTGCGGTCATCGCCAGGCCCACGCAGAACGCGAGGACCAGGGCCGTCATCACTTCGAAAGGCGCTGGGATTTCAACGTCAAAATATGGCTGCAGTGAACCCTCGTCGACATCCTCCACGTTGGTGTTCAGCTCCTGGCCCGCCAGCAAGGTGGGGTAGAGGGCTAGGGAGAGGCCGTAGGCGATCAGCCCGGAGATGATCGTGGAGCCGTAGGCCACGCCGGTGGTGATGCCCAGCCACTTGCCGGCGCCGCGACCCAGGCCTGCGATGGCGGGTGTGATCAGGGCGAAGATCAGCACGGGGACGAAGAAGTTGAGGAAGTTACCGAACAACGTGTTGAAGGTAATAAAGACGCGCGCCAGCCACTCCGGGAAGAAGAGGCTGCACACGATACCAAGGATGATCGCTATGACGATCTTGAACAACAGAGAGTTCGCAATGGTTTTGAAGTTCATGGGCATACTTTCACGGGAAAATTGCGACGGATGGAAGCAATCAGAGCACACAGACGGTGTTCTTCATGCCCCAATTGTTCCCCATCGTGGGTTTATTCACTAAATCCATCGGCGTGAGAGCCAGCACAAAACCGCGGCAGGCACCCAGGTCCCACTCTTTTAAGAAAAGGTACGCCCGCCCGCTAGACTTTGGGCCATGACCGCTAACCTCATCGTCACCATTCTCTTCATCATCGTCGCAGTCGTGCTCATCGTGTTGGGCATGTTGGCGGCGACCGGCAGGTTGAAGGGCAATTCTTATATCGGTTTGCGTGTGCGGGAGGTCCGCCAGGAGGAAGCGGTGTGGACCCAGGCGCACAAAGTGACGGGCCCGTTTTCGATCCTCGCCGGCGTGGCCTTGCTGTTCGGCGCGGCTTTCGTGTGGATCGCTAGCGGCTGGCTGTGGTTGGCGCCCGTGGTGGCGGCGGTGCTTGCCATCATCTTCCTCTCCGTTGGCGGAAACATGGGTGCGCGCACCGCGGCACTGCTGGACCAGGCGCAGAAGGCAGAGCCTGAACCCGCGCCGCAGCCTGAGTCCCCGGCTGTGGACTTGGACGCTTTACGACGAGCGGCCGGGCAGTCCGACGAGCGCGAATAGTAGACGCGCATATAAAAGTTGCACAGCTCACTTCTTGGTTATATGGTTGCTTACGTGATCGAAACGAAACTGACTTCCGCACAGTGGTGGTGGCGCGCTTAATCGGCGAGCCCCTGATTTCGAGCATCAAGAATTAACGGCCCGCCGGCTAGGTTTCCTAGCGCAGCGGGTCTTTTTGTTTCCACCAAAGTACCCACAGCGCAGCGGGGGACCGGCCACAGCAAGCCGCCCGACGATTGTGAAAGAGTACTGATGGAAAATTTTCAGCCACGCGTGGTCAGACGCGACGTGCGCTACCACGCTGACGCTTCCAGTTTGTTTGCTCATATAGGTGGTACGGAGTCGACTGACTCGCTGCTGCTTGAGTCCGCGGACATTACGACGAAGTCCGGCCTGCAGTCCGTGGCCGTGTTGGACTCCAGTGTGCGGGTCACCTGCAACGGCACCAAGGTCACCGTGGAGCCACTGACAGACTCCGGCCACCTGATTGCCCAGCGCCTCCGCAGCCAGCTGGCGGACTACGCCACCGGGCCGAACACCTACGACTTCCCGGTCTCCACGGCAAGCGATGAGCGCGAGCGACTCACCGCCATAAGTTCCGTGGAGGTGCTGCGCAAGCTCACGAGCGATGCCGGTTACCAGGACCAAGAGTTGCCGATGCTGGCAGGCGGCATGGCTTTCGATTTCCTGGAGAGCTTCGAGCAGCTTCCCTCCGTCGAGGAGTCCGTGAACACGTACCCGGATTATCAGTTCATCCTGGCAGAGGTAGTGCTGACCATTGATCACCAGTCGCAAACCGCTCACCTTGCAGGGGTGCAGTTGGCGGGGGACCTCGTCGATAAGCGAATCGACCGGTACGCTGCGCAAATCGATGCTGCTGAGCCAGACTCAACTCACTCTTATGCTGCCGCCGAGAACCCAAATTCGACGCTGACCGTGACCACCGACATCCCGGACGCGCAGTTCCGCGAGCAGATCGAGGCGCTGAAGCAGAACATTTATAACGGCGATATTTATCAGGTGGTCCCGGCGCGCACGTTTACCGCGGAGTGCGTCGATGCGTTCGCCGCCTACCGCCAGCTGCGCGAGACCAACCCCAGCCCGTACATGTTTTATTCGCGCGGGATCGATCGCGCCGGCAAGCAGTATGAGCTGTTCGGGGCCAGCCCGGAATCGAATTTGAAGTTCGATCATTCCAACCGTCAGGTGCAGCTGTACCCGATCGCCGGCACGCGTCCGCGCGGGCTTAACGACGATGGCTCCATCAACAATGAGCTGGATATCCGCATGGAGCTCGAACTGCGCACCGATGCCAAGGAGATCTCCGAACACACCATGCTGGTGGACCTAGCGCGCAACGATATGGCGCGTGTGGCCGTGCCTGGTACACGCACGGTGGAGGATCTGCTGCAGGTGGACCGCTATTCGCGCGTGATGCACCTGGTCAGCCGCGTGACGGCCACCCTGGACCACGATCTGGACGCCCTCGACGCGTACCGTGCCTGCATGAACATGGGCACGCTGACCGGCGCCCCGAAGCTGCGGGCCACGGAGCTGCTGCGCCAGGTGGAGGGCCGTCGCCGTGGTTCTTATGGCGGTGCCATCGGGTACCTGCGTGGTAATGGCGATATGGATAACTGCATCATCATTCGGTCCGCATTCGTCAGTGGGGGAGTGGCGGCCGTGCAGGCGGGCGCCGGCGTGGTGCGCGATTCCAACCCGCAGAGCGAGGCCGATGAGACCTTGCACAAGGCTTATGCGGTACTCAACGCGATCGCGTTGGCCGCCGATGCACAGTTGGAGGTTGTGCGATGAGCAAGATTGTCCTTCTAGATAACCACGATTCCTTCGTCTACAACCTTGTCGACGCCCTGCACGGCTACGACTTCAAGGTCTTCCGCAACACGGTACCCATGCAGACAGTCCTAGACGCGGACCCCGCCTTGATCATCTTGTCGCCCGGGCCCGGCTACCCGGCCGACGCGGGCTGCATGATGTCGCTTCTCGACGAGGCCCTGCGCCGCCGCATCCCGGTTCTGGGGATCTGCCTGGGATTCCAGGCGCTGCTGGAACACTATGGCGGCAAGGTGGAACCCTGCGGGCCCGTCCACGGTAAGTCCGAGGTCATGGAGCTGACCAATAGTGGAGTGGCGCATCCAGTGTTTGAGGGTCTAGCTGCGGACGCTGTTGCGGAGCTGCCCGAACATGTGGGCCGGAAGGTGCCGGTGGCCCGCTACCACTCGCTGGGTTCGAAGGCGGTGGAGTGCCCGCAGGGTGTGGTCTCCTTGGCCACCACCAACACTGACATTGGGCCTGTGATCATGGCCGCTGAAACCGCCGATAAAATGGCGATTGGCCTGCAGTTTCACCCAGAGTCGATCCTGACACCAGCGGGGCCGACAATCCTTAATCGTTGCGTGCAAACGCTGCTTAGCAATTCCAGTTCATCCAAGGAAGGTAACTAACTCATGGCAAGTGACAAGTCCCAAGAAATTTTGAAGCGGTTCTTGGACAACAAGAACCCCACCCTCGACGAAGCGATCGAGGCATTCACCCCGTTGACGGTTGGCGATTACGACGATGTGCACATCGCCGCGCTCCTGGCCACCATCCGCACCCGTGGCGAAACCTTTGAAGATATCGCCGGTGCCTCCAAGGCCTTCCTGGCCGCTGGCCGCCCATTCCCCATCACCGGCGAGGGCCTGATGGATACCGCCGGAACCGGCGGCGACGGCGCAAACACCATCAACATCACCACCGCCGCCTCGCTCACCGCTGCTGCTGGTGGCGTGAAGATGGTCAAGTGCGGTAACCGTTCCGTCTCCTCGAAGTCCGGCTCCGCTGACGTGCTGGAAGCGCTGAACATTCCGCTGGACCTGGACCCCGAGCGTGCCGTGCGCCAGTTTGAGGCATCGAACTTCACGTTCCTCTTCGCCCCTGCTTATAACCCGGCGATCGCGCACGTGCAGCCGGTACGTAAGGCGCTGGGTGTGTCCACCCTGTTCAACACGATGGGCCCACTGCTGTCGCCTGCGCGCCCGGAGTACCAGATCATGGGCATCGCGAACCCGGCCCAGGGCCAGGTCATCGCCGAGACCATGCGCGAGCTCGGCCGCGGTCGCGCCCTCGTCGTCCACGGCGCGGGCACCGATGAGATCGCCGTTCACGGTGAGACCCAGGTCTGGGAGCTGACCCGAGACGGTGAGATCAAGAACTACACCGTCACTCCGGAGGACCTAAGCTTGGAGCGCCACACGCTGGAAGATCTGCGTGGCGGCGACGGCGAAGAGAACGCCCGCCTGATGCGCGCCACCTTCGCCGGCGAAGGCAAGAAGGCGCACCGCGACGCGACCGCCGCCACCGCGGGTGCCATGTTCTACCTCAACGGGGACGCGGACAGCATCAAGGATGGCGCGGCGAAGGCCATCGCCATGTTGGAAGATGACACTGTGAAGAATTGGTTGGCAAAGCACGAGGAGGCGAATTACGGTGGCTAAACTTCCTACCGTTCTTGAAGGCATCGTGGAGGGCCGTCGTGGCCACCTCGAAGAGATCCGGGCACGCATTGCTCACGTGGACGTCGATACGCTCCCGAAGTCCGAGCGTTCGCTCTACGATTCCCTGGCGCGCGGGGGACGCGGCGCCAATAACTTCATCATGGAGTGCAAGAGCTCCTCGCCCTCACTGGGTCTGATCCGCGAGCATTATGAGCCCGGCCAGATCGCGCGCATTTACTCCCGCTACGCGTCCGGCATTTCCGTGCTGTGCGAGCCGGACCGCTTCGGCGGCGACTATAACCACCTGGCGACGGTCGCTTCGGAGTCCCACCTGCCCGTGTTGTGCAAGGACTTCGTCATCGACAAGGTACAGGTGCACGCCGCGCGCTACTACGGCGCCGACGCGATCCTGCTCATGCTCAGCGTGCTTAACGACGAGGAATACACCGAGCTTGCCGACGAGGCGCACCGTTTCGGGCTGGACGTTCTCACCGAGGTCATCGACGAGGAGGAGGTGGAACGCGCCATCCGTTTGGGTGCGAAAATCTTCGGGATCAACCACCGCAACCTCCATGATCTTTCGATCGATCTGGACCGTTCTGCGCGGCTGGCGGCCTTGCTTCCCGACGATGCCGTGGTCGTTTCCGAGTCCGGCATCCGCGATACGGAAACCGTTCGCCAGCTCAGTGGGCACTCCAACGCGTACCTTGTGGGCTCGCAGCTGACCAGCCAGCCAGATATCGATCGCGCTGCACGCGAGCTCGTTTACGGCCCGAATAAGGTGTGCGGTCTGACTGACTGGTCCGCAGCCCAGGCGGCGAAGGCTTCAGGCGCTGTTTATGGCGGACTGATCTTTGAAGAGGCGAGTCCGCGCAATGTTTCACGTGAAACGGCCGAAGAGATCATCGCCCACGAGCCCGGCCTGGACTACGTGGCCGTGAGCCGCCGCTCCTCTGGCTTTGCCGAGCTCGCCCTCGATGGCGTGAAAGCGATCCAGCTTCACGCCCCGTATCAAGGCAGCATCGACGCCGAGAAGCAATTCGTTGAGGCAGCTCGCTCTGAGGTAGGGGAGCGGGTGGAGATCTGGCGCGCCGTCTCCATGACAGAGGCCGATGGCCCCGCAGTCGCGGAGGCGCTTGAGCCGATCGTCGATAAGCTCGTGCTCGATGCCAAGGATGGCGGGTCCGGCACGACCTTCGACTGGTCTACCGTGCCCGATGCCGTGAAACAGAAGGCGCTCCTAGCCGGTGGGCTGAACCTGGACAATATCGAAGAGGCGTTGCGCGTGGGCACCGCCGGCCTGGACCTGAACTCTGGGCTGGAGTACGGCAGCGATGCCGGAGTCTGGGCTGGGCGCAAGGATGCCGGTGCTATCCGACGAGCTTTCCAGACCATCCGCACCTTCTCTTACTAGACAGATCAAAAAAGGAAACTGTAATGACTGATAATTTCCGTGACGGCGGAGCGACGATCCTGCCGGCCTATTTTGGCGAATTCGGTGGCCAATTTGTGCCCGAGTCGCTCATGCCCGCCCTTGACCAACTGGAAAAGGCTTTTGTGGAGGCGTGGAATGATGAGAAGTTCATGGCGGACTACCGCTGCATTCTGCGCGATTACTTGGGGCGTCCCACCCCGCTAACCGAGTGCTTCAACCTTCCGCGCTCGACGAAGGACAAGGGCTCGAAGTCCAGCCACGCGCGAATCTTTTTAAAGCGCGAGGACCTCGTTCACGGCGGTGCCCACAAGACCAACCAGGTGATCGGCCAGGCGCTGCTTGCAAAGAAGATGGGCAAGACGCGGATCATCGCCGAGACCGGCGCCGGCCAGCACGGCACCGCGACCGCACTGGTATGTGCGCTACTAGATCTTGAGTGTGTGATTTACATGGGCGCGAAGGACATTCAGCGCCAGCAGCCGAACGTGTTCCGCATGGAACTGATGGGCGCGAAGGTCGTCGGTGTTGACTCCGGTTCCGGCACGCTGAAGGACGCGGTGAATGAGGCGCTGCGTGACTGGACCGCTAACTTCCACGACACGCACTACCTGCTGGGCACTGCTGCCGGCCCGCACCCGTTCCCGACGATCGTGCGTGACTTCCACCGCGTGATCGCCGAAGAGGCGAAGGAGCAAATGCTAGAACGTACCGGCGCGCTTCCTGATGTTGTCGTTGCGTCGGTGGGTGGCGGTTCCAACGCGATCGGCATCTTCTCTGACTTCATCGATGATGAGGGAGTGGAGCTCGTCGGCACGGAGCCCGGCGGCGAAGGCGTCGATTCCGGGAAGCACGGCGCCGCGATTGCCGAAGGCAATATCGGCATTCTGCACGGCACCCGCTCCTACCTGATGCGTAACGACGACGGCCAGGTCGAAGAGTCCTACTCCATCTCTGCTGGGCTGGACTACCCAGCGGTGGGCCCGCAGCACGCGCACCTTGCCCAGACCGGTCGCGCGAAGTACGTGCCGATCACCGACAAGGAGGCCCTGCTGGCCTTCCAGATGTTGTCTAGCTACGAGGGGATCATTCCGGCGTTGGAGTCATCTCACGCATTCGCTTACGCTCTGAGGCGCGCCGAAGACGCAGATGCTGCGGGCGAAGACATCACCATTTTGGTGTCCTTGTCCGGCCGGGGTGACAAGGATGTTGACCATGTCCGCCGCACCCTCGAGGCGAACCCCGACTACGTCCTGAAGGAGGACTAGGCATGACCACCCGTTATGAGAAGGCTTTTGCCGACCTTGCTGAGAAGAACGAGGGCGCATTCGTCCCATTCCTGATGCTGTCGGACCCCACCCCGGAGGATGCACTGGAGATCCTGCGGACCGTTATCGATGCGGGCGCGGATGCCCTGGAGCTTGGCGTTCCCTTCAGTGACCCCATCGCCGATGGCCCAACCATCCAGGGCGCCCACGTCCGCGCCCTCGACGGAGGAGCCACCGTGGATAAGGCCCTGGACCAGATTCGGACGATTCGTTCCGAATACCCGGACCTGCCGATCGGCATGCTGATCTACTCGAACGTCCCGTTCGTGCGTGGCTTTGACACCTTCTACAAGGAGTTCAAGGAGGCCGGTGCGGATTCGATTCTCGTGCCTGATGTCCCCGTCCGCGAAGGGAAGCCCTTCGTCGAGGCGGCACAGCGTCATGGGATCGATCCGATCTTTATTGCCCCGGCCCAGGCAACGCCTCAGACTCTTGAGGGCGTCGCTGCGCACTCCAAGGGTTATATCTACGCGGTATCCCGCGACGGTGTGACCGGCACGGAGAACGAATCTCAGACCACCGGCCTGCGCGACGTCGTCCACAACGTGAAGTCTTATGGCGGCGCGCCCGTTCTGCTGGGCTTCGGCATTTCCACCCCAGCCCACGTACGCGAGGCGATCGATGCTGGTGCTTCTGGCGCGATCTCCGGCTCCGCGATCACCAAGATCATCAACAAGTACGTTGAGGGCACACATCCAGAGCCTGGTCGGGTTACTGACATGGCGGCCCTGAAGGCGGAGCTCGCCGAGTTCGTCTCCGCGATGAAGGAAGCGACGAAGAAGTAGCGTATCGCTTTTCGACGACCCCGGCGCTTTAGTCGCTGGGGCCGTTTGCTTGTTCTTGTTTCACGTGAAACATCTCAGGGGATGCGGATCAAAGTGACCTCGTAAGTCGTTTCACCCCTCCAGCCATACTGTCGCTGCAAGTTGAGGTAGCCCGCCTTCTCCAACTCTTTGATTTCGGTAATTGCATCGTAGCCCAACAAACGGCTTATTTCAGTCAAGCTTGTGCGCATCCCGTCTACTGCACCGATTGCCACTATCGCGGAGATCACCTTCATATGCCTAGGGGAGGGGACGAGGGCTTCGTCGCTAAGCCCCTTCTGCTTAGACTGAAGCGCCGCGAGCCGGCGTCGACCCATTTTGTGCGACCGCGCCGATTCGAACTTAAGACCCACAGAGATTGTGCCAATTGCGGCTATGGCTGAGACCACGTGCTGAAGCTCCGCTGAAACGCCAATTTCTACCAAAGAGTCGAACGGCGCATTCGCGGCAAGGAACACAGTCGCCATCAGGCCCACTAGGGGCGAAAATCGCTGAATGGGGGAATAGTCGGTACTGCGGAATTCATCCTGGTAAGCCGTCGCCCCGGCAAATCGGCCACTTTTATCCAATCCGATCCCCGCGACGATGGCTAGGGTGAAAGCGATGATGACGCCGATCGTCGTTTCACCTAATAAGGCCAGACCGATTCCCGCCGGGATGCCGATCAGGGCGGCCTCGCCCAGCGATAATTCGTTTCGCTTTCGCAGATGCGCAACCTGATCCGGATATTGCACAGTATCTGATGGTAGAGGAAGCAGGCTTCTTGAACAATACTTTCACTTGTTCCACATCAAACAATGTTTAAGCTGGTGGTATATCCCACTGCCTTGGCTTTGTTTCACGTGAAACATCGCCATCCAATCTTAGGAAAATACATGGAACCGGCGATAGAAGTTCTCAACGTAACAAAGACATTCGGCGACTTTCGTGCGCTCGACGATTTTTCACTCACCGTCGATCGCGGCAGCATTCATGGATTCCTCGGACCCAACGGTTCTGGAAAATCGACAACGATAAGGACCCTGCTCGGCGTGCTTGCGCCTTCTTCGGGCACGGTTCGCATACTCGGTGTGGCCCCGGATCGAGAGCCCTCAGTATTAAAGCGCGTCGGCTACGTCCCCGGCGATGTTTCTTTGTGGCCCACGTTGACCGGCGCTGAGACTCTTCGGGCTCTCGAATCGCTGCGGAGCGTACCCACGGACAGGAAGCGCGAGGACGAACTTATCGACGCCTTCAACCTGGACCCCACGAAGAAGACTCGGGACTATTCAACCGGTAATCGAAGAAAGGTGAGTCTCATCGCCGCCCTTTCATTCGGAGCTGATTTCCTATTGTTGGATGAGCCCACAGCGGGGCTTGACCCACTGATGGAATCAGTGTTCGTCGACGAAGTTCGTAAAGAACACTCGAACGGGGCGACAGTTTTACTCTCGAGCCATATTTTGAGCGAAGTAGAGAAACTATGTGATTACGTCACAGTGATTAAATCTGGCCATGTGGTAGAGCGCGGAACAATTCGTCAATTACGTCACTTATCAACACATTCGGTCTCTGCCAATGTTTCACGTGAAACGGCGGATGCTTTTCGACGAGAGCTAGGGGACAGCGCTGTGGTCGTCGACAAGCTCGGGCGAACGACACTCACCGTCGAACGCGACAAGGTCCCCGACACGTTAAGAACTCTCTTGGATGCCAACGCGACAGACATCGAAACCCAACCGGCGAGCCTTGAGGAAATTTTCATGCGCCATTATGAGACAGGGGAGTAGCCATGCGGGAAGTACTTACACAGACACGACTGAACCTCCGCCTGAAGCGCGGCTACCTCCTCGGGTGGATGGTGCCGATCCTCGCGATCATCGCCATCTTCCCCGTGGCCTATTACGAATACTATCCAGAACTTTCCAGCCGACAAGGAATTGTCCAAGGCATGGAAAATAACGTTGGCACGCGCGCCATCTACGGCTTAATCGACAAGCCCGGAACCGTCGGTCAAATGACCACGTGGGAAGCGGCGATGTGGGCCGGTCTCCTCGGCGCCATCATGGTCGCCCTGCTGATGGTCGATCTCTACCGCCGACCGGAGCACACGGGCCTGAGCGAATTGACGCGTTCCACGGGAATCAAGGCTAGCACGCCGTGGGCCGCGGCTACCATCACCGGAGTCACCTCGGCGATTACTCTTGGTGCAGCGTCAGCACTTATCCTGCTGGCTCTACCGTTGCCCCGGGATGAAATACCTTCCGACGGAGCAATCGCTTTCGGGATCACGCTCACGCTGATGCTGATCGGGGCAACCCTGTTCGCGCAGATGGCCTTGCTCCTGGTCAACGATGCGTCGAGGCTGACGCAAGCCGCGTTAATCAGCGTGGCGGTGTCCTACGTCATTCGCATGGTCGCAGACACGCAAGAAATCGCGTGGCTCAATTGGCTCAGCCCCCTCGGATGGCGGGAACTCATCGGCCCCTTCACCGAGAACGATATGGGCCACGCTGCTATTCTCGCAGTCGTGTGCCTCGCTGCCATCGGTCTCATTGGGTTCGCTGAGTCACGCCGTACATTCGGCGAAGGCTACCTCCCGCGCCGGAGCAAGGTTCACCGCTCCCGATCCGTACACGGAATCGTGCACCTGCGCTGGATGCTCAACAAAGGCGGCATCATCGCGTGGGCGATCATCGTCGCCATCACCACAGCGTTCCTCATGTCACTATCCGGAGATATCGCCACCCTCATAGGCGGCGATGACACCACGGGCCAAGTATTCCGAGACCTCCTCGGTGGCACCGACGCCTACCAGGCCTTCATCTCCTATATTTGCCAAATGGTCGCCATCATGATCGCGGCGGCCGGCATCGGGCAGATCACCAGCTATCGCGCGGAGGAGAAAGCTCGCATCGTGGACGTACAGCGCTCCACGGGTGTTCGTCGATACGCACCCCTGGCCGCTGCGACAACGATTGCGATGACCTCAGTACTGGGGCTGATCGCCGTCATGCACGCTTCAGGCGCACTTGGGTTGGCCACGCAGAAACAGACGCTTGACGACGATTACTCGGCTCTTGCGTGGGCGTCGTGGTCGCTGCTGGGCGCGGTAGTCGTGCTGGTGGGTATCGCGGTAGCAATCATTGGGTGGATGCCGGGGGCGAGCGGGTGGGCTTGGGCGCCACTGGCCTTATCGGCGGTTGTCACACTCATGGGTGAAATCCTCCAGCTTCCTGGGTGGGTCATCGATCTATCACCATTAACGCACGCGCTGGAGCCAGGATCTGATCAGTGGTGGATCCCGGCGGCCATGGGTGCTGCCGGCGTGGCCTTCGCCATATTTGGGTTAGCCGGGTCTGCAAAGAGAGACATTCGCTAAAACGAGAAGGCATACTAGAAGCATGACTTGTTCACGTCGAATGTTTCTGTTGGGCACCGCTACCACTTTTGCCGGTGCATTCCTCGCAGCCTGTGGCGAATCCCCCTCTGAGGAAGTGGCCGCCACAGAGGTACCGGTGGGCTCTGCTGTGATTTTGGATCAGTTCATCATCGCGCAGCCGACCGAGGGCCAATTCGTGGCTTACTCTTCCGCCTGCCCCCACCAGAGGAATAAGATTACCGAGGTCGAAGGCGACACGGTGCGCTGCACCGCCCACGATTCCGTATTCAGCATCGTCGACGGTGCTGTGATTTCCGGGGTGGCGCGCGACCCGCTCTACCCGGCAGAAGCCACCCACGAGGGCGGCACTGTCACCGCGAAGTAGCCGGGCTCATCACCAGGCGCGGAAGTAGGATTCCGCGAACGGAAGATCCTCCGCACCCAACTGCTTGAGGGCGTGGTTCGGCCACTGTGGATTGCGCAGCGCCTCACGCCCCAACAGGATCGCATCGGCGTGCCCGTCTTCCAAGATGTACTCGGCGTGCTCGGGGTTGGTGATCAGCCCGACCGCCGCCGTCGGCATGCCGGTCTCACGAACAGCGGAGGCCATGGGGACCTGGTAGCCAGGTTCCACGGGAATCTTCGCGCGCACGTTACCGCCTGTAGAAATATCCATCAAGTCCACGCCCCGCTCCTTTAAGATCGGCGCCAGGCGCACCGAGTCCTCGAGCAGCCAGCCGCCCTTCGTCCAGTCGGTGGCCGACAAACGCACCAGCAGTGGCGTATCGTCGTTAAGCACCCCGCGGACGGTATCGACGGTCTCGAGGAGCAACCGGGTGCGGCCCTCAAAATCGCCGCCATATTCATCCTCACGCTGATTAGTGAGCGGGGAGAGGAACTGGTGCAGCAGATAACCGTGGGCAGCGTGGAGCTCCACGGTGTCGAAACCGGCGGCCATGGCGCGCTCCGCAGCCGCGGCGAACTGTTCGGGCAATGCGCGGACTTCCTCTGTTGTGAGCTCCCGCGGAGTGTCCTGGCCGTCGGCGGCGATGGGGGAGGGGGCCACCGTTTCCCAGCCGCCCTCGTCGATAGGCACCGTGCCACTGCCGAGGCCGGGGCGCATCGGGATCGTGGACGCCTTGCGCCCCGCATGATTAAATTGCACGCCCATCGCCGCCCCTTGGCTGTGCACGAAGTCCACGATTCCGCGCCAGGCCTCGACCTGCTCGTCGTTCCAGATGCCAGTGCATTCGGGGCTAATGCGGCCTTCAGGCACGATGCCGGTCGATTCCGCAATGATCAACCCGAATCCGCCCGCAGCGAGGGACCCGTAGTGCACAAGGTGCCAGGGTTCCGGCACACCATCTTGGGCGCGCACGTGGTACTGGCACATGGGTGGCACCCACATGCGGTTGCGGATGGTCAGTCCGCGCAGAGTCATCGGTCTTGCAAGTCTCACATTCGTCATACGGCCAGCGTAGCCTGCCGTAGACTGACGGTCATGCTCTCCAGAATCAAAAACGTCGACCCACTGATCGTCTTGATCATCCTGGCCGTCATCGTCGCCATCATCGCGCCCGCACGCGGCGAATTCGCAGAGTGGTTCTCGCTTGCGACGAACCTCGCGATCGCCCTGCTGTTCTTCCTCTATGGGGCACGCTTATCGACGAGCGAAGCGCTCAAGGGACTGACGAACTGGAAACTCCATCTGACTATTTTGGCGTTTACCTTCGTCCTCTATCCGATTGTTGGTGTGCTGCTGCGGCCGCTCACACTGTTTATTTCCGACGGCTTGTATCAGGGGATCTTGTATCTCACCTTGGTGCCGTCCACCGTGCAATCTTCGGTGGCGTTTACTTCGATCGCGCGCGGGAACGTTTCGGGTGCGATCGTGGCGGCGAGCCTCTCCAACCTAGCCGGCGTCTTCTTCACGCCGCTGCTGGTGATGTTCATCATGGGCGCCGGGGACGGGATCCACGTGGACGCGCAAGTGTTCATCGATATCGCCCTCTTGTTACTGCTGCCGTTCGTGCTGGGTCAGTTGGCGCGCTACTTCATCCCCGGAGTGGCTGGCGCCGCGGCAAGCAAGGCGACGAAAGTGGTGGACCGCGGGTCGATCACGATGGTGGTCTATTCGGCTTTTTCCTCGGGCATGGTGGCAGGCGTGTGGTCAAGTGTTGCTGTGTGGGAGGTCATTTTCCTCGTGGTGTTCTCGGCGCTCTTGGTTGTATTCATGCTGTGGCTGACGCGCGTGATCTCGGCTCGCCTTGGCTTCCCACGAGGGGATGTCATCGCTATTGAATTCTGTGGCTCCAAGAAGTCGCTCGCAACCGGCTTGCCGATGGCCAGCGTGATCTTCGGCGGTGCTTCCCTGGGCTTGTTGATCTTGCCGTTGATGATCTACCACCAGGTACAGTTGATGATTTGCTCGTGGCTTGCGGCCCGTTATGGGCGTGCCGACGATGCCCGCAACCAGTCCACCGCTCTCGCTTAAGGAGTTTCACGTGAAACATTTTGTTCGCACCACCCTCACCGTCCCCGGTGCCGGCACCCTGATCACGATCGCCGAGCTGCAGGAGATCTCGTCGGAAAGCTGCACCATGGTGCGCATGATCGAACTGGCACCGGACGAGACGATTATGGGGGCGTTCGCTGACGGACGGATCGTCGGCCAGGCGAACGAGCCCCTAGAGCAGGTGCCACACCCCAACACCTACGACCAGTTTGAGGGCATTGAGGCTGAGCACCTCAGCCCGGAAGAGTTCGAGGGACTGTGGGCGGAAGTGCGTGCCAAGTTCCCCGAGTTCTAAAACACTAGATTAACCAGCAGCATGTAGACGACAGTGCCACCAAGGATCGACAGGCCACTGTCGCCTTTCCACCAGTGCAGCAACAGAGTCGCGGCGACGCCCAGCAGGGAGGCCAGGAGGCCACCTGGGGCGGAAAGCTGCCCGAAGATCGTGTACACCACGAGAACGATCATCACGCCGACGGGCATCATCAAGCCCAGCGAGGCGATGAAGTTATTGCCCTTCAGCAGCTTCAGAAAGAAGAAGGGGAGTGCGCGCAGGGCGACAGTGACAATCCCAACCGGGATCAGCACCGCCAGCACCATGCCAAGCGTGACGCCCTCTGGAAGCCCGTACATCAGACCTCCTTCGCCATGGTGTCGTCGGGACGGCGCCAGGTCATTAGCCCGTCGAGACGTGGCGACATATAGCGTGCGATCAAAATGAGGAAATAGGCGCTCAGCGCAATCATCATGATCGACCCCGGGGCGATTAGCCCGACGATGATGGCGAGCACCGCGGCGATCACGGGCAGGGAATAATCGCGGTTGTTCTTAAACGCCTCCCACGCCAGCACGACGAATAGTGCTGTCAGCGCGAAGTCCATTCCCTTGAGACCGGGTGGGATGATCTCGCCAACGAGAGCGCCCACAATGCCAGGCACTAACCACAAGAGGTGGAGCAGAATCTGGATGGTGAGAATGCGCGTGCCGCTCAGTGGCTTCCGGGGATCTCGTGCTGAGACGATGGCGTAGGCCTCGTCGATAAGCGCATACGCGGAATAGGCCTTGCCGGGCACGGACTTCACCTTGTGCAAGGGGAATGTGAGGCCGTAGAAGATGTGTCGGAAGTTCACCATGAAGCCGGTGAACGCGGCGGAGAGGGGGCCGACGCCGGAGGTGACCATACTGATCGCGAGGAATTCCATCGAGCCGGCGAAGATGACGATGGAGAAGATCGGGGTCCACCACCACGCGAAGCCGGACTGCGCCATGAGGAGACCGAAGGCTAAGCCCAACGGGATTAGGCCGAGTCCGACCGCCCAGGTTTCGCGGATGCCTTCTTTGATTTCGTGGAGCGTGTTTCCTTCGCCTTCGTCTGGCGTTGTTTCACGTGAAACATTCACGGTTGACCCACTTCTAATTGTCCTCGAGGTTATGGGGGAAGGTGGAAAACAGCGGCAAAGGCAACGGCTGCCGGCGCAACACGTCGCCCCAGAGGTCGGCCGCCGCTGGCGCAATCACATCGCCGGGAAGGGCCGGGGCAACGTACCAATCGCCGCGCTCGATCTCATCTTCGAGCTGACCTGGCGCCCACTCCGAGTAACCCATGAAGATTCGCATGCCGTCGAGGTCCTCAATCACCTCGTGTGGCTGAGCACCCAGACTCACGTGCACCAAGCGGTTGGCTAAGCGCGTGAAGTGCGGGTGGGCATCAATATCGACGTCGGGCTTCGTCACACCCAACGCCACGGCGGCCTGCTGGCTCAGCGGCCCACCGATATACATCGCCTGAGGCTTGGCCACCGCGGGCAGCCAGTCCGGCAGCACGTTGTACACCGCCAGCTCACTGCGCTGGTTAAGAATGACGCCGAAGGTCGATTCCGCGTCACGCTCGATGACCAGCACCACGCTGCGGGAAAACTCGGGGCTCAACATTCCGGGCGCCGCGACGAGTAGCATGCCCGCCTCAGGCTCTTCGCGCTCTAAGGCGTTAAATAGGCGATCCGCGTAGAAGTAGTCACTCATCTTTCCTACCTTCCCACCACTGCTTTAGTTCCGCAATGGCTTCGTCACGATCCAGCGGCCCACGCTCCAGGCGCAGCTCCTTCATAAAGTTCCACGCCTTACCGACATCAGGGCCAGGCTTCAGGTCCAGGATCTGCATGATCTCGTTGCCATCGAGATCGGGGCGCACACGTGCGAGGTCCTCTTTCTCCTCAATCTCCGCGATGCGCTCCTCCAAGTGGTCATAGGTGCGCTGCAGCCGCGCGGCCTTCTTCGGATTGCGCGTGGTGGAATCTGCGCGAACAAGTTTGTGGAGGCGGGGGAGTAGGTCCCCAGCATCGGTCACGTATCGACGAACGGCCGAGTCCGTCCACTGTCCCTCACCAAACCCGTGGAACCGCATGTGCAGATACACCAGCTGGGAGATATCCTGCGTGGTCGCCTTCGGATACTTCAGCGCCCGAAGCCGCTTGCGGGCGAGCTTCGCACCCACCACCTCATGGTGATGGAAGCTCACGCCTCCGCCTTCCTTGCGGGCGCGGGTGTCTGGCTTGCCGATATCGTGAAGCAACGCGGCCCAGCGCAGCACCAAGTCGGGGCCGTCGTCTTCGCGCTCGGTGGCCTGGCGCAGCACGGTCAGCGAGTGGCGATAGACATCCTTGTGTTGCAGGTGCTCGTCGGGAGTCATACGCAAGGCGGAAACCTCCGGCAGCACATAATCCGCCAAGCCCGTCTCAACGAGCAGGTCGATGCCATCCCACGGTGCCGCACCCAGCATCAGCTTGTCCAGCTCCACCTGGATGCGTTCCACGGTGATGCGCTGAATCTGATCGGCCATGTCGCGCATCGCATCGAAGACGCGTTGTTCCACGTGAAACCCTAACTGGGAAACGAAGCGGGCAGCCCGCAGCATTCGCAAAGGATCATCACGGAAACTAATCTCCGGTTCCTGGGGCGTATCCAACCATTGATTAACTAAATCATTGAAGCCGCCCACCGGATCAACAAACTCGGTGGTCATAGCCCCATCCTCAACGCCTAAGCGCACGGCCATCGCGTTGCACTTAAAATCACGACGCACCAAGTCGTCCTCGATCGTCTCGCCGAAAGTGACCTCGGGGTTGCGGGTCACGCCGTCATAGAGGTCAGCGCGGAAAGTCGTAATCTCGATCTGCTGGCCCGCCTTCACCGTCGCCACGGTGCCAAATTCGATGCCGGTATCCCATACCGTCTCGCCAAACTCCTCTAGGATGAGATACGTCTCCTCGGGGCGGGCAGACGTGGTGAAGTCCAAGTCATTGCCCAGCCTGCCCAAGAATGCGTCGCGCACGGGGCCGCCGACGAGGTATAGCTCGTGTCCGGCGTCACGAAACTTTTCGACGAGCGGCCGCAAGAGAGTTTCAAGCTGCTGAATCGAGTCTGTGGCTCGGCCAAGGGCATCAAGATTATTTGAGGTGCTCACCGCTAACACCTTACCTGTGGACCAAATCGGCACGTCAAAATACCAGAATGGACCGAAGACGGTTACGATAAGCGAAGAATGACTGACACTACTCGGCCCTCGAGCCCCAATTCTGGTGGTTCGTCGAGCCCCCGCTCTTCCCACAGCGGCAATCAGGGCAATAATCAGGGCACTAACCAGGGGCAGCGGCGTCGCAGGAGACGACGTCGCAGTCGTCGGCCTGCCGGAGATAGCAGTAACCAGAACAAGCAGAATGAGCAGAAGAGCTCAACGCCTGCTTCTTCGGGCTCTAACAACTCTGGTAACTCGGGCAACTCCGACAAGAAGTCGCCGGACTCCCAATCGAACCAGCCCAAACGGTCACGCCGACGTCGCGGGCGCAGGCGATCGTCGTCAAGCGCCCAAGCCAACAAGCAGGGCGAAAAGCAGCAGAATAAGCAACAGGGCAAGAAGCGTGGCAGCCGTGGCGGCAACACCAACCGAAACCGGCGTGGTCACAACAACCACCAGAGGAAGCAATACTCGGGCGCGCCGCGGATGAAGACGCGCGATGAGACCTCGGCCGGTGGTCTTGTGGTCTCTGGGATGGCGGAGGCCGTGCGCGAGGACAACTCGGTGGACCTTTCGCGGATTTACGTCGCCCTGATCGGTCGGCTGGACCGGCGTGGGCGCCTGCTGTGGTCGATGCCGAAGGGCCACGTGGAGGAAGGCGAGCACCAATGGCAGACCGCCGAGCGCGAGGTGTGGGAGGAAACCGGCATCGAAGGCGAAGCTTTCGCCACGCTTGGCACGATCGATTACTGGTTCGTCTCCGACGGCGTGCGCATCCATAAGACGGTGCACCACAATCTGCTGCGTTTCGTGGACGGCGAGCTTAACGACGAGGATCCCGAGGTTACCGAGGTGACATGGGTGCCTGTGGACGAACTGATTGAGCATCTGGCATACGCCGATGAACGTAAGCTCGCACGCCACGCATATGACAACTTGCCCGATCTGGCCAGAAAGGAACGCGAGGCCGGAAGGGCGACACCCCGGTGACGCCGCACAGCCGGCCCGTGCGCCGCAGCCCCTCCGCAGGCCCGCCCCGAGGCGGTACTGCTCTCACGAGTGTGGCTGCGGTGCTTGCTGTTGCTGCCATCGCTTCGACGGGTACTGCCACAGCGATCCCGGTGCCCGTGCCGCCGACGAATGAGGCTGTGGCGGAGCAGTGGGTTAACCCGGCGATCCGGCCGAACGATGGGGAACAGGGCCTCACCCTCGAGTTGGTGCGTGGTCCCACCACGGTGGCCGAAGGGGCCGACCTGTCGCTGCGCATTGCGGTGCGCAACAATTCTTCGGAAACCGTGGATGATCTGTCGGTGACCCCGCGGCGCGGTCCGATCTCTGCGTCCGTGGCGGACGCGCGGGTCGCGATGGTCGCCGAGCCCGAAGAGTATTCCGTGGTTGGCGACAGCGTGGAACTGGCCAATTCGCTGGCACCGGGGGAGTCCGAAGAACTCGACCTGGCCGTGCCCACCGCCGCCGATATTCCCGGCGCGCTGCCACTTCCGGGCGATTCGGTGTATCCGATCATGCTGGTTCTTAGCGGCAATGGGGGAGAGTACTTCGATTCGGAGCGGTTTCACGTGGCGACGGAGGAGGCCACGACTGACGGCGCCACCACCGCGCCCGCGGACGCAACAGCCATGCCGGAGGAGCGCCAGAACGCCCCGGGCATGACAATGTTGTATCCGATCACCGCGCCGGTCGACATCCTGCCGGGCGAGACGGGGGAGGCGCCGGAAAATCCTCAGCTAGTTCTAGAGTCGGAGCAACTCGCAGACAATCTGAAGGCGGATGGGCGGCTGTCGGCGCTTGTGGATACCTATAGCGAGGCCGTGGAGTCGCCTGCAGGTGCAGAGGTGCGCGAGGCGACATGTCTGGCGATAGACCCGGCGCTCTTAAACACAGTGGAGCGCATGACTGAAGGCTATGTAGTGGCCGATTCGCGGCCTTCGCTTGCACAAAAGCCGCGGCGTCTGCGTGACTCGTGGGACGTGGAGCCTGACGAAGTACCTTTCACCCAGGGCGCGGGCGCTAGTGATGCCGCAGCGTGGCTGGAGAAGTTGCGCGCCACCGCCGCCGATGGGTGCGTTGTGTCGTTGCCTTGGGCTAATAGTGATGTCAACGCCGTGGCCCAGGGCGGAGTTCCGTGGTTGATGCGCGAGGCGATCGAGCGCGGCCCGTTTGCCGTGGAACGCATCCTCGGGGTCCCCACGGTGCGCAACGTTGTTATCCCACCGGCGGGCTACCTAGCGGAGGGGACATCGGCAGCATTTGGTTGGGCCGACCATTCGCGCTCCAAGATTCCAACGGTGGGGATGGAGGGCTCCTGGGAGGCAGCGCAGGCGGCGACCGGTACGCAGGACTCGACCGTGCAGGCGGACGAGGTCCCCCAATCTAACCTCGAGCGTGACCTGCCCCCAAGCCCCGCGATGGCAGCCGCCCCCGAACCGACGACCCCAGTGCGAGTCCTCGTCGCAAACAACAGTGTTTCACGTGAAACATTGGCCGATTCCTCCGCGCAGCGTTTCGCGAACCTCAGCCCTGGCGTCACCGCAGTCACCTTCCATGACTCACTCGCATCGACGCTCGCCGCGACGGGATCAATCCCTTTGACCACCGGTTATTCCAGCACCGATCTGCGTTTTGATGCCACAAAAGACTCCGTGGCCGCCCGCGACATCACCGCCGCTAACGCGATCCGTCTGGCCGTCACCGAGTCCACCACTACCGGCGAAGAGCCTGCCGGCACGCCCGTGATGATCAACCCGCCAGGCGCCTGGGAGGCGCACACCGCACGGGAAGCTCTCGACGTCGTCAGCTCCTTGCTTGCCGACGATCGCGCCACCGCCATGACTCTTGAGGATTACCTCACCGCCCCCGCCAACGCCTCCATCCCACAGGCCGAGAGCACCCGGAGTCCCTACGCGGACCCCACCGTCTTTTCCGATGCAGAGATCTTAAGCGCTAGCCAGCAGGCCCGCTACGTCGACGACCTCACGTCCTTCCTCGTACCCGATCCTGCGATCGCGCTGACCCGCTACGACTACACGCTGCCTTTGCGCCGCGACCTGCTCACGGCACTGTCGATCGCTTATCGACGATCACCCGAACACTATTCTGATGCCGTCGAGGCCACCCAGTCGCGCCTTAACGACACCCGCGATAGCTTGCACGAACTTCGTGGCGCCGTGAACCTGATCCCACCCGGCAACGTGTTCACTCGCACGTCCGAATCCGCCCCCGTGTTCATCGTGGCGGAAAATGGGTTGCCCCTACCCGTGGATGCCACCTTGCTCTACCAGGCACCCGAAGGCACCGTCCTCAACGTGCCGGACCGAATACGCATCCCGGCGCGCGGCTCCATCACCATTGAGATCACCGCGACCATTCCCGACAATTCCGAACGCACCGACATGCGCCTCTACCTCGCCAGCCCACAGGGCCAGGCGATCTCCGCGCCAGTAGACATCTCGGTGCGCACCGCAGCCACAGAGACGGGCCTTGTCACCGTTGGTGGGCTTTTCGCACTCTTCCTTGCACTGGTGGTATTGCTGATGCGTTCGCGGCGCGCTTCGCGGAAGAAGACGTCGTCGGCAAGCACCAGCGTCAAACGTGACCCCACGCGTGACGACGATCGACCGCCGGACTGATCCACGATGGAAGTCTCGCCGCATCGTGGCGATCTTTTCCTCTATCCTGTCCTACACCATCCCGCGATTACAGATAGGAAGATTCGTGGCCCCCTCCGAGAACACCCCAGGGCAGCGCCGGCGCATCGTGACGCCAAGTCCGCCAGCCCCGGTCCCTGTGCCTCGCCCTGTCAAAGAACCTGAACCCGAGCCTGTCCAAGACTTATCCGGACTCACGGCAAGCCCGGCGGACGCCGGCGACGGTGGCTCCACTGTTGCTACCGCCTCGGCTGGAGAGAAGGCAAGCAACGAAGACGTTGTGCGTTCGACGGGCTCGATGGCGATTGCCACGTTGCTGTCGCGCATCACGGGCTTCATCCGCACGGTGATGATCACCTCCATGCTCGGTGGTGCGATTGCTTCGGCTTTCAACCTGGCAAACACGCTGCCGAACATGATCACGGAGATCGTGTTGGGTTCGGTGATGACAGCACTCGTCGTGCCCGTGTTGGTGCGCGCCGAGAAGGAAGACGCCGATGGCGGTGCCGGGTTTATCCGGCAGCTATTCACGCTGACGTTGACGCTCATGCTCTCGGTCACGGTGCTGGCTACGGTGGCTGCACCCTTCCTCGTCAGCATGATGATGGACGAAGGCGCAAAGACGAATATCGTCCAGTCGACCTCCTTCGCCTACCTGCTCTTGCCGCAGATTTTCTTCTACGGGCTGTTCTCACTGTTCCAGGCGATTCTGAATACCAAGGGGGTGTTCAAGCCGGGCGCGTGGGCACCGGTGGTCAACAACGTCATCTCCATCACGGTGCTGGCCGCCTATCGGCTGGTGCCCGGATCACTGAACCCAGCCGCTCCATCACCGGTGACTGACCCGCACATCTTGCTGCTGGGTCTGGGCACCACGCTGGGTGTCGTCGTTCAGTGTGCGATCATGCTGCCGTACCTGAAGAAGCTGAAGATTGACCTGCGCCTGAAGTGGGGGATCGACGATCGCCTCAAAGCCTTCGGCGGGATGGCTATCGCAATTGTCGCGTATGTGGCCGTCTCCCAGCTGGGGTACGTAATCACGGCACGTATCGCCACCGAAGCTGATGCGTCCGCCTACGCCATCTACCAGCAGCACTGGCAACTCCTGCAGGTGCCCTACGGCATCATCGGCGTGGCACTTCTTACCGCGATCATGCCGCGGCTGTCGCGCAATGCTGCCGACGGCGATGACCAGGCCGTGGTGCGTGACCTCACGCTGGCCACAAAGCTGACCTTTATCGCCCTGATCCCCGTGGTCATCTTCATGACGGCCTTCGGACCCGACATCGGCAACGCCCTCTTTGGGTATGGTGCCTTCGAGACCGAAGAAGCCCGCACCCTCGGCCTGACGATTAGTTTCTCCGCGTTCACGCTCATCCCTTACGCCCTGGTGATGCTGCACTTGCGCGTCTTCTACGCCCGTGAGGAAGCGTGGACGCCCACCTTCATCATCGCCGGCATCACAGCCACCAAGGTGCTGCTGAGCTATCTGGCGCCTATGGCTGCATCATCCTCGGAGTTCGTCGTCGTGCTGCTCGGTGCCGCCAACGGGTTCGGTTTCGTCGCCGGCGCGGTGATCGGCGCGTTCCTGCTCAAACGCAAACTGGGCGACCTGCAGTCGGCCACCGTCATGCACACCAGCACCTGGGCCGCTGCAGCAGGCATCATCGGCGCGGCGGCCGCCCTGCTAACACAGTTCTTGATCCGCAAGGTGCCATTCAACCCCGTCGATCTAATGATCGGCTGGGGGTACCGCCCCTCCCTGGGCTTGGTCGTGGAGATCGGCATTGCCGGCATCGTCTTCCTCATCGTCGCCGGCCTCGTGCTCTCGCGCTCCGGGCTGCCAGAGGTCCAGAACCTTGGGCGCCTGTTCGCGCGCATTCCAGTCGTCGGCAAGTTCATTAGACCGGACGAAGACAAGGCCATTGAGACCGGCCAGACGGACCCGCGGGTGATGTCCCAGCAGTTCCTGGCAACCGACTCCTTCAACGCCTCCCCGGTCCCACCGCCGATGTCCGCCGGCGTTGTGCGCGGGCCCCGGCTCGTGGCCGGCGCGCCCGTGTCAGACGGCCGGTTCCGTCTCTTGCGCGATCACGGTGCGGTCGACGGAGCACGCCTGTGGCAGGCCCGCGAAGTCCGCACCGGCAGGGAAGTGGCACTGGTCTTCGTCGATACGCACAACCAAGCCCCACTGGCCGCTGTGGGCGGCGACGAAGCCGCACGACGCTCACGTGAAGTCGCGCGCCGAACCCGCCAATTGCGTGCCCTGAACCACCCCGCGATCGCGCCGAATATTCAGGTGCTCTCGTACCGCTCCGGCTGCCTCGTCGTCTCTAACTGGGTGCCGGGCGCATCCGTGAAATCCGTCGTGGAGGCCGAAGGAAACCTTCACCCCAAGGCCGTCGCCCGAGCCATGGCGCCGCTGGCCGACGCGCTGGCGGACTGCCACGAGCAAGGCGCCCCCATGGGTCTGGATAACCGCAACCGGCTGCGGGTGTCCACCGACGGCTATGTGGTGCTCGCCTTCCCAGCGGTGCTGCCTCAGGCCAGCGACGAAAAAGATATGTCGGCGCTGGCGTCCGCCCTCGAGCTGCTCGATGCCGGCACCGGCGAAGACAGCGATACGCGCCTGACCGCCATCGCAGAGAAGACACGCGCGCTTGCCGACGATGCCGCCGACCCCGAGACCGAAAACCCCACCTCGGACATCTTCCACGCAATTGCTGATGAGCTCCGCGAGCTCAGCGGTGTCGCAGAACTTGCCGACGAAGACGCCGTCGTGGAGGCCGCCGCCGCGGAAGCCGCTGAGGCGAAGGAGGCGGACCCTACTGGTGAGATCCCCGTGGTCCCTCCGGCGACATCCGGGCGGCCGCAACGCGAGGCCCTCCAGGTTGTCGACGAAGACACCCCGGAGCCAGACAAACTCAGCGGTTTCGGTTCTCGCGGCTACACGGTCCAGGGCTTCGCCGCCGTCGCGGCAGCCGTCATCGCTGTCGTTCTACTCATCGCCGCACTGACCACCTACCTAGTCGGTGTGATCGGCGGAGACGACCCGACATCGCCAGTGACCAGCGAATCTGTCGACGACACAACCACCAACAACTCCGAAGGTGGCTCTGATTCGCAGCCGCTCCCGGTCATCGTCGACCCAGCGCGAGTGCGCGTCTGGCAGGCACCAGGCCAAGACCCAAACGCCGACAACCCAGAACAGGTGACCAACGTCATCGACGGAAACGACGACACCACCTGGACTACCGACGAATATCCCAACGGGCTTGGTACTAAGCCTGGCGTGGGCGTGATACTCACTGCGGAGCAGCCACTGCAGCTGCAACATCTCCTGATCGAAACGGAGACCCCTGGTGCCCGTTATAACGTCTACGGGCTGCCCGCCGATCGCGAGGTCAACGCGGAGACGACGCCACTGGAAGAGCTGCCACTGCTCCGAGAGGGCACGCTGCGCACCACGCGCAACAGCCTGGAAATTGAAGGGAACCCCGAAGTGACCGGGGTGGTCCTTTGGATCACAGACATCCCGACAAACCAGAACTCGCATGTGGAAATCAGCGAAATCTCTATGATCGGCCTGCCCATGTAAGGCCCTCGCGCTGCAGCGCCTATAGCGCATCACCCCGCCCGCCGCACGGTACGCGTGTCCACTACAGTGTGCACGCTCGCACGGCGGGTTTCGTCTACCCCGGGCACAATGACTGCTAAGCACCCATAATTTAACGTTCGGGGGAACTCATGGCACACGCACCATCGATTTCGGGGAATACCACTAGCAACTCAGCGGACAATGCAACGGATGCTGAACTCGTCGATAAGTACAACGCAGGCCACGCGCGCGCCTTCACGGAAATCGTCCAACGTCACCACCAGCGGCTAACTTATACCGCCAGGCGCTACGCCAGGAACGACCAAGATGTCCAAGACATCGTGCAGGAAGCCCTGTTTCGGGCCGCGCGCAACATGCACTCCTTCCGGCAGGAATCCAGCCTGTCCACCTGGCTGCATCGCCTGGTCATCAACGCCGGGCACGACCACATGGTCCGCCGCCAACGCAGCACACACATCAGCCTGGACGATGACGAGAAAATCAACCAGGACGCCAACCCGCTGCTCGCGCATGACCCCACGCCGAACGTCGAGCGCGCCATCGTCTTGCGCGAGGTCATGTCTTGCCTCCCCGTCGCGCAACGCCGCGCCCTGCTCCTGATTGATGTCGCCGGACTTACCATCGAACGCGCCGCACGGGAAATGGGCGTCCAGCCAGGCACGGTGAAATCGCGCCGCGCACGGGCGCGTCAGGCGTTACACCAGCAACTCACAGGATCGGAATAGGTGGCGCAGCCAGTGCGTTGAAACTGGGGAAGTACACTAGCCAGAGCAGCTAGTTCTGAAAACTAATCAAGGAGTTCCCGTCCATGTCTGAGCCCGTGACTGAACCAGCATCATCAGCATCGCCACAGATTCACGATGTGATCGTTGTTGGTTCCGGCCCCGCCGGATATACCGCTGCGCTGTACAGCGCCCGCGCTAACCTCAGCCCAGTCGTCTTCGAGGGCTATGAATTCGGTGGTGAGCTGATGAACACCACCACCGTGGAGAACTTCCCGGGATTCCAAGAGGGCATCATGGGCCCCGACCTGATGATGGAGATGCGCGCCCAAGCAGAAAAGTTTGGTGCAGACCTGCGCAGCGAGATGGTTGACCGCGTGGAGCTCGAAGGGGAGATCAAGAAGGTCTTCGTCGACGATGAGGAATTCCAGGCTCGTACCGTCATCCTGGCTACCGGCGCTCAGCCCCGCCACCTCGGGATCCCAGGCGAGGAAGCCCTGACCGGCCGCGGCGTGTCCACCTGCGCTACCTGCGACGGCTTCTTCTTTAAGGACCAGCACATCGCAGTGGTCGGTGGTGGCGATTCCGCTATGGAGGAAGCGACCTTCCTCACGCGTTTCGGCTCGAAGGTGTCGCTGATCCACCGCCGTGACGAGTTCCGCGCCTCCCAGATCATGCTGGACCGCGCACGCGAGAACGACAAGATTGAGTTCATTACCGATACGGTGGTCGAAGAGGTCATCGAAGGCGACGGCAAGGTGGCCGGCCTGCGCCTGAAGAACGTGAAGACCGGCGAGACTAGCGACCTAGATGCCACCGCACTTTTCGTTGCGATCGGGCATGACCCGCGCTCCGGCTTCCTGGGCGGGCAGGTCGCGCTTAACGACGAGGACTACGTGAAGGTGGAGGAACCTTCCACGAAGACGAGCCTGCCTGGTGTCTTCGCAGCAGGTGACTTGGTGGATGACCACTACCAACAGGCGATTACGGCCGCTGGTTCTGGATGTCGTGCCGCGATCGATGCCGAGCACTACCTGGAAACCCTCTAACTAACCCTTCAGCTGAAAAGGATCAATCATGAGCAATACCGTCGATGTAACGCAAGACACCTTCAAGTCCGTCGTCGTGGACTCGGACAAACCCGTAGTGGTGGATTTCTGGGCCGAGTGGTGTGGGCCGTGCAAGAAGCTGTCGCCGATCCTCGATGAGATTGCCGGCGAGATGGGTGACAAGGTCACCGTGGCGAAGGTGGATGTGGATTCGGAGCGCACGCTCGGGGCCATGTTCCAGGTGATGAGTATCCCTACCGTGCTGATTTTCAAGGGCGGCGAGAAGGTCGATGAGTTCGTCGGGCTGAAGCCAAAATCAGAAATCATGCAAAAGATTGAATCCCATTTATAAATGGTATCCTGATACGCAATCGTCAGCTTGCTGATCCTTTCCTTAAGGGATCAGATTTCTACCAAGCGCACCTCGCTGCCACGGAACAGCGAATGTGCGGGAAAGGGGTACCGTGACTCGCGTCCTCCATGTGGGAGATTCCAGCGCACGCGTCGCTGAGGTGCGCTCCACGCTGGCGAGCCTCGGCCAGCTGCCAGGGTTTTCGGGTGATCTCAGGGAATGGAATCAGCGGAGCTTTTCTCAGGATGAGAAGCTTTTCGACGAAGAGCTCTCCGAAGCACTGAAAGCATTCCAGCAATCCCGCGGAATCGTCCCTTCCGGTTCGATTGATGAGGTGACGCTGCGTGAGCTACGCGAAGCCTCCTACACCCTGGGCAACCGGGTGCTGTCCTACCAACCCAACCAGATTCTGGTGGGCGATGACGTAGGCCAGTTGCAGCGCCAACTCCAAGAGCTGGGCTTTTATTCGCACAAGGTGGATGGCCACTTCGGGAAGGCCACCCATGAAGCGGTGCAGAACTACCAGCTGAACTATGGGCTCCAGGACGATGGCGTCTTCGGCCCAGACACATTGCGGGCCCTGCAGTTGCTGGGTCGCCGGATCACCGGCGGATCCACGCAGGCGATTCGTGAGCGTGAAACCGTGCGCAAGGCAGGACCCATGCTGTCCGGCAAGCGCGTGGTGTTGGACCCCGCCCTCGGTGGCTCCGATAAGGGCCTGACTGTTAACGGGCCTTATGGCCAGATCACCGAAGAGGATATTGTGTGGGACCTCGCCTCCCGCGTGGAGGGCCGCATGATCGCAGCCGGAATAGAGACCATCATTTCCCGCCCGCGTGGAGACAACCCATCGCCGAAGGCACGTGCCGACATCGCTAATGCTTTCAAGGCGGACGTGATGATTTCCCTGCACCTTGATAACTATGCCAACGAGAAGGCCAACGGTGTCGCCTCGTTCTACTTCGGTTCGGAAAAAGGCGCTTCCTCGATGACGGGTGAGACCTTGTCGGGCTATATCCAACGAGAGATCGCCGCGCGCACTGACCTGCAAAATCTCCACAATCACGGCCGCACGTGGGAGGTATTGCGTCTGACCCGCATGCCTTCGGTCGAAGTTGTCCTGGGCTATGTGACCAACCCTGATGATGTCAAGATTCTCACCAACCGTGACCAACGCGATGCGATCGCGGAGGCTATCGTCGTCGCCGTGAAACGCCTCTACCTGCTTGACGACGACAAACAGCCAACCGGCACCTACGATTTTTCCGACCTTCTGGCAGAAGAGCGCGCTTAACGACGAAAACCTTAGGGCAACGCGTACCTGGTGGTGCGCGTTTTCCCCTTCTTCTGGAGGCGCCCCGCATCAACAAGTTTGCGCAGCAGCCGATATGCCTGCTGCTGGCTCAGACCAAGCTCTTCCGCAATATCTCCGCTGGCCAGCGGGCCGCGGGTAGCAATCACCCGGACTGCGTGAGCTTCCGGCGACAACTCGTCCACGTCCACATTTCCGCCGGGGTGGAACCCGAGGGCGCGCAGCTTCTTCTGGGTGGCGCTGAGCCACGCGCGGTCAAAACCCGTGGCAGCCGCGATGTCGTCTTCGCCGGCGTCTGGGTGAAGCACCCACCAGTCAGCGACCACCAGCTCATCCTCCGAAAGCTTCTCCGGCAGCGCAGCGAGCAAACCGGGAAGCTCTGCATTGAGTACCTCGTGGGCAGCAGTCACCGTTACTGCCTGCTCGTGCGTTCCCGACCACGACAGAACCGACAGACCCGAAACGATCTGATACCTCGTAGCATCCGCCAACCCCAGTCCCGCACCAGCGGCCACTCCCAATCGCGCGCAGGCTGAAGAAAGCAGCGAGCTGCGCGGTGCAAAGGTGGCAGTCCCGGAACTAACGGAGCGCGGATCCAGACCCCGGGGCAGACCGCCGGGCGATGTCACGGTGGTGCGCGTGTCATCGGCACGCACATAGATGGAACCGGGGAGCGAGTAGTCGCGGTGCAGCAGCGCGTTGGTTATCAGCTGTTTCACAGCCGGTCCTAGTTTTTCCTCTTGTTTCTGCAGGTCAGCGAAAATTGTCACCAGCGGGGCAGTGGTCCGAGTGGTTCTTCGCGTGCCGACGAGGTCGACGACCACCATGCGGTGGTGGGGTAGGTGACGGGCAATAGCGTCGTGGGTCCCGAAGAGGAGAATCGCGCCGATGGTGATCGGCTCAATCGAATCGTCGCGCATTCCGAGGGTGCGGATGAAGTCATCGTCGGAAAGCGTGGGAAGCAGTGCGTCCCCGTCGTCACTGGCGGCCATCGCGCGGGCGCGTTCGATGACCTCTGGATCGAGGTCCTCCATCGTCGCACCGGGTGTGGGCAGGCGAGCCCAGTCGATGCCGTTGGCGTCGCGATAGCGGGTAAATAAATAGCTCGGGTCCATGCCGAAGCACTCCGGTTTACCCTGCGCGTTGAGACGGCGGGTGCGGTAGACACCCCATGTCGTTGCGACCGGGGTGCGCGAGGCAGCCACCGAAATGGCGACGACGTCGCGGCCATCAATATCTTCTACCGTGATGGACGTCGGCAGCGGGGGAGAGGTGTATCGGCTAATCGTCGATGCCAAGAGTGCGGGACTGGTCTCGTCTGAATGGAAGGGATAACATCCTGTTACCGTTCCATCTTGATTCACTCCAATCAATAAGGTTCCACCTTCGCCGTTGGCAAGGCAGGTGAGCTGTTCAATCACTCCGCGTTCATTGATGTAGGCGGGAGAGGAGCGGCGAGCAAAAGCGGTGGTAAGGGTTTGACCACCGGCGATTAGTTCACGGATCTCGGCATTGCTCATGCAGTTTAGAGTATCCGTGATTCCTTGCAGTTTCAATCGGGATTACATCGGCGTAATTGATTGATGGAATATTGATCTAATCATTGCGGTACGGAAACGGACTGCAACAGTTGCTCGATCTCGTGCGCGGAAAGAAGTCCACGTTGCGGCGGCAGTTCGAGACGGAAACGCGGAAGCACCGGATGGTCTTGCACGATGGAAAACCCTGCGCCCTCTAGTGTGCTGCGATTCATCAAGCCGATCTCCTCGGCACGCTCCAGCAAAGAGGCCGCTAGGTCATCGGCTGGGCCCGTGGGCTCGTCGTGACGCCCAAAGGCCTCGACGGCGGGGACGGCGCGGTCGGTAATCGTCATGATGCAGGAATCAAGCAGCACAGCCTCCCACCCGCGGCCGGCAAATTCGGGATCAATGTGCAGGCTATTAATCAACCACGCGTCTGAGGAGGCAGGCGCGGTGGGCATTCTCAGGCTGCCTGGCGCTTCGTCACGCGGACAGAACAGCACGGTGGCATAGGCACTGGATGTGCTCAAGCTGCGGTCGACAATATTGAAGCCGCAGGACCCATGCGCAAAAATTTGGGCAGTCAGCCACGCCTCTTTGTCGATCTCCGGGGAAATATTGGGGGCATCGTCGGAAAGCGGATCAAGCTCCCAGAACGTGACGCGCGCGCAAGCGGGGTGGACGCGACTCATCGCGTCATAGGTTAAGGGGAGAACCCCTGCTTGGCGCTCCACCATGATCGCCGCCTTTTAGTCGTCCTTCTGGATCAATCCCATGATGCGCTCGAAGTCATCCTTGTCACTGAACTCCACGACGATCTTGCCCTTGCGCTTGCCCATCGAGACGCTGACGCGCGTATCCCACTCATCGGCAAGGCGCTCAGCGGCCTGGGAGAGAAATTCCGGCTGCTCGACGGGTTCCCGCTTCTTCTTCTCGGGCATCTCGCCGCTCTTGTTCAGCAAGGTCACGGCCTCTTCGGTCGCGCGGACGCTCAGGCCTTCGGCCACCACGCGGTCAGCAAGCTGCTCTGTGGCTTCCTCGCCGACCTTGACGCCCAGCAGCGCGCGAGCATGTCCCGCAGACAGCACGCCGGCCGCCACGCGACGCTGCACGCTGACGGGTAGCTTCAGCAGGCGAATCATGTTCGTGATCACCGGGCGGGAGCGACCAAGGCGCTGGGCCAGCTCCTCCTGGGTCACGTCGAACTCCTCTAGGAGCTGCTGGTACGCCGCCGCCTCTTCCAAGGGGTTGAGCTGCACGCGGTGAATATTTTCCAGCAGCGCGTCGCGCAGCATGTCGCTGTCCGAGGTCGAACGCACAATCGCCGGAATGCGCTTCAGGCCAGCCTTCGATGCGGCACGCCAGCGCCGCTCGCCCATGATCAGTTCGTAGGAATCGCCTTGGGGGCGTACGACGATCGGCTGGAGCAACCCGAACTCGCGAATGGAGTGCACCAGCTCCGCCAGCTCGTCCTCGTCGAAGACTTGGCGGGGCTGCTTCGGGTTCGGCACGATCGTGCCCAATGGGATTTCCTCGTAGGTAGCGCCGAACTCGTCGTCACGCGACTGCTCACCGGAGGCACCGCGGAGGGCATCTGGTGTGCGGGTGGGTTGCGGAGAACTCACGGTCGGAGCACCGGGGATGGTTGGCGCGCCCGGAATGGACGGCGCGCCCTTCACCTTCTTCTTTTCAGACGCCGAAGAGTCATCGTCGTCACGCGCGCCCTTCGCGCCGCCGAGCACAACATCCGCGGCACCGGCGCCCAGGCCGTTAGTTTTCGCGCTGTATTCATTGCCCGATGGGATCAGGGCCGCCAAACCACGGCCGAGACCGCCTTTGCGCGTTGGTTCTTTCGCCATTTACTCCTCCACCTCATCGTTAAGATTCTCATCGCCTTCGCCGGCGTGTGCTTCAAGCTGCTTCGCGATCTCCGGGCTGACACCAATCGGTCCGGTCGATGGGTGCGGCTGATAGTCACCACGCTGCGCTAATTCCTTCGCGGCATCCAGGTATGCCAGTGCCCCCCGAGACCCCGGATCATAATCAATCACAGTCTGGCCATAACCCGGCGCCTCCGACACTTTGATCGAACGCGGAATCACGTTGCGCAACACCACGTCGCCGAACTGCTCGCGGACCTCGTGCGCCACTTGTTCAGCCAGCTTAGTGCGGGCATCATACATCGTCAGCAAGATCGACGAGATGTGCAAGTTCTCATTGAGGTACTCACGAATCATCGAGATATTGCCCAAGAGTTGACCCACGCCCTCAAGTGCGTAGTACTCACACTGAATAGGAATCAGAACCTCATCGACGAAGGTCATCGCGTTAATCGTGAGCAAACCCAGCGACGGAGGGCAATCGACGAACACGTAGTCAATACCGTTGTCTTCGATGAATCCCTGCTTCACCGCGTCCGCCAGGCGATACTCACGGCGCACCATGCTGACCAGCTCAATTTCTGCACCAGCCAGGTCAATGGTGGCGGGGATGCACATCAAGTTCGGGTTCGAGGGCGAGGTTTGCATCGCTTCTTCTGCGGTGGCCTCCCCAATCAACATCTCATAACTGGAGGTTGTGCCCGTGCGGTGTTCCACACCAAGTGCCGTCGACGCATTACCCTGCGGATCCAAGTCAATCACTAGGACCTTCAGACCGTGATGTGCCAACGCGGCCGCCAGGTTCACCGATGTTGTGGTTTTCCCGACGCCACCTTTCTGGTTCGCCACAGTAATGGTGCGCGGCTGTTCCGGACGATCCAAACGCAATGTTCCGGTCGTTACTTCCGCGGCCCGCCGGGCCGCCGCAGCAATAGGGGTCTCTTCCCGCTGCTGATCATCCAGGTTTTTATCAGTCATGGATGCTGCTTGCCCTCTTTCCACGGATGCCGTTCCCCTTGGCGTCCCAAAGGGTCAATTGTCTCCAACCTTAATGGCTAAGCGCGACACGTGTTAGCGCGCCCGCTCAATACGGATCAACGTGGACGGTTCTTCCAGCACATCATCGCCGACAGTGAAGATCGTGGCCTCGCCACCACCGGCCTTCTTAATCTGCGCTGCGTCGCGCTCCAGCTCCTCGGCAACGGAAGCACCCTTCATCGCCACCATCGCGCCACCCTTTTTAGCCAGTGGCAGCGACCAGCCCGCCAGCTTGCCCAAGGGAGCCACGGCACGAGACGTCACGACGTCGAAAGGCTCCAGCTTCTGGTCCTCTGCACGCCCACGAATGACGGTGACATTGTCTAGGCCAAGCTGCTCCTTGACCTCGCCCAAGTAGGTGGAGCGCTTCAACAGCGGCTCGATCAGCGTGATCGACAGATCCGGCCGCGCAATAGCTAGCGGAATGCCGGGCAGGCCCGCACCCGATCCGATGTCGGCCACGCGCAGACCCTCGTCGAAAGCCTCAGAAATAATGGCGCAGTTGAGGATATGGCGGCTCCACAGCCGGGATACTTCCTTAGGTCCGATGAACCCACGTTCAGCGGCGGTGGTTGCCAGCGAATCGTGATACTGCTCTACCAGTGCAAGGCGATCCCCGAAGATCTGCTTGGCAACGTCGGGAGTGGGTTCAAATTCGACTGACACGGCTGTATGCTCCTTGGAGTGAAAAAGAAAAAGATTACTGATCAGAATAGCCAACGCGGCCCCAAGGGAAAAGTAGGCAAATAAAAACCGCTTATCGACGATCAGGTCTTCGTCGATAAGCGGTCAAAGCGTGCGGGGCGCTGGGCTACTTCTTGCCTTCCTTGCGCTCGCGCTTGGTGCGCTTGTCTACCTTGCGGGCGCCAACAACGGGTGCGGTGCTGCGCTTGGCTGCCTTCTTTGCCTCTTCCTCTGCAGCCTCTTCCTCGTCCATCTTGCGGAAGACGATGAGGTTCTGGAAGAAGGTCCAAATGTTATTCGCGAACATGTAGAACAGCAGACCGATGTGCCACAGGAAGCCGGTGAAGAAGATGGTGGCTGGCAGGAACCAGAGCATCATCTTGTTCATCATGTTCATCTGCATTTCCATCATCTCGGCATTGTCGCCCGTCGGGGCGGACGTCTTACCGGATGCGCGGCGCTGCTTCTGACGATTCAGGCTCAGGCGCGCGTTGAAGTGCGTGAACAGAGCGATGATCACGATCAGCGGTGCTGCCACCAGGACCACCTGAGTCTTGGTGAAGTCCGTGGTGAAAGCGTTCATCATGTCTTCTGGCATAGAGATATATGCAGACAGCGGCACGCCGAAGACCGTGGCATCCAGGAAGGAGCGAACCTCTTCTGGGTTGAAGATGTAGTTCGCGGTGTTGCGGTTTTCCTCAACACTCATGCCCAGCTGGCCGGTGCCGGTACCGGTGCGGTTGAAGGAACGCAAGACGTGAAACAGACCGAAGAACACTGGCATCTGCACCACGGGGGCGATACAGCTGGCCAGCGGGTTCATCTTGGCGTCTTTGTAAAGCTTCTGCGTCTCTAACGCCATCTTTTCCTGGTCGTTTTTGTACTTTTCGCGGATGGCCTGCATCTGAGGTTGCAGTTCCTGCATCTTCCTACCGGAGCGCAGCTGGTTAACCGTTGGCTTAACCAGCAGCACGCGGATGGTAAACGTCAGGAACATGATGGCCAAGATCCAGGAAAGACCTGAGGCTTCGTCGAAAATGAAGCCGAAAACCTTGTGCCAGAACCACAGCACGGCCGAGATCGGCCAATAAATGAAGTTGAGCACTGTGTGTCGTAACTCCTAGTTGGTTTGTGTGGGGACTACTCGCTTCGTGGGACGGGATCAATTCCGCCCGGGTGCCACGGCCCGCATTTCACCAGCCGCGTTATGGCTAGAACAGTACCGGTTATGGCGCCGCGCCGCGAAATAGCTTCCAGCGCGTAAGCGCTGCATGTTGGCTCGAAGCGGCAGGTGGAATACATTTTCATCGAAGAGATGTATTTTTGATAGACCCTGACCAGCTTCACTAGGCCACGCGATCCGAGACCTCTAGGTTCAGGGATCTCCTCACCGTAGATATTGCGGTGAGACATGGACTTGGACATCGCTTACGCCTTGCCTTCCTGCTCCGCCGCAGCCTGAGACGCAGCTTTGCCTGTGGCTTTGCGCAGCGCAGCGCGGAAATCGCGTTCCAGCTCGGCGCTCGTTGCGGTCCCGGCGGCGGGTAAAGCCCGGATGACCACGTCGATACGCGCATCGAGCGTATCGACGACGCCTAGGCAGATGTGCCGGAGCCGGCGGGATGTGCGGTGGCGAACCACTGCATTACCGACGGCTTTAGACACGATCAGCCCGAACCGTGGGCCACCTGTGATGATGTCCTCGGTGCGGGCTGATTGGTGCACCACGAGGGTGCGACTGCCGGCGCGGGTTCCCGTCTTCATGGTCCGACGAAAATCGGCCGATTGAGCGAGTTTATGCGCTTTGGGCAGCACTGACGCGCTCTTAAGCGGTCAGCTTTGCGCGGCCCTTCTTGCGGCGCGCGGATACGATTGCGCGACCTGCACGGGTGCGCATACGGGTACGGAAGCCGTGCTTACGAGAGCGACGGCGGTTGTTCGGCTGGAACGTCCGCTTAGACACGGTTGTCTCCTTGTAAGAGCTGCGACGGCCTGCGGTACTCCACGGCGCGCGTGCAGTACCTCCCGGGTATTAGGCCGTCCGGGATGGAAAAATGTGAAGTGAGTGCGCTCCATAATCGCTGTTGCGATTGGGGACCGCCCGCGCTACTTACACTGACGCACCTTTCGGTGGCCCGGTTGACTGTGCGAGTAATGCTCTCACGCACACCGGAACTCGGAAAGAAGTCCGATGTGACAGACCTCCTTAGGTTACGCGAAGAATCGAAGTTCGGCCAAATCGACACGGTTGGTTTTTTCAATAAGCAAAACGGGTACCCCCGAAATTACAATGTTGTGTTTTTCTGCTGGTGAGGGCGCGAATCGCCCGAGCACGCAGGGGGAGTGAGATTAAATTACACACCCGTTCACTTTCCAGAAATAGTTAAATCTTGGAAGTCTGATTTGCCGTCTAGACAATGCCGGTTCGGTGCGCGTAATAATTGAAGAATCACGCACAACTCACACGCTGTGAATAACTGAAACTGTGGATAACTCTCAACATCATGTTGAGACTTTGCCTGAAAGATTTACAAACGGCAAGGTCAGAGGGCATATAAACCCTCGATGAAGTTATCCACAGAACCTGAACTAGACTGTGGACAACTTTTACGGACAAGTTATCCACAGGTGTGGATAAAGTTGTGAAAACTCATGGTAGGGACCGCGCCGGTACCTCTCAGTGGTTGTGAATGGGAAGTGAACAACAAGTTTTCTTTCCCACAACCGAGGGTCGAACGGCGCACCGTTTTTAGGGCTGTATCCACAGCCAAAATTACAAGAAGGAAACAACGAGGGATTACGTGGCAGGACAACATCAGCCGATCGACGAGCTTTGGCGTTCCGTCGTCGATGAATTGCTGACTCTTTCTGAGCGGCCTAACTCTGACGTCCCCACGTTTACGCACCAGGAGCGTGCATACCTCCAGCTTGTCGACCCTGTCATGATTGTGGAGGGCTATGCCATCCTCAATGCACCACACACCGCGGCCAAGGCCGTGATCGAGGAAAACCTGGGGCCGCATATCACCGCTGTGTTGTCCCGGCACCTCAATCGCCCCTGCGTACTCGCAGTTTCTGTAGCGCAGCATGACGTCGCACAGCAGGAGCCTGAATCCCAGGAGGAGCCAGCCCCGCAGAGCTTCGAGCCGCCGGCCCCACGTGAGACTGGTGAGCAACTCTCCGCTCAACCTGGCCAGGGTGTTCAAGACCCACAGGGTGCCCAAGGGGCGCAGAGTTCACAGCCGTGGACATCAACATATGGTGCTCCGCCCTCTCCGCAGATGCCAGAGGTCGGTCAGACATTTCAGCTGGGCTGGGATGAGGTTGCTCGCCAGCATGTGCAGCCGCAGGCACCGATTCAACAGCCATACGCGCCCGCAACCAGCCCTGAGGCACAGCCGGTCAACGAACCAACGCACCCTGGATACACTCCGCATCCGGTCGTTGAGCAGCCACAACGTCTGCCACGCGAAACCCCGGCGCACAACCCAGACCGGGATGCCAGCCTGAACCCGAAGTACACCTTCGAGAATTTCGTGATTGGTTCTTCCAACCGTTTCGCCAACTCTGCTGCCGTAGCCGTGGCGGAAAACCCGGCCCGCGCCTACAACCCGCTGTTCATCTGGGGTGGTTCTGGCTTGGGCAAGACCCACTTGCTTCATGCTGCCGGCAATTACGCCCAAGTATTGCAGCCAGGTTTGAGGATCAAGTATGTGTCCTCGGAAGAGTTCACCAACGACTACATCAACTCAGTGCGCGATGACCGCCAGGAATCCTTCAAGCGGCGCTACCGCAACCTGGATATCTTGATGGTCGATGACATTCAGTTCCTCGAGGGTAAAGAGGGTACGCAGGAAGAGTTCTTCCACACGTTCAATTCTTTGCACCAGTCGGACAAGCAGATCATTTTGTCCTCGGACCGGCCGCCGAAGGAGCTGACCACGCTGGAGGATCGCCTGCGTACACGCTTTGAAGGCGGTCTGATTACTGATATTCAGCCGCCGGATCTTGAGACCCGCATTGCCATCTTGATGAAGAAGGCCTCGGCCGATGGCACCCAGGTTGATCACGCCGTCCTCGAGCTGATCGCTTCGCAGTTTGAATCGTCGATACGCGAACTCGAGGGCGCTTTGATCCGCGTGAGCGCCTACTCTTCCCTGATCAACGAGCCGATCACGATGGATATTGCGCAGATTGCGCTGCGCGATATTCTGCCGGAGGCAGGCCAGGTAGAAATTACCGCGACGGCCATTAAGGAGGCCGCGGCCGAGTACTTCGACGTCAGCGTGGATACGTTGACCGGTGCTGGGAAGACTCGTGCTGTCGCCCACGCGCGTCAGATTGCGATGTATCTCTGCCGTGAGCTGACGGACTTGTCGTTGCCGAAGATCGGCGATGAGTTCGGCGGCAAGGATCACACGACGGTGATGTACGCCGACCGGAAGATCCGCAAGGAAATGACGGAAAAGCGCGACACGTACGACGAGATCCAGGAACTGACCCAAATTCTGAAGAACAACCGGCGCTAAGAACAACAACGCCACCACCCACAGCATTGGGGACAGCGGAACGAGAGTAACCGCTGTCCCCAATGCTGTTTTTGCACCTCACAACCGCTAAAGAACTGTTATCCACACTTTCCACAGAGTTATCCACAGCTGTGTAATTACACCGTTGTAATTAAATGATTTTACTCACAAAGTGTTCTATATCACTAGAATCTTGTACCTGTGGATAACTCTGTTTTGCCTGTTGATAATGGGTGGATAAACTCAACGAAGCTGTGGATAGCAAAGAAACCCAAAAAGTTATCCACAACTATCCACAGATTCACAACCTTTATCCACAGGGCAAATCACATGGCGAATCGCCGAGGCCAACAGCCGGGATTACAACTTCTCCACAGACTGCACAGGACTTACTGTTCTTCCCATATCTATTACTTGTAATTAGTTAGTAAAGGAAGGGGGTGGGGACAACTTTCGTCGAAAAGCGAACTGGCGGTCACGCCAGGAGCAAAGACGCAAGAAGATCTGCCCACCGCAAATGACAAAACATGGCGCACCAACATAGAGTGGTGAACAACGAAAGCTCGAGTTTTTAGAATTACAAGGAGTCTTGCCACACCATGGACGACATCATGGACAACAACGTGTCATTTCGCGTTCACAAGGACGACCTGTCCGATGCTGTCGCATGGGTTGCCAGGAGCTTGCCGACGAAAAACACTCAGCCCATCCTGCGCGCAGTAGTCATTACCGCTGACGACAATGGTTTGGAATTCGCCGGTTTCGACTACGAAGTTTCCTCCCGTGTCCGCATCGCAGCAGAGGTGGATCAGCCAGGGCGCATCGCTGTCGCCGGTAAATTGATGGCCGATATCGTCGGTTTGATGCCTGCGAAACCAGTCGAGGCGCACGTGGACAATTCGCGTCTTTTGCTGCAGGGCGGCCAGTCGCACTTTGAGTTGCCGCTGATGCCTCTCGACGATTACCCACAGCTGCCCACCCTCCCGGAGACCACCGGTACCGTCAGCCCCTCCGAGTTTGTGAATGCTGTGACTCAGGTAGCCTCGGCCGCCGGCAAGGATGACACTTTGCCTATGCTCACCGGTGTCCACATCGAGGTCACTGGCTCAAATGTGCAGCTAGCGGCGACCGACCGCTTCCGTTTGGCTATGCGCACCATGCAGTGGGACCCAGTATCCGATGATGTCAAGGCTGATCTCCTTGTGCCTGCGAAAACTCTGCTGGACAATGCGCGCACACTGGATACACAGTTGGATGACCCCGTTGAGATCGCAGTGGGCACCGGCGACAGCGTCGGCAGCGATGGACTGTTCGGCCTGCACTCCGCAAACCGCGAGACCACCACCCGCATGCTGGATGCGGACTTCCCGAATATCCAGCCGCTGCTGCCGAAGACGCACACGTCGATGGCATCGGTGGAGATTGCACCACTGCTTGACGCGATTCGCCGCGTGAGCTTGGTGGCTGATCGCAACGCACAGCTCCGCATGGAATTCCGTTCCGGTGAACTGACTTTGTACGCTTCCGGCGCGGACTCGGGTGAGGCGCACGAGTCTTTGCCGTGCGCTTTTAATGGCCAGGACGAGCTAATCATCGCTTTCAACTCCGGCTACCTGCGCGATGGCCTGAACGTGATCCGCACTGATCGGGCCGTTTTTGGTTTCACTGAGCCTTCGCGCCCTGCCATCATGATCCCGGAGCCGGAGGAGATGCCGGAAGCAGACGCCGACGGCACATTCCCCACACCGGAGACCGAATTCACCTACCTGCTGATGCCAGTGCGCCTGCCGGGCTAAACTGTGCCAGGCCGTGCTGGGCCGGACCGTGACGTACTTAGCCGGGCAAATCGTGGCAGATCGGGAAAGGGTGTGAGTTGCTGTGTATGTTCGGCAGCTTGACCTGCGCGATTTCCGTTCCTGGCCAGAACTAGAGCTAGAACTCACCCCGGGCGTGACGGTCTTTGCAGGCCGCAACGGCTTCGGCAAAACAAATATTGTGGAAGCCATCGGCTACTCCGCCCACCTGGTCAGCCACCGCGTCTCCACCGACCAGCCGCTGATCCGGACCGGTGCGGCCAACGCGCGGGTATCAGCTACCACGGTCAATGAGGGACGCGAGCTGACCACGCACCTGTTGATCAAAGCCCAGGGCGCGAACCAGGCGCAGATCAACCGCACCCGGCTGAAGTCCGCCCGAGAGATGCTCGGTGTGCTGCGCACAGTGTTGTTTGCGCCGGAGGATCTAGCGCTGATTAAAGGTGAACCCGCGGAGCGCCGGAAATTCATCGACAATATCGTGGCGATTCGCACTCCGCGCTTAGCAGGGGCGAAAGCGGACTTCGATAAGGTCCTGCGCCAGCGCAACGCGCTGCTGAAGAATTCGTGGGCAGACCTGCGGCGCGGGTACGACGATCCCGACGGCGCCAGCGCCCTGACCACCCTCGATGTCTGGGACGCTCAGCTTGCTCAGTTCGGGGCACTGGTAGTTGCCTCGCGCATGTCGCTTATCGACGAGCTCGCCCCACTGATCCACGACGCATACGCGGCGATCGCCCCGGAATCACGTCCTGCCCAGGTGCATTATTCCTCCACACTCGATGATGCGGTGCGCGAACTAACAGGTGAATCCACCCGCGAGCCAGCCGTGATCGAGGCGGCAATGTTGAACGAACTAGGCAGGCGGCGCAGCCACGAGATTGACCGCGGCGTGACTTTGGTGGGCCCCCACCGTGATGACGTGGAGCTGATCTTGGGCGACCAACCAGCCAAAGGCTTTGCCAGCCACGGCGAATCCTGGTCCTTCGCGCTGGCATTACACCTCGCTGAGTTCCAGCTTCTGTCCCAAGACGGCTCGGACCCAGTGCTGATCCTCGACGATGTCTTCGCCGAGCTGGACGCGAAACGCCGCCAACGTTTGGTCCACGTGGCCGAGGAAGCAGAACAGGTGCTGATTACCGCCGCCGTGGGTGACGATCTCCCAGGCAACCTCGACGATGCCGTGGCCGCACGGTACATGGTGACCATGGACGATGGCACCTCCTCTATTGAGGCGATCGAATGAGTGCGTCCAGCGACGATATTGTGCAGCACGCCTTCGATACTGTGCGCGCGATCGCCAAGAAAAGCAATGGTTTTGTACCCAACCTGCACCAACAGGGCCGGAACATGATTCCGCGGCGCGCAGTAGGAAAACTCGCAGACCACAGCGCCGATGAACCCACGGTCACGGTCCCCGGACTGGACTTGGGCGAAGACAAGGACCAGGCGGGCGTCGAAAAGCGAAAATATCGGGGACCAGGAAGAATGAGCGGGCCTGATGGGCGTGCCCCGCGGCGCAGCTATGCCGTAGCTGGATTTTCTGACCTGCTGAAGCGGGAGGTGCGCAACCGCGACTGGGCGAAACCCCTGGCTATGGGGTGGGTGATGGGAAGTTGGGAGGAGATCGTCGGGGAGAAGGTGGCCCAACACACGAAGGTGGAAATGGTGAAGGACGGCACGCTTTTCCTCTCGACTGATGCGACGAACTGGGCAACGCAGCTGCGTTACATGAAAAGGCAGATTTTGCAGCGCCTAGATGAGAAAATCGGGGAAGGAATCATCACAGACGTCCATGTCTTCCCGCCGAAGACGAAGAGTTGGCGCTATGGGCCCCTCCACGTGAAGGGGCGTGGCCCGCGCGATACGTATGGATAAAAATTATCCAGGGGAAATGCCGTTTCCGGCGCAAAAAAGGCCCTGCGACGCACGTAACCCTAGCGCGCGTGGGGCACCCTTAGGGTGTAGTATGAAACAGGTTAGATATCCGTAGCGCGACAGGAGTACTTGTTTTACGTGGCTACCACAAATAAAGATTATGGCGCGGATTCAATCCAGATCCTCGAGGGCCTGGAAGCCGTGCGCAAGCGCCCCGGCATGTACATCGGTTCTACTGGGCCGCGCGGTCTACACCACCTGATTTGGGAGGTTGTGGACAACTCAGTCGACGAGGCAATGGCGGGCTACGCCGACCGCGTCGACGTTACCCTGCTTGCCGACGGCGGTGTGGAAGTCGTGGACAATGGCCGCGGCATCCCCGTCGAAATGCACCCCTCCGGCGCACCAACCATCCAGGTTGTGATGACGCAGCTGCACGCCGGCGGCAAGTTCGACTCCGAATCCTACGCAGTCTCCGGTGGCCTGCACGGTGTGGGTATTTCCGTGGTGAACGCTTTGTCCACCCGTGTAGAGGCTGACATCAAGCGTGACGGCAAGCACTGGTACCAGAATTTCCAGAACTCTGTTCCAGATGAGCTGGTGGAAGGCGGCAATGCCCGCGGTTCCGGCAGTGCTATTCGCTTCTGGCCGGACCCGGAGATCTTCGAGACCACCGACTTCGATTGGGACACCATCGCCCGGCGCCTGCAGGAGATGGCCTTTTTGAACAAGGGCCTGACCATCACCCTGAAGGACGAGCGGGTCAGCGACGAAGAACTTGAACTTGAGGCACTAGCCGAAGAGGGCGACACCGCTCAATCCATCGACGGCGATTCTTTCGACGACGATGCCGTAGTGGACGCTGAGGAGACCGACGCAGACGATGTCGCTGGCGAAGCCGGCGCAGAGGTTGCGCCAACGAAGCCGAAGAAGCGCGAAAAGAAGGTCACCTACCACTACCCGAACGGTCTGATCGACTACGTCGACTACCTGAACAAGGGTAAGAGTGAGATCCACCCGACCGTCGTCGGCTTCGAGGCGAAGGGTGAGGACCATGAGGTGGAGATCGCCATGCAGTGGAACTCCGGCTACAAGGAGTCGGTGCACACCTTCGCTAACACCATTAACACGCATGAAGGTGGTACGCACGAGGAAGGTTTCCGCGCCGCACTGACCACTTTGATGAATCGTTACGCCCGCGATCACAAACTGCTGAAGGACAAGGACCCGAACCTTACCGGCGATGACTGCCGCGAAGGCTTGGCCGCCGTCGTGTCCGCGCGTGTGGGCGATCCACAGTTCGAAGGCCAGACCAAGACCAAGCTGGGAAACACCGAGCTCAAGGGCTTCGTCCAGCGCGCCGTCAACGAGCATCTGGCGTTCTGGTTCGACGCGAACCCGGCAGAGGCGAAGGCGATCGTGAACAAGGCCGTGGCCTCCTCGCACGCCCGCGTTGCTGCCCGCAAGGCGCGTGACCTGGTTCGTCGTAAGTCCGCCACGGACATGGGCGGGCTTCCCGGCAAGTTGGCTGACTGCCGCACCAAGGACCCCACAACCGCTGAGTTGTTCATCGTGGAGGGTGACTCCGCAGGTGGCTCCGCGAAGCAGGGGCGCGATTCTATGTATCAGGCGATTCTGCCGCTGCGTGGCAAGATTTTGAACGTGGAGAAGGCCCGCCTGGACCGCGTTCTGAAGAACGCCGAGGTGCAGGCCATCATCACCGCGCTGGGTACCGGCATCAATGAAGAGTTCGACATTGAGAAGCTGCGCTACCACAAGATCGTGCTGATGGCCGACGCCGACGTGGACGGCCAGCACATCGCTACACTCCTGCTGACCTTGCTGTTCCGCTTCATGCCGGAGCTGATCGAGGAAGGCCACGTGTACCTGGCGAACCCGCCGCTGTACAAGCTGAAGTGGAAGAAGGGTGAGCCTGGCTACGCGTACTCGGACGCTGAGCGTGACCGTGAGCTGGAGGAAGGCCTCAACGCCGGCCGTTCCATCAACACCGACGATGGCATCCAGCGTTACAAGGGTCTCGGTGAGATGAACCCGAATGAGCTGTGGGAGACCACGCTCGATCCGGAGCACCGTATCCTGCGCCGCGTGGACATCGAGGATGCGCAGCGCGCCGACGAATTGTTCTCCGTCCTCATGGGCGACGACGTCGCGGCCCGCCGCTCCTTCATCACCCGCAAGGCGCGCGACGTCCGCTTCCTGGACGTGTAGTTCGCTTATCGACGAGCACTCGAGCACCCGCCCCGGCCAGATCACTGGACCGGGCGGGTGCTATTTTCTGCAAGGTGGCGAAGTGAAGGTATCCGTTGTCATACCGTGCTTCAACGATGCTGTATTCCTGAAGCGCGTGCTTCACGCACTGCACCGCCAGTCGCTTCGGCCTCACCAAATCATCGTTGTTGATAATAACTCAATAGATGATTCTGTGGCTGTGGCCAGCACTTTTCCCGATGTGGAGGTGCTGCATGAACCCGAACAGGGCATCCTGCCGGCTGCCACCACCGGCTATAACGCAGCGACGGGGGATGTGATCGCCCGAATCGACGCCGATACCCTTCCTCCCACCAACTTCATCGCGGATCTCACCCGCATGTGGCAGCAGATTGGCGCGTCCAGTCATTTTGCGCCGAAGCGGGTTGTGGCGGCAACGGGAAATGCCACCTTCGATTGGCCCGGCCGGTGGGGCAGCGTAATCAGCCGCGCCTATCTCGGGGCCTACTACGCCACCACGCGCAGCGCACTCGGCCACTATCCGCTGTTCGGAACGAACTTTTCCATGCTCACCAGCTGGTGGCACGACGTCCGGGGCACAATCGACATGACAGTCCACGATATCCACGATGACCTGCATCTTTCCTTCGCCGTGCGTCCCGACGAAACCGTGTGGTACCAGCAAGATCTGCACGTGCAGATGGATAGCCGCGCTCTCGTCGGCATTGCTCAGTTAACGCGACGGTTCTGGCGCGGTTTCCGTACGATGAGAATCAATTTCCGCAGACAGTCACCGCCGGTGCGTTTGGCGCAGCGCGGGTTACTCAAGCACGCAGGGAGCACACCATGACCGTGGACATTGACTTTCTTGACCAACGGGTGGAGGATTCCTTGAATTTTCTTCGCTCGCACTTTGAGGCGGTGAAGAACTATTCGCATGAGCCTTTGTACCTCTCGGCATTGGAGGCGTTGAAGGTCAATGCCTTGGGTGGCAAGCACCTGCGTTCGCGCCTCGTGCACATCGGCGCCGGCGATGTGCAGGGGGAGCAGAAAGAGACCGCTGTCGTTTTCGGCGGCGCTGTGGATCTTTTGCATAGTGCGCTATTGATCCACGACGACATCATCGACGAAGACCCCTTCCGGCGCGGGGTACGCACCATTCACTCGCAGGTGGCGGAAGCCAGCGGAGATGCCCACATCGGCACATCCACCGGCATTCTTGCTGGTGATATGGGTCTGATGGCGACATTCCAGGCCCTGTCCTCATCGAAAGTGGCGCCGCAGCTGGTGCGCCAAGCCTGCGCCATCATGTCCAGCTACGCTGTGCAGACGGTATACGGGGAGCTCCTCGATGTCTCCCACCTGATCAATCAGGACACTACGATGGATACCGTGCGCGAAAGTAACTTTTTGAAGACCAGCATTTACTCCTTTTTGGCGCCTTTGCACCTGGGCTCCTTGGCAGCGGGGGAGAACACCCCGGAGCGCGTGCGTGCGCTGCAGAAGGTGGCGGATCCCCTCGGGCGCGCATATCAGGCTGTCGACGATATCGCGGGCGCGATCGCCCCGATGGAGGTCACCGGCAAGGTGCAGGGCGGCGATCTTGAGGCCGGTCGCACCACCTTGCTGACCATCCGCCTGGACCACATGAGCTTGGATGAGGCCGTGGAAGAGGTCAAGCAGGAAGCCACGCAGTATCTTTCGCAGGCCCGCGCCGCGGCGGCATCGCCCGAACTGAACCCCGTTACGCGCACCGGCGTGGAGGATATTATTGACAGGATTGAGAGGTCGTCGCATGAGCTCTAAAAATTCACCCGATTATTTAGCCCGATACGACGAGATGGCGGACCGCGCCGCCAACGAGGTCATCGCTGCGTATTCCACGAGTTTCGGCCTTGCCACGAAGCTTCTGGCACCGCGGGTGCGTCGCGATATCCGCAACCTCTATGCGATGGTGCGCATTGCCGACGAGATCGTCGATGGCACCGCCGACCAGGCCGACATCACCGATATCGCGGCCGCTCTCGACACCTATGAGCAGCAGGTTCGCCAGGCCCCCGCCACGCGGTTCCATACAGATCCTGTGATCCACGCCTTTGCGCAGACCGCACGACGCTGCGCGCTTAACGACGAACACCTCGCCGGTTTCTTCCGCTCCATGCGCACTGACCTGCACACATCCACCTATGATCCCGCGAGCCTGGATGAGTATATTTACGGATCCGCCGAGGTCATTGGGCTGATGTGCTTGGCCGTATTCTTCGCCGAAGATCGCGCTCAGGTCTCTGACGCCCAGTACGCGGAGCTTGAGGATGGTGCCCGCGCGCTGGGGGCCGCCTTCCAGAAGATCAATTTTCTGCGCGACTACTGGGAGGACTCGGCCGAGCTAGGCAGGTCCTATTTTCCCGGAACAGAGCAGCAGCTCACCACAGATATCAAGGACGAGATCGTCGCCGATATCCGCCAAGATCTGGACCGAGCACGCTCTGTCATTCCCATGCTGCCTTTGAGCGCGCGCATAGGGGTGGTGGCAGCCACCAATTTCTTTACAGAACTGACCACGCTTGTGGATCGGGCCACGGTCGAAGAACTGACCCAGGCCCGCATTAGCGTTCCGCGGCGCACCAAGGCCCGCATTTGTGCAGCGGCAGTGGTGCAGGCACCTCGAATGACAGGAGAGTAACAGTGGAGAACCCTCAAACTGCTGTAGTTATCGGCGCTGGTGTTGCTGGTCTAGCCACCGCAGGCCTATTAGCCCGGGCGGGTATGGATGTCACGGTCGTCGAAAAGAATTCTCACGTCGGCGGGCGTGCCGACGAAATCACCGTCGACGGTTTCCGTTTTGAAACCGGGCCGTCCTGGTACCTCATGCCAGAGGCCTTCGACCACTTCTTTGAGCTCATGGGTACGTCCACCGCCAAAGAGTTGGATCTGCAGCTGCTGGATCCTGGGTACCGCGTGTACAGCGAAGGAAACTTGCCCATCGATATTCCCCAAGGTAAAGAGCAGGTCGCGGACCTTTTTGAGTCCATCGAGCCTGGCGCCGGGGACAGCCTGCGCGAGTACTTGGCTAGTGCTGCGGATACCTACCAGGTGGCTTTGGACCGTTTCTTGTACACCACGTTCTCCGCCTTCCAACCGTTGCTGCACAAGGACGTGACGTCCCGGTTGCTGACGTTGGCGGTGTTGCTTACTCAGTCGTTGAAATCCTATGTCGAACGCCGATTCACGGACGTTCGCCTGCGCCAGATCTTGCAGTACCCGGCCGTCTTCCTGTCTTCGCAGCCGAAGAAAGCCCCCAGCATGTACCACTTGATGAGTCACACGGATCTGAGCTTGGGTGTGCAGTACCCACAGGGCGGGTTTTCCTCCATCGTGAAGGCCTTGGAGCGCCTGGCCCTGCAGCATGGCGTCGAGATCCTCACCGACACGGAAGTCACCGGAATAATCAGCGAATCCGGGGGCAGCGATCCCTCCGGGCTCGCTGGTAGGAGAGGCGGTGCCACCCGCGCTGCCGGCGTGCGTGCCCTTCGGAACAACGAAGTTCTCACCATCGAGGCCGACCTGGTCGTCGCCGCTGGCGATCTAGAACATACCGAATCGCGCCTGCTACCAAAGTCCCTGCGCACCTACTCCAAGGGCCACTTTGACCGGACCGATCCGGGGATGGGAGTCGTCCTAGCTTTGCTTGGCGTGGAGGGTGAGCTGCCACAGTTGCTCCACCACACCCTGATGTTCTCCCAGGACTGGGACGATGATTTCGGTGTGGTGTATGAAGGCCCGCAGGCTTCGCGCCCAGAAGGCTCCTCCCACTCCATCTATATTTGTAAGCCTTCGGCCACGGATCCTTCGGTGGCACCGGAAGGCCACGAGAACCTCTTTGTGCTCATCCCCGTGGCACCAGACGCGTCCATCGGTCACGGCAACGCCTATGGAGAAGCAGGGAGCGAGCAGGTCGCTGCCATTGTGCAGCGCACCATCGACCAGATCTCCGAGTGGGCAGATATCCCCGATCTCGAGGACCGGATCGTCGTGAAGCGCAGCATCGGTCCTGCCGATTTTGCTGAGCGCTACTACTCATTTTCCGCCGGTGCTCTGGGGCCTGCCCATATCCTGCGCCAATCGGCGTTCCTGCGGGGCAAGAATGTCTCGTCGAAAGTAGAGAACCTGTTCTATGCAGGCCAAACCACCGTGCCTGGGGTGGGCGTGCCCATGTGCCTAATCTCCGCAGAAAACGTGCTCAAGCGGATCCTCGACAAGAAAGATTCCTTCCCCCTGGAGAGCGTCCATGGGTAGCCTGTACCTCATCTTTCTGCTGGTCACTATCGGGTGCATGGTGTTGTGCGACTGGCGCTGGAAGCTAGCATTCTTCTTGGACGCTCGTCGCGCAGCCATTCTTTCCGCGGTTCTGGTCATCGCTTTTTTGGCGTGGGATGTCTTGGGCATCGTCACCGGCACGTTCTTCCGGGGCACCGCGGATTACATGACGGGGATCATGCTGGGACCTGAGATGCCCATCGAGGAACCCATCTTCCTGTTCTTCCTGGTGTATTTGTTGCTCAACCTCACCACCGGTGCCCGCAAGATTGTGGGTGCGCGATGACCTACCTGCTCATCTCCCTGCCTTTTCTTCTCGTCGCGATCATCGTGTGCGCGCGGCGGTGGCGTCGTTACCCGCGCCAGGGCGCGGTGACGGCAATCGTGCTGGCCACCGTGCTCATCCTCACCGTCATCTTCGACAACCTGATGATCGCGTTCGGCAACGTGGCCTACGGCGAGGACCAGAACTTAGGCATCTACCTTGGCCTGGTCCCCATCGAGGACTTGTTCTATCCCATTTTCGCCGGCTTGATCATCACCGCGGTCTGGCCACCGGCCACGCCAGAGGAGTAAAACATGGAACTTTGTCGCGTCGTACTGGCGTCATCCCGGCCGATCAGCTGGGTCAACACTGCCTTCCCGTTCGCCGCCGCCTACCTGTTCGCCGGCGGTGGGGTGACGTGGCAGCTCATCGTGGGCACCATTTTCTTCCTCATCCCATACAATATTGCGATTTACGGCATTAACGATGTCTTCGATTATGAATCCGATATGCGCAATCCCCGCAAGGGCGGCCTAGAGGGCTCGGTTCTGCATCCGCGGTGGCACGCCCCGGTCTTGTGGGCTTCGGTGATCACGACTTTGCCGTTCATCGTGGCGCTAGTGATTGGGGGCACGTGGTCGTCGACAAGCTGGCTGGCACTCGCCATGTTTACCGTGGTGGCCTATTCGGCGAAGGATCTGCGCTTTAAGGAAAAGCCGGTGCTGGATTCGATGACGTCATCGGCGCACTTCGCTACCCCGGCGATGGTGGGTGCCGCGATGGTGGAGCCGCACATTCCGGGCCCGTTTTGGGTGGCCATTGGGTCGTTTTTCCTGTGGGGGATGGCTTCGCACGCGCTTGGTGCGGTGCAGGACATCCATGCGGATCGGGAGGGTGGTCTGACGTCGGTGGCGACGGAGTTGGGTGCGCGCACCACAACGCGCGCTTCCGCGATCGTCTATTTGGTGGCGGCTGCGCTGTTGTTGACGTTGCCTGCACCGGCGTGGATCGTCGCTCTCGCGGGGCTGGGCTACGCTGCTAACGCTGCCCGTTTCTGGAATGTGGATGATGCCCACGCGGAGGACACTCGCCGTGCTTGGCGCGTATTCTTGGTGCTCAATTATGTGGTGGGCGCCATCGTGACGATCGCGTTGGTATCGGTGCTGTAGGCCAGGATCTAGAATGAGCGCATGACTCAGATTGCTGCCTTTTCCGACCTCCACCTCGGCGCCCATTACAGCCCCGGCAGCAGCTGGGTGCGATCGGAGCTTGCGACCCGCCAGCCCGACGTGGTGGTTTTCGGCGGCGATCTTTTTGACCGCCACACCTCCGGCCCCGACGAGGAGGCCGAGGGCGCTGCCCTGTTTCGCTGGATCACGCAGGATCTGCAGGTGCCGGTCGTGGCGATCTGGGGTAACCACGACGTAGCGAAAGGCTTCGAGTTTCACACTCGCTTTCCGACGATCGACGGTGTCCATTTCCCCCAGGATTTTGACGTGTGCGCGCTCAACATTCCGGGCGTGGACGTCACTTTTCACGCCGTGAATGTGGGAAAAAAGCGTGACAAGCGCGAGCTTATCGACGATTTCCCTGTGGTCGATCCCAGTGTGAGTGCCAAGCATGTGGGTGTTTTCCACACTGGTCTGACCGGCGAGTACACCAAAAATAATTGCCTGCCAGCCACTTTTGAGCAGCTGCAGGCAAAAAATTATGGGGCATGGGTGCTAGGTCACGTGCACGCTCCGACCACCCTCAGCGCGGACCCATATATTGGGTGGCCCGGGGTGGGTGTGATGGTGGACATCACGCTATAGCGTGGCGCTTTTAGTCAGTGTGCTTCTCAATGACGTTGCCCACCTTCGGCAGCGCCGGACCAACGATGTTGGCGGCCTTATTGCGCAGTCCGTTGTAGATCTTCTGCAGGGCAGCAGGGGCGTTGTTTACGTTATCGTCGGCAAGCTTGAGCAGGCCATCGGTCACTTCGTCCTCGTGCGCGGCAAGGTAGGAGCCGAAATCGGCCGAGTCGGAGTCGCGGTAGGCGTTCCAGTGTGGCTGCAGCTCGCCCAGCAGGTCGGGGAGGATGCGGTTGATGCCCTTGTTGATGAAGTCGCTGTCGACTTTGTTCGCTGCGCCCACGCCTCCCTTGAGGGCCATGCCGACCAGGCCGGATGCGTTGGAGACGGTCTCATCGACCACGGTGTTGAGGTCGGCGACAACCTGTGGGCGTTTCTGCTCATTCAGCAAAGCGGACAATTCTGACATGGCGGTACCTTTCAGTGTTGAAGTTCTTTTCATACTGTAGCGGCCATCGCGCACCGAATGGGGAGGCAGGGAAAGAAAAAAGCGATTCCCATGGGGGGACGTACAACTCAAGAAGCTGAGTTCGTCGCACATCCGCCGACGGTAATCGCTTGTTGCAGTTCTTCCGCCATAGTGCTGAACGTGTTACCGTTCTAACGGTTCACATCAGTCACTACAACCACAACGTTCCCAAATTTAACAGATTGGGCGATGGGTGCGCCACTTCAAACAGAAAAATGACCCCTAAACTGCCACAATGGGCGCGTTCTGGGGGTCAATCCTTCGGACGATGGGTGAAGAAACGTGCTGCTCACGGCTTCTTCGCCCGCCTCATGCTACTTAGCCGAGATTGAGTTGAGGGATGATCTGGCTGAGATCAAAATCCGACAATGGCTGCGTGCGCGTTGCCTCAGAGGAGCCCCACACGCCAGACATACCAACCTGTGCCGCCAGATCATCGACGGCCTGGCGTAGCTCAGGCACGTTATCGGTGATCAGCTTGGCCACCGCTGCGACACCCAATGCGGCGAGCAACAGGCTTATCGGGGCGGAGCCGGTGTAGGCGCTGCCGGTCGCGGTCTGTGCTGGCGGCTGGTAGTTCATCTCAGGGGTTTCTTGTGCGTTCGCATTCGG
>NZ_JBHWRP010000074.1:0-3154 GCF_043426755.1 Corynebacterium sp. | reverse complement strand
GTCCATCTACTCGGTCACGTCGTGGGTGGAGTTGGCCCGCGATGGTGCGGCAAAGAACGTCGAAAAGCTCCGTAATCCTGCTGAGGATCCAGAGGAGCCATTCGTGACGAAGCAGCTGAAGCAGACCTCTGGCCCATACATCGCTACCTCGGACTTTGCGACGGATCTGCACGAGCAGCTCCGCCCGTACGTTCCAGGCGAGTACTACGTGCTGGGTGCTGACGGTTTCGGTTTCTCCGATACCCGCGAGGCTGCCCGCCGCTACTTCAACATTGACGCGGAGTCCATGGTTGTCGCAGCGCTGATCGGCCTGGCTGAGGAGGGCAAGATCGATATCTCGGTCGCCGCCGACGCAGCCAAGCGTTACAAGCTGGACGATCCAACCTCCGTCTAAGAGCTAGTCGCTTAACGACGAGCGCCTCCGCCCCACATCGCCACTCGCGCGGTGTGGGGCGGATCTATTTGTTCGCGTAGCGCAGCTACCGCTGGCAGACCAGGCCGACGAGCCGCTGGATGGCCGCGTTGACCACGTCGGGTGCTTCCAACGGGAGCATGTGCCCAGCGTTAGGGATGACCTGCAGGTAGGATTCCGGCCAAATGTCCTGGATCCTTTGAGCCTGACTCAATGGGGTCACGTCGTCCTGCGCGCCCACCAGCACGTATCCGGGAACATCTGTCAGCGCGACACCCGCCTGCAGTTCTTCGTGTTCTTGCAGGTCGTCGAAGTAGCCCACGTAGGTTTCTAGCGGGGTCTCGTGGATCATGGCGGCGTGGAAGTCGATCAGTTCATAGTCGGTGTCGCGGTGGAAGATGGTCACGGCGAGTCCCGGGGCGATGATTTTTGTGACTTCGTTGCGGAATTTGTCGGCCTCTTCGGGTGCGGCCTCGACGGCACTATAGACGGCATCGGCGGCTGGGGTGGCCAGAATCTGCGGGATCCCCTGGTCGGTCAGCGCTTCCACAGACGCATTGATCAGGATCGCGCCGGCCGCGGTGAACTCGTGGCCGTAGCGACGAATCAGGCTCAGCGCCACCAGCCCACCAAGCGAGTGTCCGACCACGATCACGGGCCCGCGCACTTCACGCTCTCGCATCACGGCCCACACATCGTCGGCAGCCTCATCAACGCTGCACCGCTCCGGGCGCACCGCCCCGGTTTGTCCATGTCCGCGCAGATCCATCAGCACTTGACGCACTCCGCTACCGCGCAGGGCATCAACCTGTTGGTAGAACGCCTCCGCGGCAAGGGTGAAGCCGTGGATATAGACCACGGTCACATCGGCATCCGGTTCGCCTACTTCGTACCAGTGGACGGGGATATCGTCGTTAAGCACGATGCCCTGCGCGGTCAGGTTCGTCAGTCCGGGCTTGCGCTCTTGGGCGTGGAGGCGGCCGCGCGCGAGGGCGAGGTTGCGGCGCCCGCTGGGGGTGAGTGCGCGGGCGTAGTCGGCGGGGTTCTGCATGCGAATAACTGTAGCGCAGCTGGGTAGACTGGCTGGCATGGAGCTTTCGCAACGCTTGAACCTTGGCAAACTGGCAGACTTGGGCGCCGCGGCGCCTGACCAGCCCGGCGCGGATGCGTCGCTGGATACGATGGGCCAGGTCGCAGCGCTGATCGAATCGGTGGCCGGGGTGGAGGCGGATGAGGTCACGGCGGAGTCCACCGCGGATAGTTTGGGGATTGATTCGCTGGCGCGCATTGAGCTGATCGTGCGCGCGGAGGAGCAGTTTGGAGTGCGTATCGACGAAGAGACCGCGTTGGGCTTTGACACTATTGGCGATCTGGTTGCTTACCTCGCGGACAACGAATAGTTAGGCCAAGATAGGGAGTATGAATGCTCCCATTTCCTATCTGACTGACATGGACGGCGTCCTCATCAAAGAGGGCGAGCTGATCCCTGGCGCAGACGCTTTCATCCGGGCGCTGCGCGATAACAATATTCGCTTCATGGTGCTGACGAATAACGCGATGAGCACGCAGCGTGATCTGTCGGCGCGCTTAGCGACGATGGGCCTGGATATCCCGGAGAATAATATCTGGACCTCTGCCGCCGCCACCGCCAGCTATCTGTCGTCCCAGGTGCCTGTGTCCACGGCGTATGTGATTGGCGAGACGGGGTTGACCACTGCGATGCATGAGTCTGGGTGGATCTTTACTGATAATGATCCGGAGTTTGTGGTGCTCGGTGAGACGCGTACCTATTCTTTCGAGGCGATCACCACTGCGTGCAATCTGATCATTGGTGGTGCGCGTTTCATCTGCACTAACCCTGATGTGACAGCGCCCGGTCCGCAGGGCGTGCTGCCTGCCACTGGTGCGGTGGCTGCGATGATTACGGCGGTGACTGGGAAGGAGCCGTACTATATCGGCAAGCCGAACCCGGTGATGATGCGTTCTGCGCTCAACCACATCGGTGCCCACTCTGAGCGCGCCGTGATGATTGGCGACCGGATGGATACAGACGTGAAGTCTGGCCTGGAGGCCGGCATGCGCACCATCCTTGTGCGTTCCGGCATTTCCGACGATGCCGAAATCCAGCGCTACCCCTACCGCCCCACCACCACTATTGGTTCAGTGGGCGAGTTGGCTGATCACGTCTTGGACCCGTTTGGGGACGGCCACTATATCAACATGGCTAACCGTGGCGACGAGTACCAGGATTCCCACTCCGACTAGGCCTGGAGTTTAGGCCTGGACCACGCTGGCGCGGAAACCGTAGTCACGAGCGAGCCGCTCGAGTACCGCGGTGAACTCGGAGGCGTCTGGCGCTGTGATAACTTCGCGGCAGCGCAGTCCGCGGGCGCCGAAGGTGGTGGTATCGCGCTGCCAGCGGGTAAACCAGGTGATGTCCCAGATGTCGATGCCGGGGGTGCTCTCTACCTCTGCTGGTGGCAGGTGTTCGGCCATTAGTTCTTCGACGGTGCCGCGCAGGCGCACGGGCATGCCGGTAATCTGCAGGACGAAGGTGTACTGCTGTGCGGTGTGGCGGCGCTCCGCCTCGTTCGTGATCCTCGCGGGGGCAGGTGCGGCCAAAGTGGTGGTCATGTGGGGATCCTCCGTAAAAATGTAGGCACAGATGCCACATCCCGCACGAAGCATGGCGGGATGTGTTTCTGTGAGACGAGGTTCGTCTTCCCCAACGGCCTCAATAAT
>NZ_JBHWRP010000073.1:0-33779 GCF_043426755.1 Corynebacterium sp. | reverse complement strand
AGGTTGAGCGCGATCGCGGTGATCGCACCGATGGACATGCCCGAGGAGACAAATGCTCGCGCCCACTCTGGGAAGACCATGGCGATGTCCGGTTTGAAGGTAACCAGCATGGCCAGGCCTAGGGCGGCGGTGACGATGGTGGCGTTGCGCCCGTCGGTGATGTCCGCCTTCGCAATGGTCTGCAGGCCGACCCACGCCACGTTGGCGAAAAGGATCAAGGACGCCCCGCCCAGAACCGACGAGGGGATCGATGCGACGATCGCGCCAGCCTTGGGCAGCAGGCCCAGCAGGATCATAAAGCCGGCGGCGGCCACGGCCACCCAGCGGGACTTCACACCGGTCAGGCGCACAAGGCCGACGTTCTGGGCGAAACAGGTGTACGGGAAGGAGTTCATCACGCCACCGATGACGGTGGACAGGCCATCGGCACGAATCGCGCGGACCACGTCGCCGCGGCGGATGCGCTTCTTCACGATCTCACCGGTCGCAAACACATCACCGGTGGTCTCCACCATGGTGATGATCATGACGATGATCATGGAGAAAATCGCGATCAGATCAAACTTCGGGATGCCGAAGTAGAACGGGGTGGTGATTCCGAAAGCATCCGCGTCACCGACATCATCGAAGTTGGTATCTCCCAAGAAGAAGGCCACGGCCGTTCCCAGCACTAGGCCGATCAGAACGGACAGCGTTCCAAGGAATCCCTTGAAGAAACGCTGCACCAAAATGATCACCAGAATGGTGCCGAACCCGTACATCACGTCGCGGGTGGCCGGCACCCCTTCGGCATAGTTCACCAGGTCATTGGCGGAGACAGACAAGAGTGACGTACCCATCACCAGCAGGACAGTTCCGGTGACCACCGGCGGGAAGTACTTCAGCACTCGCCCGAACAGCGGTGCCACGAAGAAGGTAAACAGGCCAGAGACGATGATGGCGCCATAAATCGTTGGCAAGCTGGCAACGCCACCCTCGCCGTCGGTTGCCCCTAAACCAATCGCGATGATCGGGGAGACGGCGGTCGTCGTCACGCCCTGAATGATCGGCAGGCGCACACCGATGTGGCGGCCAATGCCCATCGCCTGGATAATCGTGGCGATGCCGCAGGTGAGCAAATCCGCGTTAATCAGGTGAATGGTGGTCTCTGTGTCCAGATTCAGCGAACTGGCGATCAGGAGCGGAACAATGACGGCACCGGCATAAAAAGCCAGCACGTGCTGTAGGCCAAGTGCCGCCAGCTTGGGCGCTGGCGGGACGGCATCGACAGGGTGCTGGGGTGTGTGCTTGGGCGCAGCTGGTGAAGCAGTTGCCACGAAGTCCTCCTTGGAAGGGGCGAAGCAGGTATTGAGTTACGCCATCAGAGTATCCGCTTAAGCTTTGAAAGTACGAATGAGACCTCTACGACGCCCGCTCGGTGCGCGCAACATGGATCAGCGCCTCCGCGTCCTCATTGAGGCTGGCACCGCGCAAACGCACGGCGGTGAGATGGCGCAGGAAAGTTAGGCCGGGCGTATCGACGACCACCAGGCGGCCGAGCGCGATCTGGTCCGTTACCGCGCCGCGGGCGATCACACCGGGCGCGCCCAAGGCCGCGATGCCCGCGCGCTGGGAAGCCAGTGACCCAAACTCGCCCGCCGGGGTAGCAAGTGTGCCTAGCGTATCTTCGACGACCTCGCGGGTGCCGGAGCCTTCCTCGCGTACAACAAGTGGTGTGGTGCGCAGCATGTCGGCAGTGGCGGTGTTGCCCGCCCAGGGGTGATCGGCGGGCACAACGACGACCAACTCATCCACACCCAGGTCCGATTCCACCAGGTGATGGGGGGAGGTGCCGCCTTCGACGATGCCCACGGCGACCTCACCGTTGGTGACCAGATCGCGCACACCGGTGGAGTTCGCCTGGCGCATCGCCAGCTGGACCGTGGGGTAGAGGGCGTGGAATTTGGCGGCCCACACGGGGTAATAGAGTTCTGCCACCGTGTTGGATACGGCGATGTGCAGGTGGCGGGCGGAGGAATCGTCGTTAAGCGAGGCGACGAGGGCTGCGAACTCACCGGCGGCCTCGAACAGGGCGGGAAGCGCGTCGATGACTTTCGTGCCGCGCTCTGTCAGCGTCACGCCATAGGGGGAACGGCTAAAGATGGTGAGCCCCAGTGTGTCCTCGGCGCGGGCGATGCGCGTGCTCATCGTTTGTTGGTGGACGGCCTGGTCACGCGCGGCCGCGGAGATGGAGCCGGTGCGGGCCACGTGGTGGAGTGCTTGGAGATCCTCGAATGCCGGCAACTTGGGGTACATGGTTTCATGGTACCCCTCACCATGTGCATGGACTCCTAAAGATGGCTGTGTCGAACTTAACATCAAAGCCATGACGAAATCAGTGCAGCTTCCACCGCCCGGGCCCGCGTGGGCCGGGTCGCTCATGGGTACCTCCATCGCAGCGACCCTGACCAACCTGCATGGGTGGCCGGTGGTGCCGTGGGTCTTCGCCATCATTGCCGCGGGGATCTGCGCCTATATTACGGTGGGCTGGCTGGTGCACCGCACGCCTGCTTTTTCGCACCTGAAGATGGGGCCGTGGGGGATGTACGCCATGGGTATTTTGGCACTGGGGTCAGCGTGGACGTCGGTGGCCGGGATGGATGTCTTTCAGATTGTCACCTGGTGGATCGGCACCGCTTTGGCCATCTGGGTCTGCCTGCTGCAGCTGCGCGGATTTGAAGGTGAGCCGAACTTTACGTGGGGGCTGGCGCTGGTGGCTCCGATGGTGGGTGCGACCGGTGGCGGGCAGCTCGCCGTGGATCATGGCCCGGTGTACTGGTATGTCGGCGCTGCCTGCTTCGTGCTGTCTGTGGTGACCGGTATCCCGATCTTCGCGCGGGTCTACGTGGACGTGGTGCGCGGAAAATTTGCGCCTTCCGGGGCTGCGGCTGGTACTGCGTGGATCCCGCTGGGCATCGTGGGGCAGTCCACCGCGGCGGCCCAAGTGCTGTTTGGCGGCTGGTACGGCACGCTCCACGGCACTGTGATGTTTAGCGTGGGCATTGTTCTTGTGGCATATGCCGCCTACCGTTTCTGGCCGGCGATTGCCAGGTGGGAAGAATATGGTCCCGGCTGGTGGGGCTCCACATTCCCCACCGGCACCATCTCACTAGGTGCGCATTATCTGGCGTTGACCACGGGTGCCGCCTGGCTTGAGACAGTCAGTGTTCTCTTCCTGTGCCTGCTGGTGGTCCACTGGAGCAGTTGTGTCGCCCGCTGGGCGTGGTGGCTGAGCCACGAATCGCCCAGGGCTGTCGACGGGGCTCGCCCGCGCGCCGACACTGCCGATGCTGCGGGCGCCGTCGGTGCTCGCGCCTAGACGAGCTTGTGAGTCAGGTTTGCCGGGCGGGTGTAGGTGTTCACCACGGGGGACCATGTGATCGCGTCGTCGACGATCTTCTGGAGGGTCTCGCGGTCGGTGTCGCCGTCTACGTCAATCTCCACGCGCACGTCGGAGACGCCTGGGCGCTTGTCTACTGAGATGTCGCCCGTGCCCCAGGTTGGGGAAATATCGATATCGGACTCAATGTCGATATCAATCTTGGTCAAGGTCACGCCACGGTGGGTCGCAATTGCCTGAATACCGACGGAGATACATGCGGCCAGGCCGGCCTGAGCGATCTCGGTGGGGTTGGGCGCGGTGTCGTCGCCAAGCAGGGCCGGTGGCTCAGACACGAGAACTGGGTCAAGCTTGCGCACCTTGGTGTAGTTGCGGAACTTGCCGTCAGCTTCAGTGTGGGTGCGGATCTTCTTCCAGCCGCCCTCAGGGTTATCGATATTCTTTTGTGCTAACTCCGCGAGCTTGTCCTTGTCGATCGGCTCGAGCGGCTCGCCAGCGTTGTGGTTCGGTGTGAGGTCAGACATCCTAAACTCCTTTTAACTATTCGTATAGGTTCAAAGGCCGATAATAGACTATCTGGTACAGGATTAGCAGAATCGCCGTTCTTTATATTCGTGACCGGCGGGTGGGGCGCGCCGGGCGGCTAGGTGTGTAACGGCAGTGCTCGGGGCCCTTTTCGTGTTGTCGCTCTGGGGCTGCGCGGTCCACACCGCGGTGAAGACATTTTAAAATTGGAGGAATTTCGCACTACGATTGCCCAAGAATTCAGACAGTGTTGTCTATTAGGTTGTCTAGCTTGGAAGGACTTCATAGTGCACAGGGCACACATGAGCCGGCGCGAACTCCTGCGCACAGCGGCGCGGATGGGCGGTCTCGTGGGCCTCAGCGCAGCCCTCGGCGCGTGTGCTCCCTCCTCGGGTAAGCAGGAACGCCAGGGGCGCGGAGGTTCGCGCCCCCACGTCACTATCGGCTTTGTCCCTATTGCGTGCGCCGCACCACTGCTGGTGGCGGACGGGCTCGGGCTATTTGACAAGCACGGCCTGGACGTGACGCTGCGCAAGTTTTCGGGATGGGCGGATCTCTGGACCGCCTATGCGACAGGCGCGCTTGACTTGGCGCACATGCTCTCGCCCATGCCTATCGCGATCGATTCGGGCGCCACCGATGCGTCGCGGCCCACCGAACTGGCCTTCACTCAGAACACTAACGGTCAAGCGCTCACGCTTGCCGCCGACCACCATCCCCACGTGAACACCGTGGGGGATTTGCGTGGAATGGTGCTGGGCATCCCCTTCGAATACTCGGTGCATGCGCTTTTGCTGCGCGATTACCTCGCTGCCGGCGGTGTCCACCCTGTTCGCGACGTTGAACTACGCCTCCTGCGCCCCGCAGACATGATCGCCCAGCTCGAGGTAGGAACGATCGACGGGTTTATCGGCCCAGAACCCTTCAATCAGCGCGCACTGCAAAGCGGCGCCGGTCGCATCTTCGTGCCCACCAAACAGATGTGGGACGGGCATCCCTGCTGTTCGATCGCCATGGCGCGGGAGGGGCAATCGTCGATACGCACGCCCCTGATCGCCGCGTTAAGCGAGGCCGCAACCTACGTGGATAACCCGGCCCACGCGCATGATGCCGCGCCGCTACTGGCGCAGGAGAAATACCTCAACCAGAAGGCGGAGCTGATCGAACCGGCGCTGATCGGCGAGTACCTCACGTGGAGCGACGAGCAGGTGACCGACCCCAACATGATCCGCTTCGGCGACACCACCCAAGCCTCCGCGTTGTGCTGGATGGCCACCCAGATGGCGCGGTGGGGGCTTGGCGGCGAGGGCGTGCTTTTCGACGATCACTCCATCCGAACCGCAGCCGAAAGGGTGTTGCCTGCTGAGGCAGGCCGCTCCGAAGCAACTCTGATGATCAACGGCCAAGAATTTGATCCGCGGCACCCAACCGCGGGGTACACAGCAGAAGCGAGGCAGAAAGACTAGCCATGACCACCTCGACCACACCTCAGCAGCGCGCGCGAAACGGCAAGGCGTTCTGGCAGCCCACGGTACTGGGCCTGGCGATTTTCGCCGCGTTTATTGCCCTGTGGCAACTGTGTGTTTCCGCGGGCTGGCTCTCCGATATTGCTCCGACACCCGCCCGGACCTTGCAGCGCGCCATTGAGATCCTCTCTGATCCTTTCTTCCGCGAGGGGCCGGCGTCGGTGGGAATCTTCTGGCACATGGTGGCCTCTTTGGTCCGCGTGCTGGTGGGCTTTGTCATCGCCATGGTTATCGCGATCCCGCTGGGGTTCTGGCTGGGCAGTTCGACGGTGTTGCGCCGCGCGGTGGACCCGATGGTGCAGATCCTGCGGCCGGTCTCGCCTTTGGCTTGGCTCCCGCTGGGCTTAGCCCTGTTGCGCGATGCGGAAAATACGGCGGTGTTCGTGATTGTGCTGTCGGCGTTGTGGCCCACGCTGCTCAACACGATTGAGGCCGTGCGCGGGATCCACCCGACCTACCGCAACCTGGCCGCTACCTTGGGGTCCACGACCTGGCAACGATTGATCTACGTGGTGGCGCCGGCGGCGATGCCGGGGATCGTCACTGGCATGCGGCAGTCCTTGTCGACGTCCTGGCTGGTCATTGTCGCAGCCGAAATGCTGGTGGGTGGGCAGGGTATCGGCTTTTTCGTGTGGAACATGTGGAACCGCCTAGACGTGGACGCCATCGTGGTGGCGATCGTGCTGATCGGCCTTGTCGGCTTGGTTCTTGATTACCTTGTTGCTTCTCTGCAGAAAGTTGTGCGTTATGACTAACAGCTCCGCCCACATCGATATCGACCGGATCACCAAGTCCTACGGGGACACCACCGTGATCGGCACGACGTCCTGCACCATCGCCGAGGGGCAATTCGTGTCGCTGCTTGGGCCCTCCGGTTCGGGCAAATCGACCATCCTCAACATGATCGCAGGGCTTTCCGAGCCAACAACCGGGCAGGTCCGGGCGCGCGGCGCAGAGATTACGGGCCCCGACCCGGAGCGCGGCATGGTCTTTCAGCACCACGCGCTGCTGCCGTGGATGACCGCGCGCGGCAATATCGAATTCGGGCTGCGCTCGGCCCGGCCCGAGCTCTCGGCGGTAGAGAGGACCGAGCGCGCCACCGCCTACCTTGAGCGCGTCGGACTTGCGCATGCGGCCGACCGTAGGCCTGCGCGGCTATCGGGCGGCATGCAGCAACGCGTCGGCTTGGCCCGCGCGTTCGCTGTTGATTCGGAGATCTTGCTTCTCGACGAACCCTTCGGCGCACTCGACGCTCTGACCAGGCTGCAGCTCCAAGAACTGTTGCTGGAGGTGTGGGAGGCGAACCGCCGCACCGTGGTGATGGTGACTCACGATGTCGACGAGGCGATCTTGCTCTCAGACCGCATTCTAGTGATGTCGCCGGGTCCGCAGGCCACCATCATCGCCGACATTGAGGAGGGGCTGGCCCGCCCCCGCTTTGGCACCGAAGATCCCGCGGCGGAGGCGCGCAAACTTGAGCTGCGCCAGCAGCTCCTGCAGCTACTTTAAAACTGCGCGCACCGCGCTGGTGGCCGCCTTGTCGGCCTCCTGGATAAACCAGGAGTCTGTGCCCGGCAGCGGGGGAGAGATGGTGGTGTCCGGGTACTGCGCGTGCGCGGGAATGCCCACCATGTGCAGGCGCGGGTCAACTTCGCCGTCCGCATTGCGGACCTGGCGGGTCTGCGGGTCCTGGTCCGGCGAGCCAGTGGGGACGACAGATCCATCGCGCGCGATTTCGGTAAATGGCGTGATCCGCCCACTGTCGACGAGCTGGCGGGTCAGCTGGTCAGCGGGCTCGCGACGAATATCCGGCTTGTGCACCCACGCGTCGAGCAGAATCGAGCCCCGGTAGCGCTTCCCGCCAGAGTTCGCGGAGCTCATGGTCCACTCGCCGGTCTCACGGTCGACACCCAACAAGGGGTTGCCGCCGATAAAGGTGACGATGCCCGCGTCGACAAGCGCAAGCAACTGACGCGACCGGAAGATCGGCGGGCCCGAACAGGCAAGCTGGCCGACCGCGATCGCCTTATCAAACATGTGGTGGCGCGACTCGACCGTATAGCGTCCCTCCGCGCCCAACACCTGCGTCGGCTTGCGCGAATAGCCCAGCGACCACAAGGCGGCGCGAACAGGGGAGTCCGGCCCAGCGGCGGCCTCATCGACATCCTCCTGAACGCGCTCGGCGATATAGGCCGTCAGCTCATCTGCGTTGTCGAAGTCGGCGGGCAGCAGGTGCAGCCATTTCAGCAGGGTGAAGCGTTCGGTGGTGTACTTATCGACGATCGCATCCATCTCTTTTACACCGTTGAACACGGCGGATGCGTCGATCTCTGCTGCATCGATCGCGGCAACAATCTCCTCGAGGCTGGCCTTGAGCGCGTCTGGATTCACCCGGGCAAGTGTCGTGACATAGGCCTCGTAAGCATCCTTGAGCACTGCCGGCCAGACTTCGGTGTCATAGTTGATGGAGCCCGGCCCCTCACGGTCCGCCAAATGGGCCACAACCTTTTTCAGCCGTGGGATCTCAGCGGCTGGCGGCAGCCCCCGGTCGTCGGACTGTGGCATGAACGGGTAGCCGCGGCGCGAACTTGCGTAAAACTTTGGCTCACGTCCTGTCGCCTTGTAGCGCAGCCCACCGGAAGCGGTGTCGTCCTCGACGAAGCGCCCGCCGCGCATCTGGGTGGTCATGATCAGCACGTCGAAAAAGCCCATACCCAACCCGCGCGCAAGCACCTGGGCGTTGTCGCCGATCTGCGCAATATCTTGATCGATGGGGTTGTCAGCGCGGATCCACACCAGCTCAGGATTGTCCTTGAGCGTGTTGACGATCCATTCTTCCTGCTTCGTCAGCCCCTGGTTCTGCCAACCGGTCACCGCGATGGTGGCGTCCGCCTCTACGGTCTGCCCATTGTTCAGCTCAAGGATGTCGCGGTCGCCGGCAGGGGTGATCGTCGTCACGCGCGCGTCGTGGCGCACCACCGTGACCCACTCCGGAACCTCCTCGAGCACGGACTCGAAGAACCAGCGCAGGTAGAAACCGTACAGCGCACGCGGGGGATAGGACGCAGGCCCGATCGCCTCAAGTTCCTCCTGGCTGAAACGTTCCTTCACCGCGGGGTCAAGGGGATGCTTATCGACGAAAGCCAGCTTCGCCTCTTTGATGCCGGAACGGTCGCCGAGCTGGAGGCGCACCCATTCGTAAATGGTGGGGCCCTCGACGACAGGCGCGGTGACTGTGGCGCCCGGTTCGCTAAAGAGTGTCATGCCGTGGGCAAAGGTGTTCATGCACAGCTGCGTGGGCTGGTTGATGTCCCAGATGCGGCCGCCACCGTGTTGCGCGTCGTCGATGAGGTGCAGGTGGAACTCTGCGGGCGGGTGCGTGGTGGCGTTGAGTGTGGCCACGGTGCGTTCGAGGGTGGAGAGCCCGCGGGGGCCCAGGCCGATGATCGCTAGCGAAGGCGACATGAACTTCCCTTCATGATAAGACAGTTAAAACAAAGTAGTAGGTGGCGACTGTACCACCTGGTCTACTTAGGCTGCCTTATTCTGCGGGGAATACATTCATTGCGCGGGTCAGTTGGCGGGCGGCCTCCTTGAGCTGTGCGCCCCAGGTTGCTGCGGGCGAGGGGCCCAGGCGTTCTGCGGGGCCGGACACGCTGAGTACCGCGACCAGCTCGTTGTCGGGGCTTAATATGGGCGCGGACAGGCTGGCCAGGCCGGGTTCGCGTTCGCTGACGGATTCGGCGACCCCTTCCTCGAGCACCGCCTGGAGTGCTGTCTCCGGAAAGGTAGACTGGGCGGTCTGTGTAGCGCCTTGTGAGTAGGCGGCGAACACGTGGGCGGCCGAGCCGTGGGTTAGGGGGAGCTGGGATCCGACCGGCACCGTGTTGTGAAGGCCAACTGGTGGCTCCTGGGCGGCGATGCAGGTGCGCGTCGTGCCTGTGAGTTGATAGAGCTGGACAGATTCGCCGGTGGTGTCAACCAGTTCGGTCATGATCGGGGCCGCGACCGCCAGCAGCATGGTGGGGGTTGTGGGCGCCAGGCGTTTTAAAGCACCTCCTGTCACCCAGGTGCCGTCGGCTGTGCGCGCAAGCAGGCCGTGGGCCTCAAGGGCAGTGGCGAGGCGGTGGGTCGTGGCGCGGGGGATGCCGGTGGCGTCGACGATGTCGTGGAGCTGCGCACCTGCAGGCTCGGCGGCGACGGCGTGGAGGATCGCCACGGCGCGATCAAGTACTTGGATCCCACTGGCTGCGCTATACTGTCCCATAGAACGAACACTACCATCCCACTGTGTGAGATTAGTTAGGAGATGCTCATGGCTGACAAGCCGTTGACACTGGCAGAAAAAGTGTGGCGCGACCACGTCGTAAAGAAAGGCGAAGGTGGCGAACCTGACCTGATCTATATCGACTTCCAGCTGCTCCACGAAGTCACCAGCCCCCAGGCCTTCGACGGCCTGCGCATGACCGGTCGCACAATGCGCCACCCGGAACTCCACCTGGCCACCGAGGACCACAACGTGCCCACCGAAGGCATCATCTCGGGCAACCTGCTGGAAATTAAGGAACAAACCTCCCGCGTCCAGGTACAGACGCTGCGCAAGAACTGCGAAGAATTCGGCGTCCGCCTGCACTCCATGGGCGATGTGCAGCAAGGCATCGTGCACACCGTCGGCCCACAGCTGGGCATCACCCAGCCAGGCATGACCATCGTCTGTGGCGACTCGCACACCTCCACCCACGGCGCATTCGGCGCCATCGCGATGGGTATTGGCACCTCCGAGGTCGAGCACGTCATGGCGACCCAGACCTTAAGCCTGAAGCCATTCAAGACCATGGCCATCGAAGTTTCCGGCGAGCTCGCCGAAGGCGTCAGTGCGAAGGACCTGATCCTGGCGATCATCGCGAAGATCGGCACCGGCGGCGGCCAAGGCCACATCATCGAATACCGCGGCGAGGCCATCGAGAAGTTGTCGATGGAAGCCCGCATGACCATCTGCAACATGTCCATTGAAGCAGGCGCCCGCGCCGGCATGGTCGCTCCCGACCAGAAGACATTCGACTACGTCGAAGGCCGCGAGTTCGCACCCAAGGGCGCCGACTGGGACGCCGCCGTCGAGTACTGGAAGACACTGCCTACCGACGAAGGCGCCGAGTTCGACACCGTCGTCGAAATCGACGGCTCCGCGCTCACCCCATTCGTCACCTGGGGCACCAACCCCGGACAAGGCCTCCCACTGAGTGCCACCGTGCCCAGCCCCGAGGACTTCCACGACGAATCCTCCAAGGCCGCCGCCGAAAAGGCACTGGCCTACATGGACCTCGAACCAGGCACACCGCTGCGCGACATCGCCATCGACACCGTCTTCCTCGGCTCCTGCACCAACGCACGCATCGAAGACCTGCGCGCGGCAGCATCCATCATCGAAGGCAAAAAGATCGCCGACGGCACCCGCATGATGGTCGTGCCATCCTCCACCTTGGTTAAACAGCGGGCAGAGGAAGAAGGCCTAGACAAGATCTTCACCGACTTCGGCGCCGAGTGGCGCACCGCCGGCTGCTCGATGTGCCTGGGCATGAACCCAGACCAGCTCGCGCCGGGCGAGCGCTCCGCCTCCACCTCGAACCGCAACTTCGAAGGCCGCCAAGGCCCAGGCGGGCGCACCCACCTGGTCAGCCCGCTGGTCGCAGCCGCCACCGCGATCACCGGCCACCTCGCAAGCCCCGCAGACCTCTAAGGAGAACTAACCATGGATAAATTCACCACGCACACCGGCGTCGGCGTTCCACTGCAGCGCTCCAACGTGGACACCGACCAGATCATCCCCGCCGTGTTCTTAAAGCGCGTCACCCGCACCGGCTTCGAGGACGGCCTCTTCCACAACTGGCGCACCAAGGAAGAAGACTTCGTGCTCAACCAGGAGCCTTATGCCAACGGCTCCGTCTTGTTCGCCGGCCCAGACTTCGGCACCGGCTCCTCGCGCGAGCACGCCGTGTGGGCGCTCATGGACTACGGCTTCAAAGCCGTGTTCAGCCCGCGCTTCGCCGACATCTTCCGCGGCAACTCCGGCAAGGCTGGCCTGCTCGCAGGCATCATGAGCGAGTCCGACATCGAGCTGATCTGGAAGCAGCTGGAACAGGAGCCCGGCATGGAGGTCACCGTGTCACTCGAGGACCGCACCGTGACCGTCGGCAACTCCACCTACACCTTTGAGATTGATGATTACACCCGCTGGCGCCTCATGGAAGGCCTCGACGATATCGGCCTCACCCTGCGCGAGGAAGACCACATCAGCGCCTACGAAGCGCAGCGCCCCGCCTACAAGCCCGCGGTGAGCTAGGCGTTTAACGCACGGGCAGTGGGCTCGGCATATAGTCAGCGCCCACCAGCTCACCATCCACGAAGGCCAGCGACCACACGCTGGCCTTCTTCGCTTTGATCTCATCGTCGATCGGCAAACGCCCACGCGCAGCCAGCCACGCAATCATGTCCGGGATGATCAGGCCCTGCCCGACGATCACACTCACGCCACCCTCGTTGACCACATCCATGAACGCTGCCTGGGCCTGCACCTGGGAGTCCAGCCACCCGTCGTCGCCGAATCGCTTATCGACGACCACCTCTAACCCAAGCTCATCAGCAAGAGGAGCGGCTGTGTCCTGGCAGCGGTCAGGAACCGCCGAATAGATCCGTGTCGGGGCAAAAGGTGCGAGCATCGGCACCAGCATCTCGGCCTGGCGGCGCCCCTTCTTCTCCAGCGGGCGCAGGTCATCGTTGCCGTCCCACTTCTCGCGTGCATGCGCCTTGGCGTGCCGCACGTACAACACGCGTGCGGTTGCCGGGTGGAGCAGTCGCTTCTCCGCCTTCTTCAGCACTTCGGTGTCCAGCTCATAGGTCACCAGGTCCTGCGCTTGATCCATGGGCAGCCAGCGGATCTCATCCACCTCGTCGTTAGGCACGAACTCGCCGCCGGTCACCTCGCCGGTCACCTCGCCGGTCCAGTAGTAGACCACCTTCATGGCGCCCGAGACCGGGTACACAGTCTTGCCCAGCAGCTTGCCCAGGCGCACGGTATAGCCGGTTTCCTCCTTGATTTCGCGTACCGCCGTCACCGGCAGCGATTCCATCGGATCCACCTTGCCCTTGGCCAGCGACCAATCGTCGTAATGCGGACGATGGATGCACGCCACCTCGATCTCACCGGCAGCGTCGCGGCGCCACAGCACCGCACCGGCGGCGAGTGTGGTGTTCGGGAATTCCTTGATCGGCTTCGCGGGGATGCGCTGTAAACGCCCCGTGATCCACTTTTCGCCACGCTTATCTTTGTCTGTTTCCAGCAAGACGTTCTTTTTAGCCATGGGTTCAATTGTGGCGCATCGCGGCCCCGCGCGCTATCTGATCTAAGATAAACCGCAACGAATTTTTTTCGCGTATCGACGAAGGAGCAGGCAATGGTCAACGTCGCTGTCATGGGGGCTGGGTCGTGGGGGACCACCCTGGCGAAGGTGTTTGCGGACGCCGGCAACACAGTAACCCTGTGGGCGCGCCGCGATGAGTTGGCCCGTAAGATCGCAGATACTCGCCGTAATCCGGATTACCTGCCGGAGGTGGAACTGCCGGAAGCGATCAGCTCTACCAGCGATGCTGCCGAGGCACTCGATAATGCCGCGATCGTCGTGTTCGCGGTGCCCTCGCAGACCATGCGCCAGAACCTCACGCAGTGGACGCCTTTGCTGCCTTCGGATGCCACCCTCGTGTCCATCTCCAAGGGCATTGAGACCGGCACCTACAAACGAATGACGGAAGTGATCGAGGAAATAACCGGCTTCGACCGCGAACAGATCGCCGTGCTCACCGGACCGAACCTGGCCCGCGAGATCGCCGACGAACAGCCCGCCGCCACTGTGATCGCCTGCACCAACGTCACCCGCGCGAAGCTGGTCCAAGCCGCCTGCGCCACCAGCTACCTGCGCCCATACACCAACACGGACGTGATCGGCTGCGAGATCTCCGGTGCCTGCAAGAATGTCATCGCCTTGGCCTGTGGCATGGCGTCTGGTCGCGGGCTGGGGGAGAACACCCTGGCCACCGTGATCACCCGCGGGTTGGCGGAGATCACCCGTCTGGGCACTTCCTTGGGCGCGGACCCCCGCACATTCGCAGGGCTGGCGGGGCTCGGGGACCTCGTCGCCACGTGCAATTCGCCCCTGTCGCGCAACCGCACCTTCGGCTACCAGCTAGGCCAGGGTGGCACGCTGGCAGAAGCAACGGCGGCCACCCAGGGGCAGGTTGCAGAGGGGGTCATCTCGTCGAAAAGCGTGTTCGACCTAGCGGGCACCGTGGGCGTGGAAATGCCGATCACGCAGGCGGTATTCGGCGTGTGCCATCAGGATATGTCGGTAGCGGACACGATTGTGGCGCTGATGGGCCGATCGAAGAAGTCCGAATAGGTCAGGGTTGTAGGGAAAGGTAGTCTGAGTCAGTGATTCGTGTAGCAGTAGTTTATGGTGGCCAGTCCACTGAGCATTCCATCTCGTGTATCTCCGCGGGCTCCATCATGGGGGCGCTGGATCGGGAGAAATATGAGATCATTCCCATCGGCATCACGCGCGACGGCGTGTGGGTGCAGGGCAGCCTCGACCCGGTCGCCGGCGAGCAGCGCCCGTCCGTGGCGCCTGGCCCGGAGGTCGCGCTGAGCATCAACCCAACCCGGCGCGGCCAGATCACCATGGTCGATACCGGCGAGTTGATCGCTACCGCCGACGTGGTCTTTCCCGTCATGCACGGCCCGTTCGGCGAGGATGGCACGATCCAGGGCCTGCTGGAGATGAGTGGCATCCCGTACGTGGGCACGGGGGTGTTGTCGTCGGCGTGCGGGCAGGACAAGGAGTTCACGAAGAAGCTCATGGTGGCCGAGCAGCTGCCGATTACCGATGAGTTCATCCTGCGTGAAGGCGACGTCCTGCCGGAGGACCAGAAGGCGCGCCTGGGCCTGCCGGTGTTCGTGAAGCCGGCGCGGGGTGGTTCGTCGATCGGCATTTCGCGTGTCGACGATTGGGCCGACCTTCCTGCCGCGATCGCCCTGGCCCGGGAGTCGGATGACAAGGTGATCGTGGAAGCCGAGTTGGTGGGCGATGAGGTTGAGGTCGGGGTGCTGGAATACCCTGACGGTTCGATCGTGGCCTCCCCGCCGGCGCTGCTGGTGGGCACGAACGATTCCGACGAGGGCTTCTACGGCTACGAAACCAAGTACTTCGATGACGTGGTGTCGGCCCAGATTCCTGCGCCTTATGACGAGGACACGATCCGCCAGATCAAGGCGCTGGCTGTCGAGACGTTCCGCGCGCTGAACTGCACCGGCCTGGCGCGCGTGGACTTCTTCGTCACCGCTGAAGGCCCGGTGCTTAATGAGATCAACACGATGCCCGGGTTCACCTCGATCTCCATGTACCCGCAGGTCTTCGCGGCTGCGGGTGTACCTTACGACGAGCTACTGGACACGCTGATCCAGACCGCGCTGGCCTAGAGCGCCTGCTCGATTGCCTCGGTGATGCGCACGATGGCCGCGTTGCCCGCGTTCTGCGGCACGCTGACGGCCACGTTGGCGTCTCGTCCCAGGGCGAACCAGGTAGCGGCGGTGGAGCCGTTGATCAGGCGAGTGTCTTCGAACCAGGTCACGTCATTGATCTGTTGGAGCTGTTCACCGGCCTGGTAGTTTTCGGGGTCTGCCACGCCACAGCGCAGGACGATCGGTTCGACACCCGGTGCGGTCCACACGGCGGTGGCCGGCTCGTCGACAGGCAATGGAGTGTAGCCGTCCGCGACCTCCTCGGGCAGAGCCTCCATCAGGGGTTTGCAGGTCTCTCGATCGCCCTCATTGGCGGCAAGACCAGATAGGGGAGCGGGGTTGAATTCGGTGGGGCGCTCCTCCAGCATGTCGATCGGCAAATCCTCCACCGGATTCTCAGCACCATCTAGCCCGTGCTCGTCGGCGGTGACCGCTACGACGGGGAAGCGGTCCGTGGTGTACCAGGTGGACAGGCTGGATTCAGGGGTGGGATCGTCGACACGCATCCACTCCACGCCACCAATTTCTGCGGTGGGGGTGTACTCGTCGTACTGCAGGGGCATATCGACACCGCAGCGCAAGGTGATGCGCTCAATCTCGGTGGTCTGCCACGCGGCGGCGCCGGCCGGGGCAGGCTCCAACAGTTCCGCCCGGTCGTGGCCTAAGAGTTCGCCGGGGAGCTCGTCGACAAGCGCCTGGCACTCAGGTGAATCCGCATCGGGTGCGTCGACCGGGCCCATGGCCACCGGCTGATTGGTCGCCTGGTCGAAGAACCACTTCGCGCCGAACAATACGCCGACAACAAGCGCTAGGGCGATGGCCAAACTGATATAGACCGGAGTGCGGTTGAATTCCGCACCTGCACGCGATGTATCGTCAGACATACCTGATAAGTCTACTGAAAGGCCTGCCCTTTCCATGATTAGCATGGGTTTTCCCACAAGCGGCCCCACCGTGGCCGACGTCGGCGAGCTCGGCACTATCGACGCCATCATTGCCGCCGCGCCCTCACGCATCAACGGCGACGACGCGGCGGTGCTGCACCACGCCTCGCCCAACTCGCGCACCGTGGCCACCACCGACATGCTGGTCGAAGGCCGCCACTTCAACCCCGCCTGGACCACGCCGTACCAGGTGGGCCGCAAGGCCATCGTGCAGAACTTCGCCGATATCGAGGCCATGGGCGCACGTCCCCTGGCAGCGTTGTTGGCGATCTCCGCGCCCGAATCCACCCCGCTGGCCGTGATCGAGGGCTTAGCGGAAGGCATCGGGGCGCGCTGTGAGGAATATGCTGCCGAGCTGGTCGGCGGTGACCTCACCGGCGGCGAACAGCTGGTCATCTCTGTTACGGCAATTGGGTCGCTGGGCGGGAACCTGCCGGAGCTGGCCCTGGACCAGGCGCGGCCCGGGCAGCGCGTGGTGGCGCACGGCAGGATCGGATACTCCGGCGCGGGCCTGGCGCTGCTGGCTGCAGGGATTGATGTGCCGGATCAGCTTCACCCGCTGATCCACGCGCACCAGGCCCCGGAGCTCACGCCTGGCCGCGGGGTCATTGCGCGCAGCGCCCGTGCCACCGCCATGACCGATAACTCGGACGGGCTGTGCCATGACTTGGGGATCATCGCGCGCCGCTCCGGGGTGGGAATCAACCTTTCCTCGGTGGCCATCGCACCCGACGCTCTGGTGAAGGAGGCCGGCAAGCTACTCGACGTGGACCCGTGGGAATGGGTCTTGTCCAGCGGCGAGGACCACACGCTGCTGGCCACCACATCCGGCCAGGCGCCCAGCGGTTTCCGCTCCATCGGCCAAGTGGTCAAGGGGCAGGGCGTGACCATCGACAACCGCCCGCCGAAATACGGACAAGGATGGCAAAGCTTCTAATGAAACACACAGAGCTCCCCGTACACCCCTCCTGGCAGCCGGTGCTCGAGCCGGTCGCCGACCAGATCCACCTCATGGGTGACTTCCTGCGCGCCGAGCCTGCCTACCTGCCCGCCGGCCGCGACATCCTGCGCGCCTTCCACGATCCTTTCGACGCCGTCAAGGTGTTGATCGTCGGCCAGGACCCCTACCCGACCCCCGGGCACGCGATGGGGCTTAGCTTTTCCACAGCCCCCGGCGTGCCGGCCCCGCGCAGCCTGGTCAACATCTACAAGGAGCTTTACGACGACCTCGGCGTGGCTCCCAAGGACGACGGGGACCTCACCGCTTGGGCGAACCAGGGCGTGATGCTGCTCAACCGCGTGCTCACCGTGCGCCCCGGCCAGGCCGCCAGCCACCGCGGCAAAGGCTGGGAGGAGGTCACCGCCCACGCCATCGCCGCCCTTGCCGCACGGGACCAGCCACTGGTGGCCATCCTGTGGGGCCGGGACGCCCAGACGGCGCAGCAGTTTTTGGGCAACACCCCGTGCATCACCAGCGCGCACCCCTCGCCGTTGTCGGCGCGCCGCGGCTTCTTCGGGTCGCGCCCTTTTTCGGCGGCGAATGAGGCGCTGGCCCAGCAGGGTGCCGCACCGGTGAACTGGCAACTGTAAGCTAGGGATCCATGTCCTATCCTGTTGAGCTCGATGGTGCCCGCCTGCAGTCGTGGGCGCGACACGCCGCCGAAGAATTGAACCGCCGCCGCGCGGACATCAACGCGCTCAACGTGTTCCCCGTCCCAGACGCCGACACCGGCTCCAACATGGCCTACACCATGGCAGCCGCCGTCGAGAGCGCCCGTGCGCTTAACGACGATGCCCCCGCCCACAAAGTCGCCGAAGCCTTAGCCACGGGTAGCATCCGTGGGGCACGAGGCAACTCTGGTGTGGTGCTGTCACAGGTGCTGCGCGGTCTGGCACATTCGGCAAGCCAGGGCCCGATCGGGGCGGACGCCGTGGCCCAGGCCTTGACCATGGCCGTGGAGTTTGTTGACCGCGCGATCGCCGATCCCGTCGAAGGCACCGTCCTGACCGTTCTGCGCGCCGCAGCAAGCGCTGCCACCGCCGCCACGGCTGACGGCCAGCTTGTCGACGTGGCCCGCACCGCCCACGACGCCGCGTGCACCGCGCTGGCCAACACCCCTTCCCAGCTTGACGTCCTGCGCGAGGCAGGCGTCGTTGATGCGGGCGGCGCCGGCCTGGTCGTGCTTTTGGAGTCCCTGCTGCAAGAAATCACTGGTGAAGCGGTGGAGCGATCGTCGATAAGCAACGAGCCGGTGCGCACCCAGGCCGAACTTGAAGTGATGTTCTACTACCGCGGCGATGTCACGGAGCTGGAGGGCGTGCTGGCGCCGCTGGGCAATTCGCTGGTGGTTGCGCGCGCGAGCGATAGCGAAGCCACGGTGCACATTCATTCGGCCGACGCGGGCCGGCTGATCGAGGCCGCGTTTGCCCACGGCGAGGTCAGCGACCTGCGCCTGGAGATCCTGCCGGAGGGGCCGCGGACGCAAGCGCCTTCGCGGGTGGTGCTGGCGGTGACGCCGCCGGGGTCGCTGTCGGACCTGTACCAGCAGGCCGGGGCGACCGTGGTGGCCCCCGGCGATGCCGTGGTCAGCGATATCCTCTCCGCGATCCGCGCATCCGGGGCCCAGGAAGTGGTGCTGCTGCCCAACGGGTTGCTGTCGAACCGCGCGCTTGTCGCCGTGGAGAAGGCTACGGCCGCGTTTGAGCAGGCCATCATGCTGCTGCCGACGGTGCGCTTGGTCTCCGGCATCGCGGCGCTGGCGGTGCACGACCCGGACCAGCCACTGGCCACGGCCTCGTACACGATGAGTGAGGCGGCAGGCGAGATGCGCACGGCTGTGGTCACGCGCGCCGAACGCGCCGCGCTCACCCAGGCCGGGGCCTGCGCGAAGGGGGACTACCTGGCGCACGCGCACGGTGACATCACAGCCGTGGGCGACACGCTGACCGAAACCGTGGAGACCTGCTGCGCGCGCCTGCTGGAATCCGGTGGGGAACAGGTCACGCTGCTGGTCGGCGAGGGCGCGCTTGACGACGAACACCTCGTTTCCGCCCTTGGCGTGGACGTTGTGGTTTATCCTGCAGATGGACTGACTGTGGAAGCGGAGATCGGGGTGGAATAGACAATGCTGGGGTTTCGGGATTCCCGCCAGCTCGGGGAGGTGCTGCCACTGCCGCAGGCCAGGAAGATTGCGAAGCACCTCGGATACTCGGAGTGCCAGGAATTGCTGGAGCACTACCCGCGGCGCTACCTGCACTACGGCAGCTCGCAGGGCCTGCTCAGCGCGGCCGAGGGCGACGCGATCAGCTTCATGGGCACGATCGTGGACGTGGCGAAGCTCTACCCAAAGGGCAAGTTCCTGCTGAAGATCACGCTTGACGACGGCACCTCCCGCCTCGAAGCGACCTACTTCAACGCGCACTATCTGGACAAGCTTTTGACCGTGGGCACACGCCTGATGGTGACGGGCACCCTGAAGTTTTTCCGCGGCACCCCGCAGCTGTCGCATCCGGACTATGTGCTGCTGGACGGCTCCGGCAAGGCCAGCGGCGCGCTGCTGCAGCTGGGCAAGTTCGGCGACCTCGGCGCGATGCTGGCTGGCCGCGACTTTCTGCCCGTCTACCCGGCGGTGAAAAACGCCAGCACGTGGACGATCATGGGCGCGGTGCACGCCATCTTAGAGTCGATCCCGCCTCTCGACGAGCCACTCGGCGACACCCCCGACGGCTTCATCCCTTTCGACGATGCCCTGCGCCAAGTCCACGAACCGGGTCCCGCCGGCCCGTCCGAGGCCATTCGCCGGCTGAAGTACAACGAGGCCATGTCCATCGCGTTGGTGATGGCGCTGCGTCGTAAAGATTCCACCCAGGACACCGCGCCCGCCCTACCGCGCGTGGAAGGCCGCGACCAGGACGGCATGCTGCGCGGCCTCCCGTTCCCGCTCACGCGCGGCCAGCAGCAGGTCGTCAGCGAGCTTTCCGACGACCTCTCGCGCACCCGCCCCATGATGCGGCTGCTGCAAGGCGAGGTCGGCTCCGGCAAGACGATCGTGGCCTTGCTGTCGATGCTGCAAGCCATCGACAACGGCAAACAGTGCGCCCTGCTGGCCCCCACGGAGGTGCTGGCGATGCAGCACGCCCGCTCCCTCCAGCTCACACTTATGGACGCAGGTGTTCCGGTCCGGGTTGTGGCCTTGACCGGTTCGATGGGTGCGAAGCAGAAACAGGAGGCCCTACTGGCGATCGTCACCGGTGAGGCAGATATCGTCGTCGGCACGCACGCCCTGATCCAAGACTCGGTCGACTTCTTCGACCTGGGCTTCGTCGTCGTCGACGAGCAGCACCGCTTCGGCGTGGAGCAACGCGACCAACTGCGTACCAAAAACGAGCGCTACACTCCGCACATGCTGGTGATGACGGCCACCCCGATCCCGCGCACGATCGCCATGACCGTCTTCGCCGACCTCGAAGTGTCCACCCTGCGCGAGCTGCCCGGCGGTCGCAAACCGATCCAATCCTCCGTCGTGCCCGAATTCCTGCCCAAGTGGGTCGCGCGCGGCTGGGAGAAAATCCGCGAAGAAGTCTACGCCGGCCACCAGGCCTACGTGGTGTGCCCGCGCATCGAAGGCGACGGGGGAGTCCTCGAAGTAGCCACCCACCTGCGCGCCACCGAATTCGCCGGCCTGACCGTCGGCGTGCTCCACGGGCGCATGAAAGGCGAGGACAAAGACGCCATCATGAAGGACTTCGCCGCCGGCGGCATCGACGTGCTCGTGTCCACCACGGTGATCGAGGTGGGCGTCGACGTCCCCAACGCCACCGTCATGCTGATCCGCGAATCCGAGTCCTTCGGCATCTCCCAGCTCCACCAGCTGCGCGGTCGCGTCGGCCGCGGCGGGCACAAGTCCCTCTGCCTCTTCCACACGCTTGCCGACGAACACACGCCCCAGTTCAACCGCGTGGCCGCCGTGGCGGGCACCTCAGACGGTTTCGAACTCGCGGAACTCGACCTGGCGGCCCGCAGCGAAGGCGACGTGCTGGGCACCTCCCAGTCCGGCACCCAACGCCGTCTCCGGTTGCTCAGCCTGAGCAAGGACTACGAGATCATCTACAGGGCAAACACGGATGCAGAGGCCTTCGTCGATAAGCACCCTGAGCGTGCCCGGGCACTCATCGCGGACTTGGAACAGGAAGACCTCGAATACCTGGAAAAGAGCTAGCGGTATACTCTGCTGGCATGAATCGCATCATCGCTGGCGACGCCCGTGGCCGCAAGATCAAAGTCCCACCCGAGGGCACCCGCCCCACCTCCGACCGGGCCCGCGAAGGCCTCTTCTCATCGCTGGACGCGCGCTTCGGCTTCGCCGGCCAAGTGGTGCTGGACCTGTTCGCCGGGTCCGGGGCGCTGGGGCTGGAGGCCGCGTCGCGGGGCGCGGATGAGGTGGTGCTGGTGGACAACGATCCGCGCGCGGTCGCCGTCATTGAATACAACGCCGGGGTCGTCGGCCACCCGAACGTCACGATCGAACCCGTCGCCGCCTCCACCTATGTTGCGCGCGCCCCACGCGAACACTTCTCTATGGTGCTTGCGGACCCGCCGTACGAGCTTGCCGACGAAGCCGTCGCCGAAATGCTCGAAGCGCTGAAACCGCTGCTGGTGGACGGAGCGGCCGTGGTCGTCGAAAGGCACCGCGAATCGCCCGAAACCGCGTGGCCGGAAGGCTATACTCCCACGAGACAGAAGCTGAAGAAGCGTCTCTACGGCATCGCGCGTATGGACATGGCCGTCTACAGCGCCGACGAAAGGACCACCTAGATGACCATCGCCGTCTGCCCCGGATCCTTCGACCCCGTCACCAACGGGCACCTCGACATCTTTGGCCGGGCCGCCCGCAACTTCGACGAGGTGATCGTGCTGGTCACCGGAAACCCGAAGAAAAACACCGGGCTGTTTACTATCGACGAACGCATGGACCTGATCCGTGACGTCACCACCGACATCCCCAATCTGCGCGTTGACAGCTGGGGTGGCCTGCTTGTCGATTACACCACGCAGCACGGCGTCGGCGCCTTGGTCAAGGGCCTGCGATCGTCGCTTGACTATGACTATGAGCTGCCCATGGCCCAGATGAACCGGCGGCTGTCCGGCGTGGAGACCTTTTTCCTGATGACCGACGAAAAATACGGCTACGTCTCCTCGTCGTTATGCAAAGAAGTGGTGCGCTACGGCGGCGACATCAGCGGCCTGGTCCCCGACACGGTCCTTGACGCGATGAAAGCGAAATACGCGTGATCTTGGCCGCAGTGGTTTTCTTAACCGTGCTGGTCGGCGCGTTTCTGCAGCGCGTTTCCGGCATGGGGCTGGGGCTGATCGGCGGGCCCGTGCTGATGATCGCGATGGGGCCTGTCGACGGCATCCTCGTGCTCAACGTGCTGGCCGCCGTCAACGCCGCCATGTCCACCCTGACGGTGTACAAGGATGTGCACTGGCGCAACTTCGCCATCATCTCCGCCGTGCTGGTGCTGGGAGCGGTGCCGGGCGCGTGGCTGATCCGTGCGGTGTCGCCGGATTGGTTGCTGATCGTGGCGGGCGCGTTGCTGCTGATTGCGTTGTCGGTGGTGACGATCGGCAAGCGCCACGTACCGCAGGTGTCCGGCACGGCCCCGATGGCCTTGTCTGGCGTGGTGGCCGGGTTCATGAACACGCTAGCGGGCATCGCGGGCCCGGCGATTACCGTCTACGCGACAGCCGCGCGGTGGCCGCAGCGCATGTACGCCGCCACCCTCCAGCCGATCTTCATGGTCTCCGGGGCGATTTCTTTCGGGATCAAGCTGGTGACCGGCGCCGCAGACCTCTCCGCCGTCAATCCGATCGTGTGGCCCGTCGGCCTAGTCGCCATGGCGGTGGGCATCTTTTTGGGCGTGAAGGTAGCCCCGCACGTCCCACGAGCCCGCGCCTACCAACTGGCACTCGGCTTGGCCGTCTTCGGCGGCGTGGTCGCGCTGGGTCGGGGTCTGGTCGGGCTGATCGCTTAACTACGATGGTGGGGCGGTGATAGTCCTGCTAGTGGGTGATCATTAGCCACCAACCCGCCACCGGGCAGGATCCGATACGCCACCCCGCCACTGGCCCAGTAGAGCTCTTGGTCACCGGCTTTACCATTGTGATACGGGCACAGCAGGCACATATTCGACAACACACTCAACCCACCTTGTGAGTAGGGGATATTGTGGTTGATCTCGCAATACGCCGCCGGCACGCTACACCCTAAACCAGCACAGACTGTCTGATTCGCCTCGAGTAAGGCCCGGTCTTTAGCAGTGCCGTGCCGTGATAAGGCTTTCTCCACTGCTTCCGGCGGGATCGGTGGTTCACCGGCGCGTGCCCGGCGGGCTTGTTCGGCGTCTAACTGGGCCCGGGTGTTGATGGTGTTGTCCCACCCACCCAGTGGGTTGTTGGCGTAGGCCAGGCCGATCGCCCCGTGGGCCGGGGTCAGCCCCACGATCTCGAGTGTGGGGTTGATCTTCTTCGCCAACGCCTGCGTCAAGGTCATGGTGGCCCCAGTGGTGGTGACTACCGTGGGGTCTGATGATTCCCCGTTGAATACCGCAGCCAGGTCGTCGAGCCAGACTAAGACTTTCATGGTGTAGTTCGGCCGGCTAGTACTGGTGGTGGTGCCGTTTAGGAGGTCTCCAAGGGTGGCCACGGCAGCTTCAGCAGTGGTGGTGTCTTCGGTGGTGGCGCGTTCGCGGATCTGGTGTTCAAACTCGCGGATCGTGGCGGCGTCCCCGCGTAGGTTCATCGACGCGTCTCCGGTGCGTGGGTGTGAGGTGACTTTGAAGCTTGGTTCCGGGGTTTCTTCTTTGGTGTCGCGGTTGTAGTGCTCCAACTTCTTGCGGGCATAAGCGTGAAAGCCGTAGTCGGTGCCGTTATAGCGTGTTAGATCGCGGCGGAGTGCCCAGGCTTTGGTGTCGTCGTGAAGTCTGGCGACGACTCGTTCGATAACGTGCAGGCGTTCAAACCCGAGCTTGTTGGTGGTGGCGTTGTCACGGGCGTCGCGTTGCTTGCGACGAGAAGCACACGGCCCGTAGTAGACCGCATAAAGCTTGTGGGTTTTGTCGACAGCTTTGGGTTCCGCACCGGCCCGGATGAGATCGTGGCGCGGTTGCAGGTCGGCCAGCAAGGTCATGGCGCTGGTGCCTGCGTCCCGGAGCATGTCGTTGATGTTCATGGCCCTGACACTAAGACAGCCACAACGCCTAGGGGCGGGGGTAGCGGCGAAATGTCCGAAACCTGTGGAAAACAACATAGTTATCCACAGAAAAATGCCCCCGGACATGCTTTCGAATGTGGACCCCGGCCGTATCCGTTAACGTGAGAAGGTTTAGAAAATGCTGGAGAGGAATTCCTTGGTGCGTTCCTCTCGCGGGTTGTCCAGCACTTCTTCGGGCGTCCCGTACTCGACGATCACGCCGCCGTCCATGAAAGCGACATTATCGGCGACCTCGCGGGCGAAGGCCATCTCATGGGTGACCACCAGCATGGTCATGCCATCGTCGGCAAGCTTGCGCATGACACGAAGGACCTCGCCGACGAGCTCTGGGTCGAGAGCGGAGGTGGGCTCGTCAAAAAGCATCAACTTCGGATCCATCGCGACGGCACGCGCAATCGCGACGCGCTGCTGCTGGCCGCCGGAAAGTTGCGCCGGATACGCCTCGGCCTTGGACGCGAGGCCGACCATGTCGAGCAGCTCCATCGCGCGCTTCTTCGCAGACTCGACGGACTGCCCCTTAACCTGGACGGGGGCTTCGATGATGTTTTCCAGGGCGGTGCGGTGGGAGAAGAGGTTGAAGGACTGGAACACCATGCCGATGTCCGCGCGCTGCTTCGCGGCATCCTTGGCGCTGATCTCGTGCAAGACGCCGTCTTTCTCGCGGTAGCCGATCAGCTCGCCGTCCACGTAGAGGCGGCCGGCGGTGACCTTCTCGAGGTGGTTCACGCAGCGAAGCAGGGTGGACTTGCCGGAGCCGGACGGGCCGACGAGGCAGGTGACGTTGCCGGTGGGCACTTCAAGGTTGATGCCTTTCAGCACGTCCAGGTTGCCGAAGGATTTCCAGACCTGGTCGGCTTTGATCATCGGGGTGGTCATTAGCTGTTCCTTTCGACGATGGACACGTTGCCGGGGACGGTGCCTTCGGCGTCGGCAAGTGCGGCGAGCTGGCGGGCGGTCAGTTCACGCGTGGCGCCCTTTTCGAAGTGCTTCTCCAGGTAGTGCTGGCCGATCATGAGGATCGAGGTGATTGCTAGGTACCACGTCGCGGCGACCAGCAGCATCGGCACAGGTTCGAAGAGGGCGGCTGCGATGTCCATGGAGCGGCCGTAGAGCTCCAGGGAGTAGGGCACTGCGACAACCAGGGAGGACGTCTTCAGTAAGGAGATGAACTCGTTGCCGGTGGGCGGGATGATGATGCGCATCGCCTGGGGCAGCACGGTACGACGCATCGTTTGCCCCCAGCTCATGCCCAAGGCTTTCGACGCTTCTACCTGGCCTTCTGGGACCGATGAGACACCGGAGCGGACGATTTCTGCCATGTAGGCCGCCTCGTTCAGGCCCAAGCCCAGCACCGCGAGCATGAATGCCGACGAGGTCAGGGCCTCCAGGGAAATCTCGGCGAAGCCCAAGTTGATGGATTGGTACAGGGCGCCCAGCAGACCCCAGAACATCAGCTGCACGTAGACGGGGGTACCTCGGAAGATCCACAGGAACACCCAGGCCACCGCCTTGAAGACGGGGTTCTCACTCATCCGCATGACCGCCAGCAGGACACCGCCGACGACACCGATGATCATCGCCAAAATGGTGATCGCGATGGTGTGCAGCGCGGCGACTGCGATGCGGGTATCAAAGAGGTAGGTGAAGTAGGTGTCCCAGCCGTAGGCCTCATTGTTCGCGGCACCAATAACGAACCAGACCACCAACGCAATGATGATGGCTGCCAGCACCCAGCGTCCAGGGTGGCGCAGCGGTTTGGCCTCAATGCGTTCCGGGCGAGTGCGCTCAGTCTGTGAGCTAGTTGTCGAAGCCATAGGTTAGTTTCCCTCCACTGGTTGTTCGTTGATGAGTGCCTCGTCGAGAAGCCCGTCCTCGATGGACCATTGGGCGAGGATGCGTTCGTATTCGCCGGTGTCGATCAAATGCTGCATCGCGGCGGCCATCGCGGGTCCAAGTTCGGAGCCCTTCGGTACGGCGAAACCATAAGGCGCGGCATCAAACATGTCGCCGACCATCTCCATCTTGCCGTCGGAGCGGTTCACAGCCCAGGCGGTGACGGGCGAGTCGGCGGACAGGGCGTCGGCACGTCCGACGAGTACCGCTAGCGCAGCGTTGTCTGACGTGTCATAACTTAAGACCGTGATTGGTTCCTCGCCGGCGTCCAAGCACTCTTGGGCTTTAGGCCGTACGTCATCGGTTTCGGACACGGTGGTGCGCTGCACGGCCACGGTCAGACCACACGGGTTGGCGGGGTCGATGTGGTCGCCGGTCTGCTGTGCCCATTGGATGCCGGCGTAGAGGAAGTTGACGAAGTCATAGTTTTGGCGGCGTTCCTCGTTGTCGGTGAAGCCGGACATGCCCGCGTCGATAGTCCCGGCGTCCACGGCGGGGAGGATCATGGCGAAGTCCTGCTCAACCGGTTCGAATTCTAGGCCCATGACGCTTGCAACGGCGTGGCCCAAGTCCATCTCTACACCGATGATTTTTCCGGTGGAGTCCTTGAACTCGAAGGGGGCGAAGGGAGGGTTGGTGCCGCCGGTCAGTACTCCGTCAGCGGCGACCTCTTCGGGGACCATTGCGGCAATCTCGGGGACTTCGTCGGGAAGCACCTGCTCCCACCCGTCCGGGTTACCGCCCTCGACGTTGGTCACGCACCCGGTGAGCAGGCTGGCGGCGCCGAGTAGCGCCCCCACTGTGACGATCTTTTTCATGCTCACACACCTTACCTGCCAGGTGTCTGAGAATTAGAATGTGGGCCTGCTTAGACGAACTTCATCGCAAAGTGGACGATCGCGCCGATCACCGTGACGCCCACTGCACCGATGAGCCAGTCAATTGCGAAGCGCGAGGAGCCTTCCGCGCTGAGCGTGACATCGCCGGAGGACATCATGTCAGCACCCGAGGAGAGCCATTCGGAGTAGCTGGAGGAGGATTCGGTTCCTGCTGTGGAGGAGCCTTCCGTTGACGAGCCCTCGGAGCTCTGGGAGGATTCCTGGCTGGAGTTCTGCTCCGCGCTCTGGGCCGTTGCCGCCGGTACGGTGGCGGTGGACACGAGTGTTGCTGCCATCGCGGCGACGAGGATTCGTTGAATGCGCTTAGTCATGCAGACAATCTTAATGAGGTCGGTCTTCGGCGACCACGTCAGCCTGCGCTGTGGACTGCTTATAGCGATCAATAAAAATGAACACGGCCACGATCACACCGCCCAGCACCATCATGCCCAGCACCGGGCCAACGTTTGCGGGGGCGTCGCCGGACCACGGCCACAGGGCGCGCAGTGAACCGAGCATGAACCCGGCCATCGTGGCCAAGGTGACGTTGCGGTGCTTGCTCATCAGCCAGCTGAGCACGCGCACGAAGAGGATCAGCCCGACGGCGGCACCGGCGATGAAGACCAGGATGATGTCGATTTCGCGGTTGGAGACAGCCCGGATGATCGGCTCGTAAAGCCCCATCGCCAGCAGCAGGAACGAGCCCGACAGGCCAGGGAGCACCAGCGCGCACACGGCCACGGCCGCCGCGACGAAGATGACGATGAGCGACGGATCGCGCACAGGCTCCGATGTATAGCCCGTGGCAAAGAACGCGACGACTGCACCGACGACGAACAGCGCAGCCAGGCCCCAGTTCGCTTTACGACGATCCATCATGCCAAGCGGAACGATGATGGACACCGCCACCATCCCGAAGAACAAACCATCCGCCAGCTGCGCATAGTCGGTGATGAAAATATGCATCACCGTGGACATACCGAAGACCGCGGTGACCATGCCCACCCCGACAAGAACGAGGAAGAGCCAGTCCACCTCGCGGAACTTGCGACGCATGATCAGGTCTGCGTTGTGCAGTGCCTTTTCGTAGATGCCGACGATCAGGGCGATTGTGCCGCCGGAAATTCCTGGAACCAGCTCGGCTAAGCCGATGAGGAATCCGCGCAGGACGTCGAAGATATAGGAAAACAGGCCCCGCTTGTTGGGTTTGCTGGGGGAGTGGGTGGCCATAAAGGTCTCTTTCGGAAGTGTGTCGATTATCCGGCGATCGATTTTAGCCCACTGGACACCTGTATCGGGATACCGACGTTCCAGCTTTCGTCGACAAGCAAAAACCGCCACCTACCTGCGTAGATGGCGGCTAATTTGTGCCCCTGGTGAGACTCGAACTCACACTGGACGGGTTTTGAATCCGTTGCCTCTGCCAATTGGGCTACAGGGGCGTAGCGAGTTCATACTTTAGCGCACAGCCGGCGCGCACACGAAATCAGGTGCTTGTAGGCGGTCCGGAAGCGTGTCCACGCGTCAGGCTAGACTGGCACGCGTGACTGACAAACGCCTTTTGCTTATCGACGGACACTCCATGGCTTTCCGCGCGTTCTACGCGTTGCCGGCGGAAAATTTCTCCACCACCGGGGGCCAGCACACGAACGCGGTGTACGGCTTCCTGTCCATGCTTGCGAATATTCTTGCCGACGAGAAGCCGACCTACGCGGCTGTCGCTTTCGACGTGGGCCGCAAGACTTTCCGCACCGAGAAGTTCCCGGAGTATAAGGCGCAGCGCGCGGCCAGCCCGGAGGAGTTCAAGGGGCAGGTTCCGCTTATCGACGACATTCTGAAGGATCTGGGCATCACCACGTTGTCGGTGGAAAATTATGAGGCGGACGATATCGTCGCAACGCTGGTGACCCAGGCGAAGGCGGCGGGCGATTTTGAGATACTGATCGTGACCGGTGACCGCGATTACCTGCAGCTGGTCGACGACACCACCACGGTGCTCTATCCCACCCGCGGTGTGTCCACCATGACGCGCTTTACCCCGGAGGCGGTGAAGGAAAAGTACGATCTCACACCGCAGCAATACCCGGACTTCGCGGCTTTGCGCGGGGATCCTTCGGATAACCTGCCCAATATTCCCGGCGTGGGTGAAAAGACCGCCACCAAGTGGATTAACCAGTATGGGGATCTGGAGACGCTGCTTGAGCACGCCGACGAAATTAAGGGCAAGGTGGGCTACAATTTCCGCGAGCGTTTGGACCAGGTGCGTTTGAACCGTGAACTGACGCAGATGGTCACGGACATGGACCTGGCCGTGGGACCTGAGGACCTTGAACTGAAACCGGTGGACGTGGGCACGGTCGCCACGGCTTTCGACGAGCTCGAATTCGGCGTGAACCTGCGCGAACGGGTACTGGCTGCAGTGCCGACGACAGGCGCCACAGAAGCGGCCGAGGAAGAGACTGTCCAGCTTTCCGATGTCGTCATCTCCGACGAACCACTGGACACGTGGTTGGAGCAGCGCGAGGGCCAGGGAATGGCGGTGTTTTTCGTCGGCAAGAGCGAACCGAATGGTGGAGACGCGAGTGCGGTAGGCATCGTCGATAAGCAACGCGAGGGTATCGCGAAGGAGCTGGCTGAGCTCTCACCTGCCGAAGACAAGGCCTTGAAGGCGTGGCTGGAGTCGGAGACGCCGAAGTACCTGCATGAGGCGAAGGCGGCGTTCCACATGTTGGCTGGCCGCGATATTAAATTGAATGGGATCGCGCATGACACGGCGATCGCGGCGTACCTGCTACGGCCGGGCCAGCGCACCTATGAGTTGCGTGACGTGTATCAGCGGCACTTGCAGCGTCAGCTGGGGGAGGCCGGTGATCAGCTCAGCCTGCTGGGAGATACAACGCTGACTGATTCTGCCGCGGCGATCTTGGAGCTGGCGGAGGAGCTGACCACGCAGCTCAAGGCGATCGATAGCTTCGACCTGTACCAGGACTTGGAGCTGCCGCTGGTGTCGATCTTGGCGCGCATGGAGGATACCGGCATCGCAGTGGACATGGACGTGCTCGAAAACCAGCTGAAGACCTTTACGGACCAAGTCGCCCAAGTGGAAGAGGAGGCCCGCAGGCTTGTCGACGAGCCCGACCTGAACCTGTCCAGCCCGAAGCAGCTGTCCGTGGTGCTGTTCGACAAGCTTGACCTGCCGAAAACGAAGAAGACGAAGACGGGTTATTCCACGGCGGCGAAGGAAATTGAGGCGCTGGCGAAGAAGAATCCGCACCCGTTCCTGGATCACCTTCTGGCGCACCGCGAGTACCAGAAGATGAAATCCACGCTGGAAGGCCTGATCAAGACCGTGCAGGACGATGGGCGGATCCACACCACGTTCAACCAGACCGTGACGTCGACCGGGCGCCTGAGCTCCGCGGACCCGAACCTGCAGAATATTCCGGTGCGTACCGAAGCCGGCCGCAAGATTCGCTCCTCCTTCGTGGTAGGCGAGGGCTATGAGACCCTGCTGACAGCCGACTATTCGCAGATCGAGATGCGTGTGATGGCGCACCTCTCGCAAGATCCAGGCCTGATCGAGGCGTACAAGGACGGTGAGGACCTACACAACTATGTTGGCTCCAAGGTCTTCGATGTGCCTATCGACGAAGTCACTGCCGAACTACGCCGTCGTGTGAAGGCCATGAGCTACGGCCTTGTCTACGGGCTGAGCGCGTTCGGCCTGTCCGGCCAGCTAGACATCAGCCCCGGTGAGGCCAAGCAGATCATGGAGAGTTATTTCGACCGCTTCGGTGGTGTGAAGCGCTATCTCGACGAGGTCGTGGAGCAGGCTCGCCGCGACGGCTACACGTCGACTGTCTTTGGGCGTCGCCGCTACCTCCCTGAGCTGACCAGCGATAACCGCGTGGCCCGCGAGAATGCGGAGCGCGCAGCGTTGAACGCGCCGATTCAGGGTACGGCTGCTGACATCATCAAGGTCGCGATGATCCGTGTCGATGCCGCACTGCGGGAAGCCGGGCACAAGTCGCGCGTCCTGCTCCAGGTTCACGACGAACTGGTCGTGGAGATCGCCTCCGGCGAGCTTGAGGAGGTCCGCTCCATCATCGAGACCGAAATGGACGGTGCGATCACCCTGCGCGTGCCACTCGAGGTGTCTGCCGGCGCGGGGAAGAACTGGGATGAAGCCGCGCACTAAAGCACGCGCCCGCCTGCTGGCCCAAGGATTGATCGGGCCGGGGTGGAGCACACCGGCAGAAGTGGTGTCGGCTTTTGGCCTGATGCAGGGCCAGGAGCCCACGGTCTTTTCGTCGATAAGCCTGCGCAGCGGCGGGACGATCGACGACGTACGCGGGGCGCTTGCGCGAGGAGAGATCGTCCGCGGATACCCCATGCGTGGCACGGTCTTTGCCGCGCGTGCCGACGAGCTGCGCTGGCTGACCGAACTGCTGGCAAAACCGGGTGCGGAGCGTGCGCGTTCTTCGGTGCTCAATGCTGGCGGCACCGACTCGGATATTGCGCAGATCCGTGATCGCGTTCTTGCGGAAGGCCCGGTCACCAACGCTGAGTTCAAGCAGATTGTCGCGGAGGTTGCCCCTGAGGCTTCGCCGCGCCTGACCTACCGTGTGCGCTACCTCCTGATGGTGGAGTCAACGCTCGCGTACCTTGGTCCGGATCAAAGGATCGGCCCTACGCCCGATGGTGGAAGCCTCGAGGAGGTGTTCAACGGCGACCGCCAGGCCGCGGCCACGCAGATTATCTCCCGCTATATCCGTGCCCACGGTCCCGTGACCTTCGAGGACGTGCGCTGGTGGTCAAAGCTGCCGGTGGCGGAGATTCGTGTCGCGCTGGCGCAGCTTCCCGACGACATCGTGCGTGACGACGACTACTTCTACCGAAGCGGACTTGTGGAGGAGCTTGCCGAACTCTCACCGTCGCGTGTACGCCAACCCCATTTGCTGCCTGCTTTTGACGAGTACATCTTGGGCTACCAGGATCGTTTATTTGCCATGAACCGGGAGACTCACGAACAGCTTGTGCCTGGGAACATGGGGGTGTTTCGCAAGCCCGTCGTGGTGGATGGGATCGTGCGGGCCGCTTGGCGGCGGGTTGGCGGGAAGCTGGTCACCGACGAGTACACCCGCATCCCCGCCTATGCGTGGCCGGGCGTGCGCCGTAAGTTCCGCGAGGATCCTTTCTTCTAATTGTCTTTGTAGGACGCGCAGCGGGTGACGAAGATCGCGGTACCGGGGAAAATGCGGCCACGTTCTGGGGACCACTGGCCCCAGTTCTCGGTGAGGGTGTCGGGCCATTCGGGTTCGATCACGTCCATGAGTTCGAAGCCCGCCGTGCGGATGGCGCGTACCCAGTCGCCGAAAGTGCGGTGATACTCGGCATACGTGAGCTGGCCGTGTTCGTCGTATTCCTCGTATTCGCGTGCGAAATAGGGGATCTCGGCGGTGAAAGAGGTGGGATCGTCGGGAAAGACCCAGCGCATCGGGTGGTTGACGGAGAAGATGAAGCGGCCATCGTCGTGAAGCACGCGTCGAATTTCTCGTAGCGCGGCGACCGCATCGCGGACGAAAGGGAGGGCGCCGAAGGCGGAAAATGCGACATCAAAGGCGGCCGTGCGGTAGGGAAGTGCCAACACGTCGCCCTGTACCAGTGGAGTATTTGGGTCCGCGTGAGCGAGCATGCCGGCGGAGATTTCGAATCCGGTTACAGTCGCGGTGGGGTATTCGTCGATAAGCCAGGAAGAACAGGGCGCTGATCCGCAGCCGACCTCCACGACGCGCTTGCCTGCGAGATCGCCGAGGAGGTGGGCGTCAGCTTCGGCCAACATCTCCGGGCACCAGTAGAATCCGTCCAAATAGGCGGGGTGCTCGCGGTGATAGCGGGTGGCATCTTCGTCCCAGTAGGTGCGGTTTGCGTGTGAGGGGGTATTCACTATGGGATCTGCTTCCAAATCATTTGCTCTAGCTGCACAAACAGACTAGTGTTGTGTGGGCGTGTCTGTGTTTCAGGGCGTGTTAGGCGGTAATAGGAGCGCCTATGCGTCCCGAAATGAGATCGAAAGCCCAGCTTAGCAGCTGGTTTTTGAGAGATACGTTTCTGTCCATTTTCGACCTCCTATCCGTTTCGGAGCAACTTAATTAATGTCCACTTCTAACACCCCTCAGGTAGCCATCAACGACATCGGCACTGCTGAGGATTTTCTCGCTGCAGTTGACGAGACCATCAAGTACTTCAATGATGGCGACATCGTCTCTGGCAGCGTCGTCAAGGTCGACCACGACGAGGTCCTCCTTGACATCGGCTACAAGACCGAAGGTGTCATCCCGACTCGCGAGCTGTCCATCAAGCACGACGTCGACCCAGACGAGGTTGTCGAAGTCGGCGACGAGATCGACGCACTTGTCCTCACCAAGGAGGACAAGGAAGGCCGTCTGATCCTGTCCAAGAAGCGTGCACAGTACGAGCGTGCATGGGGCACCATCGAGGAACTGCAGAACAACGACGAGCCAGTTACCGGTACCGTCATCGAGGTCGTCAAGGGCGGCCTGATCATGGACATCGGCCTGCGTGGCTTCCTGCCTGCATCCCTCGTCGAAATGCGTCGCGTCCGCGACCTGGAGCCATACATCGGCCAGGAGCTGGAAGCGAAGATCATCGAGCTGGATAAGCACCGCAACAACGTTGTGCTGTCCCGCCGTGCATACCTGGAAGAGACCCAGTCCGCGGTCCGCTCCGAGTTCCTGCACCAGCTGCAGAAGGGCCAGGTCCGCAAGGGCGT
>NZ_JBHWRP010000072.1:0-3690 GCF_043426755.1 Corynebacterium sp. | reverse complement strand
CTGGATCGAGCGGGCCTCATCCTGGCTGTGGCCATAGCCGAAGGAATCGCCAAGCTCACCAAGGCCGAAACGCTTCTGGAAGCCCTCCGCCGTCCACACCTCTTCGTGGTCGGACAGGGCGGCCAGCTGGGCGTCCATTTCGCGGCCGGTGTGCCACAACAGCCACGCGGCGGAATTGGGATGCATCTGCGGGTGGGCGTTGAACTCGGCAGGGGTGAAATCGCGGATCTGGTTGAGGGAGAATTCGGCGCGGTCAGCAAGGTCAGTAATGAATGCAGTGGTGTTCATACATCCCACGTTAGCGCTTTTAGCGCAGGTAGTCGCGCCCAATCTTTAACGTCGCGGTCAGTAGGCCCGACCAATTCTCCTTATCCACGCCAGCCGGCCCGGCGATCGGCACAATGCGCTGTTCAGCCACGGTGCGGGCCTGGGTGTACTTCAACAAACCCTCGTCGCCATGGCGTCGCCCGACTCCGGAGGCCTTCCACCCACCCATGGGGGCATCCACGCTCGCCCACGCGGCGGCATAGCCCTCGTTGATGTTCACCGTGCCCGCATGCAACTGCGACGCAATCCCGCGTGCGGTGCGCGCCGGGCCGAACACCGCGGCGTTGAGTCCGTATTCAGTATCGTTGGCTTTCAAGATGGCCTCCTCGTGGGAGTACACCACCTCCACCCTGACCACCGGCCCGAAGACCTCTTCGCGGTACAGATCAGCGGTGGCGGGGACGTCGACAAGCACCGTCGGCGCATAGAAGGTGGGGCCGAGCTCGGGCAGGCGCGTCCCGCCGGCAGCCACCGTGGCCCCTTTAGCGACGGCGTCGCTGACAAAGCCCGCTACCTGATCCACGTGATCCATGCTGATCAGACAGCCCATATCCGTCTCCCAGGATTTGTCACCGGCCACGCGCATGCCCTCCACGGCGGTCACGAACGCAGGGATGAAGTGGTTGGCCACATCGGCGTGCACGTAGATCCGCTCCACGGACACGCACAGCTGGCCGGAGTTGGAAAAACAGGCGTTGAGCACGCCGGGGATGATGGTGTCCACGTCCGCGTCCGACGTCACGATCAGCGGATTTTTGCCGCCGAGCTCGCCAGAAAAATCAATCAGGCGCGACGCTGCCTGCTCCGCCAGGGTGCGGCCGGTCGCGGTGGACCCGGTAAACATCAGGTAATCGCACGTTTCGACGATCGCCTGACCCACCTCACCGCCCGGACCAGGCAGCACGGTGAACACGCCTTCTGGCAGCCCCGCTTCCTCAAGGAGTGCGGCCGCGCGTAAGGCGGTCAGTGGCGTCTGCGAATCGGGCTTAAGTACCACGGCATTACCGGCCAAGAGAGCGGGGATCGCATCCGAGACAGCGAGCGTGAGCGGGTAATTCCACGGCGCGATGATGCCGACGACACCTACTGGTTCGCGCTGCACGCGCGTGCGGGTGGCCACCGGTAGAGCGCCTTTCGCCCGTCGCGTCTTCAACAAACGGGGCGCGGCATAGGCATAGTGGCGTGCCGTGATCGCGACATCGAGCACCTCCTCGAAGGCCGAGCGGCGGCTCTTTCCCGATTCGTCCTGGACCAGGTCGAGTAACTCGTCGCGACGCTCCAGCACCAGGTCATGGAAGCGCAGCATGATCGCCTTGCGCTTCGTAACCGGGGTGGATGCCCACTGCGCCTGGGCGAGGCGAGCAGCGTCGACGGCGTGGCGCGTACCGTCCGCTGAGTAGAGGGGCGCGTAGTCGATGATCGAACCGTCGACGGGGCGGGTGATCGGAGTGGTATCAGGCCCGATATCAGTAGTCATACACTTCAATTTATGCGATTTACGCAGCCGGTGTCGGATAGTCCGTAGGGTGGGGGCATGAACTTTTTAGAAAGAGCCCGCAAGAAGCGCCGCCGGAAGATCGTTGGAGGCACCGGCCTAGCCACCGCGGCTGCGGCCACCCTCGGCACCATCGCGACCGATCCAGACAGCATCTGGTACCGCACGCGCCGCAAACCATCATTCCAGCCGCCGAAGTGGTTGTTCCCCGTGGCCTGGACCGCGCTTTACACGGACATTGCCCTGGTCAGCGGCTTGTCCATTGCCGATGCCGACGAGGCTAACGACGAGCAGCCGCGCAACTCCTTGGCCACCGCTCTTGGAATCAACCTGGCGCTCAACGCGGGGTGGTGCGCCCTGTTCTTCCGCAGTAAGTCTCCAGCCCTGGCAACCGCCGGTGCTGCGGCGCTGACTGTGTCCAGTGCGGACCTGACGCGCCGGGCGATGCAGGTGAACAAAACACGCGGCGCATGGTTGATCCCGTACCCACTGTGGAGTGCGTTCGCCACCGTGCTGTCGGCTGCGATCTGGCGCAAGAACTAACCCCTGCGCCACGTGGCTCACTCCCGGCCCAAACCCGTCCAAACTGCTGTAGCTGAACTGTTGGAACTGGGCACTTTTCGGGCCTCGGGGTAGCAAAACGCCCCTGTTCCAACAGTTCAGGTCCAACATTGTGCGTTGGAACTAACCGGAGCAGGGGCGTAAAAGGGGAGCTAGAAAGAGGAACCGGCCGGCAGCTGGATGTTGAACGTAGCCAGCAGTTGCTTGAGCAGCCCGAGCAGGTCTGGGATGCGCACCGTGGCCAGATCAGCAACAGGTACATCAACGGACGGGACACCTTGCGGGGTCAGGTTGATCAGGTTGCCCGCAGGGGCAGGAGCAGGAGCCGGGGCGGGGGCCGGGTTGCTCGGTGCCGGGTTGTTGGGGGCTGGGGCTGCGCCGCCGCCCTTCAGGCCACAGCGGTTGGCGGCCTCGTCGACACGGCCAAGAGCGTCGAGGATCTGAGGGCCGCGCGAATCGAACCTGGCCAGGGTACGGGCCTGAGCAACCTTGTTGTTGTAGTCGGTTTCGTTGGTCCAGTAGCGGTTTGCCTGCTCGCAGGAGATGGGGCCGGATGGCAGCTTGGCCAGTGCATCGTCAATGACATCCGCGTTAGCCACGGCTGGGGACAAGGTGATGGCCGTGGCAGCTGCCAGGCCTGCGATCGTTGCGCGAAGTTTCATAGAGTGCACAATACCTCAATGTGATTGAAGTGGCACGTGATACTAGCGCTGATTCACCTAGGCCCCCACAAAACGACGGGCCAGAGCATGGTAGGCTTGGGCGGTCAGCTCGACATCTTCCACGTCCACGTACTCGTCATGTGAGTGCAACTGGTTGAGGACTTCGTCGAAAAGCCGCTCGCGCGCATGGAGTGCAAAGCCGTAGCCCACACCGCCAAGGCGACGGGCAAAGCGCAGGTCAGAGCCGCCAGCAGCGATGGTGGGGATGACGGGTACGTCGGGGAAGAATTCGTGGAACGTGTCGACGACCGCCTCATACAACGGCCCCTCAGCAGGGGAGAGGGTGGCGTCTTCGGTGATGAGGTGTTCGATCTCAACGCGGTCTGCGAGATCGCCAAGTGCTTCGCGCAGCACGTTGTCGATGTCATCCTGCGTGTGTCCGGGGAGCGGGCGAATGTCCAGCTCCACCCACGCGTGCGAAGGCAGCACGTTGATCGCCCCGCCGGCGCGTAAGACGGTGGGTGCGTAGGTGGTGTGGCTCATCGCGTGGGAGTAGCGGGCTAGCGGGCCAAGCGCCTCATAGTTTTCGCCGGCCAGCAGCTGCTTCTCGGTGTCAGGGTCGAACTTGAAGGCGCGGACGTAGCC
>NZ_JBHWRP010000071.1:0-50780 GCF_043426755.1 Corynebacterium sp. | reverse complement strand
TTCCCACGGGGAGATTCAACACCTGTGTGACGAGTTGGTGTCCATGGCGAAACAAATCGAGAAACTGAGGTAGAAAACGTGCAGAAAATGACCGCGACCACGAAGGTAGTCTTGGCGGTAGCGCTTGTCATCATCTTGGGCCTGGCTGCCGTCGCCATTGGCCCCGTGGTCTATACCTTGGCGATGGGCGGAGGTGTCAAAACCGAAGGCATCAACGAACAGCAGGTCCAGCCTGCGGTGACCGATGTCAATGGCGAGTGGACCGTGACCACACGGGCTGGGCACAACTCGACCTCAACTGGGTTTACTTTCGACGAGGTCCTGCCGGGCGAGCGGACAAGCACATCCGGCTCGACCCAGGACGTCTCCGGTGGCGTGGTGATCGAGAATGAAACCCTGAGCGAAGGAGAGATTGAGGTCGGCATGGGCAATATCGTCACGGACCGGGACAACCGTGACGTAAATGTCCGGATGAAGATCTTGCACACCGATACATTCCCGGTAGCAACCTTTAAGGTCACCGAGCCCGCAGATCTTTCCGGGCTGCCGGAAGACGGCTCCGTGGGCCAGGTGGAACTGACCGGCGACATGACGATTCACGGCCAGACGAATTCGATCACGCAGATGTTTGATGTCGCGCGCGATGGGAACAATCTTGTCGTCGCGGGTGACATCCCGATCAACCGCTTGGACTACGGTGTGGAGTCGCCTGAGTTCGTTGCAGCGAAGATCGCTGAAGAAGGCGAAGTGAATGTGCGCCTGAACCTGATTCGGGCGGAATAGGCCGAAAAGTGGCCCTCCGCAGATATAGTGGAGGGTCACTCATTTAAGTCACTGTTACGTTAATAGGGGTCGCGGGGCTTTTTCCAGAAGATCCACCCAGGGCGCCTAACTTTAATAACTGTCCGATAATGTACATTATGTCAACTAGATTTTCGGACCCTGCACTACTGCCATTCGCTAACGCAGCCCGCGCCGATGCCGGTGCGTCAAAGTAAATTGAGTCACGTCCAGCATCCCCTCCCGTGCCATCGCCTCACGCAGCGCCAACTGCCACAGCCACAGGCGGCGGTACACCGCATCGAAACCGTCCGCGGCGGCCTCGCGCAGCTGGCTAACGAATGTCTCTCGTTGCAGTTTTAGCGACAGCATTAAATGTCCTGGCGCGTGCACCTGACCGATCACGCGCAGACCGGAATTTCGGTCGACAAGCTTGTGCACCTCGTCGGGCTGCGGATAACTCAACCCCGGCCAAATGAACGCCCGCAAAGATTCCACTGCAGCACCAGCCGCGGGCGAAAAACGCTCAGTCGCCGTGACAGTCTGCAGCGCAGCCTTTCCACCCGGTGCGACCAGCTTGTCCACCGCTGAAATGAATTTTCCGCGCTGATTCTCTGGTATGGTCTCGAGTTTCTCCACACTGACCACAGCGTCGTAACGTCCATGCCAACGCCCTGGCGCGAAGATGGGCGGTTCGATCAGTTCGGTATGAACTGCGTCAGCAACACCGGCAAACGTCAGGCGCTCATCCAGCGCATCAAACATGTCCGGATCTGCGGTGACGGCGTCTACGGTGGTATTGCGTCGCGCAGCCTCAATGGCGATAGCGCCCCCAGCCGACGGGTACTCAAGAATATGGGTCCCCGCGCCGGCGCCCACAGCGTCAAGAAGCTCCGCGGCTGCACGTCGCTGCGCATCCCCCAGGTCTCCTCGTTGGATGTCTAGCGGTTCACTGATCTCTGTGATGTCGACGAAATGCGTTGCCGGTTCATTGCCGCGACCCGCCCCACGAACGTGAGACGGCATACTAATGCGCTCCGTCGTCGGCACGCCCGTAGCGAAACGCCCGGCAAATGCGCTCATCCCATCACCGGAAAACCGTTCGGTGAGCTCAGGGGGCACTTCCCCACCCTGATAATCACTTCCCGGATCAACATGTGCTGTCTTGGGGCGATAATCGGCGGCCAAGAGTGCGGCGAGAACGTCGACAAGCGTGTCCGTCGTCTCGGTAGTCCATTCCCCGGCCAAATATCCCTCCGCAAGGCCCACCCATCCGTGCGCTGCGATACGTGAGAAGAGAGCTTCGTGCTTAACGACGAGGTCTGGTGTGGGTTGTTCGTCGTTAGGCACCAACGTGAGATCTGCGGAAGCACAGGCGCGCGCGAACGCTGCCTCTGACCTGCGAGCGCGCAGGTGAATCCCCCAACCATCAGGTATGTGCGCGACGCTGGGCCATGCGGCGGCGTCGATGCTTTGGGTGTGGGGTGTTTCGGTCACGCTTTTCACCTTAACCAGTACGGGCGGTATTCTTCGTAAGGCGCGTCGACATCACTTGCGATGGAGGAGCGTATCATCGCAGATGACCGTCTTCAGCTGAATCGGGAAATCGCCCGTAGAATGAAGACGAATTTTTCATACATCGCGGAACACACTGTTGTACAAGGAGTTTTATCTGTGTCGCACACACCCACTCGCCCACCGGGAAATCGCCACCACGTCGTCATTATCGGATCCGGTTTCGGTGGCATTTTTGCGGCGAAGGAATTGGCAGACGCCGATGTCGACGTCACCTTGATCGATCGCACCAACCACCACCTGTTCCAACCGCTGCTCTACCAGGTAGCTACCGGCATTCTGTCTTCTGGTGAAATCGCCGTCTCTACCCGCCAGATCTTGTCACAGCAGCAAAACGCGCGTGTGATCAAGGGTGATGTTGTTGACATTAACGTTGAAGACCAGGTTGTCTCCATTAATTCGGGCCAGTATGAGCGCAGCTTTGAGTATGATTCACTCATCGTCGCAGCTGGCGCCGGCCAATCTTATTTCGGCAACGACCACTTTGCTCAACACGCACCAGGCCTGAAGACGGTGGACAACGCGCTTGAATTGCGTGCGCGCATCATGACGGCTTTTGAACGTGCCGAGGTAGCTCAAGACCCAGCTGAGGTCGAGCGACTGCTCACATTCGTGATCGTCGGTGCCGGCCCGACCGGCGTTGAGATTGCAGGCCAGATCGCCGAGATGGCGAACCGTTCCTTCAAGAACGATTACGATAGCTTCGAACCAAGCCAAGCGAAGATCATCCTGCTCGACGGTGCTCCCCAGGTTCTGCCTCCATTTGGCAAGCGCTTGGGCCGCAACGCGCAGCGTCAGCTTGAGAAGCTCGGAGTGACTGTCCGCTTGAACGCGATGGTGACTGACCTCGATGCGGATACTGTCACCTTCCGCGATACCAAGACTGACGAGGAAATCACGATCGAGTCGGGCACGAAGATTTGGTCCGCTGGCGTGCAGGCATCGCCGCTGGGCAAGATGATTGCGGATCAGACCGACGCTGAGGTCGATCGCGCAGGTCGCGTCGCTGTCACCCCGCAGGTGCTGGTTGGCGAAACCAACAACATCTACGTGGTTGGTGACATGATGAGCCTGGATAACTTGCCCGGCGTGGCCCAGGTGGCCATCCAGACCGGCGAGTATGCCGCGCAATCCATTAAGGCTTTCGTCGAGGAGGATCAGGACCCACGCGAGCGCGAGCCTTTCGAGTACTTCGACAAGGGCTCCATGGCGATCGTGTCCCGCTTCTCCGCCGTCGTGAAGATGGGCAAGGTGGAAGTGACTGGCTTCATCGGCTGGATCATGTGGCTGGTTGTTCACGTGATGTTCCTGGTGGGCTTCCGCAACCGTTTCGTTTCCATGATTACGTGGGGCCTCAACGCCCTGTCGCCACGTCGGTATAACCTGGCGACGACGTCGCAGCAGATGCACGGCCGCACCGGCCTAAGCAAGCTCAAGCAGTCAAAAGGCAACGATGCCAAGGAGTTGCCAGAGGTTCGTGACACCACAAAGCTCGGCGACAAATAGACGCGCTTTCACTTCACGCAATTAGCGGTATAGCCCGGTCTCCCCTGTTTGAGGGGGATCGGGCTTTTTCGCACTATTCTGACCTCTAATAACTAAAGCAATACTGTGTTATTTAAATATCACCTATATAATGGGGTGCGTAGTGGGGTCCACGCTTTAAACAGCGAGAGGCTGATTGTATGGGACTTGGGTAGCGTGAACTCCAGAATGGTTTTAGCGAAAATCTACTGAAAGGCACCGCCTGTGACTACAGTCACCACATCAAGCCATACCGCATGGGAAGGCTTTGAAGAAGGCCCGTGGACAGACAGCATTAACGTGCGCGATTTCATCCAGCGCAACTACACCCCTTATGACGGGGACGCGTCTTTCCTTTCTGGGCCAACCGAAAAGACCCTGCGCACGTGGGACCACCTAGAGAAGAACTACCTTTCCATTGAGCGCGAGCGCCGCGTGTACGCCGTGGATACCGATACGCCCGCGGATGTCGATGCTTTCGGCCCGGGATATATTTCAGAAGATGATGACATCATCGTCGGCTTGCAGACGGATGAGCCACTCAAGCGTGCAATGATGCCCAACGGCGGGTGGCGCATGGTCAAGCAGGCCATCCTCGAAGCCGGCGAAGAAGTTAATCCGGACGTCGAGGAAGTCTTCACGAAGTATCGGAAGACGCACAACGATGCCGTCTTCGATATCTACACTCCGCGTATCCGTGCAGCCCGCTCCTCGCACATCATTACGGGCCTCCCGGATGCCTATGGTCGCGGTCGCATCATCGGCGATTACCGTCGTGTTGCGCTCTACGGTGTCGACGCGCTTATCGACGACAAAGTCGCTGCGAAAGATCGAGCAGTTGATCAACCATTCTCTGAAGATTGGGCCCGATACCGCGAGGAACACTCCGAGCAGATCAAGGCGCTGAAGAAACTTAAGGCCATGGCAGAGGCATATGGCTTCGACATCTCCGGCCCAGCCACCAGTGCCCAGGAAGCCGTGCAGTGGACGTACTTTGGCTACCTTGCCTCTGTGAAGAGCCAGGACGGCGCCGCCATGAGTTTCGGCCGCCTCTCCCCATTCTTCGATGTCTACTTCGAACGTGACCTCGCCAATGGCACCATCACGGAGGAAGACGCCCAGGAAATCATCGATGCTTTGGTGATCAAGCTACGCATTGTCCGTTTCCTGCGGACTGAGGATTATGACCAGATCTTCTCCGGTGATCCTTACTGGGCCACTTGGTCCGATGGTGGTTTTTCTGAGGACGGTCGCCACCAAGTGACGAAGACGGCGTTCCGTCTCCTGCAGACCCTCCGGAACTTAGGCCCAGCACCAGAACCAAACATCACGATCTTCTGGGACCCGCAGCTTCCGGATGGTTATAAAGAATTCTGCTCGGCGATTTCGATTGAAACCTCTTCGATCCAGTACGAGTCCGACAAACAGATCCGTGATCAATGGGGCGATGATGCCGCCATCGCTTGCTGCGTCTCCCCGATGAAGGTGGGCAAGCAGATGCAGTTCTTCGGCGCGCGCGTTAACGCCGCCAAGTCGCTGCTGTACGCGATCAACGGTGGCCGCGATGAGATGACCGGCAAGCAGGTGACAAAGGGCCACACCCCCATCGAGGGCGACGGCCCGCTGGACTTCGATGAGGTCTGGGAAAAGTACGAGCTCATGCTGGACTGGGTCGTCGGTACGTACGTGGAAGCACTCAATATCATCCACTACTGCCACGACAAGTATGCCTATGAGTCCATGGAGATGGCCCTGCATGATTCGGACATCATCCGCACCATGGGATGTGGTATCGCAGGATTGTCGATCGTGGCGGACTCGCTGTCGGCAATCAAGCACGCCAAGGTCTACTCCGTTCGTGATGAGACGGGTTTGGTCGTTGATTACCGCACGGAAGGTGACTTCCCGTTCTACGGCAATGACGACGATCGTGCCGACGACATTGCTGCGACCATCGTGCACACCGTGATGGAAAAGATTAAGGCCATCCCGATGTACCGGGACGCGATCCCCACCCAGTCGGTACTCACCATTACTTCGAACGTGGTGTACGGCAAGGCTACCGGGAACTTCCCGTCCGGTCACCGCGCCGGCACGCCATTCGCACCAGGTGCTAACCCAGAAAACGGCGCCGACAACCACGGCATGGTCGCATCCATGCTCTCAGTGGGCAAGCTTGACTACAACGACGCTTTGGACGGCATCTCGCTGACAAACACAATCACCCCGTCGGGCTTGGGCCGCACGAAGGACGAACAAATCACCAACCTGGTTGGTGTCCTCGACGCCGGGTTCATCATGGACCCGGAACCCACCGCATAACCCATACCACCTAATTCACAACCAAAGGAGAACCCACAATGACTACCAAAACTTTCGACGAACGCTTCGCATCCATGAAAGCTAACCGTGAAGCAAACAACATGGAGTCCGGCCTCTTCCACGCAAATATCAACGTCCTCGACGAAACCACCCTGGAAGATGCAATGGAAAACCCGGAAAACTACCCCAACCTTACCGTCCGTGTATCCGGCTACGCCGTGAACTTCGTCAAGCTCACGAAGGAACAGCAGCGCGACGTAATCTCGCGTACCTTTCACCAAGGCAAGTAAAGAAAGCAGGGCAGCTCCCCACCGTGTCTACAACCGCTCATGACGGTATAACCGGCGTCGTCACTCTTACTCCAGAGGAGGGTGAGAAAGTCCGTGGTGTCGCTTCCGGGTTGGGGGCCACCCCCTACGACACGGCTGACGATTTCACGCGCGTCGAACTCATGGAGGCACGCCGCACCGGCGACGTTGGCTTAGTTCACTCGTGGGAGCTTGTCACCGCGGTCGACGGTCCCGGCACGAGGATGACTATCTTCATGTCGGGCTGCCCTCTCCGCTGCTTGTATTGCCACAACCCAGACACCATGGGGATGAAGGAAGGCACCCTTGAGCAGGTGTCTGCCGTCGTGAAGCGCGTCCTGAGGTACCGTCCCGTCTTCAATGCCTCCGGCGGTGGTCTCACGATTTCCGGCGGCGAACCTCTCTTTCAAATCGCGTTCACCCGCCGGCTCCTCGAAGAGGTGCATGAGGCGGGTGTGCACACGGCGATCGACACCTCCGGCTTCTTAGGCTCGCGCTTATCCGACGAAGATTTAGGCAATATCGACCTCGTTCTGTTGGACCTCAAGTCCGGCGACGAGGACACGTACTCCAAGGTCACCGGCGGGAGGCAGCTGCAGCCTACTATCGATTTTGGTGATCGGCTTCATGCCTTAGGCAAGAAGGTGTGGGTGCGTTTCGTCCTCGTCCCAGGCCTGACCGACGATCCGGCGAATGTGGAAAACGTCGCAGACATCGCAGCGCGTTGGAAAGATAGCGTCGAGCGTGTAGAGGTCCTCCCCTTCCACAACATGGGCGCCGACAAGTGGGAGAACTTGGGCCTCGATTATGAGCTGGGGGACGTGGATCCGCCCACCCCAGAGTCCGTGGAGGCCACGCGCGAAATTTTCCGCAGCCGTGGCCTCACCACGTTCTAAAAGGCCAATGATTAAAAATTCAACGTAGCTGGTTTCGTCAGCAGCGCTACAAGGAAATGAGAGTCCTTGGCAAAAGGTTTCAAGTCCCATGATTCGAACACATAATCCTGGGTGAAGCCGACCTGCGCTGCGGTATCGAGGAAATCAGTGAACGCCCATCCCCTACCCGCGCCAAAGCCGACGACGAAGCGGCCGCCACCGGTCAGCGAGTCATAGATGTGCTGAAGGGCTGGCTCGCGCCCCTCTGGGGCAAGAAAGCCCATCACATTTCCAGCGGATACGGCAATGTCGAAGCCGCTTTCGGGGATTGGGTCCGTCCCCAAGTCGCCGACGTACCACGTGGCGCCAGGAAATTGGCGCTTTGCGTGGTCGATTAAGATCTCGTCGATATCCGTGCCAACTACTTCGTGCCCAAGCGCTGCCAAACGGCCACCGAGGCGACCTTGGCCACAGCCGGCATCGAGAATGCGCGATCCACGCTGTGGTGCAATAGCATCGACAAGACGGGCTTCGCCATCGATATCGTCGCCAGCATCGATCATGTTTTGCCAACGCCGAGCGTAGTTTTCAGAATGGTCGGGGTTGGCTGCGGTGACTTCTTTCCAGGTAGGCATGGAGCCCAGTATAGGGAAGCGTAAACTAGCCCTTTGTCTTAACCCTTTGACGGAAAGGTCTTGGCATGCCACCTCGGTTACCGCGACGAATGTTGAGGCCCAGTGAACCTACGGGTGATCCTCGATCGCGTTTTTCTGTGCCTGTTGAACGTGCGATCGATCATTGCCGAGTTTTTCACGATGGTTTGCGCTTGGCCGGCGACTACCAGATCGATTCCGCGGTGGAGAAAGCTCGCGAGCATGACAATGGCTTTGTGTGGCTGGCGTTGCATGAGCCCAGTGATGAACAAATGTCTAAGGTGGCGGAGGCGTTCGGGATTCACGAGTTGATCGTCGAGGATGCTGTGACTGCGCATCAGCGGCCGAAGGTGGAGCGTTACGACGATCAACTGTTTTTCGTTGTCCACTCGGTGAAGTACACAGACGATGAGGAGGTCGTCGATACGCGCCAAATCATTTCAACCGGTGAGGTGCAGATGCTCGTGGGCCCCGATTTCATCATCACGGTGCGCCACAATGCCGCTTTGCCCGAGGTTGCTGATGAGCTCGACCGTGAACCGGAAACGGCGGCGCTGGGACCGGGTGCGGTGGCGTGGAAGATCGCCGATGCCATCGTCGAGGGCTATGCGCGGATTACGCAGGAGCTTTCGGAGGACGTCGATGAGGTGGAGAATGAGGTGTTTACGCCTCAGAAGAAGATCAATATCGACAAGATCTACATGTATAAGCGAGAGATCCTCGAGATGCGTCATGCCGTCCGCCCGCTCGGGCCTGCCTTGCGGACGGGTCTGAGCGCGAACAAAGATCTCCTGTCGAAGCCATTGCGGAGCTACTTCCGCGATGTGCAGGATAACGTTTTGAGCGTGACGGACCAGGTCACGGGTTTCGACGAGCGCCTGTCCTCCCTGCTTGATGCCTCGGTGGCGAAGGTGACCCTTCAGCAGAATAAGGATATGCGCACTATTTCGGCCGTGGTCGGTATGGTCGCCGGGCCTACCCTCATCGCGGGTGTGTACGGTATGAACTTTGAGGACATGCCGGAGCTGGGCTGGGACTTTGGCTACCCTTTCGCGCTTTTGCTCATGCTGGCAGTGGTGTTGTTGATGCTGTGGTGGTTCAAGCGCAATGACTGGATCTAGCTAGTTTTCTCACGCAGGACCATCGTGCGCAGTTGGCTCACCGCGGCGAGTCTCCCGTTGTTGCGCATTTCGATGCGCCACAGCTGAGTGGTCTTGCCGAGGTGGACGGGGCGCGCCTGTGTCTCGATGGTGCCGCCTTTGACCCCGCGGAGAAAGTCCGTTGAGTTGTTCATGCCGACCACGGGTGCCAGCGCTGCTTTCACACCCGCGACTGACCCGACAGACTCGGCGATGGCGGCGAGCACTCCCCCGTTGACCAGGCCAGCTGGTTGGAGCACGTTCTCGGTGACCTCCGTTATTGCATTGACGCCATCGCACCCAATAGAGGTAAATGTCGTGCCGATGAAGGTGTCGAAGACTGGACGTTGGGCGTTGACTTCGGCCAGCTCTTCGTCGTTAAGCGCGCGCTGCCCCGCGTTGATAAGAGTTTCGTACATCATTGTTCGCTCTTTCTACCCCCAAATGGGAAAAGGTAGTACGTTTAGGGAATTCTTGCTGAAAAGCATCTCACTCACGAGTATGGTTGAGACTATGACCACAGATAATAACCTTGCACAGATCGGCGTTGTGGGCCTTGCAGTCATGGGCTCCAACCTTGCACGAAATTTCGCGTCCCGCGATATTAAGACTGCAGTCTACAACCGCACCTACTCCAAGACCGAAGACTTCATGAATGAATTCGGCGAGACCGGCGATTTCGTCGCCAGCGAGACCATCGAAGAGTTCGTGAACTCGCTGGAGAAGCCACGTAAGGCCATCATCATGGTCCAGGCGGGTAGGGCTACCGACGCGGTGATCAACCAGCTGGCAGACGCGATGGACGACGGCGACATCATCATCGACGGCGGCAACGCACTGTTCAATGACACCATCCGTCGCGAGAAGGAAATGGCAGAGCGCAACCGCCACTTCGTTGGCGCCGGCATCTCCGGTGGCGAAGAGGGCGCGCTGAAGGGCCCATCGATCATGCCTGGTGGCCCGAAGGAATCCTGGGAGACTCTTGGTCCCCTGCTGGAGCAGATCGCAGCGCGTGCCGACGATGGCACCCCATGCGTCACGCACGTCGGCCCCGATGGCGCTGGCCACTTCGTGAAGATGGTCCACAATGGCATCGAGTACGCAGACATGCAGGTGATCGGCGAGGCCTACCAGCTGCTGCGCTACGGCGCTGGTTTTGAGCCAGCCGAGATCGCTGACATTTTCGCTGAGTGGAACAAGGGCGACCTGAACTCCTACCTGATTGAGATCACCGTGGAGGTCCTGCGTCAGGTGGACGCGGAGACCGGCAAGCCGCTTGTCGACGTCATCCTCGATGCCGCCGGCCAAAAGGGCACCGGCCGCTGGACCGTCAAGGAAGCCCTGGACCTGGGCATCCCCACCACTGGCATCGGTGAGGCCGTGTTCGCACGTGCTCTGAGCTCCTCTCTGGACCAGCGCAAGGCAGCGCAGGGCAACTTGCCGACCGGTGCGCTGAAGTCCTTCGATGATCTGGGTATCTCCAAGGATGACTTTGTCGAGGAGGTCCGCAAGGCTCTCTACGCTTCCAAGCTCGTTGCTTACGCACAGGGCTTCGACGAGATCAAGGCTGGCTCCGACGAGTACAACTGGGGAATCAACCCTGGCGACATGGCCATGATCTGGCGCAACGGCTGCATCATCCGCGCAGTCTTCCTGGAGCGCATCAAGGAAGCTTATGACAAGAACCCTGAGCTGGCATCGCTCCTGCTCGACCCATACTTCAACGGTGAGCTTGAGGGCCTGATGGATTCCTGGCGCAACGTGGTGGTCTACGCCACCCGCCTGGGCCTGCCAGCACCAGTGTTCACCTCCTCGTTGGCTTACTACGACTCGCTGCGCTCCGAGCGCCTGCCAGCAGCGATCGTCCAGGGCCAGCGTGACTTCTTCGGTGCGCACACCTACAAGCGCATCGACAAGGAAGGCACCTTCCACACCGAGTGGTCTGGTGATCGTTCCGAGACCACCATCGAGTAAGGCTAAATAGCGCCCTGCACTCTAGCGCGGGCAGGTTCCTGATGTTCCATAGAATGTCGGGAATCTGCCCGCGTTAGACCTTTTGGCGCCTGCCCGGACACGGCCCAGAGACAGGCCAGTGCATTAACGGTGGGTGGGTTCTTCCGGCTACACTCGCCACAATGACTACTTTCGCCGACCTTGGCTTGCCACGTGAAATTGTGAACGTGTTGGACAAGCAAGGAATCACTGAACCATTTCCCATTCAAGAGGCGGCGATCCCCAACGCTCTCGCCGGTAAGGACGTTCTCGGCCGCGGGCCCACCGGCTCCGGCAAGACCTTCACCTTCGGGCTGCCGATGCTGGCCCGCCTCACCGGTTCCCCCTCGCGCCCGGGGCATCCACGTGGGCTGATCCTTACCCCTACCCGCGAACTTGCTAGCCAGGTACGCGAGCGACTCGACGAGCCGGCAGCAGCCTTGGGCATGCGGATGCTCGACATCGTGGGTGGCGTCAATATCAACCACCACATTCGCGCGCTGGCCGCACCGGTCGATGTGCTCGTCGCAACGCCCGGGCGCGCCGAAGACCTGATCAATCAGAAGAAACTGTTCTTCGACCAGGTGGAGATCACCGCGATCGACGAGGCGGACCAGATGGCCGACATGGGTTTTCTCCCCCAGGTGCGCAAGTTGCTAGACCGCACCCCGAAGGATGGGCAGCGGCTGCTGTTTTCGGCAACGCTTGATGGGGATGTCGATAAGCTCGTGCAGCGTTATATGCACAACCCCGTCACCCACTCCACGGCCCCCGTTGAAGCGTCTGTGGACACGATGGATCACTACCGGCTGCTCGTCGGTAGTCGGGAGCAACGCAACGAGATCGCATTACGGATCGCGGCGCGTGAGGGCAAGACGATCATGTTCATGCGCACCAAACACGGTGTGGACCGCCAGGTGAAGAAGCTGCGCCGGGTGGGCATCCACGCCGATGGCATCCACGGCGACAAGGGCCAAGGTGCCCGGACCCGCGCGCTTGAGGGGTTCGCTAATGGCAGCACCCCGGTTCTCGTCGCCACCGACATTGCTGCGCGCGGGATTGATATTGACGATGTCTCGCTCGTCGTCCACCTCGACCCGCCTGCGGAACATAAGGCTTACCTGCACCGCGCGGGGCGCACCGCTCGTGCCGGAACCAGCGGAACTGTCGTCACTCTGGTCATGGATGACCAGGAAAAAGAAGTCGCAGCCCTGCTGAAGAAGGCCGGTGTTGAGGCAAAGGCGGTCCGGGTCACCCCAGACTCAGAGGAGTTAGTTAGAATTACCTCAGCGCGGAAACCCGAAGGGTCTCCGCTTCCCCCTCCCGGGCAGGCGACACACCCGAAAAAGGGTAACGATGCTGGCCGCACTCAACGCAACCAGAATCGTTCCCAACGCGGTGGATCGGGGTCGAACCGTGGCAGGAATATCGGACGCTCGAGATCCGGGCGACGGAAACCAAGGAAGAATGGACGCTCGACCTAAACCCTGATGTGGCGTCGAACAACTAATGGACATAGTCATATCGATTATCTCGTTGATCGGTTTCGTGCTGCTCACGGCCTCGACAGGTATGTTCGTCGCCATTGAGTTCGCGCTCACCGGCATGGAACGCTCCACCATTAACAATCACGTTAAGGAAAAGGGCGACCGTCGGGCGAAAGCAGTCCAGCGCGATTACCAGAACCTCTCTTTCGTTCTGTCAGGCGCGCAGCTAGGAATCACCGTGACTACGTTGGCCACGGGTTTTCTTGCAGAGCCAGTGTTGGCCCAGTACTTCACTCCCCTGCTGGAACTGATTGGCCTGAGCGAATCGGCGTCAAGCGCCGTGGCCCTCGTGCTCGCCTTGATCGTGGCGACCTTCCTGTCGATGGTGTTCGGCGAGCTTGTGCCGAAGAACTGGGCGATCACCGATCCTCTGACCGTGGCGCGGTTCGTTGTCCCGCCGGTGCACTGGTTCAACACCATTTTCAAGTGGTTCATCCAAGCGATGAATAAGTCCGCGAACTTCTTCGTGCGCAAGCTTGGCTTTGAGCCTTCGGATGAGCCTGCGTCGGCACGCACCGCCCACGAGCTGGGTGCATTGGTGCGCAACTCTGCCGAAGCCGGCGGGTTGGACGCGTCGACGGCCGCCATGCTGGATCGTTCGCTGCGCTTCGGCGAGACTACTGCCGACGAGGTGATGACGCCGCGTTCGACGATTAACTCCCTGGACGCTGATGACAATGTCGACGATCTCATCGCCCTAGCCCGCGAAACCGGGCACTCACGCTTCCCTGTGCGCCGCGGCGACCTCGATGAAACAGTCGGGGTGGTGCACATCAAGGACGCTTTCTCTGTTCCCAAGTCTGAGCGCGCCACGACGCGCCTGGAGACCCTGGCGAAGCCCGTGCCGTTCGTACCGGGCACCCTCGACGGAGACTCCGTGCTGGACAAGGTGCGTTCCGCGGGCTCGCAGGTGGTCTTAGTCGCCGATGAGTACGGCGGCACCCAGGGCCTGGTGACCATCGAGGATCTCGTCGAGGAGATTCTGGGCGAGGTCTACGACGAATACGATGACGTCGAATCAGAACGCGACTTCCAGCGCTTCGGCGCCTCCTGGGAGGTGGCGGGGCTGGTGCGTCTCGACGAGCTACCGGACAAGATCGGCTATACCGCCGCCGATGGACCCTACGAAACGCTTGGCGGGCTCATCATGGCCGCCAAGGGTGCCGTGCCTGAGGTCGGCGATGTGGTCTTGCTGCCCCAGACCGAAAACGATGCGATGGAGGAATTTGAATCCGGCATTACCGGACGGTGGATCGCGCGCGTCACAGTGATGGATGATCGCCGCGTCGACCGCGCAATCTTGACACCGATCAGCAACGAGGCCGCGGAGGAGTATAAGTAATGGGAGTTTGGACCACCGTTATTCTGATCGTTGCGCTGCTGCTGGCCAACGCGTTTTTCGTGGCCGCAGAGTTCGCGCTGATTTCTTCTCGACGAGACCGCCTCGAAGCACTGGTCGCCCAGGGCAAGCCGGCGGCTCGCCGCGTGGAGAACGCCACCGAGCACCTGTCTATTTACCTTGCCGGCGCGCAGTTCGGCATCACGATTTGTTCGCTGGTGCTGGGTAAGGTCGCCGAGCCTGCCGTTGCCCACTTCCTTGAAGCGCCCATGGTTGCGCTGGGCATTCCGGATAATCTCCTGCACCCGATCTCCTTCGTGATCGCCTTGGCGTTCATCACCTACCTGCATATTTTGTTCGGTGAGATGATCCCGAAGAATATTGCGATCGCCGGCCCGGAATCGCTGGCGATGTGGCTGACACCAGCCATGGACGTGTGGGTGAAGCTCACCCGCCCCATCATCGAGTTTTTGAACTGGGTCGCCCGCATCACCCTGCGCGCTGTGGGCGTGGAACAAAAGGATGAGCTGGACTCCGCTGTCGACGAAGTCCAGTTGGCAACGATGATCCAGGAGTCCAGTCAAGAAGGCCTGCTCGACGCCGAGGAGACCGAGCGCCTGGCGAAGGCGCTGCAAAATGATCAGCTCAGTCTTCGGGACGTCATGATCCCCATCGACGACGTGTACACCATCCCCTACCGTTCGCGTGGTGTAGCGCTCAGCGATGTGATCACCGGCGTGCAAGAAACCGGCTACTCCCGCTACCCTATTTCCGGGCAATCCAATGCTTTGCTGGGCTACCTGCACGTCAAGGACGTCCTCGACCTCCTGGAGGAGGGCGCGGACGACACCATGATCCCCTATGACCGCATTCGCCCTCTGACCGTCATCGATGGCACCGGGGCCCTCGATGAGGCGTTAACCGCCATGCACCGCCGCAGTGCGCACATGGGCCAGGTCCGCGTCAAGGGCGAACTGGTCGGGCTGATCGCTTTGGAAGACCTCATCGAGGAGTACGTCGGCACGGTCTCGGACTGGACGCACGAAGACCAGTAGCATGCAGCTTGCACGTAAGCAGTGGCGCGCGCTTAACGACGATCACCTCGCCCGCGCCGCCACTTGGGTGGAGCCCTACCTCTCGCGCCGCCGCAGGGGCGAAGAGCATGCGGGAATTGATTTCCTGTTCGATTACTACCGCATGCGGGCAAGCCACCTGTATAAGTGGCACCCTGGGATTGGAGTCGATCTTTGCGATGCCGTCGACAGCGAACATGCTGGTTGGCGTGACTACGTTATAGAAGGATCGACCGTGCGAGTGGATCGCGACAATTTGCTGGCGCGCCGAGGCCACGCCTTTGGACAGATCCATGAGTTGCTCATGGCTACCGCCTCGCGGCCGGCACAGTTTGATTGCTTCGGACTGCACGAGTGGGCGATGGTCTATCACGGATCCCCGCGGCACAGTCTCCCGCTGCGTCTGGGTGCGGAAAGGACTAACGCGGTCGTCGATACGCACACCCTGCGCTGTACGCACTATGACGCGTACCGCTTCTTCACCGAACCCGCCCAGCCGCTCAACCTGACTGTGTTGCATTCCGACGAACGCACCCGCCATGAGCAGGCCGGTTGCGTGCACGCAACGATGGATTTATATAAGTGGGCGTTCAAATTGGGTCCCACATGCCCTGGAGAGTTGCTACTGGATTGTTTTGAGCTGGCGGTGGCGGCACGTCGCCTAGACATGGAGGCCTCGCCTTATGATTGCGCTGAGCTTGGGTGGGGCGTGGTGGCCATTGAGACGGCCGCAGGCAAGGCGGAGTACGTGCGTAGACAGCGCGAACTAGCGCGGCGTGGGAAAGATCTGCGAACTCAGCTTGTCGCTGTGCTCGATAAAATGCTTGACTAGGTAAGATGCAGGTAATAGCGCAGTTTCTTGCTTGAGGAGGCATTGTGGGTCGTCACAGCAGCGGTGAGAATAACTACAGCCTGTCGAAAGGCGCCATCGTAACGTTGGTCGCGATCATTGCGATTATCGCGCTTGCGATATGGTTCTTCTTCGTCCGTGATGACACCGCCGACACCAACGCGCAGCCGGATTGTGTCTCCGGGGATCTCACCCTGCCGATCGCCGCGGTGAATCAGGAGGTCGCGCGCCCGATCGTCGATAAGTATGCCGAGTCGCAGCCAGTGGTGCGCGATTATTGCATCCAGCCGGAGCTTGTCGACGATATCGCGGAGGCTGCGGTTGTCGTTGCCCCTGATTCGCCGCTGACCGATCAGGCGCTTGAGGATGCCTCCCGCACGGCCTCGACCTCGGAGCGCACGGCCGTAGCCGCCGAGCCTGTAGGCCTGACTGCTGATTCGGCGATCCAGAACCCTGCCGCCGTGGCTGCTGCCGACGTGGACTACTCTGCGACCCCCGATGCCGCAGTCGCCGCAACAATCGCGACGGTACTGACGGACTCGTCAGAACAGGCGCGCACCGCGCTGGAATCGCCCGGCGGGGCCTACCGGGCGGCAGCCGAATCCAGTTCCGGTGAGAACTTCGCCGCGCTGGATGATGCGCAGGTCATGTACTCCGCAATCCCCTTAGCTGCCAACGATGTGGTCAACGAAGACCAAGCACGGGCAGGCTCCGACTTCGCTGAATTCTCCGCCGAGGCCTTCGAAGGTGGGCAGCAGGCCGTCGAAGTAGATCCTGCCGTGTGGTCGGCCGCGGCCAGCGTCGCGGGAGGTTCTTCCGCGGGGTCGCCGAGCGAGAGCACTGAGTCAGGTGCAACTAGTGCCGCCGGAGAGACGATCGACACGCTCTTCCTCCTCGACACCTCACTAGCGATGGGCCCCTACGCGGACACCGCGCGCGAGGCGGTCGGCGAGGCCGCCAACGCTGTGATCGATGAGGGTCATGAGGTTGCGCTATGGAACTTCTCTTCACCACTGAATCCCGGTGTGACGAAGAGCTGGCGCTCCAATGTGCAGTTCACCTCCGAGAAGGATGCTGTGGGGCGAAGCGCGGCTCGGCTGGGTAATGGTGGTCAGTCGAATGCGCGCGAAGCGGTGCAAGCCGCAGTCGACGCGGTAGCTGACTTCGACGAAAACGTCCGCATCGTCGTAGTGACCGCCGGGTCAACTGATGCCGGCGATGATGAAGCCTATACCGCCGTACTCGAGCCTCTCTTGGCTCAAGGGGTGAGCCTCTCAGTGATTCATGTAGGCGATGCCGCCTCCGATGATGCGCTGGCAAACCTAGCCACGAGCGCCACCACCGTGGATGCGGCTGGCGACATCCCAGCCGCAGTCCAGGCCGCCGCTGAAGTGAACTAGTGGACTAAAGACAACTAAACCCCGTAGCCACAGGAAGTGGTTACGGGGTTTGTTGTTGCTTGAACGCGCCGCGGGAGTGACGGCAGCTGAGTCCTTTTAAGAAGACTTCCGGCGGCGCCGTGCCGCGAGCTCATCCATCGACACGATGTTGTCTTCTTCTGGGACAACTCGCTCGGATGGGAAGGAAGAAATAGTGCCGGTGAGTTCCTTCATGATGCCAGGAACAGCGATGCCGAACACGCCCTGTCCCCCGCCCAGCAGGTCGATGACCTCATCGGCGCTACGGCACTCGTAGACGGTGGTGCCATCGGAGACGAGCGTGATCTCGGCGATGTCGTTGACACCGCGGTCGCGCAGCTTATCTACGGCCAGACGGATGTTCTGCAGCGAAATACCCGTGTCCAGCAGACGCTTCACAATCTTCAAGACCAAGATGTCTTTGAAGGAGTAGAGACGCTGGGAACCGGAGCCTTGTGCACCACGGATCGACGGCTTCACCAGATCGGTGCGTGCCCAGTAGTCAAGCTGGCGGTAAGTGATGCCAGCGACCTGGCATGCGATGGGCACGCGGTAACCCACCTCGTCGGAGGGTCCGAGGTCGAAGAGGGATTCCTGGACGGGCTGGTTGCCCTTGTCGTTTTCGTTGCTATTCACGTAATTACTCCCGTGGTGTTTGGCAAAGCGCCTTATGGCTATTAAATGTCAAGCGTAGACGTTGGTCAAGCCCTAGCGCCGATAACACGCCGAACTCTAACCCTCAACTTCAAGTTTAGACTTAAGTTTCATCGTTGTCATCTTTAGTCACATCCGTATCATTCACACCATCAGCACCATCAACATCATCGCCCCCAAGATCACTGGCGTCGACTCCCATGTTGCGCATCATTTCTGCGAATTCTTGATCCGCTGTTGCGTCACCACTAGCAGACGAGTCAGAGTGCTCCTCGCTCTCAAAGGGCTCAGGAAGGTCGATGCCAAAATGCTGGCGTGCGTCCTCGCGGGAGATCCAAACACCGGCTTGAGTAACGACAAGCTCATCGGCAGCAATTGGCAGGTCCAACAGTTGTGCGAGCAGGACCGCGTCAGAGACCCGGGAGTCAATCTGTTCCCCGTCCTGCATCTGAATCTCAGCGATGAACGTGCCGTTATAGTAACTGGTGATCTCAACCGCGGTGGCACCAGAAGTACTCTGCGTAGTAATGGAAGCCAGCAGGTCATAGGTGTCGGGGCGATCGGGCTCCCACTGGGCCTGCCGTGCAGCAAGGCGAGCTCCCTCTACCGGCGAGATCCACACCGGCAGGACACGATCGCGCTCGCGGCTATGCAGCAGCACGCAGATGAAATTTTCGGGGCCGAGCGTGTGTACACCATAAAAATCTAAGGGGACCATAGTCATGGTCCCCTAGTCTAGCTGTCCTGGTGCTTAGTCCAGTCGGTTGCGCAGTTCGTTTTTCACCAGCGACGCGTTCAGCGAAACAACTAGCGCGGACATCTGCTGGCCGATCTCCTCGGCTTGGGCTTTGGCCGTGTCCTTGTGAGACTTCGCGACAGGCCCGGCAACTTGCCCGATCAGGTCTGCTTGGCGGGACGCGGCGTTACGCAGAGACTTCAGGTGGCGTGCATCAAAGCCGAACTCCATCAGCGCCAGCGCGGTGGTCGCCGTGCGCACGTCGTCGGCGGTAAACAGGCCTGAAGCATCAGGGCTCAATACGCCGATGTTGACCAGCTCCAGGATCTGCTCGCCAGTCGTGTTTGCCTGTTCGGCCACATCGGTATCAGTCAGCCGAGTCGGCGCGGGGGCGCGGAAGCTTTCGGGCGAGATGATAGGCTCCGCATCGGTGGCCGAGAGGATCGCAGTCACTTGGCCAGAGTCCATTGCCTCGAGCTGCTCGCGAATTACCTTCAGTGGCAGGTAATTGTCGCGCTGTGTGACCAAGATATAGCGCAGTCGCTCAACGTCATCGTCGGTAAAGCGACGATAGCCGGAGTCCGTGCGCTGCGGGGTGATCAATCCTTCCGATTCGAGAAAGCGAATTTTAGAGACTGTAACGTCCGGAAATTCCTCGCGCAGGCGCTCAATGACCACGCCGATCGACATGGTCTTTTTACCCTGTTTCTTCCCCGCCCGAGAAGGGGTGGGACGCGATTGGGTCTTACGAACTGCGCTCACTAAAGGTCTCTTGCTCTATCTCGGGGATCCGTATCCATTCGTGGAACCAATCCATCATCGGTATTAACAGTATTACTAATTAACGCGTCAATCACGCCCACCGCTGCCGATTCGGCGCGCGGCGGCCGTGATCCTTGCGGGCCGTCTTAGTCCTGGGTAATGAAGACCAGACGGAACTTGCCAATCTGGATCTCATCGCCCGATGCCAGAACCTGGGAGTTGCGTGGCTCACGGTTGACGTAGGTGCCGTTCAGCGAGCCGACATCTACCACCTCGAACTCGTCGCCATTGTTACGGAACTCCGCGTGACGACGAGACACGGTGACATCATCGAGGAAGATGTCTGCCTCGGTGTGGCGACCTGCTGTGGTGGTTTCACGGTCAAGCAGGAAGCGGGCACCAGCGTTCGGGCCACGCTTGACTACCAGCAGCGCCGCGCCCTCAGGAAGGTTATCGACACCCTGGTTCTCAGAGCTGGTGCCTGCACCGTTTTCCATCTCCTTCAGCAAATCGGCGCGGAAGACCGAGGTGGTTTCAACCTGCTGCTCGGGGGTACCGGTGTTTTGGCTCATTACATCTCCTGACGGTTCTTTCAACTTTTGAGTGCTGCTTACAATCATAGCGATACGTAGCCCGCTCGTGCCGATTGCAACACAATCTTGTGTAAATCAATCACCTCACGTGGCTGCCACCTGCGACAATCAACAACAGCTGTTCCTAACGGAACATATTGCTAATACCCGAGATTACCGAATTTCCGCTTCCCGCAAGCGGATTATCGGAGACCATATAGGTCCATGTTGCGCTCGGGCGCTTCCAACCAGCGTCCTCAAGGTGGGCACCATTCTCGTCGATAAGCACCTCCCGGAAGGTGTCCACAGCGGCGTCCACCGCGCGCTGCGCCAGCTGCTTAAACTCCCCGACCGCAATGCGGTGATATTCGTCGATCGGTGTTTCGCGCGCGATCGCCCGTAGGTGGATCGATTCGCGCACGTCATCCATGTGTGCCAGGTGTTCGCTCCACTCGTTGTCGAGGTGGAAGAGCATGATGTCGCGGGCTGCTTGTTCGCGTATCGACGAATCCAGAGCCTCCAACTCTGCTGCGCGCTCTGGGGCGCGCTGGGCTAATTCCTGCCAGGCCTTGTCGGTGTCTAGAAGCGTGGCGCGGCGTTCGTCGATAATCTCGCGCTGGTCAGCAAGCAGTTGGTTGTATTTCCAGGTCTGGGCGTGGATCTCCAGCAGTTGGCCTTCGGTGACGCGCTGACAGTGCTCGACGAAGTCTTGCACGCGCTTGGAGGTCAACCGACCGTCGGATTCGGGGTGGACGGTGAGCTCCTCATCAGCCCCACCCGTGGTGACAATGTCGTCCTCCAGCGAGACGAAGAACAGGCTCAGCCCGGGATCGCCTTGACGTCCGGCGCGGCCGCGCAGCTGGTTGTCCAAGCGTGCTGTGCGGTGCCGTGCGGTACCGATCACGGCCAACCCGCCAAGTTCAGCAACAGCGTCATGGTCGGATTCGTCCGCCCCGCCCAGGCGGATATCGGTGCCGCGGCCAGCCATCTGCGTGGACACGGTCACCCGGCCTAGGTCGCCGGCTTCGGCGATGATGCGGGCCTCTTCCGCGTCATTTTTGGCGTTGAGCACGTTGACCGCGATGCCGCGTTCGTGCAGCGCGTCGGCCAAGGCTTCCGACTCCGCCACATCGTGCGTGCCGACGAGCACCGGCTGGCCCGTGGAGTTGATGTGGACGATCTCCTCCACAATCGCCTGGTTCTTGTCCTCCATCGTGTGATAGATGCGGTCGGCTTCGTCGAAACGCTGCAGCTCCTTGTCGCGATCAATGACAGAGACATGCAGGTCGTAGAATTGCCGTAGCTGATCAGTGGCTTCCACGGCCGTGCCGGTCATGCCGCACACCATTGGGTAGCGGCGCATCAGCGCCTGCAGCGTGATCGAGTCGAGGATGCGGCCGCCCTCAGTGACATCGAGGCCTTCTTTAGCTTCCACGGCCGCCTGAAGCCCGTCCGGCCACCGCTGCAATTCGGCAACACGGCCACGGGACGCATCGACGAGCGCGACCTTGCCGTCGGCGACGATATAGTGCACGTCCCGCAGCAGCAACGCCTTTGCGTGGAGTGCCAGGTTGACCTTGACCAGGGTGGTGCCGATGTGATCGTCGGAGTACAGCGAGTCGATGCCTAAGGCGCGTTCCACCGCGTCAGCGCCCGCATCGGTGAGGAAAGTATTACGTCCCTCGGTGTCGATCGTGTAATGCTCTTTTTCGCGCAGGTGGCTGACAACATCCGTGATCAGGCCGGTGGACTGCACACCCGGCTCGGAACCGGCCAGCACGAGAGGCACGAGGGCTTCGTCGACAAGCACGGAATCGGCCTCGTCGACAAGCGCCACCTCGGCCGGGGCCTGGACGAGCTGGGAGCGGTGCGTGATCTGGTTGTCGCGCAGGTGGTCGAAACCGATTTCGGTCACCGGGGCGTAGATTACGTCGCGACGATAAATCTCCGCACGTGCCTCGCCCGGGGTCTTCTCCGTCACCGCGCCCACGCTCAGCCTGAAAAACTCGACGAGGGGCCGCATCCACTCGGCATCGCGCTCGGCCAGGTAGTTGTTCACCGTGATCACGTGTGTGCGCTTACCCGTCAGAGCGAAGCCGGTCGCAGCCATCGCGCCGACCAGCGTCTTGCCCTCGCCAGTGGCCATCTGGATAACGTCGCCTTCCAGCAGGCGTAGCACCGCCTGGTTCTGCACGTTGAACGGCGTCATGCCCAAAGTGCGCTGCGAGGCGACAGTCAGCAGCGCCAAGAACTCGGCCTTGTCAGTAATCTGCCCGTCGTCGACAAGTACCCGGGCGCGCTGGGACACATCCTCGTCGGAAAGCGAGCTGAGCTCGTCGATACGCGAATGCGCCTTGTCGACGATCCCCTTGGACTTCTTCGTATTGCGTTCCGACGAGGCACCAAGGGCCTTCCAGAACCAGTCGAATGCAGCCATACCTGCGCAACCCTTTCCGCGATAAGAACTTCTCCCCACGACTTTACGTGACAGGTCCGCGCGCCTTCAGAACTGCTCGCCTAAACTCGATACAGATAATCACTATCGCGCGGAGGAAACCCACTATGAAGTCCGAGAACGTCATCGTCCCATCGTCGACAGGCCTAAAAATGGCCGGCACCATTGACCGACCCGATGGGCCCGCCGAGGCGTACGCGATCTTTGCGCACTGCTTCGCCGGCTCACGCCACACGCCGGGCGCATCGCGGATTTCAAAGCGCTTGACGGAATTTGGGATCGCCACGCTGCGTTTCGATTTCCCAGGCCTGGAGCAGTCCGAGGGCGATTTCGCCGACACATCCTTTAGCCAGAACGTCGATGATATCGCTGCCGCCGCCGCGTGGCTGGCCGAAAACCACCGCGCCCCGCAGCTATTGATGGGACATTCCCTCGGTGGCGCGGCCGCGTTGAAAGCCGCCTCCACCAATCGCATCCCTTCCCTGAAGGCAGTAGCGACGCTGGGCGCACCTTTCGATCCCGCGCACTCCGTGCTGCACTACGCCGATAAAATTTCCGAAGCCGACGAAAACGGCGCCGTCACCGTCACCCTAGGCGGCAAAGACCTGGTGATTTCTCGCGGTTTCTTAGAGGACCTCGCCGACACCAACCCGGAGGCCTACCTGCCCGGCCTGCGCGCACCCTTGTTGCTGGTGCACTCCCCCATCGATCAAACCGTGGGCATCGACAATGCGCAGAACATTTTCCTTGCCACGCGCTACCCGAAGTCGCTTGTGGCGCTGGATAAGGCCGACCACCTAGTCACCCGCCAGGGCACTGCGCAGCGCGCCGCCGACATGATCGGCTCCTGGGCCAAGCAATATCTCGTCTCCGAGTTCACCCCAGAACCCACCGGCGACGACAACGCCATCTCCTATACCGCCCGGGGCACCAGGTACGGCGATGTCGTGCGCACCTCTAATCGCGCGATCACCACCGACCGGCCCAAGAACAAGGGCGGCAAGGGCCAAGGCGTGACATCGAAGGGCCTGTTCATGGCGTCGATCGCCACATCGGCATCCCAGGCCGTACGCGAGGCGGCCAAGGGCATGAAGCTGGATGACGTTCGCGTGGAAGTCACCCACATCACCGGCGCCACGTTTGAGCGCAGGTTCACCTTCATCGGGGACCTGACCGAGGGCGAACGACGTGCACTCCTCGACGCCGCCCGGAAGTCCGAGGCAAACGCCATCTTGGACAAGCACAAGATCGTCGACGTGGAGGGCCAGCCTCGTGGATAGAACCTGCCCATGCGGCACAGGCATGCTTTACGACGAATGCTGCGCCCCTTTTCACCGCGGCACAGCAGCCCCCACCGCCGAAGCGTTGATGCGCTCACGGTTCTCCGCTTTCGTGGTGGGCGACGAAGACTATTTGCTGCGCACCTGGGCCCCTGACACGCGGCCGAGATCTCTCGATTTAGCCGATTCACCCGTGAAGTTTGAGCGGCTTATGATCGTCGATAAGCGCGCCGGGGGTTTCTTCGATGCAGAAGGTGTCGTCGAGTTTGAAGCCTTCTACTCCGTGGATGGGCAGGCAGGATCGCAAAGAGAGCGCTCTACTTTCCGGCGACTGGACGATGGCCAGTGGGTCTATTCCGCCGGTGATGTCAATTGAGCTGCCGATTAGGTAACGCAGATGACAGTGTTGTAACCTTGTAACCTGTTAACATCGCATGCGCGGTGTTTACGGGCTGTGGCGCAGTTTGGTAGCGCACCACACTGGGGGTGTGGGGGTCGCAGGTTCAAATCCTGTCAGTCCGACAAAGATTATTGCGTCGTGGTCAGAGGCCACGACGCTTTTCTGTTGGAAAGACCACACCTGATGTCTCCCGTGGATCATGTCAACCCACTACCCTATGGCGTATGGATTCACGTTCTTGGCTTAATGCTGCAACCGGTGGACTCATCGAGATTCTCCCAGCCGTGCAGGGGCACCTCAACGAGCCGGCGATCGGTGACTGGTCAGTCCGTGCGCTGCTGGGGCACACCTCTCGCGCCTATCTGCTGATCGAGCACTTCCTCAATGAGGCAAACGGAAGGACGGGGCTGCCCGAACTGAAGTCTGCCGGCGAGTACTACCGGGCAGCCAGGCACGTGGCTTCCGACCCGCAGTTCGACTACGAGCGCGGACCTGGTGCCGGGGAGAAACTTGGCGACGACCCTGTGGCGGCGGTGCGCGAGATCATCGAGCGTGTCATGGCTCGCCTCGATAAAACTGCCATTACTGCGCTGGTAGATACTGGTTCCGGCACCATCAATATCGAAACATATATCGAGACCCGAGCTTTCGAAATCAGTGTTCATACGATCGATATGGCCAGCGCAATCGGAGTCCAGGTTCCCGACACGACGATGGAAACATTGAAGAAGTGCCTGTCACTGGTCGCCGACATCGCTACCCCTGAGGAGAAGTTGGACCTGTTACTTGCCGCCACTGGGCGCAGCCCCCTGCCGTCTGCCTTTTGCATGGTCTAACTGTATGGTCAAGATATGACTGACTCTGCAAACACAGTAGCTACTTTGCCGCCCTGCCCGGAGTGCGGCAGCGAGTACACCTATGAGATGGATCCTCTCTTGGTGTGTCCCGAGTGTGCCCACGAGTGGAGCACCGACGCAGCTGCCGAAGACACAGATGCCACCGACGGGCCGGTGGTGATCAAGGACTCCGTGGGAAACGAGCTTGCCGACGGCGATAGTGTCACCGTGGTGAAAACCGTCAAAGTTAAAGGCGCTCAGCAGCCCATCAAGGCCGGAACAAAAGTGCGCAATATCCGCCTCATCGATACGACTGACGAGCACAATATCGATTGCAAAATCGACGGTTTCGGCGCCATGACGTTGAAGTCTTCGATCGTGCGCAAGTCCTAGGTTTTAGCGCCGTGGCACGCGCACCCGTAGTGCCGATGGTTCCACGGTCACGCTGAAACCATCGACTGTTCCTGCGGGGTCTCCGTCAACTTCGAACTCTTCTGGTTGGGAAAATTTCACGTCGATCTGTTTTCCCTGCAGGTAGCGCAAAGACTTCGAGTTACTATCCTCGCCGTCGACCTCGGCGCCGCGGCCCCGGAGAGTATAGAAAAGCTTTTGTCCCATCTGATAAGCCAGTTGGCCGAATATATTGAACCATCCAAAAAGCCCCTTTGGGCGCATGATGACCACGTCCAGCTTGCCATCGTCGGGAATCGCGTCCGGCAATAGCACGATGTTATTCACTAGGTCGCCGCAGTTGCCGACAATCACGCTGTGTGCTCGTGCCGTGCGCCAGCGACCGCGATCAACGCGACGCAACAGCTTGATACGGTCGCCGCCCTTGAGCGACTTCGCAATCGCCACGCCATAGGCCAGGAATCCGATCTTCGCCTTCAGATCATCGTCGGTATTTTTGATCATCTGCGCATCGATACCGACACCCGCCATAACGACGAAGGGAAAGGTCTCCTCCTCGGCATTGGGGCGATCCACCTTCGCGTAACACACGTCAATGGAGCGCTCCGTGCCCTGGAGCGCCGTCTCCATTGACTTATCAAACTCGGGATCGAGCGTGATATTGCGCGCGAGCAAATTACCAGTTCCTGCGGGAATGATGCCCAGCGAGGTATCTGTGTGGGCGAGCGCCGCAGCGACGAGACGTACAGTGCCATCACCGCCGCACGCAACGACGACATCGGCGCCCTCTGCAACAGCTTTTTGCGCCTGGGAGTAACCGGGATCTTCTTCGGTGGTTTCTTCCCAATGAATTTCGCTGTAACCATCGCCGTACTTCATGGCAAGGGTCTCAAGCTCACTTCGTGTGGTCTTGACAGGGTTATAGATAATGGTTGCGAAACGTAGTCCGTCCTCAGGTGCCATGCGCGTCATACTACCTGGCACGAACCCATAGCAGAGACTGAAGCATTATTTTCCACGCATAGAAACGCCGAAGAACTGCAGAATCTGTTCGGTCCCAATGTCTTTCGGTGCATTCTCATTCGGGTCGCGTTCCCCGCCTGGCCACGTGTGAGTGCCGGTGCCGATCCGGATGTGCTCCAGTGGAGCATCGCAGTCATCCCATTTTTGCTTCACCCCATTGCTGCCCAGCTGGCTGATGGTGACTTCGTCTGTGCAATGATTGCGCCGAGCTGCATCGTCTAGGATCTGCGGGATCGAGCTATACGCGGTGTCGTGACGGCTGCCTCCCTCGTAGGAGATGACGGAATCATTCGTGCCATGAATGTCCAATAATTTCATGGGGATCACGGAACAGTTATCGGAGACTTTCCAGTAATACGCAGCAGATACGGTAGACACCGCCGTAAAACCCGTGGGCCGCTGACATCCCACGTACGCTGCAAATCCACCGCCATTGGACAGTCCGGTGGCAAAGACTCGTGCGGTATCGATGTTGAACTCAGCGATCATCTTCTTGCGTACCTCATCGACAAACGTTAGGTCTTCCTCACTAGTGGTCGTTGCGTAGGGCGCCGGTGCCCACGCCTTGTCTATTCCATCCATGTAAACCACGTACGCGCGTGCGCGGTCCAAGTTTGAATAATCTCTCAGCACATCTGAGGTCTCGTCTTTGCCATGAAAGGCGAAAATCAGTGGCAGCCGGGTCCCTTCCGAGGCCTCCGGCGGGACAGTTACAGAGTAGGTCCGCTTCCGGCCGTCAACGGTGATCGACTGGCTGGAATTGCTCGGCTCACTGGTCGCCTGTGTTTCGGTCTCAGTATCAGTCTCGGTGTCGGTCTCGGTGTTGGTCGCGTCTGCCGCCTCTGTGGCACTCTCTGTCGGAGTTTCTTCCGCCTGCAGCGTGTCCCCGAATGCGTCGTTGATGTCACGCAGCTCTGCGTCGTCGTAGGGAAAACCACAACTAGCCAGTCCCAGCACACCGAGAACACTCAGCACCGCAGCTGTGCGAGTCAACCACGGTGTCTTATTCATGTTGCTCACTGCTCGTCTCGCCCTTCTTGCCACGCGTCCCACATGCGGGCGTACGCACCACCGTGAGTCACCAAATCTTCGTGGGTACCCAACTCGATAATACGACCATTATCCATCACGATGACGGTGTCTGCTTGCCGAGCCTGGTCCAATCGGTGCGCGACAACCAGAGCTGCTCGGTCACGCGCTACCAGAGCCGCGGCCAGCTCCAGGCTCGCCGCGTTCGAGGACCCTGCCTCCGCGGTTGCCTCATCCATCACCACCACAGCTGGGTCCAGCAAGAGGATGCGGGCAAGCGCTAATTGTTGTGCCTCGTAGGGTTCAAGCTGGTGCCCGCGGGCCCCAATGATGGTATCCAGCCCATCTGCAAGCTCCTCGAACCACTGTGCGCCCACCGCCCTAAGAGCATCCACCAACTCCTCATCGGTCGCGTCGGGGCGCGCCAAAGTGAGATCATCGCGTAGTGAGCCGGAAAAGACGTAGACCTCCTGTGACACCAGGGCAATACGTGTAACGCGTTCGTCGTCGGAAAGCTCATGGACATGCTCGCCGTCGATGGTGACAGAGCCGATCGTCGGCACGCGCAGGCCCGATACCAGGGCGGCAACGGTGGTCTTGCCCGCACCCGACGCGCCGACGACGGCCACAGTCTGACCTGGCTGGATCTGCAGACTCACGTCCTCGAGGGCAAGGCCGGTGTCGTCGTAAGCAAAGCTGACGTGATCCATCACGACCTCCCCGCGTGGCTCGGGAGCACCAACCGGTGGCACCGCGGCGGGTGGGTGCGCGGTGACTCCGACGATGCGGGCTAAAGAGGCATAACCGGATTGGACGGTGTCGAGCACGCGCATCACACCCATGATCGGGCCCCGCAGCCGAATCAACATGAGCATCGCCGCAGTCACCGCGCCGACCGACAACGCTTGCGACTGCACAGTCACGAACCCAACGAACAGCCCCGTGGCGATCATGAGGAATTCGCCACAACTCATCCATACCTGCAGCGTGGTCATCGTCGAACGCGCGGAAAAACCACGGGTCACCACGTCCATCGACGAGCTATAGATCCGATCGTGCGTCGCTTCCTCCATCTGAAAAGCGCGCACCGTCTCGCGGCCGTGGATTGCTTCCAGGATGCGCCGGGCTCGCTCCGCCATGGCGGAGCGCTCACCCGCGTAGCGCTGCGGGGCGACGCGCAGGTAGCGCCGCGCGCCGATAATATACACGGGTGCCGCCACCACTGGAACGAGCAGGAACTGCCAGTCCAGCGTGACCAGGGCCACCAGAGTCGCTCCAAGCGTGAACGCGCTCGACGCCATCACGGGAATCGTTTCGGTGACGGCCTTGGATAGCTCTGACACATCGTCGGTGGAACGCGACACCAAGTCACCGGTGCCCGCCTCCTCGACACGGTGCACCGGCAAGCCGAGGGCCGTGCCCACCATGGACTCGCGCAGATCCGCGATCACGCGTTCAGCGATGCGCGCCACAAGGTAAAAGCCCGCAGCACTCAGTGCCGCCGCCAACAGCGCTACGACCACCAACACGCCGCCAGCTGCAGCAAGTGCCCCCACTCCGCGGCCTTCGATGACGATATCGACGATCCCGCCCAAGATCCGCGGCACGGACACGTTGGCAAAAGCGCCGATCGTCAACAGGATCAGGGCGATGGTCGCGTCAAGACGAGCACCCGGCACCTGCTGCATGTGCTGCCCCAACGTCCGGCGCACCTCACCAAAAGTGGCTAGGGGAAACCTCATGGCTGCGCCACCTCCTCCTCGACGCGGGTGGCCACGCGTTTCCAAGCCGGTTGGTTGGTGTAGACCACCGTTGGTTTCTCACCGCGGTGGCGTGCCACGCGTTCGGTGATCCGCTGCTCAGTAATGGAGTCCACGGCGGTGGTCGGGTCCTGCAGCACCAAAATGTCAGGGTCAGACGCGATTGCTCGGGCAAGTGCTACGCGTTGACGCTGCCCGCCGGACAGTTGCCCACCGTTCTCCCCTACTTCACGCTCGGGGCCTCCGGGAATGTCGTCGGCGGCAGCAACATACAAAGCTGTGCTCACCACATCTGGGTCGCGGTGGATATTGCTGGCTACCGTGCCCGAAAACAGGTCAGCCGAGTGCGGTGCGACGATCACACGGTCACGCGGAGCGGTCAACAGGTCGTCCGGGACATCACCGGTCACCACCGTAACCCCGGGCGCCAAAGCGGGCACGTGCTCGTCGTCACGCGCGATAGCGAACTCTGCACCCAAAATGCCCCGCAAGCGCGTACCCGAAGCCTGGGCCGCAGCCCACCGCGAGGCAATATTTTTGCCCAGCATCGTCATCGGGTGAATGATGAATTGGGTCAGCCCCACCACGGTGATCAGCTCACCAATGCTGATCGTGCCGTTCATCCCGAGCCACCCCGCCACAACCGCGACGGCGATGATGTAGAGCGAACCCGTCGATTCGGTCAGCGTATTCAAGCGCGCTTGAGCCGCGTTGGCGTTAACCGTCCGCTCATAGGCCAGGTCCGACACCCTGCTGAAACGGCCGCGCACGGTAGCAATCGCACCCAATCCTTTCAGCGTACGCAGTCCCTGGACCACATCCGTCGCCGTCGCGGCAGTATCCGCCAACGCCTGCTGCCGCCTCCCCGAAGCCTTGCGCAGCGGAGTGGCCCCGGCCAGCGCAATCGCCACCACAATCGGTCCACCGACCAAAATCGCCACGCCCAGCGGCAGATGAATCGCCATCACCATTACCCCCACATAGATCACGGACACAACCTCCGCCACCGGAAACACCGTCATCATCACCGCATCCGCCACGCGCTGGGTATCCGAAGACGCAATCGACAACAACTCTCCGGCCGTCCTACGCTTACCGCCGATTCCCCGCGGGTGCATGATGCGGTCACTGACAGCCATCCGCAGATCATGCCCCACCAACAGCGTTGCCGCGATCAACAGCCGGCGGCCAAAAAAGCCCGCAGCGATATTGACCAAAAAGGTCACAGCCAACACGCCGATCCACACCCACAGCCGCGAAAAGTCTCCACGCGCAATCGCATCGTCGATCGCTTGCCCCACAATCACCGGAGTCAAACCGTTGGTCACAAATGTCGTCGACATCAGTATGGCGGCGGGAAGGGTGCGCTGCCACCGCGACGTCACAGTCTTAATCAGCCACCGGGGATCCTCAGGCGCAGGCAGAACACTCATGCCAATACATATTACGGGGGTATCCCGAGACCGATAGAACGCACTTGGAGTTTCCAACCAGACCCCAGGTAACTTAGACACCCATGAACCCCGCCCCACGCCGCGTCCCCAGCCAGAAAGATGCGCCCAGCTTCCGCGACGACGCCCACCGGCGCAGCTCCGCGGCCGCCTTCGCACGCGGAGCAGACATCTACGACGACGTACGCCCCTCCTACCCCACCGAGGCCATATCGCTTGTCGACGATTGCCCCGTGGTTCTAGACAGCGGATGCGGAACCGGCAAACTCACCCGCCTGCTTGCCGACGCGCCGGGTCATACCGTGCTTGCCTGCGATCCTTCCGCCGACATGACGCGCGTGTGCGCCACCCAATTGCCGGATGTCCCTGTCTGGCGCGCGACTGCCGAAGCCACCGCGCTTGCCGACGACACCCTCGATGCCATCACGTGTGCGCAGACGTGGCACTGGGTAGACACCACCGCGGCCAGCGCTGAAGCCGACCGGGTCATCCGCGCCGGAGGAAAGCTGGTGTTGTTGTGGAACACGCTGGACACATCGCACCCCTGGGTGCTTCGGCTGGCGCGCATCATGCGCTCTGGCGACATCCAGCGGGAGGGTTTCTACCCTGAGGTCGCACCACCCTGGCGGCTAAACAAGGAGTTGCGGACCACGTGGGTGCAACATCTCACGACCGATCAGGTCTACGCGCTCAGCCAGACACGATCGTCGTGGCTGCGCGCCAACGAAAAAACACGTGAGCGGATGCGCAACAATCTACACTGGTACCTCTTCGAGCGGCTCGAACTCCAGCCGGGCCAGTTGGTGCCGATCCCGTACCGCCTCGACGCCTTCGTGTACACCCGCTAGCGCGGTGCTAGGTGCCTTAGATGATATCGGGCTCATCTCGGGTAGCGGTGTGCTCAATGTCGAAGAAGTTCAGGCTTTCGATGGTGGCATCCACACCAGCGTATTCTTCCTGGCCTCGGGGCCAGCGGTGCCCCATTTCGTCGATGGAGATCAGCTGCAGATCATTACGGCAGCCACCTGCATGCTCGATCGACTTCACACGCGAGGGGTATCCGTCAACGCGGTTTTCTTCTAGCTCTACACCATCACGGGGCGCGGTGCATTCGGCATCCATAGCTGCAGTCAGGAGTGCTTCTTCAGCACCGAGGAGATAGTACTCCTCGCCGTTATCTTTGCGCGGCCCGCCATCAAACGCGACTCGGTCGTCGTCGGTACCGTGGAAGCTTAGGTAATTCGTCGGGCGTTCGGCACAATCTTCAACAGTACTTTCGAAGACTGCGGCACCCACGGTAGTGATCGTGGGAAAGCGGCCCGGACGTTGGCACGACAAGTAGCGGGCAAACCCTCCGCCATTGGAGAAGCCGGAAACGTACACGCGCTGCTGATCCACTTCGAAGTCATTGCTGAGCCGATTGTGCAGTTGATCCATGAACGCTAAATCGCTGCGACCCGAAGGGTCGGCTGCGTAGTAGGCGGGCGCCCAGGACTCGTCAACGCCTTCTGGGTACACGACGATCGCATCGGCAAACTTGTGAAACTCAGTTGCGTTCGACATGCGCTGCGGGTTGGAACCTTTGCCATGGATGACGTAGATCAGCGGCAGGCGCCTGTTCTGCCAACCCTGCGGGGCGGCCACCATGTAGGAACGCTCGGTGCCGTCCACATTCACAGATTCCGAGCGCAGATCAACGGCCGACCCCTCGCGCTCGGCCTTGACAATATCGTAGCTATCCTGCGTGACAGTAATCTCGAAGCCGTCATAGTCGATGCGCAGCTCAGAATCTTCGTAGGTGACATCGGCGCTGTTCATCCAGTTATAGGTTCCTTCGTTCAGCCACGTAGTGCCCTCCATGTCTTGGCCCATGTTCGCGGCTGCAGCGAACTTTCGGCCGTCACCTTCAGTATGGAATCCCACTCCGTTCGCGTCGGCGTCAAATCCCTCGGCCTTCCCCCAATCAACATCGTTGCCTTGGCAATAGACATCTGGCGCACCGTTTCGATGATTCAGACCACACGTCACCTCCTCCCCGCCAAAGAACACCGTGAAGGAGCGTGTTGGGAGAATTGGAGTACCGGACTCTAAGATGTTGCCACCAAAAAATTCGCTAGCCTCCTCCTCGGAAAGCTCCTTCCGCCCGTCCTCGTCTAAGACAAACCCGGCGTGAGACTCCAAGCTGGCGCAGGTCAGCTCATTTTCACCGGTTGCGGCACAGGCCCCGCCGGGGAAACTGACGTATTCGCCTTGGTGCATATCTCGGACGACCTTGCTATGGTCCGTCTCGACAAATTGCTCGCGGAAACCGTCGCTAAGCTCCCAAATGCCGTCTACATTAGCGAAGGAGAAAGACTCCCCAGAGTCACTCTTGCAGCCATAATGGGTTTGCTCCGCCGACCCACACGTCCAACCCGGGACCTGGTCCTCGATCGCAGTCCCCACCACAGGGACGCTATGCCCCACCGCGTGAACAAGCGGGGAGGCAGGGCCGCTTGTCGACGACCCTCCCTCCCCTCCTGTCACGCCAGGAATGACCGGCTCAGGCAGGGAATCCTGAGACTGCCCCTCGGTTTCCTCCTCGGGCTCACAAGCCGCAACACCCAGCGCGACCGCGCCAACGGCGACTATGGCAAAGGCAGAACGCACAAGCGACGAAAAATGCACACCAACCTACTTCCTACGACGCTCCCTCACACGCACCGCGATACGCACCGGGGTGCCATGGTAACCAAATTGCTCACGAAACTTTCGTTCCAGATAGCGACGATACCCTGCCTCGAGGAATCCCGTGGTGAACAGCACAATTGTTGGTGGCCGAGTCGAGGCCATTGTCGCAAAGAGCACCCGTGGAAGCCGGTTATTGTTCATCGGCGGCGGGTTCGCAGCGATCGCTTCACGCAGCCAGTTATTCAGCTGGCCGGTGGAGATGCGCTTGTCCCAGTTCTCTACAGCCTCGATCATTGCTGGTTCCAGCTTGTGCAATGCGCGCCCAGACTGGGCCGAGATATTAATCTTGGAGACCCACGGCAAACGATCGATCTGCAGATCCAATTCGCGGTCGAAGAAGTAACGACGGTCCTCATCCATGAGGTCCCACTTGTTGAACGCGATCACCAATGCCTTGCCGGCATCGATCACCATGGAGATGATGCGCTGGTCCTGCTCGGTGATCTCCTGCGAGGAGTCAATCAGCACGATGCACACCTCCGCCGCCTCAATGGTGTTCTGCGTGCGCAGGGATGCGTAGTACTCGTGCCCCTGCGCGCTCTTGACCTTGCGGCGCAGCCCTGCCGTATCGATGAATTGCCAGGTGCGCTCATCCAGCGTGATCATCTCGTCGACGGGGTCCACCGTGGTTCCGGCAACATTATCCACCACCGAACGGTCCGACTTGGACAGCTTGTTCAGCAGGCTCGACTTGCCCACATTAGGCTTGCCGACGAGGGCGACGCGCCGGGGCCCACCCGTAATCGAGGCCGCTTGGCGTGGCTCCTCCGGGAACAAACGGATTATTTCATCCAGCACATCTGCGTTGCCGCGGCCGTGGAGCGCGGATACCGGCCACGGGTCTCCCAGCCCAAGGCCATAGAAATCAGCCACGTCAGCCCACTGGCTATCGGACTCGAACTTATTGGCCACCAAAATCACAGGGACCTCAGAACGCTGCAGGTTGTGCGCCATCGCGGAATCAGACTCGGTAATCCCTACGTGCGAATCCACCACCATGACAATGACGTCTGCGGTAGCCATTGCGGCTTCCGACTGGCGCGCGATCGCCGCGTGGATACCTTTCGCATCCGGGTCCCAGCCACCGGTGTCTTGCACCCAGTAACGCTGCCCATTCCAGTCCGCCAGGTAGCTCACGCGGTCACGGGTGACACCAGGGTGGTCTTCCACAACTGCTTCGCGGCGGCCCAGGAACCTGTTCACCATCGTGGACTTACCCACGTTTGGTCGGCCGACAATGGCCACTGTCGGCAGATTCTCATGAATCAGTTCGGGATCAAGAATGCCGAGGCGCTCGTCGAGCTCCGCCCATTCCTCCTCCGTCATGTCCTCGAAGTCAAAATCTTCCTCATCGAAGCCATCGTCGGCCCAGCCGCCGCCGGGGTTTTCGACGATCTCGTCGGTATACGCCTGATCGGCATCGACTTCCTCGCCACCACCGAAGGCGTAGACGAAGCTCGTGTCATCGACGTGCTCGTCGTCATGCGTGTTCTTGTCGGTCACTTCGCACTCTTTTCAATCACGGTGATCAAAGCTTCGACCACCTCATCTGGGGTCAGCTCGGAGGTATCGATCACCTGGGCGTCGTCTGCGGGGCGCAGGGGTGAGGTTTCCCGCGAGGAGTCAAGCCTGTCGCGGCGTTGCACGTCGGCAAGCACTGTTTCATAGTCTGCTTCACGGCCAGCGGCGATGTCCTGGTCATAACGGCGTTGTGCGCGCACATCCGCGCTCGCGGTGAGGTAAACTTTCGCGGGCGCGGTCTCAAGGACCACGGTTCCGATGTCTCGGCCTTCGATGATCGCCCGATGCGCCTCTTTCGCCAGCTTGCGCTGCAGAGCCACCAGGTTTTCGCGGACCTGCGGGATCGCTGAGACCGCCGAGACATTACGTGTGACCTCCGGCCCACGGATTTCTCCCGAGACGTCCTCACCATCCAACAGGACTTCGGTGGAGTCTGGATCATCAGACACGCTCAGCGGCAGGTCGCGCGTAGCGACGATTACCGCCTCCTTATCCGCCGGGTCGACCCCACCGCGCAGCACCGCAAGCGTGGCCACCCGGTACATCGCACCGGTATCCACGTACTTTGCGTTCAATTGCTTCGCCAAGGTGCGACACGTGGATGACTTACCTGTTCCCGAAGGTCCGTCAACTGCCAGGATCAGGCCGCCATCGGGCATGTTGGAAAGACTCACATTCCCACCGCCTTGTACAAAGAGGTCAGCTCTGCACGGTTCAAAGCGCGCAAGGCGCCAGGCTTCTGCTCGCCAAGCTGCACGGTATGAATCTTGGTGCGTACTAGGCGCTGCACAGGGTACCCCGCAGCCTTCAGCAAGCGGCGCACAATGTGCTTGCGGCCTTCGTGCAGTTCAATCCGGATCAATGATTGGCCGTTGTGTACGTCAACGATCTGGGCGTAGTCCACCTTCGCTGGGCCGTCGTCAAGCTCAATGCCTTTCTTGAGCTGGCGGATCACGGACTTGTCGGCTTCACCAAGGACCGTTGCCAGGTAGGTCTTCGGCACCTCGTAGCTCGGGTGCGTCAGGCGGTTCGCCAGCTCGCCGTCGTTCGTGAGCAATAGCAGTCCTTCAGTGTCCGCATCGAGGCGGCCCACGTGGAAGAGTCGCTGGCCGGAGACGACCTTGTCTGCGACATAGTCGCCCACACATGGTCGATCCATTTCGTCCATCATCGTCGTGTGCACGCCGCGGGGCTTGTTGAAGACGAAGTATTCGTGATCTTCGTTGACGTTGACGCGCACCCCATCGACACGGATGATGTCCACGTTCGGGTTCACGCGCACGCCTTGGCGGCGAATGGTTTCGCCATTGACCTCGACGCGGCCCTTGTCGATCATCACTTCCGCGTGTCGACGAGAGGCCACCCCGGCCTGAGCGAGCACTTTTTGCAGGCGGATGCCCTGGGGCTTCTCATCTTCCCACCAATTATCTTTCAGCGGGTGGTCGGCGTTCTTTGCGCGCTCTGCGCGACTGACGTGCTGTTTATGCGCCGGTTTCGCGTTAGACAGGAAAAACTCTTCGTCTTGCCTGTCTTTGTCCGGTATGCCTTCTCGGCGAGCGGGAGGGGTCACAGTATGTCCTAACTGTAGATATGCGATTTTTACCTGGGCTGATCCTACCAGGCATCCTCAATGGAATCGACTTCCGGAAGCAACGGCGCCAGATCAGGCAACCGATCCAGTGAATCAATCCCGAGCAGTTCCAAAAACAGCTCGGTCGTGACATAGCGGTGCGCACCGGTCGCCTCATCCGGGTCCACCTCCCGAACCAGACCACGCAACGTCAACGTACGCATCACACCGTCTACGTTGACACCGCGTACACCAGCAACCTGGGCGCGTGTCACGGGTTGGCGGTACGCGACCACCGCTAGGGTTTCCATCGCAGCACGGGACAGTCGGGTCTGCGTGCCGTCAAGCAAGAACTTTTCGACGGCCTCCGCATTCTCCTGGCGGGTGTACAACCGCCACCCCTCCTCAGTTTCCCGCAGGTCAATTCCACTGCCGCGGGATTCCAGCTCGTCGGCAAGCGCCCGTAGCTGATCACGAACCTCGATCACATCTGCGCCAAGCGCGTGGGCGATAGTTTCAGCGTCGGCAGGCGAGTCAATCACAAGCAGGATGGATTCGATATTCGAGCGCAGTTGGGGCACCATGGGCAGTTCCATGGTCACCGAGTCTATCGCGTTGCCCCCTTAAGATACTTCGCCGGGAAATCCGCGCAAGTTTTTTAGTGAAACAGTTCACACTGCGACTGTGGGTTGTCTAACATCTCACTATGGCTACTACAACACGAACAGACCGACTGATCCTGATTCCACTCACCGTCGAGGAGGCTACCGAAGCCTTCAAGGTGTACTCCGACCCGCGCATCTGGCGGCACCGGCCGGGCCAAGTCCACACGGAGAAGGAAACGACCCGCCAGCTCATCGAGCGCACCCACCAATCCTGGACCAAACACAACCTCGGACCATGGGCCGCGTACCTGCGCGAGCGCCCCTCCGAGTTCATCGGGGTTGGTGGCGTGGAGGTCTACAACGACGATGTCTACGACATCAAATACCGCCTCCGGCCCGACCACTGGGGCAACGGCTTCGCCACAGAAATCACCGAGGCCGCCATCAGAATGGCTAAGCGCACCAACCCAGACATGCCCATTACGGCGCGCATCACGACGAACCACCCAGCCAGCGGGCGCATCGTCGAAAAGCTCGGGCTATCGACCGTCTGGGAAGGCCGACGCGCGGGCGCCGAGGACGACCCCAGCGAACCCGACGTGCGCATTTACGCCGACAGGGAGCTTTCCGACGACGTTCTCAACGTCTTGAAAACACGCCCTTAGGACCAGTTGGAGGCGGCCACCACGGCGGGGTCCACATCGACGCCCGTCCACGCCACATCGAGTGGCCCCAGTGCCTCCTGTTGCTCCGTCTCGACTGCGCGCGCCTTGTACAACTCCAACAGAGCTAAGAATCGGCCGACGATCTCCATGGACCGCGTGCAGTCCCTCGTCAACGCCGCAAAAGACAGCCACGTGTCCGGACCCACCAGCTTCAGGGTGTCCAAGAGTTTTCCGGCCTGCTCAGGCACCGAGACCTCAACCTGGTGCAGGTGGTCCACGCGGACCTCATCGGGAGCCTTCGGACGAAACACGCTGGCAGCAAGCTCTGCGAAGGTGGCCGGGGTATGCCCCAGGCGCACCGGTGGCAGAAGATCTACGAACTGCTCTTCCATCGAGACCGCGCGCGGGTAGCGGCGGCGGGCATCTTTTTGCCACTGCACAAACTGGTCAGCCACCTGCTGGTAGGCCCGGTATTGCAACAGGCGGGCAAAGAGCAGGTCCCGTGATTCGAGCAGCTCGAGGTCTTCCGCATCGTCAATGTCGCCGCGGGGTAACAAGCGGGCCGCTTTCAAATCGAGCAACGTGGCCGCAATCACGAGGAACTCGGTAACCTCATCTAGCTCTGCCGTCTCCCCGAGCGCACGCGTGTAGGCGATGAACTCATCGGTGACCTCAGCTAAGGCAACTTCGGTGACGTCTAGCTTCTTGGCGCTGATCAAGTTGAGCAGAAGGTCAAACGGGCCCTCGAAATTATTGAGTACCAGGGTAAAGCCGGTGATTTCAGGCTGGTACGCCCCCTCGGGCACAGCAGGAGTACTGGCCGGGGTGGTCGTCGATACGCCCACTAGGAAGTCCGTTCAATAACCTCGAGGGCGAGGTTACGGTACTGCTCTGCGCCCTGGGAGCTCGGCGCCCACGTGATGATTGGCTCGCCGGCCACCGACGTTTCAGGGAAACGCACAGTGCGCGTGATCACCGTGTCAAACACTCTGTCACCAAACACCTCGACTACACGCCCCATCACTTCACGCGCATGCGTGGTTCGGCGGTCAAACATGGTGACCAGAATGCCCACGATCTCCAGATCGAAGTTGATGCGGTCGCGCACCTTTTCCACCGTGTCGGTGAGCAGCGCTAAGCCACGCAGCGAGAAGTATTCGCACTCCATCGGGATGATCACACCGTGAGAACACGCCAGGGCGTTCACGGTTAGCAGGCCCAGGGACGGCTGGCAGTCAATGATGATGTAGTCATACTCGCCGCGCACTGGGCGCAGCGCGCGCCCCAAGGTCTGTTCGCGGCCGACCTCATTGACCAACTGGATTTCTGCAGCCGACAGGTCAATATTGGCAGGCACAAGGTCAAGGCCTGGAACGTTACTGCGCTGGATCGCGCCATGAATGCTGGTGGTGTTATCCAGCATCAAGTCATAGACCGTGATGTCGTCTTCATTTTGCGCCACGTCAAGGCCGGCGGACAGTGCGCCCTGCGGATCAAGGTCCACCAGCAACACCTTGCGGCCCTGCTCGGCCAAACACGCGCCTAGGTTGATCGACGAAGTAGTCTTACCCACACCACCTTTTTGGTTGACCATCGAGATGATCCGTGCCGGCCCATGCTTCTCTAGCGGCTTGGGCTGCGGGAGTTCACGAACAGGTCGCCCAGTCAGGCCAACTTCCACCTCGGAAGCGTCAAACAGTCCGTCTTTGCTCACGGTCATACCTTCTTCCTTGACTTGGGCAGTGCGGGTGCAAGCTTACATCGTTGTCATTCCCATCTTAACGACTATCTTAACCAGACTGCAGAAGCCAAGCGGGAGCACCAGAGCCACCAGCCAGAATCAAGATCATAACCTTGACGGAGACACTAGCGTGCTTATCGACGACCACGCCCACGCTTGCGCAACGCAAGGATGAGGGCCACAACCAACACAAGAATAAGAATCACGCAAGCAAGGATCGCCCACCACACCCACGTTGAATCGCTCTGCTGTTCGCGCGCGGCATCTGCTCCTTGCGCCACCTCACCATAAGGGTTGGATTCGCCGTCTGCTGAAGCCGAAGGTTGCGCGACGGGAGCGTTGGTGGCGGTAATGGTGACGATATATTCCGCGATCGCGTCATCGCGCACCACCTCCATGATGAAGGGATTGTCGGGGGTCTCGCCCTCCGGGTACGTCAGCGTCATCGTGCGTGCACCCATATCGATGTCACGCTGCACACCTTCGATGATCTGACCGTTGACATCGAGGTAACGCAACTTCAACCCTTCTGAGTTTCCGGCCGCCAACGGCGCCAAGTCTGCTGCCTGCTTCAGCGACAAAGTAACGCTCAGCACGTTGCCGTGGATCTCCCCGTCGAAGTAGAGACGATCGGCCTGGTCCGTGTCCACCGGAGCGGCGGGTTGCCGTGGCGGAGTCGATGCTGCTTCCCCACCAGACTGAGCAGGCGACCCTGGCGCAGCTGGTGCACCGGCGTCGCCTCCTGCGCCACCGCTAGGCGAATCTTCCGCGATGCCCCCAGATCCCCCAGCTCCGGACGTGTCCTCTGCCACCAGTGTGATCGTGGCCGAATAGCCACCAGCGCTCACCGGCACACTGATCTGAGAACCCGGCTGGTTCGGAGCAGTCACGGTTACACCTGTGCCCGAGGCGCTTACCGACCAGCCTCCATCGGAATATGAGGCATTGACCGGAACCCCAACATCCACCGAGGTTGTCTGCCCCGCGGGAACGGAAATAGTGGAAGGAATCATCTCGGCTACTACTGCTGGGTCAAGGCCTTCGGGGATCTGCGCTACAGCATTCGGTGCCGCTGTCATGGCAAGTCCAAAAACAGTGGCAATCGCAAGGCTTGCCGTTAGAAGGTGACGACGCTGGGTCACGGTACTTACTCCCCTGGTGACTGATGAACAAAACTCATTGCCGCAAAAAGCAATAGTGTTTTAGCAGTGTACCGCTTTAGGCCCGGGGGTGAGCCATTTGCCATACCTCGCGTAAATTATCGGCAGTGACGTGAGTGTAAATCTGCGTCGTCGTCACCGACGAGTGCCCCAACAGTTCCTGCACGGTGCGGACATCGGCCCCGCCCTCCAGAAGATGGGTGGCGAAAGAGTGCCGCAAGGTGTGCGGTGACACTTCCTTATCGATACCAGCGCGTTCAGCGGCAGTCTTAATAATGGTCCACGCACTTTGACGCGACAGCGCACCGCCGCGGGTATTCAAAAATAGCGCGTGTGACTTTCCCGTGGCGAACACTGGGCGGGCGCGCACGAGGTACGCCTCGAGCGCCTCACGAGCATGGCTACCCAATGGCACGATCCGCTGCTTGGCGCCTTTCCCCGTAACGGTGATGATCCCGTCGGTGTCAGTCACGTCGTCGACGTCCAGCGACAACACCTCCGACACACGCGCGCCCGTGCCGTAGAGCATCTCCAACAACGCCTTGTCACGCACACCGAGTGGCTCCTCTGTGGGGCAGGCGTCGAGCAGCCTGGCTACTTCGTCGATAGTCAACGTGTCCGGCAAGTGCTGCCCCGTCGAGGGTGGAGACACCGCAGCCGCCACGTCAGCGGGCACGTGGCCTTCACTGGTGGCGAACTTGTGCAGTCCACGCGCGACGACGAGCGCTCGGCCTGCCGACGAAGCCGCCAAAGGAGAACGTCCGTTGTAGCCACGGCGCAAATCTTGCACATAAGCTTCCACATCGGCCGTGGTCACGCCGGCAAGCGAAGTCCGTCCCGCCTCCTGCAACCACGTGACATAACGATTGATGTCTCGTTTATAATTGCTCAGCGTGTTGTCAGACAGCCCACGTTCCACCGCCAAGTGATCCAGCCAACTGCGCCCAATCTCCGCTGCGTCCACTTAGAGCTTCTTCATGTCTGGGGTGATGCCGCGCGCATGCCGACGATCAGCCATCGACGACGGGCGCAGGTTGAACGGAGTGTGTGGATCCCGGGCGGCATGACGGCCTGCCACAACCTCGGAGGCCGCCAGGATGCCCACGACGGCGATCGAGTTTGTGATCCGCCCATTCATCACAGCCGCGCGGGCTTCGTCAAGGCTGACCCACTTCAGCTGCATGTCGGCCTCTTCATCTTCGGCCTCCGGACGCTCAACAGCGCTGAGATCGCGGGCCAAGAAGATCCGCACGGCTTCTTCACAAAAGCCCGGAGAGGTCACGATATCACTCAACAAGTGCCATTGCTGTGCGGCAAGCCCTGCCTCTTCCTGCAGCTCGCGCGCAGCACAATCGACGGGGTCCTCACCGTAGATATCCAAGATGCCCGCGGGCAGTTCCCACAGACGGCGCTCGACACTGTGCCGGTACTGCTCCACCATGGCGATCTGCCCCTCATCGTTGAGGGCCACGACCGCCACCGCCCCAAAATGCTCGACGATTTCACGCCTAGCAGTCGAGCCACCGGGCATGGTGACGGTGTCTCTGCGCAGCGCCAGAATTGGCGCCTCGTGCAACAACTCGGAGTCAGTGACGGAAAATTCGTGACGGTTCATAAAACCCAATCTAGCTTTTCCGCGCACTCTACGGCAGCGCAGGCGAAGGCGCCTCGGCGCTAGCGGCCGCACCATAAGCGCCAGACTCACCTTCAAGCAGTTCGGAGGCTGCCAGCACAGTAGCCACTCGGCCAAAGGACCGGTCGACCGAATCGACCGTAGACACTAACTCGGCCAATTCTGGGGTACTGCGAATCCGTCCAATCACACCCTGGTCGGCGGCAGTATGGATGCGGCCGGCGACCACCAAGTTGCCACCGCGGGATTCCATACCTTGGACCAGGTCCACGAGTACGCCGGTGCTAAACGACGAATCCCCCGCACCGTCGGCGTCACCGGTCACTATAACGATGGCGTGAGCAGGCAAAATGGTGCCATCCTCATAATCGATGAAACCGGCCTCGCGCAGAGTCTGCAACACCAGCGCGCGATCTCCCACCGAAGCCAGGGGCTCCGCGCCCTCCTCGTCGTAAAGCAAGGCGGTGCCCAAAGACTCACCGGCGTGCAGGCCAGGCGCCAGGTTATCTTCCGACAACTGGGCCCCTGCCGGCAGCGTATTAGCGATGATGGACTTCAGCTCGTCCGCGCTCGTCTGATCACCGAACTGCTCCGTGAGCGTAATCTGTCCGGAGTTCTCGGCACCAGCAGCCTCCAGTAAGGACGACACCGCGTCAACATCGGCCTGGTCGGCATCCGCCGTGAGCAGCATCAGCACGGGGCGCTGCTCCAGAGTCCCCGCCACGGCGTCGTCCCCGATGCCATTAATGAGACCGTCGGCCGCGTCGGCCTGGGCCGCTGCGATTTCTGCCTGCTGGCTTTCCCCCTCAGTATTAGTTGTGTCCTGGGATCCGGCGTCGGCAGAAGTATTCGTCGATACGCCCGAAGCCCCATCACCCATTGCTGGAGCCAGCACGAGGGTGCCCAGCGCGACACCCGCTGCGACACCGAACCCGAGGCCGGTGACAAGCCACCCGCTGCGGGAAGTTTTCTTCCCTGCCATAACTATCGTCTCTCTTTCTATCTCCGCGCAGCACGCGCGGCGCCACAGCTAGTTAAACCAGCCCTGGACGGTCAAAGCGATGGAGTTCCATGTATCGATCAAATTATTGGCGAAGGAGTCATCGCCTCCGAATCCCACCACTAGGATGATCGCAGCCACGGCCACCAGAAGGCCCAAAATCGCCCATGCCCACGCAACGCCACGGCCGGAGCTGACGTTATACAGATCCTCAATCACAGACGCATCGACGATCCGTCCACCGCCCTTCAACCAGGTCAACAGTGACGCTGGTTGCGCGTACTCGCGGTTGGAGAAGATTGCGTCGAGGTCCATACGCTCCCCGACTGTCACAATCATTTGTGCGTCGTGGAATACCGCAAGCAGCACCGCCAGGTCCGTGGGATTATCCAGGGCTGACGGGAACGTCATAGCACCTACGCCGAGATCCTGGATCCGTTCCAGGCCTTCGGCATGCCCATCAGGATCGGCCGGCAGGATCACTCGCGCATCGCCGCGCAGCGTCTCCGAGGCCACGTCCTTGGGGTTGCCAACGATGTAGTCAGGTTTATAGCCCAAATCCATGAGCGTGTCAGCCGCCCCAGCCACGCCGATGAGCACCGGGTTGAACTCACGGATGAAGTTACGCAACCCAGCCATGCGTTCGCGATGGCCCTGCTCAGGGGAAACGATGAGCACCTTGCGCCCGTCCATATCATCGCCGAGGTCTGGAACGCCCACGCCATCGATCAGCAGTGGCGCCTCAGAATGGATGAACTGGATGGTATTTCCGAAGTAGGCTTCCATGTGGTCAACCAGGTGACGCTGAGCCTCGTTGAAGTTAGTATCAGCGTCGCCGCGCAGCAGCTCGGTGGCCGTGCCGACTGTCTTCTTCCCAACATAGATCTCACCATCCTCGGTGATACCACCCTTTTTCCCGTCGCGAAAGGCAGCCCGCAGCTCAGCGCCCGCGTTTTCATATAGTGCCACGTCACTATCGAGCAGTATATGCGGGCCATAATTAGGAATCGCCCCGGTGGAAAACTCGGCGATATTCACCACTGCGGCCGGGCGGGCGTCGACAAGCGCCTGTGCCTGCCTGCGTGACAGATCTGGAGCATCAATCACGGCGATCTCACCGGCTTTTAAACGCTTCAGACCTTTGCCCTGAGGGGTGCAGTCACGCAGGGCGCCCTGCAGACCGGGGTGGTCAGAAGTACTGGTGATCTTGCTACTCATGGGACCTATTGTGGCCGGTAGAACTCCGCAAGTGGGGAAGGCGCGCGGAAAGCTTCACGCTTCACCTTTACCCAGAGGTTATTCCTCGCATCTCCACGACCTCAGCCTGCGCCCGATCAAACAGTTCAGTAGCGTGCGCCCGCCCCGTATCCGTGTCGTCGAGCCCGGCCATCATCCGGGCAAGCTCTTCGACACGTTCCTCGTCGGAAAGCGCCGACACACCCGAAGTCACCGACTCATCCCCGACATTCTTCGCTACGTGCAAGTGCGTATCCGCGTACGCCGCTACTTGCGCCAGGTGCGTGACGACGATTACTTGGTTGTGCGTGGCCAGCCGAGCCAGCCGACGCCCGATCTCTACCGCGGCGCGACCGCCCACACCAGCGTCTACCTCATCAAACACAAGGGTGGTACCAGTCGATGTTGACGACAAAATCACCTCAAGCGCCAACATCACGCGTGACAATTCACCGCCGGACGCGCTGGAGGCCAATGGCTGGGACTCCATGGCTGCGTTGGGAGCGAGCCGCATCTCCACGGTATCGGCACCGTCGCGCGTGTACTTATGCTTTCCGACGACCACGTCAAGCCGGGCCTTCGGCATCGCCAAGCCGTGCAGCTCCTCGGTGACCGCCGCGCCGAGCTTTTTAGCAGCTTTCGTGCGTGCCTGGGTGAGCTTGCGTGCTTTGGCCACCATCTCTTGCTCAGCTTCGGCCACCTGCTTTTTCAGGCTCTCCAATGCCTCCGATGAGGTATCGATGCTGGCCAAACGCTCCTGGGCCTTGTCCCTCCACGCGATCACTCCGGCAATATCCGGAGCGTACTTCTTTGTCAGGGACTTCAGGTCCTGCTGGCGCTGCAGCATTGAATCCAAACCCGCCGGGTCGCTGGGTAGGTCGGCCAAATAGCTACCCAGTTCTGCCGCCACTTCGGACAAAATCGCGGTAGATTCCGTGAGCCGGCCGCCAAGTTCTGCAAGCTGCTTGTCGCTGCTTTGCGCCAGTGCGGCTTCAGCCTGCCCCGACAGAGTGGAGGCGCCATCTTCATCCCCATATCCGCCCACGGCGTCTGGCCCGTCGATCGCGGCCAGTGCGGTCTCCGCTGCTTCTCGCAGACTGTCGACGTCTTGGAGGCGGCGGATATCTGCCACCAGCTGTTCATCTTCCCCATCCACCGGGTCAATGGCAGCAATTTCGTCGAGAGCAAACTGCAGACGGTCGACTTCCTGCGCCAGTTCACGACGTTTCTCCGTGCGTTCCTTAAAGTCTTTGGCATAAGCGCGCCACGTCAAAAATGCTTCTGTGTAAGCAGAGCGCAATGGGCCAATAGTGTTGTCGAAGCGGTCGAGTGCTGCTAGTTGTTCCTCCGGCGCGAGCAGGCGGAGCTGATCGTTTTGGCCGTGGATCGTCAACAGCTGCGAAGAGAACTCAGCCAGGGTCGCCGCCGGGACGCTGCGGCCGGCAAGATGCGCACGCGAACGCCCCGTTGCCTTCACCGAACGCGAGGCTAAAAATTCCCCGTTTTCATCCGCGGCACCTCCGGCGGTATCAACGATGCCCGAGACCTCTTCCCTAATGTCCTTCGGCAGCGCGTCGACATTAAAACTACCTTCGACGAGGGCCTGCTGCGCACCGGTGCGTACTCGCGAGGCGTCGGCACGCCCACCTGTGAGCAGCCGCAACCCGGTGACAACCATCGTTTTACCCGCGCCTGTCTCACCGGTCAGTACGGTCAGGCCGTCGGCAAGCTCGGCAGTGGCGTGAGGGATCACGCCTAAGTTCTCGATAGAAATATCAAGCAGCATAATGCCCCAACTTACTGTGGTTTGGCCGGACCACGCCAACCATCCACAGGTAACCGGAGCTTTCGAACCAGGCGGTCGGTAAAGGGTGAGTCGTCGAGACGCACCCAGCGCACCGGCCGAGAGCCACGCACAACCTCGCAGCGCGAACCCGGTGGCATAGCGATCGGGCGGAAGCCGTCCATCACCACCATGGCAGGTGACGTGGTGGGGTGCGATTCCACTGCCACAGTGGAATCCGGCGACACGACCAACGGTTTAGTAAAGAGCGCGTGCGCGTTGTTCGGAACCACAAGGATCGCGTCCAACTCCGGCCACATCACCGGCCCACCGGCCGAGAACGCATACGCGGTCGAACCAGTCGGCGTGGAAATCAGAACACCGTCACAGCCAAAAGTGGACACCGGGCGAAAATCGACCTCAAGGGTCGCGTCTAGTACGCCACGGCGGTTCAAGTTTTCCACGCTGACTTCGTTCAACGCCCAGCTGGTGTCCAGCACCTTGCCACCCGGATCCAAGACGGTGATGTCGATGGTCATGCGGTCTTCGATACCGTAGGTCCGGTCGATCACCCGCCGGATCGCCATATCAAGGCTTTCGGCCTCCCATTCTGCGAGGAACCCGACGTGGCCTAAGTTAATGCCCAGAACTGGGATATCTTGAGCATGCGCGAGGTCTGCTGCACGCAGAAAGGTTCCGTCGCCACCGAGGACCAACACAAGTTCGCAGCCTTGGGCAGCATCTTTGGTGTGGGCGACGCGCTCTAACCTGGCCAAGCTAGGGTGCGCGTCGATCGCCTCCATATCCGACTGCGCCAAGATTCGTACCTTGATGCCGTCACCCTGGATTAATTCCGCTGCGCGTGCGGCCGCGGAGATATTGCCCTCGCGTGTGGTGTGCGGGACCATGAGAATCTCACGTTGTCCATCCGAACTCATTGCGCAGGTCCTTCCTTCACGGCAGTGGCGATCATTGCGTCAAGATCCCGGTCAGCTGGGACGGACGCACCGCCATCTTTCACCAACCATAAAAAGTATTCTACGTTGCCGCTGGGGCCCGGCAGCGGGGAGGCCACTACGCCCCGACAGCTCAACCCTAATCCGGCCGCGAACCGGGCAACATCGCCCGTGACCTCCGCACGCAGCTCATTTGAACGCACGACTCCCCCGCTGCCCAAACGTTCCTTACCTACCTCGAACTGAGGTTTCACCATCGGCAGCAAGTCTGCCCCGTCACGAAGACAGTCCGCGATCGCCGGCAGCACGAGCCTCAAGGAGATAAAGGAGAGGTCGCCCACCATCAAATCAGCAGGCCCACCCATCATCTCGGGAGTGAGGTGACGCATATTGGTCCGGTCAAGCACGGTGACGCGCGGGTCATTCTGAAGCCGCCAAATCAATTGCCCATAGCCAACGTCCACGGCAATTACTTCGCGCGCACCTCGGTCCAACAGCACGTCGGTGAACCCACCGGTGGATGCCCCAGCATCGAGCACACGCTTATCGACGACATCGAGCCCCAGAGGCGTGAAGGCATCAAGGGCACCGATCATTTTGTGAGCCCCGCGTGAAGCCCACTGGTCATCCTCATCCATTGCTACCTTGATGGAAGCGTCTGGTTCGACCACCGTAGCTGGTTTGTGGGCAGCAAACCCGTTCACTGTGACCCGACCGTATTTAATCCAGTCCACTGCTTGCTCGCGGGATCGCGCGATTTTGCGGCGAACTAACTCCGCATCGAGCCTTCTGCGTCCAGGGGCCACGAATCGTCCATCCTTTGTGTTGTTAATTATCCTGTAGTGCGTCGTGCAGAACGCTGTGCGCACGAGCCAGCAGGTCGACTTCCTCGGCCAAGGTGTCGGCTGGCTGTGCCAGGATCTCGTCGAAAGTACGCGTTAGGTCCTCCGGCCGGACGGCCGTGGTCCGAGGATCGTGCGGTTTAGGCGCAGACACTAGCTACCACCACTGGGCGGTTGCTGCGTCTGCAGCATCCGACATGGGGCGGATAAACGCAGGAGCATGAGGCATAGACCAGGCGACATTCAACACTGTCCGCAGGGCTTCGATGCTGGTTGCGTCAGGATTACCACGCTCAAGGAGAATATCCTCGCCGTCGACACGTGCGGTGAATCCACCCTGTGGGCCAGGCACCAGCGCGAAGGGATCGTCGTGAAGCGCGCTCATGTCCTCTGCGATATAGCGTGGACGCATCTCCGGGGTAGCCTCAATCAGCGCCATGGGACCGGATACGCCGGTGAGCACGTGCAGGGAATCCATTTTCGCGGCGACCGCGCCTGCAATATCCGTGTCGAGCCTGTCGCCCACTGCCAGCGGCGCTTTCGAGTTCATCGCTTCTGCGGCCTGGAAAAACATTGCCGGTTCGGGCTTGCCAGCTGAGGCAGGTACGACTCCGGTCGCGCTGGTGACAGCTGCCACCATGGATCCGTTGCCCACGTGCAAGCCGCGCTCCATCGGCAGCGTGGTATCCATGTTCGACGCTAGATAGGTCGCCCCTTGACGGATGGACAGCGCAGCCTCTGACAGCTGGGCCCACCCGGTCTCAGGGGAATGCCCGTGCAAGACCACTTTGGGCTGGTCGTCAGCACTATCGACGAGGCGGTAGCCCGCCTGAGCGGCAAGCTCCTTGAAGGAGGGCGCGCCAACGACGAGGACAGGGTCACCGGACTCGAGGTATTCGCTAGCCATGACGATGGCGGCTTGGGCCGAGGTGATGATGTCCGTGTCCGCAGCCTCCAAACCGATGGCTCGGAGCTTCTCTGCTACTTCCGCGGGGCCTCGGGAAGCATTGTTGGTTACGTACGCGGCCGGAAGGCCGGAGGTTGTGATCGCTTCAACTGCACCGGCAATAGCATCGCCGCCGGCCCAGACGGTACCGTCAAGGTCAAGGAGAAGAGAATCGTACTGTTCTATGAGGCTCATACCTATGACCTTAGCCCAGCTCTTCCAACCGCACGTTTGCGTCGGTCAATTCTTCGACGTCGATGGCTGCGACGTGTTCAAACCATTCCTTGGCTTCTTCACGGCGATCAACCTCGAGCAAAGCGTCCGCGTAGGCATAAGCAAGGCGCATCTGTGAGACCCCATCAGCATCCTTTGACGGGTTCATTCGCTGCAAAGTGGCCACAGCGGCTTCGTTCTGTCCTAAATCACGGCGGGCGCCAGCGACAACGATGGCTAACTCAATTCGTGATGCTGGATCCAATTGCCGAGCCTCGGGAGTACGCGACAATTCGATTGCTTTTTCCGGGCGTCCGAGGCCGCGTTCGCAGTCAGCCATGACGGCAAGCATGCCCGGGCCTCCCATCATTCGACGGGCAGCGCGCAATTCGGCAAGGGCCTCTTTCCATTCGCCGGCGTGATAGGCAGCTACACCATTCATTTCGCGGACGACACCGACCCGACCAGCACGGTTTTTCGCAGCACGTGCGTGGCTCAACGACAGCTGTGTGTCGTCTTCGAGCAAGGTGGCAGACATGATGAGATGTTGAGCGACTCGATCAGCGTTGTCTTTCGACAGGACCCGCAGGTCCTGGAGAACCATAGGGTCTAAGTCTTTGATATCGATGTCGCTGGGCAGATCAGGCTCAGACAGCTTTTGTGCCATGCGGTCTTCACGAAAGCCTTGCCGTTGAGGGTTCGATCGATCGTGGCGAACTTCTCCGCGATCGTTTCGATCGTTGCGCGGGCTTCTGTCGCGGTCGTCGCGTTTGCCGCCCTGCGCGTGTCGACGACCGTCCCGCCGATCAGAGGGCTTCCCATCCCGACGTGGACCTGAGCCACCTTTGTAGTCGCGGCGGCGATTGTCCTTGTACGGCTTTCTACCACGAGGGCGGTCTTCGCGGAAATTCTGGGATGACGTCTCGTCGCTCATCTACTGGCCCTTTCTATGATCGGCACGTCCTTCTACTCTAGTAGGTCTATGAGCAGAGAAACGAAAAAGGAGCGTAGTAGGAATAAGGAGTACTCAGACTCAGCTCATCCCAACTACGCTCCAGATTCACTATTCAAATTTTTAGGTCGGCGGTAACCTACTCTCCCACATCCTCCCGGATGCAGTACCATCAGCGCGGGCGGGCTTAGCTACCGGGTTCGGAAAGGGACCGGGCGTTTCCCCGCCGCCATCAACCACCGACACACCTCTAGGGCAACGTGTCGACAACCAATCAGACGAACGGTCATCAAACAAGTCATGACACACACCAAGCGTGTTGTGTCAGACACTGCACAGTGGACGCAAACAAACCTTTATTACTCGTTTCGCTTTGTAATGTGTTTTTATCGGTCAAAATTAGTACCAGTCACCTCCACATGTCACCACGTGTCCAGATCCGGCCTATCAACCCCATCATCTC
>NZ_JBHWRP010000070.1:0-2934 GCF_043426755.1 Corynebacterium sp. | reverse complement strand
CAGGTTGCGGGATGGGCGCTGCGGATTCCAGTGGCGCTGGTGTTCTTTGGCCTCTCCGCGGACGAGTTGGATCACGGTGTGGCCGGCGGTCTGCAGCTGCGCCATGAGCGCGCGGCCGACGTGTCCACGCGATCCGGTCATTGCGATGGTCAGCGGGGTGTCGGCGCCGGCGGCGTTGACTCGGTTGAGGAAGCTGATGTCCTCGATGAGCTGGTGCTGGCGGTAGGCCACCATAGGTTCGAGGGTGCCTGCGGGCACGCGGGTGGAGATCTCATCGGTGACAAGGGTTGCCAGGGGGTCGTCGTCAAGCGACTCAAAGCGATGGGCGTGCCGCCACGTTGCCAGGGCTTTCATGGGGGCGTTGATGCAGACGTCCGTGAAGACGTGGCCGGTGCGGTAGCCGGAGAGGTCATGGCGGGCGACCCATTTCAGGCCGGCGGGCAGCGAGAAGATGGTGGTGCCGTCGGCGAGGCGTTCGGCTTCCTGGACGGGTTTCATCGGCAGGAAGGTGGGCGCCAGGCGCGCGACTGCCCCCGGGCGGGTGTGCCACTCCCACACTGTGTCCCTGTCTGCTGGGACAACGTGATGTGCTGTGATTCCCATGGAGCTCCTTCGCGCCAAAACGTAGCTGTGGGTGCTAGAGTAACAACCGGTCTAGCACACCAGCATAGACAACAGCATTGACATCCTTTAAAGGACCGCACAGAGAGGCGGAGAAGGAGGTTCGATGAGTATGGACACGCAACGCACGACCGTTGAGCTGTTATCAGCCGATGACGTCGGGCGTACTGTCGCACGCATCGCGCATCAAATCATTGAAAAGACAGCGCTTGACGACGACACTCGTATCGTCTTGTTAGGCATCCCGTCCGGTGGTGTTCCACTGGCCCAGCGTCTATCGCACGCGGTGGAGGAGTTCTCCGGGGTGTCTGTCCCCGTGGGCAGTTTGGATATCACGTTGTACCGTGACGATCTGCGGGATAAGCCGCACCGCGCGCTGCAGCCCACGAAGATTCCGATCGATCTCGATGACGCCATCGTGGTGCTTGTCGACGATGTCCTCTTTTCTGGCCGCACCATCCGGGCCGCGCTCGATGCCTTGAGGGATTTGGGGCGCCCTGCCGTGGTGCAGTTGGCCGTTTTGGTGGATCGGGGTCACCGCCAGTTGCCGATCCGCGCGGATTACGTAGGCAAGAACATTCCGACGGCGCGCACTGAAGATGTCACGGTGAAGATTAAGGCCCTCGATGGCGAGGATGCCGTGGTTCTCACCCGCGATGAGGAGGCTTAAAAGTTGAAGCACCTATTAAGTATTGCGGACTTGTCGCGCGATGAGATTGTCGGCCTGATGGATGAGGCCGATCGTTTTCGCGAGGCGCTGGAAGGCCGCGAGATCAAAAAGCTACCCACCTTGCGTGGCCGCACCATTTTTACGCTCTTCTATGAGAACTCAACGCGCACCCGGGCCTCCTTTGAGACGGCCGGCAAGTGGATGAGCGCAGACGTGATTAATATCGGCGCCTCGTCGTCAAGCGTGAAGAAGGGCGAATCGCTGAAGGACACTGCCTCCACGCTGGCGGCGATCGGAGCTGATGCGATTGTGATGCGCCACCCAAGCTCGGGCGCAGCGCAGCTGGTGTCGGACTGGGTGGCGCCCGGCGGCGTCGGCCCCAGCGTGATCAATGCGGGTGACGGCTCGCACCAGCACCCCACGCAGGCGCTCCTGGATGCGGTGACGATGCGCCAGCGCTTAGGTGGAATTGAGGGCCGCAAGGTGATCATCGTGGGTGATTGCCTGCATTCGCGCGTGGTGCGTTCGAACGTGGATTTGCTGTCCACCTTAGGTGCGGAGGTCGTGCTCGTTGCACCGCCGACGCTGCTTCCTACCGGCGTGGAGACCTGGCCGGTGCGCACCAGTTCTGATTTTGACGCAGAGATCGCGGACGCCGATGTGGTGATGATGCTGCGCGTGCAGCAGGAGCGGATGAACGGCGGTTTCTTCCCTTCGCACCGTGAATATGCCACGCTCTATGGCCTGTCGAAGGACCGCGCGGCGCGGATGAAAGACGATGCGATCATCATGCACCCCGGCCCGATGCTGCGCGGAATGGAAATCAACCACGCGGTCGCCGATTACGACGAAACCGCTGTGCTGCAGCAGGTATCCAACGGTGTGCACGTGCGCATGGCCGTGCTGTTTACGCTGATCGCAGCAGGAGAGTAGGAGACAAGAACGTGCAAAAGAATTATCCCCCCACAGGTCCTCTTGCTCCTGTACCCACTGAGCCCTTGGCCATTCAGAACGTACGACCCTACGGTGAGGGCGACCCGGTGACCGTGCTGGTCAACGATGGCGAAATCAGCGCCATTGGTGCGGACGTGGAGATCCCCGAAGGCGCCCGTGTGATCGACGGCGGTGGCAATGTGTTGCTGCCGGGGCTGGTCGATATGCACGTGCACCTGCGCGAGCCCGGCCGCGAAGACACGGAGACCATTGCCACCGGCTCTAATGCCGCGGCGAAGGGCGGGTTCACCGCCGTGTTCACCATGGCGAATACGAATCCGGTGATGGATCAGCCGATCATCGCGGAGTCGGTGTGGCTAAAGTCCCAGGCTTATGGCAAGTGCGACGTGCACCCGGTCGGCTCGATCACGCAGGGCTTGGGCGGCACTCAGCTGACCGAGTTCGGCATGATGGCGCGTTCCGAGGCGAAGGTGCGCATGTTTTCCGACGATGGCCGCTGCGTCAACGATCCTCAGATCATGCGCCGCGCCATCGAATACGCCAAGGGTTTGGATGTGTTGCTGGCGCAGCACGCCGAGGACCATCGGATGACGGAAGGCGCTGTCGCCCACGAGGGCGCGGAGGCGGCAAGGCTGGGCCTGCGCGGTTGGCCGCGCGTGGCTGAGGAAGCCGTTGTGGCTCGCGATACG
>NZ_JBHWRP010000069.1:0-7384 GCF_043426755.1 Corynebacterium sp. | reverse complement strand
GTGTCCTCGAACTGTGGTGCCACAACAGCCGACAGGGCCACTGTGGTCAGCGAGGACGCAATCGAACGCGCGCCCGACAGCTTGGAACGGTCGACCGGGTCCTGCGTCATCGCCGCAGACAGGGAGCCGTACGGGATATTCACGAAGGAATAACACAGCTGGTACGCAGCGTCGAGCAGGAAGATCCAGGCGATAGTGCCCGCCATCGGCAGGCCAGCAGGCGTGGAGAACAGCAAGACGAAGATGACGACCAGGAATGGGGAGATCCAGAGGATCCAAGGGCGCAGGCGCCCCCAACGCGTGTCAGCGCGGTCAACAGTTTGACCAGCGATCAGGTCGGACACACCGGCCCAAATCTTGGTGACACCGTAAATCATGCCGGCAACGCCAGCGGATAGACCCGCGATGTCCGTCATGTACACCATGAGGAACATCGAGGTCATCATGAAGGTGAGGTTGTTTGCAACGTCACCAAAGGTATAGGTAAGAACTCTATGGTTCGGCAATTTTGCCGTAGACGGAGGCGCTGATTGCGCCTTTGTTTGGGTGGTCATAGGTGAACTCCTATCATGACCAAAATTAATTGAAATGAAGATTAATGCGGAGCTGGCACCAAATCAGTGCCAGCTCAGAGCAGCACTTAGAGGGCCTTAACCTCGTCATGCAGCCCGCGGATGCGCTCAAGAGCGTCCTCGTTTGAGGCGAGCTCCTCATCCAGTGCGGCGACCAGAGCCTTGACAGGATCCTCAGCCTTACGCGCGGCGTCCAACTCGTCGGCACGCGCGTCCTGGATCTCGTCGGCACGCAGCACGTATTCGATCCACGCCGCGATAGACAACGCGGCGGCGGAACCGTCACGGCCAGCCTCCAGCTCGGACTTCATGATGGGCACAGCGCGCATACGTTGCTTCGTGCCACCATCGATCGCGATTTGGGCCAAGTTGTGGCGGATCCGTGGATTTTCGAAACGCTCGATCAAATCCTTGCGGTAGCCAGGAACATCCAAGCCCTCGGCCGTCAGGTGGTTGGCCGCTTCGTCCCACAGTGCTTCGACCTTGGCGCGCACGTCATCGTCGTTAATTGCGTCCGCCACAGTCTCGTGCCCCTTGAGTTGGGCGTAGTACGCCATCAAGGAGTGCGAACCGTTGAGCAACCACAGCTTGCGGCGTTCAAACTGCTCGATGTCGTCGACGAAAAGCACGCCGGCCTTCTCCCACTCGGGACGGCCCGCAGGGAACTCGCCCTCGATGACCCACGAAGCAAAAGGTTCGGTGACAACGGGGGAGGCGTCCTCATAACCGGTTGCCTCCGCCACGTCGGCGATGAGCTCGTCGGTCGTGGCAGGGGTGATGCGGTCGATCGAGGTAGACGGGAAGGCCACGTTCTGCTCAATCCAGCCCGCCAACTCCTCGTCCGCCGCCTGGGCCATGCCAATCACGGCAGCCTTGGTCAGCGGGCCGTTGTCGGCAACGTTGTCACAGCTCATGATCGCCATGCCGCCGTTACCGGCTTCCTTACGAGCCTTCAGGCCTTCCACGATGCGGCCTGTTGCCGTCTTCAGCTCCTCCGGGTTACCCGCCCGCAGTGCTTCGACGTCGTGGACGACATCGGTGTCGGTGGTGTCCAGGCTGCCATCTTCAGCCAGGTGGTATCCGGCCTCGGTGATGGTCAGGGTCACCACGGCCACGTTCTCGTCGGCAAGCAATTCCTTCAGACGTGCCAGGTTGAAAGCAGGCTGTGCCTCCACCAACGAAGAAATCACCTCAGGCGAATCGCCCTCGCCGGAGCGAGTGACCAGCGTGTACAGGCCATCCTGCGGCGCGAGCGTGTCCGACATGCGGGCGGAGCGCCCGGTAAAGGAGCAGTAGCCCCAGCTCGGATCAGCCTTCTGCGTGTACCAGACCTGGTGGGCGCGGTGGAAAGCGCCGAGGCCTAAGTGGACCAGGCGGACTGGTGCGGCAGGTGCGTCATAGTTCGTGCGGTTGAGTTTCTGGGTCATAGCTTGAATACCCTCCTTGGGGAAGCGTCGATCAGGTCAACGATGATTTCGGCAGCGCGGTCCTCCGTGATGCGGTGCTCCGCCACCAGGCGAGCAAGGTAGTTTGCCTCTACGCGACGCGAAGTGTTGTGGCGCGCCGGGATAGAGCAGTATGCACGAGTGTCATCGATGAAACCGGAGTAGCGGCTGAAGCCGGTGGTGCCGGTGGTGTACTGGCGGAAGCGGTTCATGGCGTCGATCTCGTCGATGAACCACCATGGCGCGCCCGCGTAGACGGACGGGTAGTAGCCGGCCAGTGGAGCGATCTCGCGGGAGAAGGTGGTCTCGTCCATCGTGAAGATGACGAAGTTGAAGTCCTTGTTCTCGCCGAAGGTGCTCAGCAGCGGTTGCAGGGCGTTGGTGAACTCCATCTGGAATGGGATGTCGTGGCCGACGTCCGCACCGTACTTCTCGAAGGAAGAGGTGGAGTGGTTGCGGTAGGAGCCTGGGTGCAAGGTCATGACCAGGCCGTCGTCTTGGGCCATCTCCGCCATGCGGAAGGTCATGTTCGCCTCGAAGGCCTGGGCTTCCTCGCGGGTCCAGGAGCCGTCGCGTCCCTTGTCAAACAGGCGCTGTGCTTCATCGGCATCCAGTGGAGTGGTCTCCGCATTGTGGGTGCCATGGTCGGTGGAGGTGCCGCCGGCGTCCTTGAAGAACTGACGACGATCGCGCATTGCTTCGAGGTAGCCTTCATAGCCGGTCTTGCCATTGCCGTGCAGGTCAATCAGCTTTTCGACGTTGTCTGCGAAGTTGGCGTTGTAGAACTTCGTGTAGGCGTCTGGGCGGAAGGTTGGCAGGACGCGTGGGGTGAAGGAAGCATCGTCGGCAAGTGCCTTGTGTGCTGCCAGGTCATCCAATGGGTCGTCGGTGGTAGCCAGGACCTCGAGGTTAAAGGAGTCTGCCAGTGCGCGCGGGCGGAAGTCCGGGCGCTTCAGGATCTCATCGAGCTCGTCGTACAGTTCATCGGCATTCTCGCCGGAGATACGGTCAGGGTTGATTCCGAAGACGTGCTCAAATTCCTGCTCTACCCAGTAGCCGGTGGCGGTACCGGTGTACAGCGGCCAGTTGGAGCAGAAGATGCGCCAAGCCTCGCGTGGATCGCACTCATGCCCACCGACGCCGAGCTCGGAGAGCTCGTAGCCTGCGGAGTGCAGCACGCGGGTGAGGTAGTGGTCAGGGGAGATGAGCAGTTTGGTGGGGTTAGCAAACGGCTCGTCGTCGACGAACATCTGTGGATCCAGGTGTCCGTGCGGGGAAATGATCGGAAGGTCCTCTACGTGGGCCAAGAGGCGGCGTGCGATATCACGCGTGCCCGGATCGGCCGGAAGGAGGCGGTCGGGGTGTGATGCATGTGAGTTACTCATAAGATTATTGTCTGTTAGAGATAGGTCACATTGCAAGAAGTTGCCGGAAGTTGCACCAACTTTTGACTAAACGAATTAGGGGCGAGTTTTCTTCACCGCCGTGGACTCGCGCACAATTAACCGCGTGGGCAGAACGCGTGGTTTCGCCATCGGCTTCTTAATTCCCTGCACCAATGCGATCAAGTTCGCTGCCGCAACCCGGCCCACCGCGCGGAGAGGACCAGCGACTGACGTCAAGCTAGGGGAGACGAGCTGCGCCGCATCGTTGTTGTCGAAACCAGCTACCAGAACATCGTCCGGAATTCGCACCCCCTCACGGGCCGCCTGATGCAAAAAGCCCACAGCAACCATGTCGTTGAAGCACACCACGGCGTCAGTCGGATGTTTCTTCCACTCGATGAAGGCGCGCCGTCCGCCCTGGGCCGTCGGCGCCCCGAGAGTAATTTTGGACACGCTCATTTGCGCTACAGCGTTCAGGCGCTCGTCGGAAAGCGGGATATGTCTGGTAAACAGCGGGGATTCGTCGCCCGCAGCGCTGCCGGTGGCCTCGCGCAAGCCGCGCCAGCGGACGGAATCCATCCAGGATTCCTCCGGCCACGACAGGTAGGTGACGGTGCGCGCGCCCTGGTCGGCAAGGTGGGCGGCCAGGCGGATCGAGCCGTCATAACTGTCGACGAGCACGCTGGGAACCCCGTTGACTGGTCGGTTGATCACCACGGTGGGGACCGTGCGGGCGATCTTCTGGATCTCCGAATTGCTCAGCCGCGCGGACGCCAGCAGTAGTCCGTCAACATGTCCCATGAGCTTATCGACGGCCGCACGTGACTTTTCCTGAGATTCCTGCACGTCGCTGGCATGAATCCATACGTCTTGAACCCACCCTGCGTGAGAGGCTCCGCGCAGCACCTCGACGAAAAACGGATTGCTTAGGTCCGCGGCGACAAAGCCGATCACGTCTTTCGTGGTGCGCACCGAGTTACGCGTTTCCAGCTTGGTGCGATAGCCCAATTCCTCCGCGATGGTGCGGATCTTTTCAGCAGTGTTGAAACTGACGCGATCTGGGCGTGAAAAAGCGCGCGATACCGTTGAGGGGCTTACGCCTGCTGCCTCAGCGATATCGTAAATAGTGACAGAAGATCCCGGCTTGTGGGCCATGGCTCCTACACTAGTCGCTCAAACGCGGACCCACTTGATCCAAACTTGTGCAGACTTATGTAAATCGTAGCCGGCGGAGGGGCTACGCTAACAGTGAACGCCTCCAAAGAAAGCGAGAAAGGCAGCCATCATGCCTGCACATATTAGTTCCACACTGCGTCGTGGCATGGTCACACTCTGTGTGCTGACAACTGTCGGGCTTGCGGCTTGCTCGTCGACAGAAAGCGCTCCGCCGAAAAGTGGGGAAGAACTGACGCAATTCTTGCTGCCCGCCGAGGATCTCACCATCACAGGTATTGCGAGCGACAGTGAAGTCTGGTCGGATGGTGACCTTATCCAGCCAGGTATGGCCATGTTGCCTGTCGTCGGGAAGACCAACTGCGCGGAGGTCATCCAGGAAGGCTTGGATACGCGCATCCAGACAGTAGGGGCGGCGTCCAAAGTATTCGTATCGGATAACGATCGAATCGCCACGGGCATCTACTCTGTCGACGATCCGGAGGCCGTACCTGTTACGCGTCTCTATAGCGACATTCTGGCGTATTGTCCGGAACCCATCGTCCACGAAGGTACCGGCATGGAATATACCGTGGACCAGCTCACCGATGCGGGCCCCGATGTCACCGGCATGGTGGTCGAATCCCGCTCCCGCTGGGGAGAGATGACGACGATGGTGGTGATGCACCAGGTGGTTGGTAACCACGCTGTTGTCGTCGGATCGATGGGGTTTACGGAGCCTACCGTGGCTGCCGTCTTCGACGCGCAGGTGGAACGCTTCACGGAGTAGGTGAGGGGGAAACGAAACAGTCCCCGGCTTGGTAATCCAAGCCGGGGACTGTTCCTATTGTGCGCCATCAGGGGATCGAACCCCGGACCCACTGATTAAGAGTCAGTTGCTCTACCATCTGAGCTAATGGCGCGTGCTGCTGTGTTGGCAACGAAGAAAAATATAACACCGATTGTTGTGTAACGTAAAATCGCCAGCTCAAAGGCCTAAAATCGAGGCTCAAAGTGAACAGGAGATAAACCTGCGTCGATGTGGATTCTTTCCACAGTAGGCTTTAAGATGTTGTGAACATGTCGCGATAAGGGATCAGTCGCGTACTTCAGGAGCAGAACTGCATTATATAAGGGTACCTGTGAGAAATTTCCTCCGTACAAAGAAATATGTGGCTTTGGCGCTGGTGGCAGTTGTGGGGGCTGGGATTTCATCCTGCACTATTGACACGTCCAGCCGCTCTTCCGACGCAGCGGCGGCAACAGCCGAGGCACCGGAAAACACCGAACCTGCGCCACCAGCTTTTTCTGTGAAAGATGGGGCCGAAGACGTCGACCCATCGGAACCAGTCACCGTATCGTCCAACGTGGGGCTGGAATCGGTGGAGATGACTAATGAGAACGGCAAGGTAGTCGAGTCTGAGCTGAGCGACGACGGTAAAGAGTGGACCACCGCCGAGGTGTTGGGCTACAACCGCGTTTACACCCTTGAAGCCACGGACAAGGATGGAGAAACAGAGACCATCACCTTCTCCACCTCCACTCCGAGTGCGACCACAGGCGTTGCCTTGGGCCCGCTGGAAGGCTCGACCGTGGGTGTGGGCCAGGCCGTCACGTTCCGCTTCGCCACGGCGCCGAATGATCGCGAGGCCGTCGAGGATGCGATCACCGTGGAAACCTCGAATGACACTAAGGGCGGCTTCTACTGGATTGACCCCTATGAGTTGCGCTGGCGCCCAGCTGAGTTCTGGGAGCCGGGCACCGAGGTCACCGTGAATGCCGATATTTACGGTCTTGATATGGGCGAGGGCCTGTACGGCTCTGACGACAACGCCACCAGCTTCACCGTGGGAAGCGATGTCCGGGGCGTGGTCGACGACAAGACCAAGACCATGACCGTGTACGAAAACGACGAGGTAGTCCGTGAAATCCCCGTATCGCTCGGCCGTGACGGCGGGCGTTGGGCAACACCGAACGGCATCTACGTCGTCGGCGATGAACACGAGTCCCTGGTGATGGATTCCTCCACCTTCGGTTACTCCATCGAGGAGGGCGGCTATGTCACCCCGGTGAAGTATGCAACGCAGATGAGCTACTCCGGCATCTACATTCACGGCGCGCCATGGGCGGTAGGTGCGCTGGGTAGCTACAACCAATCCCACGGCTGCATTAATATGACTGTCGACGATGCTGCCTGGATCCAGCAGATGTTCAAGCGCGGAGACCCAATCACCGTGAAGAACACGACGGCAGATACGCTGCCGGGCTGGGATGGCCTGGGCTACTGGAATATTGATTGGGACACCTGGAAGGAAGGCAACGCGGACACAGGTTCCGCATCCTAGATGCAGTTTTCAATCCTCGACCGTGCCCAATCTATTGTTGGCGATTCTGACGCAGACGCTTTAAGACGAACACTCGACCACGCCCGCCACGTAGAAGAGCTCGGTTTCGCCCGCTTCTTTGTGGCGGAGCACCACGGGGTGCCGGGGATTCCAGGATCCGCCCCGACGGTTCTGGTGGCGGCCGTTGCGGGGGAGACCTCGTCGATACGCGTGGGTACAGGCGGGATTATGCTGCCTGCGCACCAGCCGCTTGTGGCTGCTGAGCAGATCGGGGTGCTGGAGGCACTATTCCCGGGCCGGATCGATGCCGGGATTGGGAATTCGGTGGGTTTTACGCAGCCGGTGCGCGACGCTTTGCGCCAGGGCGATCCCACGGAGCTGAAAGCGGCCTTTCCTTCCGAGGTGGAGGAGCTGCTTGATTACTTGCGCGGCGAGGCCGCGATCACTGCGCGCCCTGCCAACGCCGGTGCGACGCCGGTGTGGCT
>NZ_JBHWRP010000068.1:0-95229 GCF_043426755.1 Corynebacterium sp. | reverse complement strand
TTCTCCGCACACTCTGCGATAGTGTGCGGCCGCGGGCTCTGGCTAGCTCAACCAGGAAGGTTTACTGCTCAGCCTTCGGGTGGTGGCGCTCATCTGGTCCGTTGTACGCGGACAGTGGGCGGATCAGGGAGTTGTTCTCGTACTGCTCGATGATGTGGGCAGCCCAGCCGGTGATGCGGCTCATCACGAACAGCGGGGTGAAGAACGGGATGTCGAAGCCCATGATGTAGTAGGACGGGCCTGCAGGGAAGTCCAGGTTGGGGCGGATGTTGATGGAGGTGTTTTCGTACATGGTCTCGGCCATGACGTCGTACATCTCCACCCACTTTTCGGAGCCCTCGTGCTCGCTGGCGAGCTTCTTGAAGGCGGCTTCCATCGTCGGCACGCGCGAGTCGCCCTTCTTGTACACGCGGTGACCGAAGCCCATGACCAGTTCCTTGTTGGCCAGCTTGTCCTTGCACCACTGCTCGGCCTTGGCTGGGTCGCCGACTTCGATCATGTTGTGCATGACGGCCTCGTTGGCGCCACCGTGCAGGGGGCCCTTCAGTGCGCCGATGGCGCCGGTGATGGCGGACCATGGGTCGGACTGGGTGGAGGTGATCACGCGGGCGGTGAACGTGGAGGCGTTGAAGGAGTGCTCGGCGTAGAGGATCATGGACTTTTCGAAGCACTCGACGTCGCCGGGCTTGTTCACTGGGGAGTCGGGGCCGTCGCCGAAGACCATCCAGAGGAAGTTTTCGGTGTAGGAGCGGGCTGGGTCAGGCTTGATGTAGCCTTCGCCACGGCGGCGGCGGATGTCCAGGGCGACGATCGTCGGCAGTTTCGCCAGCAGGGAGCGGGCGATGCGCTTGATGTGGTCGGTGTCCTTGGTGAAGTGCTCTGTGTCCTGGGTGCCCAGGTAGGCGACGGCGCCGCGCAGGACGTCCATGGGGTGGCAGTCGGTCGGCATGGACATGATCATGTCGATGGTGCCCTGGTCCAGTTCACGGTTATTCCAGCAGACTTCGCGGAATTCCTGCATCTGCTCTTCGTTGGGCAGTTCGCCCCTCCACAGCAGGTAGGCGACTTCTTCGAAGCTGCAGTGTTCGGCCAGTTCTTGTACTGGGTAGCCGCGGTAGAGCAGCGAGTTAGTCTCTGGGTTGACCTTGGAGACGGCGGTGTAGTCTGCGACGACGCCGACGAGGCCTTTGCGGATGTCTTGCTCAGTCATGGTGGTTCCTTTGGTGATGTGGTGGTTTAGTTGTCTAGTTGTCGAAGGTGGGCTTATAGGTGTCTAGCGAGTAGGTGAAAACTTGCTGGTCGAAGGCGTTATAGTCTTCGTATTTCACCAGTTCGTAGAGGCGTGAGCGGTGCTGCATGCGGTCGAGCCATTCGGCGTTGGTGCCGGTGGCGGCCACGTCGCGGAGGAATTCTTCAGTGGCGCCCATGGCGACGCGCAGCGTGGAGACGGGCCAGATCACGGCGTTGTAGCCGATGTCTTCGAGGGTTTTGGCGTTGAGCAGTTCGGTTTTGCCGAATTCGGTCATGTTGGCCAGGAGTGGGATGTCGACGGCGGCCCGGAACTTCTCGAAGTCTGCCGGGGTGTAGAGGGCTTCGGTGAAGATGAGGTCTGCGCCGGCGTCGGCGTAGGCTTTGGCGCGTTCGATGGCGTTGTCGATGCCCTCGATTCCGGCGGCGTCGGTGCGCGCACAGATGACGAAGTTCTCGTCGCGTCGTTCGTTGACGGCGGCGGTGATACGGCGCACCATCAGGTCTTGTGGCACGACTTCCTTGCCGTCGAGGTGCCCGCAGCGCTTGGGGTTGACTTGGTCTTCGAGGTGGAAGCCGGCGATGCCTGCGTCTTCGAATTCGGAGATGGTCCGGGCTGCACTCATGGGTTCGCCGAAGCCGGTGTCGGCGTCGACAAGCACGGGAAGGTTGGTGGCGCGCGCGATCTGGCGGGAGCGGCCGGCGACTTCGGTCAGGGTGGTCAGGCCGATGTCGGGAAGACCCAGGTCATTGGCCAGCACGGCGCCGGAGACATAGACGCCGTTGAAGCCGCCGATGTCTTCGATCAGGCGCGCGGTCAGCGGGTTGAAGGCGCCGGGGAGTGTGGTGATTTCGCTTGAGTCCAGCGATTCGCGCAGCGCTTTACGACGATCGGTTGCGGTTGTTTCAGAGCTGAACATTAAAAGATGCCTCCTGGGATCTCTGGTGCTTCCTCGAGGGTCTCTGGGGTGACGACGATGTTGAGCTCGCCCAGGTCAGTGAGGTTCTCCAGATCCTGCACGGCGGTAAGGAATCGCTCCTGCTCGTCCTCGGCGACCAGGCCCTTGGCCAGGGTGCGGAACTTGTTAATGTACTGCTCCCGGGCAAAGGGGCGGGCGCCGAATGGGTGGGCGTCTGCCACGGCCATCTCGTCTTCGACCACGGTGCCGTCTGCGAAGGTGATCACGGCGCGTGCGCCGAAGGCCTTCTCGTTCGGGTCGTGGGAGTGGTAGCGGCGTGTCCACTCTTCGTCTTCCACGGTGGAGACCTTGTGCCACAGCTCCACGGTTTCTGGGCGGCCGGCGCGCTCTGGGGTGTAGGAGTCCACGTGGTGCCAGGTACCGTCCTCCAGTGCCACGGCGAACATGTACATGATGGAGTGGTCCAGGGTTTCGCGCGAGGCCTTCGGGTCCATCTTCTGCGGGTCGTTCGCTCCGGTACCGATCACGTAGTGGGTGTGGTGGGAGGTGTGCAGCACGATGGATTCGATGTCGGCGGTGTTCAGACCCTTGTCTTCGAGGGTCTGCTTCATGCGTCGCGCCAGGTCAATCGGTGCCTGTGCCTGGTATTCGGCGGAGTGCTCCTTGGTGTAAGTCTCCAGAATGGCGCGCTTTTCTTCGCCGTCGGCTGGCAGTGGCACGGTGTAGGTGCGCTCTGGGGAGTGCAGCATCCAGGCGATGAAACCGTCTTCGCCTTCCCAGATCGGGGCTGGTGCGCCCTCGCCGCGCATGGCACGGTCGACTGCCTCGATGGCCATCTTGCCTGCGAATGCTGGGGCGGAGGCCTTCCAGGAGGAGATCAAGCCCTTGCGGGACTGGCGGGTTGCGGTGGTGGTGTGCAGCGCCTGGCCCACGGCCTGGTAGATGGTGTCCACGTCCAGGTCCAGCATGGTGCCGATGCCGGCTGCAGCCGATGGGCCGAGGTGTGCCACGTGGTCAATCTTCCACTCGTGCAGGCAGATCCCCTTGACCAGGTTCACCTGGATCTCGTAGCCGGTGGCAATACCGCGGATCAGAGCCTTGCCGTCAAGCCCTTTGTGCTGTGCCACGGCTAGGATCGGCGGGATGTTGTCGCCGGGGTGGGAGTAGTCGGCTGCCAGGAAAGTGTCGTGGAAGTCCAGCTCACGCACCGCGGTGCCGTTGGCGAAGGCGGCCCACTCAGCGGAGTAGGTGCCGTCGATGCCGAAGACCTTCGCGCCGCCTTCGGTGACGGGGTGCGCTTCGGCCATGGTGCGCGCGGTGGAGACGGGGCGGCGTGGGACGGAGGCAACGGCGACGGCTGCGTTGTCGATGATGCGGTTGATGATCATGTCGACGGTGTCGGCGGGCACCTCGACTGGGTCGGCGGCTACCTTGGCTACCTTGTAGGCGAGGTGCTCTTCGATGGGAAAATCTTCTGCGGACTTGTGAGTGCGAACTTCGTGGTTGATCATGCCCGTCACTTTACGCCCCACAATGTGCGCCAGGTCACGGTGAAGTGTGTATATTTGTGTGGCATGACTTTGTAAAATTTGTGTAACTTGTGAAATCTGCAGGTCACGCGAAGATCGAGGAGGACAAGGACGTTGAGCAAGCACTACGCGGGGGCACGGATCCGCACGCTAAGACGGCACCATGAACTCACCCAAGTGGAAATGGCCAACCAGTTGGGCATCTCCACCAGCTACCTCAACCAGCTGGAAAATGATCAGCGCCCACTGACCGTCACGGTGTTGCTCCAGCTCACGGAGTCTTTCGACGTACAGGCCAGCTACTTCTCCAGCGAGCACGACCTGCGCACGATCAACGAGCTGACAGAGGTTCTGCCCGGCATCCCCACCGATGAGCTCGCCGATTTTGCCGCCCGCTTCCCCGATATCGCCAACTCTATTCCGGAGTTATCGTCGTCACGCACCGACCCCAACCCCTACCAGCTGGTCCGCGACTTCTTCTACGATGCCAATAACTACTTCAACGAGCTGGACCTAGCCGCCGAAAAGCTTGCCGCTTGGGCCGGCGTCCGCCAAATGCGCCTCACCCGGCTGGCCACCGCCCTGGACAATAATCACGGCGTGACCGTGCGCTTCAACCAGCACGATCAACGCCCCCGGCGCGTCTTCCACCCGGAAACCCGCGAGCTCCACCTGCGCGGCGGCATCAATGAGGCCCAGCTGTGCTTTCAGCTGGCCTTGCAGTACGGATTGCTGGATCAGGGCACGCTTATCGACGAGCTGGTCGCCGACTTACCCACTGACGCCGCGAGGAAGGTGGCGCGCCTCGGCTTGGCGCAGTACTACGCGGCAGCAGTGACAATGCCCTATGGCAAATTTTTGGCGCGCGCGGAGGAGACGCGTTATGACATTGACCTGCTTGGCGCCCATTTTGGCACCAGCTTTGAGTCCACCTGCCAGCGGTTATCTACTTTGCAGCGGCCGGGGTCGCGCTCTGTGCCGTTCTTCTTCATCCGGACTGATCGTGCGGGCAATATTTCGAAGCGGCAATCGTCCAGTTCTTTCCACTTTTCTCGCAGCGGTGGGTCGTGCCCGTTGTGGGTGGTGCACCGCGCGTTTGAGACCCCGAATCGTGTGACGCGTCAGGTGGCTAGCATGCCGGATGGGCGCAGCTACTTGTGGATCGCGAAGATGGTGCAGGGCCCAGTCCAGCCTTTTGGGACCCCGGCCAAGGAGTTCGCCGTGGGCCTGGGGTGTGATCTGGACCAGGCTCACCGGTTGGTCTATGCCGACCAGCTGAACCTCTCCCCGACTGCTGCGGTCCCGATCGGCCCGGGGTGCGCTGCGTGCGTACGCGATGATTGCGCACAGCGCGCTTTCCCCTATCAGGGCCGGCCGGTCACGGTGGACCTGAACTCCACGACGGAGTTGGCCTACCGCACCGTCAACGATTAATTCAGCGCTAGTCCAGGTCGTCCTTGCTGACGAGGCGGCGGGCGGCCTCCGTGATGGAGCCGGACAGGGATGGATAGACGGCCATAGAGTCTGCCAGCTGTACCGCGGTGAGGTTATTGGCCACGGCCACGGTGAGCGAGAGGATCAGCTCAGAAGCGGTCGGCGCCACGATCACACCACCGATGATCTGGCCGGATCCCTTCCGGGCAAAGATCTTCACGAAGCCGCTGCTCAGGGAGCGCATGCGGGCGCGCGGGTTGGTCGCCAGGTCCATCTTGACGATGTCCGCGTCCACCTCACCGTTGCGAATCTGCTGCTCAGTCACACCGACAGCGGCGATCTCTGGGCGGGTGAACACGGCATTGCCCACGGTCTTCAGGCGGATCGGGGTGACACCCTCGCCGAGTGCGTGGTAGATGGCCACGCGCCCCTGCATTGCAGCAACGGATGCCAGCGGGTGCAGGTTGGAGCAGTCGCCAGCGGCGTAGATGCCGGAGATATTGGTGCGTGAGACACGGTCCACCTTGATGTGCCCGGACTGTTCTGCCTCCACGCCCGCGGCCTCCAGGTTGAGGTTCGCGGTGTTGGGAATGGAACCAATGGACATGATGCAGTGGGAGCCGGTGATCTCGCGGCCGTCGGTGGTCTTGACCACGACCCCATCACCGGTGTTGGTCACGGTCTCCACTCGGGCATGCTTTTCCAGGGTGACACCACGGCCAGCCAGCACGTTTTCCAGCACGTCGGCGGCGTCGGCGTCGTCGTGAGGCAGGATGCGGTCGCGCGAGGCGACCATCGTCACCTTCACGCCTAGCTCGGCGAAAGCGGAGACGAATTCGGCACCAGTCACACCCGAACCAACGACAACGACGTGCTCCGGCATCTCGATCACGTCATAGACCTGCTGCCAGGTCAAGATGCGGCGACCGTCCGGCTTCGCGCCGTCCAGCTCACGCGGGGAGGCCCCGGTGGACAGCAGCACCATGTCGAACTGACGTACCTCCTCTTCACCAGAGGAGTGCTTGATGCGCACGGCGTGGGTGGTGTGGCCGGACTGATCGTCGTCAAAGCTGCCATAGCCGTCGATGATCTCCACGCCAGCGCGCTTAATCTGATTGTGAATGTCGCGCGACTGCTCGGAAGCCATCGCCAAGACGCGGTTATTCAGTGCGGTCAGGGATAGGTGCGCCCGGCCCAAGTTGTGGTTGAGGCCCATATCGTCGGCACGGCGCAGGTCAGTCTTGATGTTCGCGCCAGAGATGAAGCTTTTCGACGGCACAACGTCCTTAAGCACTCCCGAACCACCAAGACCTTGGGCCTCAATGATGGTGATCTCTGCGTCGTACTGGGTCGCGGTCAATGCTGCTTCATAACCGGCAGGACCGCCACCGATGATCGCGATTTTCTTACGCTGATTTGGCACGGGGTGTGTAGCTCCTATTTCAGTGTTCAGTTCCACGCCTAGCTTAGCTACTAGTTCAAGATGTCGCCGTCAAATTCCCCCGGCTCCCCCACCTTCTCACTAAAACGCTCAACGACGGAACCGAAAAGCTGCAAGCCCACATCGATGGAACGTTCGTCGACGACGAGGTTGCCCTGATGCAGGTCTTGCCGCTCGCCTTCACCGGACCAGCACCCCAGGCGCGCCATGGAGCCCGGGACGTGTTCGAGGTACCAGGAGAAGTCTTCACCCCCGGAGGATTGGGGTGCTTCGACCACCCCCTGTGGATCGACTGCGCGACCAGCGTCCGCAAGCAAAGCGGTGGCCACGTCGTCGTTAAGCACCGGCGGAACCCCACGGAAATAGTCGATCTCAAAGGTGCAGCCAGTCGGGGCGACGATGGAGGCCACCATCTCATTGAAGATTGGTTCGATCGTGCGCCATGTACCAATATCTGAGGTGCGCAGCGTGCCGCGGACCTTGCCGGACTGCGGGATCGCGTTCGGGGCGTAGCCGGATTCGACTTGGCCGAACACCAACACGGTGCCGGTGCGCGGGTCGATGCGCCGCGACAACAAGGCGGGAAGTTGGGTGATCAACGCGCCCAACGCGTAGACAACATCGGAGGTCAGGTGTGGGCGCGAAGAATGCCCACCAGATCCGAACACGTTGATCTCCACCACATCCGATGCTGACGTGATCGCACCAGTACGTACGCCTACCTTGCCCACGCGCAGCTTCGGCTCCGCATGCAGGGCGAAGATGGAACCCACCCCCTCGAGTGCGCCCCAACGGATGACATCGGAAGCGCCACCGGACATGACTTCCTCAGCCGGCTGGAAGATCACGCGCACCCCGTGCGGCAGGTCGATCGTCGATAAGGCGCAGGCCAGTGCGAGGGCGACGGTGGTGTGCACATCGTGGCCACACGCGTGCGAGACACCTGCGCGTAACGACGAAAACTCCAGGTCGGTCACCTCATGGATGGGTAGCGCATCGATGTCTGCGCGAAACGCGAGCCGGTCGCGGCCTTCGGGACCGACATCGACGTACAGGCCGGTTCCGGGAAAAAGGACGGGCTTGAGGCCGTGCTCGCGCAAGATCTCCGCGATGAAATCGGTGGTGCCGTGTTCCTGATTCGACAGCTCGGGGTGTGAGTGGATGTGGCGACGCCACGCGATGACCGTGTCACGGTTGGTGTAGAACCAGTCCCGCACGTCTGCTGCGATGCCCCTAGAGGACCTTGAAGACCCTGAAGACCCTATAGACACTGAGGTCTCACTCCCTACCATCTGTGAAAAGGTTATGGGTAGAGAGTCTACAACTAGACCAAGCGGTCCGGTTAGTTACCCCCGAACAGGCCGCGAAAAGGATCTAACGCCTGCAAGTCATCCTGCAAATCGTCGGGACACACCGCTTCTACCTCCCGGTCCACCGCGGGCAATAGGGCGGACGGTGGGACCTGCAGCCCCAAAGCGAGGCGGTAGAGAGTGGACAAGGTGGGGTCCGCGCTCCTCTGACTGTTGTAGTGGTTGCGCTCCAGATTAGAAATCAGAGTGCGCGACACGCCCGACACTTCCGACAACCGCAATTGAGTCATGCCACGTTGCAAACGCAAGCGTTTGAGCCGTTCGGACAAGCTGTAGCCGTAGCTGGCCCAGTGGTGATCCATCAAGACATGTGCCATGTTCATCCCCCACGGTCGCGCGCCCTTAGGCGCTAGATGAGAACTTCCTGATCGTATTCTAAGCGATCGTCACAGCTTTGTCTTAGTTACCGAAACAACCGTGGTTTAGAGGTCAATATTGCGCGGACCGTACAACCTGTCACCCGCATCGCCCAGGCCAGGCACGATATACGCGTCTTCATCCAGGCCGGGATCGATCACGGCGGTCACCAGACGCACCGGCAGATTGGAGTCCCGCAACTTATCCACCCCAGGCTGCGCCGACACCATGCACACACAAGTGATGTCATCCGCCCCGCGGTCAACCAGCAGCTGGATCGCGTGAATCAAGGAGCCCCCGGTAGCCAGCATCGGATCCACGAGGAAGACGGGCTGGCCGGCAAGGTCGTCGGGAAGCGCCTCTAGGTACGGCACCGGCTCGTGCGTTTCCTCGTCGCGGGCCATGCCGATGAAGCCCACTTGGGCGTCCGGGATCATCGAGAGTGCCGGGTCGATCATGCCCAGACCTGCACGGATAATGGGAACGATGATCGGCGGGGTCTTCAGGCGGGTACCTTCCGCGACATCCACCGGCGTCTGGCAGTCAAAATGTTCTACCTCCAGGTCACGCGAGGCCTCGTAGATCAGCATGCTGCCCAGATCCGCCAGCGCTGAGCGGAATCCGGCGTTGTTTGTGCGCGCATCGCGCATGATGGTCAGGCGGGATGAGGTAAGCGGGTGGTCAACCACAGTAATGTCCATAGCCCCCATGCTAGAACTAATTCCGAAAAGGACGGAACCGGAAACGGGTTTTCACAGTCTAAGTAGGTATGACTCGAAACAATGACCACACTTTTGACGTTGACCCCGATATCCTTCGTCCCTTAATCACCGCCGTCCGCGAGGACGCCCACGGTTTGCAGACCATCGGCGATGTGCCACTTCCCAGCACCAGGTTTTGCCACGCCTTGACCGCAGCGCTTTCGCGTTACGACGATGCCTCCGCCGCACTTTTCGACGAAGCCAATTCAGTCGCGGAGTCCGTGGAGACAATGATCTCCGATGCTTTCAGCGTTGATGCGGACATCGCCGACGGATTAGAAAGGACGCTGGCATGATCGACGTCACCGGGCCAGTCCAGGCCATCGCTTCGCGCATTCCGCAGCAGTTCACCCCGCCTCTGATCAGTAAGGTTCCGCAGTTTAATGCGGTGGCCCAGCTGGCCGAACTTACCGACGGCGATCCCGCCAACTTTTACCGCAGACTTGATGAGCTTGCCGACGACGGCGCCACCATCGAATCCACCACCGCCCACGCCCTAGTGCTCACCGGCCTGTGCGCCACGGACCTGTGGAATATTGCCCAAGAGTTCATCCGCGAGGCCACGCTCAAAGTGCCCCTGATCCCCACCTCCCCCGCCGTGGCCATTCAGCTCACTTTGTTTGGCGTCGAATGCGTCACCCGTGCAGCTGTGCGTGTGGAGCGCTGGGAGAAAGAGCTGGAGCCTCTCGCCGAACGACTGGAGGAACGCGCAGCGGTGCCCGTGGAGGAGCACACCAATAATTATGTTTCCCCAGAGACCACCACGGCAGCCGCTCCCGCCCCTCCGGCCGAACCTGCCCCTGCCACGGGCGATAACGCGGCGGGACAGGCTGCCGTCGCGGCGGCGAAAAGCCAGATCGGCACGCCCTATGTGTGGGGCGGGAGCCAGCCTGGCGGTTTCGACTGCTCAGGGCTGACATCGTGGGCGTATGCCCAGGCCGGGGTGGAGATTCCACGCACGGCGGAAAACCAGGCTGTCGGCCAGCAGGTTGCCTATGAAGATCTTCAGGAGGGCGACCTGGTGGTTTGGGATGGGCACGTGGCCATGTATGCGGGCGACGGGATGATGGTGGAGGCCGGCGACCCAGTGGGGATGAGTCCCGTGCGGACAAATAATCTTGGCATGGCTTTCAAGGGGTTCTGGCGACCAACGGCATAGCATTCGGTAAAGTCGGTGTGCATGAGCACGCGTGCAATTCTCCCAGTTCAAGTGTCACTGACGGAAGGTGACTTCTACACCCTGTGGGCCCCAACGTGGAAGGAACACGGTTCCGAGTGGCAGGCCTTTTACGGCGATGCTGAGAAGGTGTTGCTGTTCCACTCTCCCGAGGAGCTGCTGACCCACCTGGACTCCGCCTCCTCTCATGAGTTGAGCACACACCCGAAGTGGAGCCAGTTTAGCGCTGGTGGCGATGATCGTGTGGTGCCGGAAGCGAAGCATCGGTATGACATCATCGGTGCTCCGAAGTTTCTGGCGGGCCGCCCGAACCACGAAAACGTGTCGACGACTGCTCGCATCTTCCAGCTGACTAATTCTTTGGCGCAGGTGGCTGGCGCTGAGGATGCCGTGATCTTCTTCGCATCGCACTCCGTGTTGGGCAACGTCAACCGGGGCGTTGAGCACTACACCGGCGATCAGGGCTTGGGCGAATGGTCAGCTGTTGGTCGCGCTGTGCTGACGAACTGGGAGAACGTCGTCGAAAGTATTGATGCGCAGGTGCGCGTTGTACCGACAGACGAGCTAGATGCCGAAGCGGTATCCGCCGCTGCGACACGCATCACCGATGCAGCGGAGGCACGCAAAAAGGCACGGGAGGAAGCGGAGAAGCAGGCGGAAGCCGAACGCGAAGCCGTGGACCCTTATGACACCTCGGCGTGGGCGGCCGCTGGTATTGATCCTGTGAAGATCACCATCCAGGGCAAGAGCGTATACACCCTGCGCACCTACCTCGATGGCGCGCCGGTGTTCTTGGGCAAGTACGGCGAGATCTTCACCTTCCCCACCAACAAGCAGCTGCTGCGCTGGATGCTGGATAACGACGATCATGATCTCACCCGCGTGTCCACCTGGGAGGATCTGGTTAGTTCTGCGCACGCCGGCGAGCTTGAGCTGCAGGTGCACAAGGATAATGCGTACTCCTTCAACGGCATTGCGGCGGACATTGAGAAGGGTGTCGATGCCGTGGACACCGACCAGATGGGCAAGGCCTATGAGATCATGGCGGATGCCGCGGACTGGGCCGGCGATGATTCGCTGAACTCCTTCTTGCTGGCGAACCCGCGGATGCAGGATTACCTGGCCTACATGCTTGGTTCCACCGAGGCCGCGGGATACGTACCGTCCGCACCGTTTAATGACAAGGCGGAGAACTGGCAGCAGCTTGAGGACATGTTGATCAAGCGCTTCTCCAAGTTCTAGGCCACGTTCGTACCGAACAGCCAGCCCACCACGAAGGTGAAGGCGAGCGCCAGCGTGCCGCCAATGACAAGGCGCAGCGCGGCTCGTCCCGGCTTGGCCCCACCCAGGCGCGCGGAAACCACTCCGGTGATCGCTAAGGCGACGAGCGTTACAACAAACGTGACCGGAACCCGCCAGCTCTCTGGCGGAAACAGGATCGCTGCCAAGGGCAGCAGCGCGCCGAGGAAAAAGGCGAAGAACGATGCGATACCCGCGGACCATGGGCTGACGACATCGCTGCGGTCGATGCCATAGTGCATATCTAAGTGTGCCTCGAGGGCGTCGTGTTCGGTGACCTCAGTGGCTACTTGGTGGGCGGTCTCTTCAGAGATGCCCTTCGCGACGTATTCCTGCACGAGCACCTCGAATTCCCCTTCGGGATCCTCGGCGTGCAGCTTTTGCTCCTTTTCAATAAGCGCTTCTTCCGAATCTCGCTGGGAAGAAACGGAGACATATTCGCCCAATGCCATCGACACCGCACCGCCAATGACGGCCGCAATGCCAGCGGTGGCGATGGAACGGACATCCGAGGTGGCACCAGCCACACCCACCACGACGGCAGCGGTGGAGACGATTCCGTCGTTGGCACCCATCACTCCGGCGCGTAGTTGATTAAGCTTCTCGTTGAGTCCGGTACTGGTTTGCGATGGGGTCATAGTTTCGCTCATACCCCCATTAGTATCTTGATGTTGACACCGCCACAAGCAAGGCAGTACTAACTAACCCTCAGGTCAGAGGCAGTTTTATGGCAGGCTATCCTTACTTTTGAACCTCCAAGCACAGGGGCCACACAGCGAAGGCCTAGAATCAACGCTTGATGAAAAAAATTACCGCCTTCACTGCCGCAGCAACCTTGAGTGCCACACTAGTTTCGCCGCTGATTGCTTCAGCTACCCCGATGCTTCCCGCGGTGCCGATTACTGTTCCAGCCGAGCCAGCCGAGCCTGCCGAGCCGGAGGAGTCAGCGGAGTCAGCGGACCCGGATTGGCGCGATGAGGCACCACGGACCGACGACTGCCCTAACGCGCTAGTTCCGCCACAGGCCCGGACAACGTCCGAGGTGCCCACCGATGGTGTTACGCCCACGGTTTTGCCGCAGCACTACGACGGTCCGTGCGGGCTGATCGCCCCAGAAGGTTTCGTCGTCGATGAGTCCGTGCACGCTTCCGCGTGGCTGGTCGCAGATATTGATACCGGTGATGTCATCGCGATGAAGGATCCGCACGGTCGCTACCGCCCTGCGTCGATTATCAAGGTACTGCTGGCTTTGGAGGCGATCGAAGGACTGCCCTTGGACAAGAAGGTCACCGTCAGCGAGGAAACGGCATCGCAGATCGGCTCCTCGGTGGGGTTGGGCGCCGGCGGGGTGTACACGGTTGAGCAGCTGCTGCACGGACTGCTCATGGGTTCGGGCAACGACGCCGCGCACGCTTTAGCTCAGGAGCTTGGGGGCGACAAGGCCACGCTGAAGGTGATTAATGAGCTCGCCTCTAAGTTGGGCACCACGGATACCCGCGCCTCCTCCTATTCGGGGCTCGACGCCGCGGGCATGCAGACCTCTGCGTGGGATATGGGCGTGATTTACCAGCACGCTTATTCGGATCCGACTTTTGCCCGCATCGTCGGCACGGAGTTCATTGATTTTCCGGGCTACGGCGATGTCGAAGGCTACGAGCTGTGGAATGACAACGGGCTTTTCATGAACGATCCGGATGGCATCGGCGGCAAAACCGGGTTCACGGACGACGCAAACCACACTTTCGTCGGCGCGATGGAGCGTGACGGGCGCCGTCTGATGGCGGTCATCCTCGACACCACCGTTGAGCAGGGCCGCGCGTGGGAGCAGGCCCAGTCGCTGCTGCACGAGGCTTACCACTGGCCGGCGAAGGACGCGGTGGCCAATCTAGCCGTATCGCTTAACGACGAGGCCCCTGCCACAGAGACGATAACGCCCACCCCCAAGGCGTCTGCGGCGCCAGATTATGACTCCTCAACTGGGGTGAGCGTTGCGATTGCAGCCATGGTCCTCTTGGCCACAATCATTGTGGGCTTCGTGGCTCTTGCTTTCGGCCGAAAACAGCGATAATACCGGCGATCAATGCGCCAACGATGGCACCGATACCGAAAGTTCGGCTGCTGTCCGCGGTGGATTGACCTGCAGAGGCGCTGATGTCGGAGCGCACGCGAATGACGGCTGAATCAGGCACGTCCACCGGTGCATGTTCCAGGGCTTCTTCAGTGGTCGCCGTCCACGCTGCCACGTAGAGCACGACGCGCCAGATCAGGTACAGCACAATCATCAGGGTGATGATCGGGCCGAATGCAGCACCCGCCGGGTTAGAGGTAGCAGACGAGATAATCACGGTGGAGAACTGCTTCAAAATCTCGAAGATGATGGCGCCCAGCAGAGCACCCTTCAGCGCAGACTTCGTCGGCACGTGCGTGCGCGGCAACATCTTCTGGATCCAGAACATCACCAGGAAGTTGGCGGCGATACCCAGCACGATGGCCACGCCGAAGATGATCCAACGCAGCCCCGGAATATTATCGCCAGGCCAGAAGCGTTCCAGCACCGTCGTCGTAAAGCTTGAAGAACCGATAGCCGTAACGATGAAAGCGAAGCCGAGCGCGATAATCAGACCGATCAGCGCCACCAGGTCGCGCAGCTTCTTCATGATGAAGTTGCCGCCCTCTGTCGGGGCGAGGTTCCACATCGCACCCACGCCAGCGCGCAGGTTATTCATCCATCCCAAGCCCGACCACAAAGCGGTCAGCGCACCGACACTCAGCACGGCACCGCGGGCGGCGATGGCTTGGTCGATGATGCTGTTGACTAGCTCCCCTAGATCGCTGTCGACGGATTCCGTGATCTGAGTCTGGATGCGGTCCAAGAGATCAGGGTTGCCGGCGAGGAATAGCGCTAAGGTGCCGAAGAGAAGCATCGCCAGTGGGAACACCGACATGACGGAGAAGTACGTAATGCCGGCCGAGTACTGGTTGCCGCCTCCCTTGCCGAAGCGGTCCTGCATGCGCATGAGGTGGTCGACGACAGGCGCTTCGTCGCGCACCTTTTCGACGACACTTTCGTCATCTTTGTGCTCGCGCTCAATGCCGTAATCGTCAAGCTTGTGTTCATTTGGGCTCGTGCGGGTGGACATGGGCTCCCTCGATTAATAAATAAGTTATTACCTACCCGATCGTAGCTACCTCTCTCACAGTGTGCATGAAGGGGGCTATACGAAAGGTGAATAGGTAATTTGCATCTATACTCGTGTAATAATTACATCCAAGTGCCATGAACGTACATGAAAGGTTTTAAGCACCATGCCATTTGCTGATTCTCTTGCGAGCTCCGTAGCGTACCTCGCGCAGGAAGCATCTCCCCAGTACCCGAACTACCCAGCGTGGTACTCCAGTGGCCTGGACTGGTCTTGGTTCATCTGGATCGTCGTAGCTATTTTCGTTATCGGCCTGATCGTCACCATCATGCTGTCTGGCAAGACCAGCCGTCGCACTGGTCGTCGTGAAGGTGGCCTCTAAACCACCAATTAAATACACAGCCCGCCTACTCCCGAAGAAAAGGAGCAGGCGGGCTTGCTTTTAAGCCCTAGCGCTTCGGGCGCAGAAAGCCGGTCTTTTCATAAACGTCGTCCAGCAAAGGCTCGGATACTTCGCGGGCACGCTCCGCACCGGCGGCCAAGATGTCTTCCAGTTGGGCACGGTCGTCCATGAGTTCGTCGTAACGCGCCTTCAACGGGGTGGTGAAGGCCTCGAGCGCGTCGGCAGTATCAGTCTTCAAGGCACCGTATCCTGCGCCTTCGTAGCCGGCGAGCAGCTCGTCGATAGTCTTTCCGGTCAGTGCCGCTTGGATGGCCAGCAAGTTGGAGACGCCGGGCTTCGCCTCGCGGTCATAGGCGATCACGCCGTCGTTATCGGTCACGGCGCTCTTGATGCGCTTGGCCGACGTCTTCGGTTCGTCCAGCAGGTTGATGATGCCCTTCGGGTTGGAGCCGGACTTGCTCATCTTGGCGGTGGGTTCCTGCAGGTCCTGGATTTTCGCGGAGCCTTCGGGGATGAATGCTTCAGGGACGACGAAAGTCTCGCCGTAGCGGGAGTTGAAGCGCTCCGCCAAGGTGCGCGTCAGCTCAAGGTGCTGGCGCTGGTCCTCCCCCACCGGCACAAGTTGTGGCTTGTACAGCAGGATGTCTGCGGCCATCAGCACTGGGTAGGTGAACAGGCCAACGCTGGTTCGCTCCGCGCCCTGCTTCTGACTCTTGTCTTTGAACTGCGTCATGCGGGAGGCCTCGCCGAACCCGGTGAGGCACTGCAGAACCCATGTCAGCTCCGCGTGCTGGGGCACGTGAGACTGGACAAAAAGCGTGGACTTGGCCGGGTCGATGCCCAAGGCGATGAGCTGAGCCGCGCCGGCGACGGTGCGGTGGCGCAGCTCCTCGGGGTTCTGGTCCACGGTGATGGCGTGGAGGTCCGGGATGAAGTAGAACGCGTCATAGTTGTCCTGCAGCTCGATCCACTGCTTCAGCGCACCTAGGTAATTTCCCAGGTGGTAGGAATCAGCGGTGGGTTGGATGCCGGACAGTACGCGTTGCTTATCACTCATGGTGTCTTAGTCTAGCCAGCCCGGCTAGGGTGCGCTGCCTCATCCCTCTTGTTTATTCATCCCGTTGCCCTTCGTCCCTGCTGCGCTCGTTGCGCCTGCGGGAGGGGCGGTGATCCTGAATTTTGCGTACCTGGCGGTAGACGCGGCGCGCTCCTGGCACCCGGCGCGCACGCCTGTACAAGAATGTGGACAGCTGATGCTTCGGGTCCACTGCGGCAAGTTTCTCATCGTCGTATTCGTACACGGGCAGCGCCCAGTTGAATTTCAGCGAGAGCAGGCGCGCTGCCAGCACGAAGATCACGGTAATGATCGCGACGATCCATTCAGGCACGCCGAACCACAGCAGGATCATGTACACCGCGGTGCCCATCACCGCCACGGAAGCGTAGAGCTCTTTCCGGAAGACCAGCGGCACGCGGTCCGACAAGACATCGCGCATGATGCCACCGGAGACACCCGTGGTCACGGCTGCCACGGCAGCGATGATGAAACCGTGCCCGAGGCCAAGGGCGATTTGGGTGCCCAACACCACGAAGGCGGCAAGCCCAATGGCGTCCGCCACGAGGAAGAATTTTCGGAGCTGGTGCATCAGCCAACTGATCTTCACCGTCATCACCGATGCAATGACGACGATCAGCAGGTATAACGGCTGTTCTACCCAGGTCAGGGGGTACGCATCAAGCAGGATGTCACGAATCGTGCCGCCACCAAGCGCCGTAAGTGCGCCCAGCGTGATCACGCCAAACAGATCCATTCTCATCCGGCCGGCGGACACGGCGGCGGTCATTGCCTCCGCGGTAATGCCGATGACGAAGAGAATCGTCAGCAGGTCTTGCGTATCGTAACCCCACATTGCTTCTACCGGTACCTAACCAGCAGTGGTGCGTGGTCACTCCAGCGTTGCTCGACGGTCGGCGCTTTTTCTACCCAGGTGATTTCGGCACGGTCCATCATGTCTTGGGTGGCGGCTTGGTAGTCGATGCGCCAGCCCGCGTTGTTGTTGAAGGCTTGGCCACGGTAGGTCCACCAGGTGTATGGGGCATCGTCGGGGTGCAGTCGGCGCGCCACGTCGAACCACTGTGGGTCAGGGTTCGCTTGTCGACGAACGTCGGACTCATACTCAAGCGCCCCGAAGTACTCGCCTGCGGTGGGCTTACCTTGCGCCTCACTGTCGGGGAAGCTGCCGAAAACTGAGTCCATGAAGGCGCGTTCGTCGGGCAGGACACCGGATTTCTTTTTGTTAGATTTGAAGTTCTTCAGGTCTTGTTCGCGGTGGCAGATGTTCCAGTCTCCCCCGATGACCATGCTGGGGTGCTCGGTGGCCCACTGGGCCAGCATTGGTTCGAAATCGTCCAAGAAGCGGTATTTTTCGTCCTGTTTCTCAGTGCCTTCAGAACCGGACGGCAGGTAGAGGCTGGCCACGCGCACCCCGTCGATGTTTCCTGCGACGTAGCGACCGGCGGAGAGGAAGTTGCCAAACCCAATTTCCACATCTTCTAGTGGCTTCCGGCTCAAGATTCCTACCCCGGCGCGGCCTTTGGCTTCGGCCGGCGCGGTGATCAGGTGCCAGCCTTTTTCCAGTGCGGGCGCGAGCGCTTTCTCGGCCTGTTCTTCGGTGGCGCGCACCTCTTGCATCAGGACGACGGATGCTTCTGTCTCATCCAGCCAGGCAAGCATGCCGGGGTTGGATTCGTTGCGCACTTTGGTGGCTGCGCGGATGCCGTTGACGTTGACACTCGCAATGGTTACACTCATAGCGCCCTATGCTAGCTGGGAGCGCACCCGGGAGCGAACAGCGCCAGCAGCCACATCGAGGGCACACAAAGGCCGAATACCCGCTTGGCCTAGGTTGCGCCGAACAACGTAACATCGACGAGCTGACCGTAGCGTTTGGCCAGCACATCGGAAGGTATGGAGGCGAGTGGCTCCTTCGCCACGATGTAGCGTACGAAGCACAGTCCCAGCACTTCTCCGAAGGCTAGTTGCGTGCGTAGGACGGCGTTCTTGCCGGGGACTTTGGCCGCCAACGCGTGGACGAGTTCGTCTTGAAGGTAGGACATGAACGAATCGTAGTTAGCGTCCTTAGTTAAAAGGTTGGCCACGTAGAGGCGGAAATTGGAGTCGACGGAGGAGTAGAGGTCGAGCACCGTGGCCACGACACGTTCGCCGGAGCCCGGGCCACCGTCGCCGAAGCTTGCCACGATGGTTTTGATGGGGTCTCCGGGCACGGCCATGGCTTCGCGGAAGAGCCCGATCTTGGAGCCGAAGTAGTAACTGATCATCGCGGGGTCACAGTGGGCGTATTCGGCGATTGCGCGCACCGTGACATCGACGTAAGCGTTGTTAGCGAAGAGCTCTTGCGCACTCGCAATCAGGACCTCACGCATCTCACCGCGTTTGCCCGCGGGCCCTCGGTCACGTGTCATGCTTCTCCTAATTTCAACACCGATGAGGTTTTACAAGCTCACGTCCCAGTCTAATTTCAACGTTGCGGAATTTCATAGGAATACCTTTTATGTTGGATTGTAGAGCCTTTACAGTAATAGGAGTTTGTGATCATGGGGTCTCTGCAGCTGGGAATCGACGTCGGTTCCACCACTATCAAGGCCGTTCTTCTGGACGGCGACGACATCTACTTCGAGGACTACCGTCGGCACCACTCCGACGTCCGCGTGGCGCTGGCCGAGCTTCTTGACGATGTCGCGCGCGCCCACCCAGGTATCCAGGTCCGCGCCGCGGTGACCGGCTCCGGCGGCGTTGGCGTCAGCGAAATTCTGGGCATACCGTTCGTCCAAGAGGTCATCGCAGAAACTGAAGTGGTCGAACACAAACACCCCGAGGTTGACGTCATCATCGAGCTGGGCGGTGAGGACGCGAAGCTGACCTACCTCCACCCCACCCCGGAACAGCGCATGAACGGTACCTGCGCCGGCGGTACGGGCGCGTTCATTGACCAGATGGCATCCCTGCTCAACACCGATGCCGCCGGCCTCAACGACTTGGCTGCCAACTACGAGACCCTCTACCCCATTGCCTCGCGATGCGGCGTCTTTGCCAAGTCCGACGTACAACCATTGCTCAACCAGGGTGTGGCCCATGAGGACATCGCGGCATCCGTCTTCCAGTCCGTGGCCACCCAAACGATCGCAGGCCTAGCCAACGGCCGCCCCATCCGCGGGACCGTCATGCTGCTGGGCGGTCCGCTGCACTTCATGCCAGAGTTGCGCAAGGCCTATCACCGCAGCCTGGATAAGGTCACGGACTTCGTCGTTCCGGAGCGCGGCCAGCTGTACGTCGCCATCGGCGCGGCCATGCTGGCCGATGGCCAACCCGCCGCCCTCGACGAGTTTGCGGGTCAACTGCGCAGCGCCGAGACCAGCATCGACGACACCCACCGCATGCCAGCACTCTTCGATTCCAAGGAGGACTACCGCGCCTTCGTCGAGCGCCATAACGCGTCTGTCATCGAGGTCCGCGAGCCTGCCGACGCCCACGGTAACCTCTTCCTCGGCATCGACGCCGGTTCCACCACCATCAAGGCCGTGTGCATCGACGAGGCCGACAACATTGTCTTCACCCACTATGCCTCAAACGAGGGCAGCCCACTGGATGCGGCGATTGAGATCGTCGACAATCTTCAGTCCCAGCTGCCTGAGGACGCGACCATCGTGCGCGGTTGTTCCACAGGCTACGGCGAAGGCCTGGTCAAGACGGCGCTCGGGTTGGACGAGGGCATCGTCGAGACGATGGCGCACTACCGCGCGGCCGCCCACATTGAGCCGGAGGTCTCCACCGTCATCGACATTGGCGGCCAGGACATGAAGTACCTGAAGATCAAGGACGGCACCGTCGACTCGATTAGCGTCAACGAGTCCTGCTCGTCTGGTTGTGGATCCTTCCTGCAGACCTTCGCCTCCGGCATGAACACCACTGTGCAGGACTTCGCCGACCGCGCTGTCCACGCTGATGCGCCCGTTGACTTGGGCACCCGCTGCACCGTTTTCATGAACTCCTCGGTCAAACAAGCCCAGAAGGAGGGCGCATCCACCAACGACATCGCCGCCGGCCTAGCCTACTCCGTGGTCCGCAACGCTCTGTACAAGGTGATCAAGCTCAAGGATGCCGACGAGCTTGGCCCGAAGGTCGTCGTCCAGGGTGGCACCTTTCTTAACGACGGCGTCCTGCGCGCCTTCGAGGAACTGACCGGCCGCGAGGTCATCCGCCCGAACGTGTCCGGACTCATGGGTGCGTTCGGCGCTGCATTGACCGCAAAGCTGAACTACGACCCCGTCGTCAAGCCCACCTCCGACCTGCTCTCCCTGGAGGAACTGCGCGAACTGAGCGTCGAGACCGAGATGAAGACCTGCAAGCTGTGTCAAAACCACTGCCAGATCACCATCTCCAACTTCTCCTCCGGCGAGCGCCACGTGGCCGGCAACCGCTGCGAGCGCGGCGCCTCGCTGGAGAAGCGCCCGGCCAAGTCGCCGATCCCCAACCTGTATGACTGGAAGTACAAGCGTGTTTTCGCTTATCGACGACTCCTGGAGAAGCAGGCGCACCGTGGCGACATTGGCATCCCACGCGTGCTCAATATGTATGAGGACTACCCCTTTTGGGCAACAGCGCTGAAGTCGCTGGGTTTTAGAGTGATTATCTCCAAGCGCTCCAATGATGCCACGTACGAAAAGGGCATGGAATCGATCCCGTCGGAGAACATTTGCTACCCGGCCAAGCTGGTGCACGGCCACATCGAGGACTTGCTCGACAAAAATGTTCCCGCGATCTTCTACCCGTGCATCATCTACAACGAGAAGCGCACGGACTCCAATAACTCGTTTAACTGTCCGATCGTGGCGACCTACCCCGAGGTCATCCGTAACAACATGGAGCGGCTGATCGACTCAGGCACAAAGTTCATCTCGCCTTTCTTGAACCTCAATGACCGCGAGCTGCTACCGTCGCGCTTGGTAGAGACCTTCGCTGACTATGGCGTGACCCTGGCAGAGGCGCAGGAGGCGTGCCGCCTGGGCTACGAGGAAATGGATGCCGTGCGGTCCGAAACCAAGGAACAGGGCCGCCTCGCGCTGCAGTACTGCGAGGACAACAACATCAAGGCCATCGTCCTAGCCGGGCGCCCCTACCACCTGGACCCCGAGATCAACCACGGCATCCCCGAGATGATCGTCGGCCTGGGCGCGGCGGTGCTCACCGAGGACTCCATCATGGACAACACGCTTGAGCGCCCGCTGCGTGTGCTGGACCAGTGGGCGTATCACTCTCGCCTGTACGAGGCCGCGGACACCACGGCCAAGACCGACAACGCGCAGTTGGTCCAGCTCGTCTCGTTCGGTTGCGGCATCGACGCGATCACCGCGGAGCAGGTCCAGGACATCCTGGAGGGCCAGGGTGACATCTATACCTCGCTCAAGATTGATGAGGTTTCCAACCTGGGTGCCGCCCGCATCCGGCTGCGTTCGTTGACGGCGGCCGTCGACGAGCGTGACTCCTGCCCGGAGTCCGAGGATGTCGTGACCTACCCACTGGAGAAGCCGGGCCACATCGAAGAGGTCGTCGAATTTACCGAGGACATGCGCAAGGACGGCTACGAGATCCTGGTCCCCCAGCTCGCGCCGATTCACCTGCGCCTGCTCATGCCCGTCTTCCAGCGCTGCGGCCTCAACGCCCGCCTGCTGGAAACCCCGTCGAATGAGACGATGGAGACTGGCTTGAAATTCGTCAACAACGATATCTGCCACCCGGCGGTCGTCGTGATCGGCCAACTTATCGACGAATTCCTCTCCGGCCGCGCCGACCCAGACAGGACAGCCGTGGCAATTACCCAAGCAGGCGGAATGTGTCGCGCGACCAACTACACCGGCCTTTTGCGTAAAGGGCTTCGCGATGCAGGCTTCGAGCAAGTCCCCGTCCTGTCCATCTCTGCGCAGGGCTTCGAGGCTCACTCTGGATTCAAGGTCACCCCGCAGATGGCCCACAGCGTGCTGCAGGGACTCACGCTTGGCGATGTCCTCCAGACCTGCCTGCTGCGCACCCGCCCCTACCAGATCAGCGGCAACGTCTCCGCGCTGTATGCCAAGTGGGATCAGGCTGTCCAGGAGTTCTTCGAGCACAGGGGCTACGTGCCGTCGTTAAGCACTCGCTTCACCTACTCCCGCCTGGTGCGCACCATCGTCCGCGAGTTCGACACCGTGGAATTGCAAGATGTGCCGCGGCGCCCGCGCGTCGGCGTGCTCGGTGAGATCCTGGTGCAGTACAACCCGTATGCGAACAACAACGCCGTGGCGACGATTGAGACCGAGGGTTGTGAAGCCGTGCTGCCACCGCTGGCAGCGTTCTTTCAGAACGGGTTTGCGGTCTCCGACTGGACGTATGACAACCTGGGCATCTCCCCTGACGGCCCGATGTGGATGCAGAAGACGATTCTGTGGGCACTGCAGCAATATGAAAAGCCAGCGCGAGCAGCAATCGCTAAATCCGAGCGTTTCGACAATACCGAACCGGTTCAGGACCTGGCAGAAAAGGTGCAGGAGGTCTGCTCACTGGGTAACCAGTCCGGCGAAGGCTGGTATCTGCCAGCGGAGATGATGTCGATGGCAGAAAACGGTGTGCCCAATATCATCTGTGCCCAACCGTTTGGCTGCCTACCTAATCACGTGATTGGCAAGGGCATGTTCCGCGCGATTCGCACAAAGTACCCGCAGGCCAACATTGTGGGTATCGACTATGACCCCGGCGCGTCAGAAGTCAACCAACTCAACCGCATCAAGCTGATGATCTCCACGGCCTTCAAGCAACACCAGCCGGGCGATGACGTGTTGCACTTCGACGAGACAATCGGGACGGAGGAACAGCAAGCACCGACTCAGCCGAAGAAGAAGGAGAGGGTACTGCTGGGAATGCCGGGGGTATTCAGGTAAGTAAACCGGGCAAACAGTACGTGCGTTTTGTTCGAAACGGGTAAGGTAGGGGCCACAACCCGCTACTTATAACAGGAGGCTCAATGAGCACCATTATCTGGACCCGCACGGACGAAGCTCCGCTGCTCGCCACTTACTCGTTCAAGCCAATCGTTGAGGCATTCGCGTCGAACGCTGGCATCAACGTGGAAACCCGCGACATTTCCCTGGCAGGGCGTATCATTGCGCAGTTCCCCGAGCGTCTGACCGACGAGCAGAAGCTGGATGACGCACTGGCTAACTTGGGCAAGCTGGCGAAGACTCCAGAGGCCAACATCATCAAGCTGCCGAACATTTCCGCTTCCCTGGTGCAGCTGAAGGCTGCGATCAAGGAGCTGCAGGACGCAGGCTACGATGTTCCGAACTATGAGGACGCGAAGGACAAGTACGCGGTTGTCACTGGTTCCGCAGTGAACCCTGTGCTGCGTGAGGGCAACTCTGACCGTCGCGCGCCACAGGCTGTGAAGAACTTCGCGAAGAAGCACCCCCACTCCATGGGCGCTTGGTCCGCTGACTCCAAGACTGACGTTGCCACCATGGATGCCGCAGACTTCCGCCACAACGAGAAGTCCGTCATCATGCCTGCCGACGACACCCTGACCATCAAGCTCAATGGCAAGGTGCTCAAGGACGACCTGAAGGTGCTTGAGGGCGAGGTTATTGACGGCACCTACATGTCCGCGAAGGCTCTCGACGAGTTTCTCCTGGAGCAGGTCAAGCGCGCTAAGGAAGAGGGCGTGCTGTTCTCTGCACACCTGAAGGCCACCATGATGAAGGTCTCTGACCCAATCATCTTCGGCCATGTTGTGCGCGCATTCTTCAAGGATGTCTACGACAAGTACGGCGAGGAACTGCTGGCTGCTGGCCTGGACGGCGAGAATGGCCTGGGCGCTATTTACACTGGCCTGGAAGAGCTGGACAATGGCGCTGAGATCAAGGCTGCTTTCGACGAGGCACTGCGCAACGGCCCAGACCTGGCAATGGTGAACTCCCACAAGGGCATCACTAACCTGCACGTTCCATCGGACGTGATCATTGACGCTTCCATGCCTGCGATGATCCGCACCTCTGGCCACATGTGGAATGCGGACGACGCGGAGCAGGACACCCTGGCGGTTATCCCAGACTCCTCGTACGCCGGCGTGTACCAGACCGTGATTGATGACTGCAAGGCAAACGGCGCTTTCGACCCCACTACCATGGGCACCGTTCCTAACGTTGGCCTGATGGCGCAGAAGGCTGAGGAGTACGGCTCCCACGACAAGACCTTCAAGATCGCTGAGGACGGCAAGGTCACCGTCGAGAACTCTGATGGCGAGGTGCTCATTGAGCACGACGTCGAAAAGGGCGACATCTGGCGCGCTTGCCAGACCAAGGATGCTCCAATCCAGGACTGGGTGAAGCTGGCCGTGAACCGCGCACGCCTGTCCGGCATGAAGACCATTTTCTGGCTGGACCCAGAGCGTGGCCACGACGCGAACCTGATCACCCTGGTGGAGAAGTACCTGAAGGACCACGACACCGAGGGCCTGGACATCTCCATCATGGATCCAGTCGAGGCAACCAAGGTCACCGTTGAGCGCATGCGCAACGGCGAGGACACCATCTCTGTCACCGGTAACGTGCTGCGTGACTACAACACTGACCTGTTCCCAATCCTCGAGCTGGGCACCTCTGCGAAGATGCTCTCCGTCGTGCCATTGATGGCGGGCGGCGGCCTGTTCGAGACCGGTGCTGGTGGTTCCGCACCGAAGCACGTCCAGCAGGTTCAGGAAGAAAACCACCTGCGTTGGGACTCTCTCGGTGAGTTCCTGGCTCTGGCGGAGTCCTTCCGCCACGAGCAGAACGAGAACGGCAACGCTAAGGCTGGCGTGCTGGCCGATACTCTCGACGCTGCGACCGAGACCCTGTTGAATGAGGGCAAGAGCCCTTCGCGTAAGGTCGGCGAGATCGACAACCGCGGCTCCCACTTCTACCTGGCGAAGTTCTGGGCTGAGGAGCTGGCTAACCAGACCGAGGATGCAGAGCTGGCCGAAGCGTTCAAGCCGATCGCTGAGGAGCTTGGCGCTAACGCTGAGGCAATCGACAAGGAACTGCTTGAGGCACAGGGCTCCCCTGCTGACTTGGGTGGCTACTACCTGCCTAACGACGAGAAGACCAGCAAGGTCATGCGCCCATCGGAGACCTTCAACAAGATCATCGATGAGCTGAAGAAGTAACACTTCTCACACCTAATGCAGGAACGCCCGCCCCTATCAGGAGCGGGCGTTTCGGTGTCTGTAGCCCCTGTTTTCTTTTACCAGCCGCGTTCAGCGAGGCGGTGCGGTGCCGGCAGGTCAGCAACGTTGATGCCCACCATCGCTTCGCCTAGTCCGCGAGAGACTTCGGCCAGGACAGATGGGTCGTCGTAGTGCGTGGCAGCCTTCACGATGGCTGCTGCGCGCGCTTCTGGGTTGCCTGACTTGAAGATGCCGGAGCCGACGAACACGCCCTGGGCGCCCATCTGGCGCACGAGCGCAGCATCGGCCGGGGTGGATACGCCTCCGGCGACGAACATGGCGACGGGCAGCTGTCCGGTCTCAGCGACTTCGCGGACTAGGTCGTAGGGTGCCTGCAGTTCCTTGGCGGCGACATAGAGCTCGTCGCGGTCCAGGTTCTTCAACCGCGCGATTTCTGCGTTGATGGTGCGCAGGTGCTTGACGGCTTCGGAGACATCGCCGGTGCCAGCCTCACCCTTGGAACGGATCATTGCTGCGCCTTCGGTGATGCGTCGCAAAGCTTCGCCAAGGTTGGTGGCACCGCAGACGAATGGCAGGTCAAAGTCCCACTTGTTGATGTGGTGGGTGTAGTCGGCTGGGGAGAGCACTTCGGATTCGTCGATGAAGTCGACACCAAGCTCCGCCAGAATTTGTGCTTCCACGAAGTGGCCGATGCGGGCCTTCGCCATGACGGGAATGGAGACGGCGTCAATGATCCCGTCGATGAGGTCTGGGTCCGACATGCGGGCCACTCCGCCTTGGGCGCGGATATCGGCGGGCACGCGCTCAAGTGCCATCACGGCAGAAGCGCCGGAATCCTCTGCGATTTTTGCCTGCTCGGGGGTGACCACGTCCATGATCACGCCGTCGATGAGGTGGTCGGCGACTCCGCGCTTGACGGGTGTTGCTGCTTCAAAAGGTGTCAATTCAGTCATGGGTTCCATCAAAGCCCATCCGAGTGGTCCGAAACAAGAGCCACTTGACGCGTGTTGGATTGGGCCACTTTAGGATGAACGCTATGAATATTCCCCGCCGCATCGCCGCCGACATCCGCGACCGCATCGCCCACGGTGTCCTCCAACCCGGCGACCCGGTGGAATCAACACGCGCCCTAGCTGCTCGCCTGGGTTGTTCGCGCGGCACGGTGGTCACGGCATATGACCAGCTCATCGCGGAGGGTTACCTCGTCGCGGAGACTGGTTCGGGCACGCGCATTAACCCGGATCTGGCAACTTTGCACCCCGCCTCGTCGTCAAGCACCCGTGCTGCCACCGCCCCTCCATCGCCAGAAAAGATGATCCGCCTGACCCCCGGTGCGCCCGATATCACAGGTTTGATCACCCCGGCCTGGCGCGCTGCGTGGAGGGAGGCTGCCGCGGTCCCGCAGGAGCCGACGCCGGCGTCGGGCAGTGTGGATCTGCGCGCGGAGATCGCCTCTCACCTACGTCACATGCGTGGTGTGGTGGTGGACCCGGCGCGCATCGTGGTCACTGCAGGTGCCCGCGAGGGTCTCGGCGTGCTGCTGCAGGCATTGGGGCAGGGTTTGAGGATCGGCGTGGAGTCACCTGGTTATCCCAGCTTGCGCAAGGTGCCGCGCGCGTTGGGGCACACACTTGTCGAGGTCCCCGTGGACGCATCGGGGATGACGGAGCCGAACTCGCAGCTGGATGTGGTCATCGTCACGCCCAGCCACCAGTACCCTTCTGGCGGCAGTATGCACGCAAAACGACGCACGCAGCTTGTCCAGTGGGCTCGTCGTGAAGGCGCACTGATCATCGAAGATGATTTTGATTCTGAGCTGCGCTACGTCGGCCAGCCGCTGCCCGCGCTTTCTGCCCTCGCCCCGGACAGCGCGGTGTTGTTGGGCACGTTTTCCTCGGTGCTCTCCCCTGCCCTGTCGTGCGGCTACCTTGTTGTCCCGGGCCGGCTCGTTGAGCGCGTGACGACGATGCGTACCATTTTCGGCCAACCCGTCAGCGCGATCACGCAGGCTGCGCTGGCCCATTATCTGGCCAGTGGCGATGCGCGCCGCCACACTGGGGCGATCCGCCGGGCTTATAAGCGGCGCCGCAACGTGGTAACCCAGCGTCTCAGCGAGGTGCCCGGGCTGAAGCTCATTCCGATCGTTGGCGGTTTGCACGCGGTGATCCACTGTTCTGACGTAGTCATCGACCGCGCCCACGGCCTCGGCGTGGAGCTCACGCCACTACGCGATTATTGGGGCGGCGCCCAGGCCGCGGAGGGCGCGGTGATCGGGTTTGGGCATCTTGACGACGAGACCCTCGCCCGCGCGCTCGACGTGATTGTTGAGGCCGCCGGTGCTTAACCGTTGACTTTGGGGACTGACTTCAGGGTCTCCAGCGTCGGCAACTCCAACGCCTCCAAGATATCGCGCACGGCGTTGACCTCGGATTCGAAGCGCTGCAGTCGCTCCTCCTGGGACGGCGAGAGCGCGCCCTCCTTCTGGTAGTTCTTCAGCCGCGGGTAGCGCCCCGCTAGGAGTGAGCCCCAGAAGATTTTGAGGTCGAGGATCTCTTGGTCACCGGGGACGGGCTGTCCATTATGGAAGGCGATGATGTCTGCCAACTGGTGTTCCAGCATGGTGAGGTCCATGTCACCCCCGGGCAGGCCTTCGTCGTTGGCGAAGGTGTCCACGCCAGTGCGGGTAGGGCCTGCTGGGGTGTCGTAGAAGCGGTTGAGCGTCATCGCCTCGGCCGCGAGCACGGGCCGGTTGACGGGGAGGATCTTCGGGTTTTCTTCACCGAGGAGCTGGCCGCGGCTCATTCGAATGAAGGTGTTGTGCCCCTCCATCCCCGGCTTGGTGCATTTCAAACCAACGCCGTAGGATTCAAGATCCTCTTCCTGGAACATGTAGCCCAGGTAGCGGGCTCGGCGGTTGATCTCAAAGTCATCCGGGGTGGCCCCTTCGAGATGGAAGTCGATGGCCCGCAGGTAGTCACGGACGCGGGCGATGTGCTCGTCGGCAAGCATCAAATCTTCGTATTGTGCGCCATTCATGGTGTCCTCCTTAGAGCGTCTGCAGGCGGTCGTAGCTGTCGGTGTCTTCGAAGAAGCCGCCATTGCCGTTGCCGATGATGTCGAATCGATTGACCACTTCGATGCGGTCGAGCCACTTTGCGGAGCGGAAACCTGTGGAGATTTCTAGGCGCAGGCGCATGGGGGCACCATTCTTAATTGGGATCTCGTCGCCCCCGTAACCGATGGCGATGAGTGACTGGGGTTGGCGGGCCTCCAGCATGGGCATGGATTCGTAGTAGTAGGAGCCGGTGTAGATATCGTCGTCACGCGTCATGTTCTGGAAGGAGTGCACTACAACGTCCGAGGCGCCGTCGAGCGGCTTGACCAAGTCGAGCAAGACGTGCAGCGGCACACCATCCCAGGCGCCGACCGACGAGAAGCCCTGGACACAGTGGTGCACCGTGTTCTGCGAGTACCCGGCTGCAATCTCACGCAACTGCGGCAGCGTAAAGCGCATTGGCTTTTCGACGAAGCCGCCAATCTCGAGGATGTAATCTTCGTCGTAATCGTTACACACCATGGCCATGTACGCCTCGGTGCTTGGTGGCATTCCTGATGCGCGGTGCTCACCGTGAGGGGTGACCTCTTTATCGGTGTAGGTGGTGGTTTGGGCAGGCATGCGTCTTAAAGCGCGCGTTAGTGGGCGAACGACGGCGTTGTGGATCTTCTCGATCAGTCGCGGGTTATTCGTGGACGTCTTGGTAGCCCACACGTGGAAGATCACGATGAAAATCAGGCCGATGGTGAAGATGACGCCACCAGCAATGGGCTGGTCGGCATGCCCGAAGACCATCTTGGATACTTCGTGGCCGTAGCCGTGAGCGATGACCATGGCTACGTGGATCACCACGAACACCAAGTATGCGACGAGGCCCCAGAAGTGCAGGGTGCGGATCACTTGGCGCCCACCCATCGCGCGCGAAATCCGCGGGAAGCGGTTGTTGATTGCGGGCGACTGGAACGCACCCGTGATCATCATGAACAGGGGCAGGATCACCACGACAAAGCCGTAGGAGAGCTGCTGGATTGCGTTGAAGGGATAGCCGTCCATCGCGGGCGGGATCTGGAATGCGAGGTAGCTGACCAAATCATTCCAGGCTTGGCCGAACACGGACCAGTCTTCGGGCCAGTAACGGCGCCACTGGCCGGTGGCCAGCAGCAGTACCCAGTAGATCACCATGAGGGTTACCCACAGCACCACGGAAATGAAGTGCCAGTAGCGGCCCTGCCCCAGGTCACCATGGCCAGGCAGGGAGACGACGGGGTGGTAGTCGTCATATTCACCCGCAGCTGGGAAGTACTTCTTCCGGCGCTTGCGCTTGATTGTGAACTGTGCCCACTGTCCGCCTATCGGGGTGTGGATGGAGCGGTGCAGTTTCGGGAAGGTGCCCAGGATTTCGATTCCAGAGCGAATAAAAAGAAAAATGAACAGGATATTGACGAAGTGCTCAATACGGAGCCACACGGGATATTCCATCAACATGTTTAGTCCCCAAATCCTTGGTCGTCAGGGTAGGCAACGAGCACGCCGTAGCCCAGTGCCCAGCGAATGATTACGTACGCGATGCCGGCAAAGAACATGGTGTTCCAGGCCGCTGCGGTGTAGATTCCGGCGCCGTTCCACACGTAGGGTGCGGTGCCGAAGAGGCCGCCGATGTAGGCAACGATGGCTGCAAGGGCAGGCAACATTCCGAAGTCCCAGATCCGGGCCTTGGTGAGCAACCCGACGACGCAGAAAATGGCCGCGAGCGCGGAGACTAGGTACAGGGCGATGTCGCTTCCTGCAAAAATTTCGAAGTCGGTACGTGCGATGACAAATGATGTGAACGCGATCCACGCGATGATGAGCAGGATGACGGCTTTCGTCAGGCGTGGCAGATTGATTCGAATGTAGCGGAAAAATGGTGCACGTTTCCGTCCAGGCGGGACGTGTTCGTTGACATCATGCACGTCGTTATCCACTACGTCATGGGGTGATGACATGGTGTCCTCCAAGTAGCAGTGTGAATGTCACTGTGAATGTCACTCGGTGCGACAGCCGGAGAACGTCGTTTCGAGTTCATACCCGACGATAACGGCGATAAGCAAAACCGCATAAAGAAACAACTGTTCGGTTCCGCCCCAACGCCGTGACCTGCAGGCAAAACAAGCGTTTTGTACGGCAATGGTCGTTAAATAGACCAAAGGCACACCACATATTAAATTTTCCGATAGTGAATGAATTGGTCAGACCTTTTGGGTCTGTCCACGCATCCGGAGAGGCGACATCACTCACTGCATCTAGCTACCCACAATCGAAAAGGAGAACCACATGTCCGCAATGGTCATTTTTGGTCTCATAGCATCCGTCGCTCTCCTCTTTGCCTTTGCCATGCTCAATCTGGGCAAGTGGACTATCGACGATTACCCCTACCAAATCCTTAACTTCCTCGGCGCAGCATTCCTCACCCTGTCTGCGATGAACCCGCTCAACCTGGGTGTTTTCCTCACTGAATTGATCTGGAGCCTGCTGGGCCTGTACGGAATCATCAAGATTTACGTCAGACGCAAGAAGGCACGGGAAAAGACCACCCCTACGCCCACTGCTTAGCCTGCCCCACCCCCACTTTTCAGAACGGAAAACATCATGGAATCTCTCACATTTTCTACAGAAATTGGGCTTATTGCCGGCGTCTGCTTTGTGATCGCCTACGGCCTGTTGAACTTCGAGGTACTCAAATCCGATTCGCCGATCTACCAAGGACTCAACTTCCTCGGCGCTGTTGGTTTTGTGTACACCGCAATATCCCCCTTCAACCCCGGCTTGTTCGTGACTGAGCTGGTCTGGGCCATTGTCGCACTGTACGGCCTGTACAAAATTTTCACGAAAAAGAAGCAACCAGAGACTGCCTAACGAAGGGGCTGAAGACTACTGTCGGCTCTATGTCCGACACACCGGAGTCCCCAGCGCCCTCTGCCCGCGAGAAAATCATTCGTGCCACCTTGGACACCATTGCCCGGGAGGGCCTCGAGGGCACAACGATGCGACGTGTCGCGCTTAACGCAGGCCTGTCCGTAGGCGCGATCACGCACCACTTCCCCAACCGGGAGGCGTTACTAATTGACGCCATGAACCAGTACACCGATGACACCGTTGAACGGTTCAATTCATACTTCGAGGATGTCCACGATCTTCAGTCCGCTCGCGAGGCCGTGGTGCAGCTACTTTCTGCTCCGGCCCGTTCGCGCCTCGACATGGTGGTGGGAAGTGAGCTGTACACCATTTCTCTACGGCGTCCTCGGTTCCGTCTACTCCTAGACAGGTGGACCAGGGCATCCCGCGACATCATGTTGCGCTATTTCACGCAGGACTCTGTGTACATCATCGATGCACTATACGAGGGACTTCTTTTGCACCGTCGGATGAACCTCGGCGAATATACTGACGATCTGATTACTGCAGCCGTCGAGAGCCTGACTCCTCCTGAAAAATATATCGGCCCGACGCATTCGTCGTGAGCTACTACGCTGGGGCCTATGAAACTAACACTACTTGGACATTCCACTGTTGCTCTTGAGGCGCCCGAGGGTCGCATCGTGATTGACCCCGGCAACCTCACTGACGATCCACGCCTCGACGAGGCCCAGGCCATCCTGATCACCCACATTCACCCGGACCACTGCGACACCGAGCGCATCAAGAACTCTGGACTTCCCGTGTGGGGGCCGCAGGCTGTGATTGATGAGTTGGGAACGGGTGTCGTCGTAAAGTCCGGCGACACGATCGCCGTGCTCGGACAAGAGATCCAGTGCGTGGGTGAGATTCACGAGGTGATCCACCCAGACCTGCCGCGGCCGGAAAATATTGGCTATTTCACCGACGGTATTCTGCACCCGGGCGACGAGTTCATGGAGATTGACGGCGTGCGTACCCTGCTGATGCCGATTGCGTGCCCGTGGGTGAAGGGCGAGTACGCGGCCGAGTGGGCAAAGAAGATCGGCGCGCAGGCTACCTACCCGATTCACGACGAGGTGCTTTCCGACAAGGGCCGCACCCTGTACGACAACGTGTACAAGAACCTCAAGGTGCCTGGCTATGAGCGCCTCCCGCTGGGGACCACTGTGGACGCTTAAATAAGACAGCTTGGTCTAATTAGATTCATGGACCTACCTGCGCTGATTGTGCGCAAGGTTTCGTCGTTACGCGCAAAGTTTCTACACTTTTGTCAGCAAGAACGATGAAACCGAGGAGGGCTCATGCCTAAGTACGATAATTCCAACGCATCCGAGTGGTCTTTTGCCACCCAGGCCATTCACGCTGGCCAGCAGCTCGATCCTGAGTACGGCGCGCGCAACCAGCCGATTTACATGACCACCTCCTACGTGTTCGACGACGCGCAGCACGCGGAGAACCGCTTCAACCTGTCGGATGCGGGCCCGATTTATACTCGCCTGAACAACCCGACGACGACCGCCCTGGAAGATCGTCTGGCCACCCTTGAGGGCGGCGTGGGTGCCGTGGCCTTTTCTTCTGGCCAGGCAGCGGAGACCGCGGCGATTATCAACCTGGCGTCTGCTGGCGATCACATCGTGACCTCCCCGCGTCTCTACGGCGGCACGGAAACCCTGTTCCAGGTCACTTTGCAGCGCCTCGGCATTGACGTGACTTTCGTCGATAATCCTGATGACCCTGAGTCCTGGCAGGCCGCAGTGCAGCCCAACACGAAGGCCTTTTATGGCGAGACTTTCGGTAACCCGATCGCTGACGTGCTGGACATTCCCGCCGTGGCTGAGGTGGCGCACCGCAATAGCGTTCCGCTGATCGTCGATAACACGATGGCCACCGCTGCCCTGGCTCGTCCGATTGAGCTGGGCGCGGACATCGTCGTGGCGTCCCTGACCAAGTTCTACACCGGCAACGGCGCAGCGATGGGCGGCATCCTCATCGACGGCGGCAAGTTTGACTGGACCGTCGAGCGCGACGGCGAGCCCGTCTTCCCCTACTTCGTCAACCCTGATCCTGCGTACCACGGCTTGAAGTACGCCGACCTTGGTGCACCTGCTTTTGCGTTGAAGGCGCGTGCTGGCGTGATCCGCGATACCGGTGGCACCATCTCCCCGTTCAACGCCTGGTTGACCTTGCAGGGTCTGGACACGCTGGGTCTGCGCGTCGATAAGCACAACGAGAATGCACAGAAGGTGGCCGAGTACCTGGCGGGCCACGAGAAGGTGGAGTCGGTGAATTTTGCCGGCCTGGAATCTTCGCCGTGGTACGAGACCAAGGAGCGGTTGGGATACAAGTACACCGGCTCGGTATTGTCGTTTACTATCACTGGCGATCAGAATGACCGCACGAACGCGTGGAAGTTCATCGATGCGCTCTCGCTTCATTCGAACCTGGCCAATATTGGTGATGTCCGCTCGCTTGTGGTGCACCCCGCGTCCACCACGCACTCCCAGTCCGACGAGGCGGGGCTGAAGCGCGCAGGAATTTCCCAGGCCACGGTGCGCTTGTCTGTGGGTATTGAGGATATCGACGATATTCTCGCCGACTTAGAGCGCGGTTTTGCCGCCGTTTAGAAAGGAACACGCGACGTGATTGCTCTGCCTGCCGAAGGTGTTGTGGCCCATCAACCCATTGGCGACTTCACCACCGAGACGGACGTAATCATCGCTGACGCCACCATCGCCTACCAGCGGTGGGGCGAGTTCCGCGGGGATCCGCAGGGCAAGAACAACGTGCTCTTGGTGGAGCACGCCCTCACCGGTGATTCCGATGCCGCCACGTGGTGGGAAGGGCTGATCGGCCCCGGAATGGCGCTCGACACAGACCAGTGGTGCGTGATCTGCACCAACGTGCTGGGCGGATGCGCCGGCTCCACGGGCCCCTCCAGCCCGCACCCGGATGGGCAGGCCTGGGGTTCACGCTTCCCTGCTATCTCGATCCGCGACCAGGTGCACGCCGAGTACAACTTCTTGGCCGCACTCGGCATTCACCGCGTTCACGCGGTGCTGGGCGGGTCGATGGGTGGTGCGCGCACGCTGGAGTGGAGCGTTCTGTTCCCAGAAACTGTGTGCTACGCGTGCGTGATTGCGGTGTCGGCTCGTGCGAGTGCGTGGCAGATCGGCATCCAGACCGCCCAGATTTCCGCGATTGTGCGCGACCCGGACTGGCATGGGGGCGACTACTACTCCACCGACGCTTCCCCGCAGGCGGGGTTGGCGGCCGCTCGTCGTATAGCGCACCTGACCTACCGCGGCGAGCAGGAAATCGACGAACGCTTCGGCACCATGCCCCAGGCCGGGGAAAATCCGCTGGGCCCGTTCCGCGACGATCAGCAGCGCTTTGCCGTGCAGAGTTACTTGGACCACCAGGGCGACAAGCTGGTGGAGCGTTTTGACGCCGGCTCCTATGTCACCTTGACTGATTCGCTGAACCGCCACGATATTGGGCGCGGCCGCGGGGGTCTGAATAAGGCATTGGCTAGTTCGATGGTGCCCACCATGATCGTGGGTGTGGATACGGACATTTTGTACCCGTACCACCAGCAGGAACACCTCTCGCGCAACATCGGTAATTTGTTGGCGATGGCGAAGATTGTGTCGCCGGTCGGGCATGACGCATTCCTCGTCGAAACGCGTCAGATGGACCGGATCCTGCGCAACTTCCTCACCCTGACGCAGCAGGTGCCCTCGCCGGATGAGCTGGCGAAGAAGCACGGCCTGTTCAATATTTAGCTGCCCAGCGAGTCCACCGATACGGATAGCCACACCATGGCGGCGCCGAGCGCGGTGGTGAAAAGGGAGTCGAACCTGCGGGAACGCACAGCGACGAGGCCGATTTTGCGGGAATCGCAGGTAAGCCGCAGCACTGTTAGCCAGAGCATCGAAACGCCCATGGTGAACGAGGCGCGGCGCCAGTGCTCCGTCAGCGCCCACACCGACGCGAGCACCAGCCCGACGACGAACAGCGCGATGCCCAGGTACTGCACCCAGGGGGGCAGGCGCGATGGTTTCTGTTTGAGGTCGTGCGGGTTAGCCAGAGACTGCATTGTGCTCAGCCCGTTCGACTACGTTGCGTACCAAGAACGCGCGAGTCAAGGGGCCAACGCCGCCTGGGTTGGGCGATACTGCGCCAGCGACATCCCATACGTCGGGGTGGACATCGCCGGTGGTTTTTCCGTCGACACGCGAGACACCCACGTCCAACACTGCCGCGCCCGGCTTCACCATGTCCGCGGTGAGCATGTGGGGGACGCCGGCGGCGGCGATGATCACGTCCGCGCTGGTGGTCTCCGCCTTCAGGTCCTTGGTGCCGGTGTGGCACAGGGTAACGGTGGAATTTTCGCTGCGACGCGTGAGGATCAGCCCGATCGGCCGGCCCACGGTAACGCCGCGGCCAATCACGACGACCTTCGCCCCGTTTAATTCCACGCCGAAACGCTTCAGCAGGTGGATCGCACCGTTCGGGGTGCAGGGCAGCGGAGCAGGCTCGTTGAGCACCAGTTTGCCCAGGTTCACGGGGTGTAGGCCGTCAGCATCCTTGTCTGGATCGATGCGCTCAAGGATGGCGTTTTCGTCGATATGCTTCGGCAGTGGAAGTTGCACGATATAACCCGTCACCGAATCGTCCGCGTTGAGCTCGTCGATAAGCGCCTCGACCTCTTCCTGCGTCGCGTCCTCCGGCAGCTGCTTCTGGACCGAATGAATGCCCAGCTTCTCGCAGTCCTGGTGCTTCATGCGCACGTAGTTCTGGCTGGCAGGGTCCTCGCCGACCAGCACTGTCGCCAGACCGGGGGTGATGCCCTTGTCGCGCAGCGCCGCGACGCGTTCTTTGAGGTCCGCGAAGATCTCATCGCGGTAGAGTTTTCCGTCCAATTTCAATGCAGTCACGCCCCCTATCCTAGACTGAACCGCGTGTCAGAACTGCATGTCATCTTCGATAATCCTGTCATTCCTCCCAATACCGGCAATGCGATCCGCATGTGCGCGGGCACGGGTGCCACTTTGCACCTTGTTGAGCCCTTGGGGTTTTCCCTGGATGATAAGCATCTGCGCCGCTCTGGCCTGGACTATCACGACCTGGCCCACGTGGTCGTCCACCCCGATATCGACGCCTGCTTCGCTGCCCTCCCGGACTCGCGCATTTTCGCCTTTACGACGACCGCCTCGACCTTTTATACCTCTGTTGAGTTTCAGCCGGGCGATGCTCTCTTGTTCGGGACCGAGCCCACAGGGCTTCCCGACGACCACCTGGCCCACCCGCACATCACGCAGGAATTGCGCATCCCGATGTTGCCGGGGCGCCGCTCTATGAACCTGTCTAATTCGGCTGCCGTGGCGACGTATGAGGCGTGGCGGCAGCTTGGTTTTGGTGGCGGGATCTAGGGCTTTAATCGAATATATGACCTAGGTTGCGATTTGGCGCGCGACACCCCTTCGCCTGCGCTTCGTTATCGCATTGTTATCTTCGCGCCCCAGAACAACCGTTCCATATGTTCTATGCTTGGTGATAGAAGTTTTGAACGGGGAACAATAATCGGACATGCAACCGGGGGTGACCACCATGTCCACGCCAACTTTCACTCAACTCGACATCGCCAACGCATACTTCAGCGTGAATTCTGATAATGTGTTTGCCCGGCAGCAGACCGCTATTCGTCGCGCCGAGTTCGCCATGTGGGAAGACATCTACTTCACATCCGCTACACCAGCTTCAGAAAACGATTGGGATGAGTACGCCGCTTCCCTCCGCGCGAAGCTCGGAGTGGGCAAGAAGCTGATCGGCGACAACCTACTCGTTATGGAAACCCTCGAGGTATTGCCCGGTTTCCGCGAACTCGTCGTCGAACTCGGCCACGTTGACCTGTACACGCTGCGCCAGATCATAACCACGACCACTTGTGACACCTTCTGGGATTTTGAGCAGGTCCCGGGGCTTGTCGACGAACTATTGGGCGACCTCTACTGCCCGACCCGCCCCAACCAATCCCTACCGAGCGTTCGCACCGTAAAGAAGAGAATCACGGAGCTACTGCGAAACGTCACCCCTGAAGAGGGCCAGGAAGTAGAAACCGAAACCGGCCCACCAGGCCACTGGGTGGAGGAAAACGCCAACGGCACCTGCACCGTGAGCTCCACTTGGGATGCGTGGACAACCGCCAAGATTGAAGCGCTGATCCACAAGTGCGCTACAGAGAACAACATCTCTTTCGCCGCAGCACACGCGCTTCTCATCCTCGAGGACACGCAATTAAGTTTGATCCTCAACATGTACCAAGCTAGCGATGTCGCTGACGCTCCCGTGTGGATGTCCCCTTTTGGCGACTTCAACAGCGTCGACTCCGCCCGTGCCGCCGCCGAAGCCACCCACGTTCGTGACCTCAGCGGTGCACAAGATGAGTCCACCGACAGCTACCGCCCCACCAGCCGCATCAAGGCCTATGTCGAGGGGCGGGACGGAACCTGCCGCTTCCCCGGATGCACGCGCCCGGCGATGTACACCGACAAAGACCACCGGGTAGACCACGCAGATGGCGGGCCGACCAGCCCCCACAACCTCATCAGCCTCTGCAGACACCACCACAATAAGAAAACCGATGGAAGCATCGGATACCTTCTCGATGGCTACTCCGGTGCGGTCTACTGGCTCTACAAAGACGGAACCTGGGAAGTCGACGAACCAACCGGCCCACTCAGTCCCAAAAAGGCCAACTGGCTGGTCACATTCAACGACATCACCCAGGTACTCAAACGAACACCAGGGCCGAAAAGGCGACCGGTCACCATCCCACCCGGGATGGACCCAGACCACCCACCTTTCTAGCCGAAGCGGCGATCAATGTGGCGCGGTCATGCGCTCAGTATAGGTCTTTCTAGTTGGGGCAATTCGCGGTTGCGTAAAACGTCGACAAGCTCGCGCGCTTCCGCGGGGTCCATGTCACGACCAGCCATGACGACCGGCCCGGGCACCAAGTCCAGGCGCACCGTGGCCAAGCCCACCAGGTTTTGGATCGGTCCGCGCCGCAGCGTCAACTCCTGAATGTGGGAAGCCTCGATGAAAGCCACACGGCGAGAGGCCCACCCACTATGCACGACAACACAGCCATCGACCAGAGTCGTTGCCTGGCGGTGGGCATCCAACGGCGAAGCCACCCGTGCCCGGCGCGGTGAACGATAGGTGGCGGCGGTGGCCCCCTCTGGTGCGGCCACCTCTTCGAGCTGGTCCCAGGTCAGCGCGCCCACTCGTGCGGCAATCAGCATCGCTTGTTCGCGCGAGCCCACCGGCAGGATGCGGGTGGTCCCGGACTGCTTGTTGGATTCGGGCCCGTAGCCGGCCACGGAGACGGACACGGTCCACCACCCCAGCATTCGCCACAGCACGGGCTGGGAAATCCTCACCGCGTGGATCCGGTCCAACGGCACCGCTTGCCGACGACGAGACGCCAGCCCATAAGCAAGGTGCAGTACATTGTCCGAATCCAGCACCGCGTTGAAGCGCCACGATTTGTCGATCATCCCCCACACAGGCGGCACTAGCGCCACGACTAGGGGTGCTATCGTCGCAAAGGGAATGGGAGCAAGCAGGGAAAACAGCACCCACGCAAAAGCGGTGATCGTCGAAAAGCGAAAGGCTGTGCCGACCAGCGAGCGCCAGATCGGGATAGGCGGGATGATGTAATCAGGCGTTGCGGGCTCGTGCGTGTCGACGGGTTCTGCGCCCAGCAGTTCGTGGCGCAGCGCCTCGCCTTCCGCGCGGGGGAGGTAGGCGATCTCAATATTCGAGGAGGCGCCGCCGGCGGTTTCGATGCGCACGGCGGCCAGCCCGAAGATGCGGGCAATGAGTGGTTCGACCACGTCGACGGCCTGGATGCGGTCATAGCGGGCGGTACGCAGCTGGGTGGAGATGACACCGCGTTTGAGGCGGACCTCTTCGTCGTCGAGGCGGAATCCGGTGGCGGCCCACCAGATCTGGGAGACCACAAAGATGGCCACGCAGGCCACCAGAAAAGCGCCGACTCCGAGAAGCAGGGGCATGAAGGAGCCGTCGTCGCCGCGGACCGCTTCGGAAAGGCGCGTGATCACTGCCTGGTTAAGGTTGGCGACCCCGATAGCCAGCAGCGCGAGGATGACGGTCCAGAATCGCAGCAGCGGGGTGAGGCGGTGGACTCGTCGATAAGCGTGCTCGGTCACAGCCCGCTCATCCTCTCTCGCGCTTGCACGGTGAGGCGTCGGCGCAGGTCATCGGCCTGATCGGCGGGTAGGCCGCGCACGGTGGAGTCGGATGTCGACGAGGCGGTGTGCAGTACCACGTTCTTCAGCCCGAAGACGCGCATGATGGGCCCGGCATTCACGTCAACGAATTGGATCCGCCCGTAGGGCACCACGGTGAAGGTGTGCCACATTTTGCCGCGGGTGATCAGGAGCTCGTCGCCAGTCTCCTGCCAGCGGTGCAGGCGCACGCGCGCGGGAATCAGCCAGGCATACCACGCGACCAGCGCGACGACGACGGCGATCGCGATCCACCAATAGCCACCCCAGCGCACGTAGGCCACGACGGCCGCGGCCAGCAGCGCCAGAATCCAGATCGCGCTGGAGAGGTACTGCACCCACACCAGTTTCGGTGAGACGGGGTTCATCTCGCTCATCGGCGGACCCTGATCGCGCCCAGGGAGGATTCGGCCAGAGTGACCTCGTCCCCGGCCTCGGTGGTCACGGTGAGCAGGCCCACGCTTGCAGGTTGCTTAACGACGATCACCTCGCCCGGGATCAGGCCGTGAGCATCAAGGTAGCGGAGCAATTCGGGGTCTGAATCGTTGACCTGTGCCAGCTGGTAGGTGCCAGGTTCGACGGCTGCAAGCGAGGCGGTGTCATCGTCGACAAGCGAACCATCGGCGCGCGGGATGGGGTCGCCGTGTGGGTCGACGGTGGGGTGGCCCAGGTGGGCGTCGATGCGCTCGAGCAGCTTGTCGGAGATGGAGTGTTCGAGCAGGTCAGCGTCGTCATGCACCTCGTCCCAGCTGTAGCCGAGCACGGTGACCAGGAAGGTTTCGACGAGGCGGTGGCGGCGCACCATCTGGATGGCTAGTTGGGTGCCCTTGTCGGTGAGCCGAATGCCGGAATAGGGCTCGTGGTGAACAATGCCTTGGTTGCCCAGGCGCTTGATGGCTTCGGAGGCGGTGGGCGTTTTCTGTTCGAGGCGGGTAGCGATCTCCCCGAGGGCGGCGGGTTCGCCCGAGTACTCGGTGATATCCCAAATGGTTTTGATGTAGTCCTGGCTGCGCTCGGGGAGATCGCGAATATGCATGGCCCACATCCTACTGGACAACCCCCGTGTTCGTAGATTAGGTTTAACGTTGTTCAATGGGTTGAACAACTGAAAACGTAACGACAAAGAAATAGGTACGACAATGCGAATTCTTGCAGCGGCCCTGGCCGTAGCGCTCGGAACCGGGCTCGCCTCCTGCTCTGTCTCCGAGTCCGCACAGGGCTCCGACGGCACCCTCGACATCTTCGCCACCACCGGGTACATCGCCGACGCGGCAGCCAATATTGCCCCCGAAGCCAACGTGGTCACCCTCGTCGGCCCCGGCGGCGACCCGCACACCTACCAGCCCTCCACCAAGGACATCGAAACCATGTCCCAATCGGATGTGGTCTTGTGGAACGGCCTTTACCTGGAAGCGCAGATGATCGACCAGCTCGAATCCTTCGGCGACAAGCAAGTAGCCGTCGCGGAAGCCGTGGACGAAGACATGCTCCTGGGCTGGGATGACACCGACGACGAAGGTAACGCGCTGCATGACCCCCACGTGTGGAATAACCCGCTGGCGTGGCAACAGGTTGTGGATGCCATCGCCACCAAACTCGGAGAGATCGATCCTGAGCGTGCCGACGAATACGCCGCCAACGCCGAGCAGTACAACCATAAGATCAGCGCCAAGCACGAGGAAGTCTCCGCCATGATGGAGGACATCCCGGACCCTCGCATCCTGGTGACCGGCCACGACGCCTTCGCCTACTTCGGCGACACCTATGATCTAGAGGTGCGGGCCACCGACTTCATCTCCACCGAAGCGGCACTGTCCGCCACCGAACTGTCGGAGCTGGCCGACTATATCGCCGACAACAAAGTCCCCGTGATCTTCCAGGACAACCAAGCAAACCCGCAAGCCATCACCTCACTGAAGGAGGCCGTGGAATCCCGCGGTTGGAGTGTCACCGTCTCCACGGAGGAACTTTTCGCGGACTCGCTTGGCCCCACCGCTCCCACCGACACCTACCTCGGTGTCCTGGAGCACAACGCCACCACGGTCTCTGAGGGGCTCAAATGAGTTCTCCTGCTCTCCAAGCACACGATATATCTGTCAGCTATAACAACGTTCAAGCGCTCAAAGGTGTGGATATCCTCGTCCCAGAAGGCATCGTGATGGGGATTGTAGGGCCCAATGGGTCCGGCAAATCCACCCTGATGAAGGCCGCCCTGGGGCTGATCGAGCGCCAGCGCGGAACCGTCGAGTTTTTCGGCCAGCCTTTAGGGCGCGTCCGTAACCGCATCGGGTACATGCCGCAGCACACCTCGGTGGACTGGGACTTCCCCATCACCGTGGAACAGGTGGTCCTGATGGGCACCTACGGCCAGCTCGGCTGGTTCCGCCGCCCCGGCACCAAGGAACGTCAACGCGCCGAACAAGCGATGGTGGATGTCAGCATCACCGATCTGCGCACGCGACAGATCGGCGAGCTCTCCGGTGGTCAACGCCAGCGCGTCTTCTTGGCACGCACCCTAGCGGGGCAGCCGGACCTGTTGTTCATGGACGAACCCTTCCAAGGCATCGACCACATTTCCCAGCAGGCGATCGTCGACGTGTTCCACTCGCTGCGCGCCCAAGGCAAGACCATCGTCGTTGTGCACCATGACCTGAACACTGTGCCCGATCTCTGCGACCACGTCACCTTGTTGTCCGGCGGTTCCGTCGTGACTGCCGGGCCAGTCAGCGAGGCCTTCAACCGCGACACCATCCAGGCCGCATACGGACAAGCGCCAGTAAAACTATGAGTGTTACCGAATTCTTCACCAACTACACCTACGTCACAGTCCTGATCGGCACGACTGCCATCGGCCTTGTCGCCGGTGCCCTAGGCGTCTTCGCCTACTTGCGGAAACAGTCGCTGATCTCCGACGTGATCTCACACTCAGCACTGCCCGGAACGCTGCTCGCCTTCCTTTTCCTGTCCGCCATCGGACTGCAGGGGCGTTCCATGTTCGGCCTGATCGTGGGCGCGGTGATCGTCGGCGTGGCCGCCACTTGGCTGGTCAGCTGGATCAAACACAACTCCACCGTGGCCCTCGATACCGCCATGGCCGTCGTGCTCACCGGCTTCTTCGGCGCAGGCATGCTGATCATGCAGTACATCGACCGCCGCCCCATCCCCGGCAAAGGTGGCGTTAAAGATTACCTCTTCGGCAACGCCTCAACACTTACGCGCGATGACATCGTGGTCAGCCTCATCGTCGGCGGGCTCGCGCTGCTCATCATGGTCGCTGCGTGGAAAGAACTCTGCGTCTCCAGCTTCGACCAAGAACACGCACAGATGATGGGCTTTCAACGCCACGCCACCGACGCGGTCATGTTCACCACCTTGGTCATCGCGACGGTCATCGGGCTTAAGGCGGTGGGGTTGGTGCTCATGGTCGCGTTCGTGATCACCCCGGCGGCCGCGGCCCGCCAATTCTCGCGCTCCGTGTCCACCATGGTGCTGCTCGCCGCCCTGATCGGCGCGGGTGCCAGCGCACTTGGGGCCTATATCTCGATTGCATGGGGGCCGCTACCCACGGGACCAGTCATCGTCGTCACGCTCGCGGCGATCCTGCTGCTGTCCCTTATCTTCTCCCCACGAAAGGCACGGGCATGAGTATCTTCATGGCAGGTTTCCTGCTCACCATCGTCACCGCCGTCACCTGCGCGGTGCCTGGAGTGTTCGTCGTGCTGCGCCGCAACTCCATGCTTGTCGACGCCATCGGGCACGCAGCCTTCCCCGGCATCGTCGTGGGGTTTGCCATCACGAATAACCTCGACTCCCCGTGGCTCATCGTCGGCGCCGCAGCCGCAGGGCTGGTGGTGGTGTGGGGTGCCGAATGGCTGTACAACACCGGCCTGATCACCCGCGACGCCTCCCAGGGCCTTCTCTTCCCCACCCTGTTCGCGGTGGGCGTGATCATGGTGTCAGCGCACTTTTCCGATATCCACCTGGATACCCACCTCGTCTTGGTGGGTGATCTCAACCTGGCGGCTTTCGACCGCCTCATCATCGGGGGCTATGACCTCGGCCCGAGCTACATGTACTTGATGCTCGCCGTTTTAGCCCTCAACGTGGCGTTCCTGCTGCTGTGCCACCGGCAGATGGTGGCAAGTACCTTCGACCCGGACTTCTCCGTGGTCACGGGGATCCCCATCCGCGTACTGTCGAGCACGTTCATGTTTCTGGTGGCGGTCACTGTGACCGCAGCGTTCAACGCGGCCGGTGCCCTGCTGGTGCTCGCGCTCATCGTCGCGCCCGCGGCAAGCGCCAGCCAGATGGTCAACAAGATTTCACACATGTTCGTCGTGACGGTGGCGATCGCCGCGGTCGGCGCCATCGTCGGCTTCGGTGCCGCGTACGTGCTTGACCTGGCCACTTCGGCAACGCTGGCGGTATTCTACGCGCTGATTTTCCTGGCGGTGGTCATCGGAAATCGCGTGATCCGCGCGAGAGCACCTCGCTCAGCTCAAGCGGCTCCAACTTATCAGCCACAACCGTCACTGCCCCAGTAGCGTTCTGCACAATACCGCGCACCACCAGGGCTTTCGCGGTGCGCGCCAGCACGCGATGCCGTTTCCACAAACCGGGTGTGATCATCACGTTGATCAGCCCGGTTTCGTCTTCCATCCCCAAAAACGTCACGCCGCTGGCGGTATTGGGGCGCTGTCGGTGCGTCACAATACCACCCACACGGATGCGCGCCCCATCCTCCGCCTCACGCAACTGAGTCGCGCTCAACGCCCCGCGCTGGGTGAGCAGATCGCGCACGAAGGCCACTGGCTGCGTATCAGGAGTCACCCCGGTCTGCGCCACATCCGCCGCCAACAACTCCAGCGCCGTCATACCCGGTAAGGCTGGGGCCTCGATGGCCGAGGTATTCGGCAACATCCCCTCCTTTTCGGCCACGCCCGCTTGCCACAGTGCTTGACGACGATCCACTCCGAAACAATCCAACGCTCCCGCCTTGGCAAGAGCCTCCACCTGAGCCACCGACAAACCGGCCCGACGCGACAGGTCCGGGATCCCCGTATAGGGCTGGTGTTTTTCTACCCGCGCGGCACCGTTGCCTAAACCATTAACCAGGTTCAGGCCCACCCGAATGGTCCGCGGGTCCAGCACCCTGGCCTCTTCCCCACTGTCATTCACGCTGACGGGCAGCACACGCACACCGTGGCGGCGCGCGTCCTGGATCAATGACTGCGGCGAATAAAAGCCCATCGGCTGGGCCCGCAATAAACCCACGCAAAATTCCGCTGGGTGATAGTGCTTAAACCACGCCGAAAAATACACCAAGGAAGCAAAGGACTGCGAGTGGGACTCAGGAAAGCCATAGGCGGCAAACGCCACGATCTTGTTCCACAGTTTCGTCGCCGTCTCCTCATCGATCCGGTTGGTCTCCCAGCAGCCATCGAAGAAGCGGGAACGCAGCGCCTCCATTTTGGCCGGGGAGCGCTTCGAGCCCATGGCCCGCCTTAAAGAGTCCGCCTCCCCGCCGGAAAAGCCAGCAGCATCCACCGCCACCTGCATCAGCTGTTCCTGGAACAGCGGCACGCCCAGCGTCTTGCCCAAAGATTTTTCTAGCACCGGGTGGTCATAGGTGACTTCCTCCTTGCCATCGCGGCGGCGCAGATACGGGTGGACGGAGCCGCCCTGGATCGGGCCCGGACGGATCAGGGCGACCTCGACGACGAGGTCAAAAAACTTGCGCGGCTTCAACCGGGGCAAGGTCGACAACTGCGCGCGTGACTCCACTTGGAAAACACCCACGGCATCGGCGCGGCACAGCATGTCATAGACGGCAGGATCAGCAAGATCCAGATCCCACAGCTGCACCTTTTCGCCCGTCGTCTGCTCCACCAGATCGATCATGTGGTGCAGGGCCTCCAGCATGCCCAGGCCCAGCAGATCAAACTTCACCAGGCCGGCCGAGGCCGCATCATCTTTATCCCACTGGATCACAGAACGATTCTCCATGCGGGCCCACTCCGTCGGCACCACATCGGCGATGGGGCGATCGCAAATCACCATGCCACCGGAGTGAATGCCCAGGTGGCGCGGTTGGCCAGAGAATTCGTCGGCAAGCGTGGTGACGTCCTCCGGCGGGTCGCTCAAGCCCTTCGCCCAGCCGTCGATCGTGCCCTGCGGGTAGCCCAAGGCGCGGGCAGCGTCACGCATCGCGCCTTTTCGACGATAGGTAATCACGTTCGCCACCTGTGCCGCATTATCGCGACCGTATTTGTCGTAGACGTACTGGATCACCTCCTCGCGCCGGCCGGACTCAATATCAATATCAATATCCGGCGGACCGTCGCGATCCGGCGACAAAAACCGCTCGAACAGCAGGCCCGCGCTAATCGGCTCCGCATTCGTGATCCCCAGCGCGAAACACACCGCCGAGTTCGCCGCAGAGCCACGTCCCTGGCACAAAATATTGGAGTCGCGGCAAAAATCCACCAAGTCATTCACGATCAGGAAGTAGCCCGGAAAACCCAGGCGCTCAATCACATCGAGTTCATAACGGATCTGCTGCCAGGCGCGCTGCTTCACCTCTTCAGGGCGCGACGCATAACGCACCTCCGCCCGCTGCCACGTCAAGCGGGTGAGATCATCGATCGTGCCCGCATCCGGCAGGTTCGGCCCCACAAGATTGAGGGTAAACGCGCACTCGCGGGCAATATCGACCGTGGTGGCAATCTCCCCGGCACGCTCTGGTGCCAGCCGCAGCATCTGCTCGCCGGAGCGCATCCAGCCCGCGCCCATCGGGTGGATGAACCCTTGGGCTTGTTCCAGTGCTTCACGACGAGCCAACGCGCGCTTCGCCGCCGCCAGCCGTGCTCGGTCCCGCGTGGCGGCCCCCGGCACCGCGGTAACAATACCTTTTAACTGGGGAAACCGATCCAGTTGGGCGTGGTGATCGGCATCCTCCGGGGTCATGGTGAACTGATATTCCAAAACCACTCGGTCTATACCAAAAACTTCGACCAGGCGATCGATCTGGCCGGCCCATTCATGGTCCGCCAGCACATAGCACTCGCCACCAAGCTGGTCCGCGATCATCTCTAGCGGCGGGTAGGCCACCCGATCTTTGTCGCGAGTGATCATGTGCGCCTGCGTCATCAAATGCGACAGCCTCTTATAGCCTTCGGGCCCGCGCGCCAGCACCGCCAGGACGCGGCCATCCAACGTCAGCTCCGCGCCGAACACGGTGGGCAGACCCCGCTTGGCGGCGGCCTCGGCGGTCTTGACAGCGCCATAAAAACCGTCCCTGTCCAGCAGTGCGAGGCCCTGCAGGCCTAGCTCTACCGCGCGGTCCACGCACTCTTCCGGCTCGCTGGCCCCGCTCAAGAAATTAAAGCTGGAATGCCCGTGCAGCTCGGCGAAAAGGACAGCGGAATGCCCGGCAGGGGCCTCGTCGTCAAGCGAAAGATGCTCGACGGAGACAGGCGTGGGCCCAGGGCGGCCCGACAAAATGCGCTCAAGCCGCGACCACGATAAAGGTGCCCCGCCGTTAAATCTCACGGGACCCAAACTAACATCATTCGAATGTTTGTGCCAGGCGCAAGCGCGACTAGTTGCGCGGGCCAACTAGACTAAGCGGTCCACTAGGTGCTAGGTTATCCTCCAACAGTTTTCTACAACAACAAGCAAGGGAGATCCCCTCATGCGTTTGAACCGCGTTCTCGCAGCAGCAACGGCACTCGCAATCTCGGCAACCGGCCTAGTCGCGTGTGGCAACGAATCCTCAGACACCAACGCAGACGGCTCGACCGTCATCAGCATCGGCACCACCGACTCGGACCAGAAGGCATGGTCGGTCTTCGCTGACCTCGCCGCGGAAGAGGGCATCGAGCTGGAAATTGAGCAGTTCTCTGACTACTCGCCCGTCAACGAGGCCCTCGCCCAGGGTGTCATCGACGTGAACAAGTTCCAGCACATCAAGTACCTCGCCGAATACAACGTGGGCGCAGGCCAGGACCTCAAGGTTGTCGGATCCACCGAGATCTACCCGCTGGCGCTGTTCTGGAAGGACCACGATTCCATCGACGGCATCGAGGGCGAAGAAGTGGCCATCCCGAACGACCCATCCAACCAGGGCCGCGCCATCAACGTGCTGGTCCAGGCCGGACTGGTCACCCTGAAGGAAGAGGGCCTCCTCGACCCATCTCCGGCTGACATTGACACCGCCGCGTCCAAGGTCAGCGTCACTCCAATCGACGCCGCACAGACCCCAACCGTCTACGGCGAAGGCAAGCCTGCCATCATCAACAACTCCTGGTTGGGACGCGCCGGCATCTCCCCCGAAGAAGCAGTCTTCGAAGATGACCCGAACTCCACCGAGGCAGAGCCCTACATCAACGTCTTCGCCGCACGCTCGGAAGACATTGACGACGAAGCCCTGAACAAGCTGGTCGAACTGTGGCACTCCCCTGAGGTCATGGAGGCAGTCGCCGAGGACTCCGAAGGCACCGCAGTAGAGGTCTCCCGCGACAAGGGCGAGCTGAATGACGTGCTTGCGCGTCTGGAGGAGGACTACAAGTAGTGGCTTCTACCGGCACACGGATCGAATTCCGTGACATCACCAAAGTCTTCGACGGAGGGGTACGAGCTCTCGACGGTGTCACACTGACCGTTGAGCCCGGCGAAATCTTGGGCGTGATCGGCTACTCCGGTGCCGGTAAATCCACCCTGGTCCGCATGATCAACGGGCTGGACACCCCCACCTCCGGACAGCTCCTGCTCGACGGGGTGGACGTAGTCCCCATGCCCGAACGCGAACTGCGCGTCTTGCGTCGCAATATCGGCATGATCTTCCAGCAGTTCAACCTGTTCAACTCCCGCTCCGCCGCCGGCAATATCGAATACCCCCTGAAACTGGCGGGTATGGACAAAGGCGCGCGCAAACAGCGCGTCGCCGAACTCCTCGACTTCGTCGGCCTTGGCGACCGCGGCAAGAACTACCCGGAGCAGCTCTCCGGCGGCCAGAAGCAGCGCGTCGGCATCGCCCGTGCGCTTGCCACCAACCCCACCTTGTTGCTTGCCGACGAAGCCACCTCCGCCTTGGACCCTGAAACCACACAGGAAGTCCTGGCACTGCTGCGCAAGGTCAACGAAGAATTCGGCATCACCATCGTGGTGATTACTCACGAAATGGATGTCATTCGCTCCATCGCTGACAAGGTCGCGGTCATGGAAGATGGCCGCGTGGTCGAATACGGCAGCGTGTACGAGGTCTTCTCGAACCCACAGACCCACGTGGCGCAGCGGTTCGTGGCCTCGTCGTTACGCAACACGCCCGACCTGGTGGAAACCGAAAGCTTGAAGGCTGAAGGCGGGCGCCTGTTCACTATCGACCTGACGGAGGAGTCTGGCTTCTTCGAAGCGGCCTCCGCGCTGAAGTCTGAGGGCGGGTCGATTTCGATCGTGCACGGTGGCGTGACCACCCTGCAGCAGCACTCCTTCGGCAAGATGACGGTGCGTGTGGGCGGGCCGGACGCCGTCGTCGAGAAGTTCTATTCCACCTTGCAAAACACCACCGATATCCAGGAGATTGTGCGATGAACGAGATGATCCTTGCCCAAGCCGACTGGGACCGGTTAGGCCCCACCTTCGTCGATGCCATCGGCGAAACGCTGTACATGGTGGTGATCACCATGCTCGTCGGCGGCTTCTTCGGCCTGATCCTGGGCTTGCTTTTGTACACCACCCGCCCGTCCGGCATCCTGCGCAACAAGGTGATCTACTGGATCATCAACGTGCTGGTGAACTTTTTCCGGCCGATCCCTTTCATCATCATGATCGCCATGCTCTACCCCGTCACGGTGGCCGTGGTGAACACCTCCATCGGCACCGAAGCAGCCACCTTCGTGATGTGCTTCGCCGCCACCTTCACCGTGGCGCGCATCGTGGAACAAAACCTGGTGTCCATCGACCCAGGGGTGATCGAAGCGGCACGCTCCATGGGGGCCGGGCCCTGGAAGATCATCACCTCGGTGATCCTGCGCGAAGCCCTTGGGCCGCTGATCTTGGGCTATACCTTCATCTTCATCGCCGTAATCGATATGTCCGCGATGGCTGGCTATATCGGCGGCGGCGGTATCGGTGACTTTGCGATCGTCTACGGCTACCGTTCCTTCGAACCACAAGTCACCTTTGCGGCGGTCATCGTCATCGTCGTGATCGTGCAGCTGGCTCAGTTCCTGGGCAACTGGCTCTCCAAAAAAGCAATGCGCCGCTAAACTGGCCCGCATGAAGGTTGCCGCATTCGATTTCGATGGAACACTCCACCGCGATGGAGAGGTCAGCCCCGCAGACATCGCAGCAATAGATGCCTGGCGTGAAGCCGGGCATCTTGCCATTTCTGCCACCGGACGCTCCCGCTCCTCCCTCGCCTACGGGCTCAGCGGCACAGACCGCAGCTTCGACTACAACGTGCTGTCCAACGGGTGCGCCGGCACCGACAACGCAGGCAACCTCCTCTTCGGCCACTTCCTCAACCCCAGCCTTGCCGAAGAAGTTGTGCGCCACTTCCTCGACCACGAAGGCGTGGCCGTCTATGGCACCACAGCCGGCGAGCACGACCTCACCTTCGCCAACAACACCGGCACCACCACCGAACTGACCCGCGGCTTCGTGCCTGCGCCCGTCAGCGAAGTACATACCACCGACATCGCCGTGGTCGCCCTCTGGGTGCCCGGGAACCCGCAGCTGCATCAGCGGGTCGTCGATACGCTCACCACGCACTTTCCCCAGGCGCACTTTACGACGAACCACGAATTCGTCGACGTCATCGCCACCGGGCGTGACAAAGGCGCCGGCATCACCGATGTCCTCACGCACGCGGGTGTTAGCGACTATGAGCTCTACACTTTCGGCGATTCCTGGAATGATCTGCCCATGCACGCCATCGCCGACCACTCGTTCAGCTTCCCCTACTCCCCCACGGAGGTGAAAGGGGCGACGGATCAGGTCATTGATCACGTCGCCCCTGTGCTGCTCAGCGCGCTTTAGCCGTCCAAACGCCCCGACAGGTTATTGACCCACTTCGCGGTCTTGCCCTTCAGCCCCACGAACTCGACCGTGGCGCCGCGTTCCGCATACTTCGCGGTCACGGCATCTAGGGCAGCGATGGTGGAGGCATCCCACACGTCCGCGTCGTGCATATCGACGACAACATGGTCCGCCTCATCGGTGTAATCGAACTGGTACACCAGATCATTCGAAGAGGCGAAGAAGAGCTGGCCGTGCACCTTGTAGCGGCCGTCGTCGATCTTCTCGATCCGCGCCAGGTGTGCCACGCGCGTAGCAAAGGCAATCATCGCCGCGATCACGCCCGCGCCCACGCCGATGGCCAGATTACTGGTGAGCAAGGTGCCGACGACGGTGGTGAGCATGACAATGTTCTCTTCTTTCGGCATCATCTTCAGCGTGGAAGGCTTCACCGAATGCCAATCGATCGTGCCCACAGACACCATCACCATGATGGCCACCAAGGCCCCCATCGGGATCAGGCCAACAATATCGCCCAAGCCGACGATCAGCACGAGGAGGAAGACGCCGGCCGCCAACGTGGACAGGCGGGTGCGCGCGTGCGATTCCTTTACGTTAATCATGGTCTGGCCGATCATCGCGCAACCACCCATGCCGCCGAAGAAACCAGCAATAATATTGGCAATGCCCTGGCCGCGCGCCTCGGTGGTCTTATTGGAGTGTGTGTCGGTGATATCGTCGACAAGCTTCGCCGTCATCAGCGACTCCATCAGGCCCACCACAGCCATGGAAAAGGCATAAGGGAAAATGATCTGCAGTGTCTCCCACGTGTACGGCACATCCGGGATGATCCACCCCGGCAAAGAATTTGGCAGTTCGCCCTGGTCCGCCACGTTGGGCACGTCACTGCCGAATGCCCACACGGCCAGCGTTAGGACCACCACGGTGGCCAGTGGTGCGGGAATCGCGCTGGTCAGCTTCGGCAAAAAGATCATGATCACAAGGCCGATCGCGAAGATCAGGTAGACCAGCCACGGCACATCGATCAGGTGCGGCAACTGGGCCATAAAGATCGTGATACCCAGGGCGTTCACGAAGCCGGTCATCACGCTGCGCGGGATAAAGCGCATCAGCTTCGCCACTCCCAGCAGGGACAGGACGATCTGGATGGCACCGCCCAGAATCACCGTGGCCAGGAGATACTCTAGGCCGTATTCGCGTGAGACTGGGCCGATCACTAGCGCGACCGCACCCGTCGCCGCCGTAATCATGGCAGGGCGGCCACCCGTAAAAGCAATCACGATCGCCATGACCGCGGAGGAATACAGGCCCACCGCCGGGGCCACGCCTGCCAGGACCGAGAAACTAATCGCCTCTGGAATCAACGCCAACGCAACGGTAAGACCAGCAATGATCTCACGCGTTGCGCGCGGAACAGAAGAAAAGGCGTACTTGAAAGACGCCCACACGCCCACCGGCGCAAGTTCTTGTTTCATGTGGACTAACCTAACCGTTATGTATGGTAGCCACAATTTATTGCGTCACTCTAACGCAGTAATGGACGCGACATCCCAGACTGGTCCGCTCTCCGGCTCCTTACCGCACGAAGGGATAATGCCAGCGACGGTTCGGACGCTCAACATCACCTGGTAGCGCTGCCGCTCCGCGCCTTCAGCGGTATCCTCCACGGTCACCGTAGCCACGCCCGCATCTTCGACGACATCCTCGTCCACAATGCGCAACTGGCCATAGGCTACGCTTGCCCCGGACTGAGTCAACTGTCGCGCCACCGCGATCTCCGCCACCTGCGCATAAGGCGCTAGGGTGCCGCGCCCCCGGTTCCCTGGAACGAAAAATTCGCCCCTATGGGCGGCCTCCACCATCGAAATCGTGGCCTCCAAGTTCATCCGCCCAAAGCTATAACCCCACGGCATCAGCAACGTCGACGGCGCGAACCGGTGCCCCTTTGTATGCGATGTCTCCCAGACCACATCACCACGCTCAGAAAACGGGTAGCGCTTCTCCAACTCCGTCACAATCGGGCGCCCCTTGATGGCACAGCACGCGTCTCGCTTAGCATGCGTACACACAAGCGCCAGCGGGCGGGTCCGCTGCACCCCGCCGCAACGCAGCGGCGCGCTTAAGTCCAGATCCAAAATTGCCTCGGGCCCGTCAACGTGTAGCACCTCAATTGTTGCCTGCTCAGCAAACACAACATAGAGGTGGTGGTCCTCGATGTTGCGGCCCTCGCGCGTCGGGTGGCGGATCAGCTGCAGGGTGGCGCCCGCTTCGTCGAGATGCGCCTTCAACTTGGCGGTCAATTCTGGGCCGAACGTGCCTCCATCGAGCACGTCCTTGCTCCACGCATGGGGCCACTCGAAGATGACGTAGATGGAGGCCTGCTTCGCGGAGCCCGGCAGAGGTTCGGGAGCAATGTCTGAACAGCGAATTGTGGGTGCCTGGGTCATAGCTCCACCCTACAAGAATTACTAAGACCACCCCGGCCCAATCCTTTACAACAGTTTGGTTACCTTTTCCATTTTTCGTCGAATTTATTTCACATCTCTCGCCGCGAGTTATACGGTATTGAACCGATGCGTATTCAACCCCTTCTTTCCCTCTGCGGTGCTGTCCTTACCGCAGCTATGCTGTCCGCGTGTGCAGGTGACCCAAACTCCACGTTGAGGCCAGCTGATGCCACTGCACCACTCGGCGGTGTATCACCCCTGGGCACTGCCGACAGTGGCCCGAAAACGCAACGCCCCGAAGCGCCCGGCCAGCTCACAGTCAGCGATATTCGCGTGGGCCACCACGAGGGTTTCGAGCGCGTCGTCTTCGACTTTGAAGGCGAGGGCGAACCCGGCTGGTTTATCGATTACGTCAGCCACGCCGCGCACCCGGTCAGCGGCGAGGGCATCAACGTCAAAGGTCAGGCATTCCTCTTAGTCAATATTGACGGCGTGGAGGAAGGCGAGAATACTCCAAACTTGAGCATGTCCGACGAGAAGGCCAATATCCCTGAGATTTTCGACGCTGGTATTACGGGCAGTCGCCATCATTTCATCATCGGCCTGCACAAAGAGGCCCCCTACTCGGTGGAAGCGCTCGAGGATCCGCTGCGCTTAGTCATTGATATCCGCGCCTAAAATTTCTAGCTATACAGCGCCTCGATGCGCCATTGCTGTTTGTTCCACTGCAGTAACCATCCGTATTGCTTCTCGTCGTCACCTGCGCGCGTGCCGACGACCTGGAGGCGCGCCACCCGCTGCGGGTCCGACCCCCACCAGCCACTATCCACAGGCCACGGTCCCGCCCACCCGGTGACCGCATAATAGGAGTCACCCCATTTCAAGGCGGCGGGCTGCCCGCTGAGCAACGCCTCTGCGGTGACCTGAATCAGCTGACCTGCACTATCCACCATGACGATGCGCGATGCCGGGTGCGCCACGCCACCACCCAGCCGGGCCGGCAGCGGCGCGGGAATCGCCCCAGGCCATGGCGCATCGCGTACCTCAGGAGCATGGTCGCCAAAGGGGACGAGTGCCACCCGCTCCCCCACACCCCGGCCACCCACCAGAGCGGGTTGGACCACGGCATCAGTGCCCAGCGTGGACTGCACCCGCTCCACCACGCGCCGTGCCCCATCCGAAGAACTTCCCTCATTCCACAACTGCTCCACCGCGTCCGGGCGCGCTAGCTCCAGCGGCTCCAGGACCAACGACACGATCGCACCCGCACCCCCACCGGTCAGCCAGCCGTCGAGCTGCCAGCGCACTCGGTCCGCCGTAGCGGCCTCCGTCAGCGCCTCCCGGGTGCGCCAGACGCGTTCGAGCCGGGTCTCGTTTTCAAGCTCGGCGATGACCTTAAGGCGCACGCAGGTCTGCCCCAGATTCTTCAGCTTTTCGTGCAAGGCTGCGGCAAGGTGGCGGGCGGCGAAGGCTGCGGCGTCGACACGCTCAATCGGCTCCTCGGGTGTAATTCCCACAGCCCACTCAGTGGTGGGCAGTTCGGGGGCGACCCGACGATCAGGCGCACCACGCGCAATGCGGTGACAAGCGATCCCCGCCTGGCCAAAACGCGTGGTCACCGCCGTGGATGGCAACGCCGCCAAATCCCCCAGCATATGCACACCCAGCTGCGACAGGGAACGCACCACCTCAGGATCAATCCCGAAACTGACTTCCGCCACCAGCACCCCGATGGGCTGGGTGGCCAGGAAGTCCGCAGACTTATCGACGATCACCCCGCGGCGCGCCGCAAGCACAGCGGTAGCGATCTCATCGGCCGCACCCGCCTGGGCCTCGATTCCTTTGCGCGCCGCGGTATCGATGAGCATCTCCAGCACCGTGTCCTCGCTGCCATGAAACTTGGCGGCGGCCGCAAGGTCGACGATCACAAGACCGGGACGCAACACCTCCACAGAAGAAGCCACGTCATCAAAACCCGCAGCCAAAGAGGCGAAGATGCGCCCATCCCGGTCCGGGTCCGCTTCGCACACCGTCAGCTGTGGGCACACCGCCTGGGCCGCGCGCACCTTCATTCCGCGCCGCACTCCCGCGCGCCTTGCCTGCGCTGAGCACACCACCACGCGGTAGTGGGCGGCGATCGCGATGGGTTCAGTCAGTGCGCCGTCGGCACTGTCGGCACTGTCTCCTGCTAGGCGTGCGGCGTGCACCGGCCAGTCAGGAAACCAGAGCGCTGCCACCCGCATCTACTTCACCACCCGCAGGCCCGGCTTCTGCTCGGCCTCGCCCACCGTGACCACCCCGGAGGCCGGCCGGTACCCCTTCGCTTCTGTACGCACCTGCATGTCCCAGCCGGTGATCCGGCCGCTGCCTTGGCCGATCCCGCGAAACTGTGTCACCTCCGCGGCAATAGTCAGCGCAGGCGATGGCACTTTCGTCCCCACCATCACCAGGGCCGCCTTCCCTTGCCGCAGCCGCGCCAGCAAAGGTCGGGCGCGCACTGGGGAAAGGTTCAACTCCACGCCCGTGCGGTACACCACAAGGTCCAAGCCTTCCACCAGCACCGAGGCCACCTGCAGCGGATCCGTTCCCGGGTCTGGCACCGCAATCACGCGATCCACGCGCGACAGGCCCGCATAGGATAAGTCCGGCCACCCCACCACTCCCGCGTGCTGGCCCGTGCTGGTCACTTGCTCCAACAGCTCCACGATCAGGGAGGCCGTGTCGCTGCAGTGCGTCACCGCCCGGCGCGGCACACCTCCATGCGGCAGCAGCACCTGCAGATTTTCTCCGACAGGCACCACGTCAGTATCATCGACAACGCGTTCGGGAACCTCGCCGCCGATTTCGGCCATGCGCGAGCGCAGGGCGGCGATCGTTTCATGGCGATCCAGCCCCTCCAGCTTCCGAACACTTGTTCCCGTCACAAGCATTAGTATGCTCCGCGAAGCCGACATGTGCAACTAATTTTTCGAACGTGCTTTCTAAGTTTTTATGAGCTTTCGAACCGGCTGGTAGCGTAGAGATCCATGACGGCCTACGGCGATATGCGTGCACACCAGACACCCATTCCCACCCCTTTTGTGGTCCGAGCGGTGGCCTCCCTGCTGACAGGCGCGTCGGTCGCGCTCGTGCTCAGCGGGCTGGGCCTGGGGCTCAAGGTGGTGTTGGCGCTGGCCTGCGTGGCAGGTGCCGTCATCCTTGTGTTTGCGCACCCTTACCGACGAGAGATGCGCGCCTACGCCCACGCTAAACAGGTAGACACTTTCCCCACCCTCGGCCAGATCGTGCCGCTCATGCTGTGGTGGCTCGCACTCATGCTGGCTCCCCTGGTCGCCCCGTGGCCGGCATTTGGCGTGGTGGCCACCGGAATCGTGGTGGCAGGACTTGCGTGGCTAGTATTTCCCCACGTCGACGGCACCCGCAAGCTCGCGTTCGCCTAAAGCTCCTAGTCCAGATCCCGGTCGGCCGCCCAGCGTGTGAGCTGGTGGCGGTTAGACATCTGCGTCTTGCGCAAGATATTCGAGGCGTGCGTCTCCACCGTCTTGATAGAGATAAACAGTTCCTCCCCGATCTCCCTGTACGTATAGCCACGCGCGAGCAGGCGCAACACCTCCAGCTCGCGGCGCGTCAGTGCGTCCACCACCGGGTCCTCGATCTTCTCCGGCTCCCCCTCCGGGTCCTCCACCGTGCCCGCCGACGCAAAAGCGTCCAGCACAAAGCCCGCCAACCGCGGCGAGAAGTACGCATCCCCGCCGTGCACACGCCCCACCGCTTCGGCTAGCTCCGCGCCATCAATATTCTTGGTCACATACCCGCGCGCACCAGCCCGAATCAACGCGATCACATCCTCCGCAGCATCAGAGACTGACAGCGCCAGAAACTTCGCATCCGTCTGCGCGTTCTTGATCACGGCACGGCCCCCGCCATCGGGCATGTGCACATCGAGAAGCACTACGTCAGGTGACGATCCCTCAATGCCGCGCACGGCCTCCGCCACTGTGCCCGCATCGCCGACGATCTCCACCTTGCCCGTCAGCTCCGCACGCACGCCCGCACGAAATACAGAGTGGTCGTCCACCAAGAAAACCTTCACCATAGTCATGACAGTACCGGCAAACTCACCATAATTTCGGTTCCATTCTCGCTTGTGCGTATCGACGACGATCCCCCGGCACGCTCCATCCTGCCGACGATGGAATCACGCACCCCATGGCGGCCCTCCGGGATCTCATCCAGATCAAAACCCGGCCCACGATCACGCACAAACACACTCATCTCCCCTGCCAGGTTCTCCGCATACACGTCCAACTGGTCCACCCCGGCATGTTTGCCCGCATTCACCATGGCCTCCCGCGCAGCCAACACCAACGGCTCGGTGCTGGTAGAAAAGGCCACATCCTCCCCTACTGTGACCACGCTGATGCGCATGCCGACGAGGTCCTCCACCTCACCGGCGGCCTTGTTCAACGCGGCGAAGACTGTCGTGGACTGCTTCTCCTCCGCATCAAAGAGCCAGGCCCGCAGCTCCCGCTCCTGGCCGCGCGCCAAGCGCGCCACCGCTTCGGGACTGTCTGCCCGCTTCTGGATCAGCGCCAGCGTCTGCAACACCGAGTCATGCAAACGCGAGGCAATCTCCGTGCGCTGGGTAGCCACCGCCTCCTGTTCCCTGGCTTGCATCAACGAATTCGTCAAGCGCATCACCAGCGGCACGATCAACACGCCCACCCCAAGCAGCGTGATGGACACCGAAGCCACCGCGCCACCAAAACCACCGTCTTCCCACAACGCCACCATGGCCAGCACACCAATGAACACCAGCGCCACGCCCGCAATCAGAGCGATCCGATTTCCCACCGACCAGTGCCCGCTATCGAAGGACTGCCACGCCAGCACCGCACCCACAGCAACAATCCCGAGCGCCACCAGCACCACGGCACTGACACCCGAAAAAGCACCAGGAAGCATGAAGGCACCGAGCACACCCACCCCAATGAGCAACCAGTTCGTCGTCCCAGTCCAGCGCCCAGCGCCGGGGACCTCGTCGTCACGCGCGCTCTGCTGCGAGAACATCCACGCAAGAGCGTAAGCCCATGCGCCGATCCCAGAGACGAACGCCGCCGCGGCAAAACCCACGCGCACCCAGTTCACATCCACACCCAGATGCTGGGCAAGGCCCGCGCACACACCGGCAAGCACGCGCCCGTTCTTGGCGCGCGTATAACGTGGGTACACCATAATGGGGTCCATCGAGGCATAGGGGCGACGATCACTCATAGAGCTGATTCTTCCATGACGCCCCCAAGAAAGGATCGGGGGAAACCCTGAAATCAAAGTTCAGGGCAGATCCCGATTCAAAAAAGCACCACCAGCAACCACACTAAAAGCATGAGCACTTTCAACGACACCCTCAACGACATCTGGGCCACACGCGCACCACGCATCCCCAAATCCCAAGGCGGCAACGCCTACTTCGCCGGCGTCTGCGAGGGCTTGGGCGCCCGCTACCGCATCGACCCCACTCTGCTGCGCATCGTCTTCGTCGTTTTATTCTTCGCTTGGGGCGGCTCGCTGGTCGCCTACCTCATCCTCATGCTGCTCATGCCACGCTTTGGCATGAGCAAATCGCCCTGGGACTGCATCAACGCCGACAAGGCCACCTTGAGCGACCCGGAAAAGAATGATCGCGATACCGGCTATCTCCTCCTGGTCGTCAGCACGATCCTCGGCCTTGGCCTGGTCGGCGGCGTAGGAATCGATCTCAGCTCCGCCTCCGGACTACTGACCTTAGCGGCCGTCAGCGCCCTCATTTACTTCCTGCACCTGCGCACCCCCACCCCACCCGAAGGTTTGCTCGCAGAACCGGAGCAGGAAACACCGACGGAATCCCCCGAGGCTGCCACCCAGCCCGACTTCTCGTCGTTAAGCCCCGTCGAAGGCTACCCGCACCCCAGCGTCGGCCGCACCACCCCGCCCGAATGGGACCCCCTGGGCACCAGCCCACAGCTCTGGGACATACCTGACTACCGCCAGCCGGAGCCCGAACCCACCAAAAAGCGCAAGGGCACGGGATGGGTGGTGGGACTGCTTGCGGTCGCCGCCGTCGTAGTCAGCGTGACCACAACGGCATTCGCCAACAACGAATTTAACGTGGGCGACACTACAGTAACCGTTACCGAGGAGGCTCAGCTCGACACGCTCGGGATGACCAACGTGATCGGCGAAGTCACCCTCGATCTCTCTGAAATGCCGGCGCTTAACGACGACCACCAGGTCCTGATCGAACGCGGCGTCGGGACAGTCAACATCATCCCGCCTGCAGAAACGCACACCGAGATCACCTGCTACTCACGCATGGGCGACACCCACTGTGGCGACGCCCCGATCGATGGCGACGCGACCTCCTCAAAGGGCATCTACAACCCCGAGGCCACCGGCGGGAAACTCACCGTTGAAGTACGCCACGCCATCGGCGAGGTCTGGGTGCGCTAAACACCCGTGCCGGGGGCTATTCCCACTCGATGGTTCCCGGCGGCTTGGACGTAATGTCCAGCACCACTCGGTTCACATCATCCACCTCATTAGTGATCCGGGTGGAAATCAGCTCCAAGGTCTCATAAGGAACACGGACCCAATCGGCGGTCATGGCGTCCTCGGAGGTCACCGGGCGCAAGACAATCGGGTGGCCGTAGGTGCGGCCATCGCCCTGGACACCCACGGAGCGGACATCAGCGAGCAGCACTACAGGGCACTGCCAGATCGTGTCGTCAAGACCAGCGCGGGTCAGCTCCTCGCGAGCGATCGCGTCGGCCTTGCGCAGAATCTCAAGACGGTCCTCCGTGACCTCACCAATAATGCGGATGCCCAAGCCCGGGCCTGGGAAAGGCTGACGGTTGACGATCACCTCAGGCAGGCCAAGCTCGCGGCCCACCGCGCGAACCTCATCCTTAAACAGCAAACGCAGAGGCTCGACCAGCTCAAACTCCACATCGTCGGGCAGACCGCCCACGTTGTGGTGGCTCTTAATATTCGCGGTGCCGGATCCCCCGCCGGACTCCACAACGTCCGGGTACAAGGTGCCCTGCACCAGGTAATCCACCTGCTCGCCTTCCAGCACACCGGCGACGGCACGCTCGAAAGCACGGATGAACTCTGCACCAATCGCCTTGCGCTTCGCTTCCGGCTCAGTCACTCCGGCCAGCTTGTCCAAGAACGCCTGACGCTCATCCATGGTGACCAGGCGCACGTCGGTCGCCTTGACATAATCATTTTCCACCTGCTCACGCTCACCCTGGCGCAGCAGGCCATGGTCGACGAACACACAGGTCAGGCGGTCGCCGATCGCGCGCTGCACAATTGCGGCAGCGACAGCGGAATCAACACCACCGGACAGGCCACAAATCGCCTTGCCCTCCGGCCCGATCTGCTCACGCACCTGAGCAATCAGCTGCTCCGCGATATTAGCGGCGGTCCACTCCTGGCTCAGACCAGCGATCTCAGTCAGGAAACGGGTGAGCACCTCCTGGCCATGGGGCGAATGCATCACCTCAGGGTGGTACTGCACACCCGCCATCTTCCGCTCCACGTTTTCGAACGCTGCCACGGGAGCGCCCGGGGTCGAGGCGGTGACCTCGAAGCCTTCCGGGGCCTCGGTCACAGAATCACCATGGCTCATCCACACAGGATGTTCCTGCAGCAGCCCGTCGTGAAGAACGCCACCCTTCGTCGTTAAGCTTGTCCGACCATATTCACGCTGGCCGGTCTTCTCCACCGTGCCCCCGAGCGCGCGGGTCATCGTCTGGAAGCCATAGCAAATGCCGAACACCGGCAGGCCCAGCTCCAAGATCTCTGGGTCAAGCTGCGGGGCGCCTTCCTCGTGCACGGAGGCAGGGCCCCCAGAAAGCACGAGCGCGACAGGGTTCTTTTCCTTCACCTCTGCCGCGGTGGCGGTATGCGGAATGACTTCGGAGTACATCCGAGCTTCACGCACACGGCGTGCGATCAGCTGAGCGTACTGGGCGCCGAAATCAACGACGAGTACTGGGCGTGGATTTGGTGTATTCACGCCCCAAAGCTTAGTGCACGCACCGAACCGCCGTGAAATAACCAGCGCGCACTTAGCGCAGCGCCAGCTCCACCTTTTGGAAACTCTTCACATCGGTGTACCCGCACTTCGCCATGGAACGCTTCAGTCCACCAATCAGATTCTTTGTGCCAAACGCATCAGCGGATGGGCCGTGCAGCACTACCTCGAGGGATTCGCGGTCGGCCTCGTCGGCTTCGCGCATGATCAGGCCGCGTGGGAAACGCGGGTGGCCTGCCGACGACTGCCAGAACACACCCTGGCCCGCTGCCTCAGATGCATGAGCCAAAGGAGCACCCAGCATCACGGCGTCCGCGCCACAGGCGATGGCTCGGGCGATATCACCGGACTGGTCGATCTCACCGTCGGCGATGATGTGCACGTAGCGCCCACCGGTCTCGTCGAGGTACTCGCGACGAGCGGCCGCTGCATCCGCGATTGCTGTGCCCATCGGCATGGAAATGCCCAGTGCAGCATCGGAGGTGGTCTCGCCAGAGCCGACGATCACACCAGCGGCACCCGAGCGCATCAGGTGCAGTGCAGTGGAGTAATTGGTCACGCCACCAGCGACGATGGGCACTTCGAGGGAACCGATGAACTCCTTCAAGTTCAGTGGCTCGCCACCCTGGCTGACGTGCTCTGCAGAAATGAGGGTGCCCTGGATGAAAATGATCTCTGCCCCGGCTTTAGCCACAACGGGCGCTAGCTCACGGGCATTCTGCGGGCTGACGCGCACAGCGACGGTGGCGCCGGAATCACGGATCTGGGCGATCCGCTCTGCCAACAGCTCATGGTCCACAGGAGCTGCGTGCAACTCCTGTAGCACCCGCGTTGCCGCCGGGTAGGAGCCGCCTTCAGGCAGGAAGATGTCATCCACACCACCGGCAGCGCCGATGACGCGGGCTAGCGCCGCATCCACATCGGCGTGCCGGCCATACAGACCCTCCGCGTTGAGCACCGCGAGGCCGCCTTGCTTGTCCATCTCGATGGCAAACTCCGGGCTGACAACCGCATCGGTGGGGTGAGCCACGATGGGCAGGCGGAAGGAATAAGCATCAATATTCCACGTGGTGTCGACGTCCTTCGACGAACGCGTCCGCCGCGACGGGACTAAAGCGACCTGACCCAGGTGGTAGGTTTTACGGGCTTCGCGCCCGATTCCGATTTCTACGTACTCACGCATGGTGCTTATTCTACGGTGCGCTCACACGCCCCGCGGAATAAGCCGTGGAATAAGCCACAACACAAGTCGTTTCTAACCGCGGTAGTTCGGGGCCTCCACGGTCTGCTGAATGTCATGCGGGTGGGATTCACGTAGGCCGGCCGCAGTGATCTGCACGAACTTCTTCGTCTGCAACTCCTCGATGGAGGCAGAACCGGTGTAACCCATCGCGGCGCGCAGACCACCAATGATCTGGTGGGTAATCGTGTCCAGCTCACCACGGTAAGGAACGCGGCCCTCAATGCCTTCCGGCACCAGCTTGTCCTCGCTGGTCACGTCGGCTTGGAAGTAGCGGTCCTTGGAGTAGGAACGCTTCTCACCCGACAGGCCACGTCCCTGCATCGCACCCATCGATCCCATGCCACGGTAACGCTTGTACTGCTTGCCCCCGACGACGACGATGTCGCCCGGCGCCTCGGCAGTGCCGGCCAGCATGGAGCCCAGCATCACGGTGGATGCGCCGGCTGCGATCGCCTTTGCCACGTCGCCAGAGTGCTGCATGCCACCATCCGCGATGATCGGCACGCCAGCCTTGCGTGCCGGAACGGACGCCTCCAAAATTGAGGTGATCTGTGGGGCCCCCACACCTGCCACAACGCGGGTGGTGCAGATGGAGCCAGGGCCGATGCCCACCTTGATGGCATCTGCGCCAGCTTCAACCATGGCCTGGGCTGCCTCGCGCGTAGCCAGGTTGCCGCCAATGATCTGAGCCTGGGCGCCGAAGTCCTTCTTCACACGCTCCACCATCTCCAGCACGCGGTTGTTGTGTGCGTGAGCGGAGTCGACGACCAACGCATCCACCCCGGCGTCGACAAGCATGCCAGCGCGGTTGTAGGAGTCCTCACCGGTACCGATACCGGCGGCAACCAGCAGTCGACCACTGTCATCCTTGGAGGCGTTCGGGTACTGCTCAGTCTTCACGAAGTCCTTCACCGTGATCAGGCCGGTCAGCTTGCCGGCATCATCGACGATCGGCAGCTTTTCCACCTTGTTCGCGCTCAATAGCTCAAGCGCCTCAGCCTTCGCCACGCCATCCTTCGCCACCACCAGCGGCATCTTGGTCATGACCTCGGAGACCTTGCGGTCAAAGTCACGCTCAAAGCGCATATCGCGGTTGGTGATGATGCCTACCAGTTCACCATCGCCTTCGATCACAGGCAGACCGGAGATACGAAAACGCGCGCACAGCTCATCAACCTCGTACAAGGTCATGTCTGGGCGCGCGGTAACTGGATCGGTCACCATGCCGGACTCGGAACGCTTCACAATGTCCACCTGCTCGGCCTGCTCCTCCGAGGACAGGTTGCGGTGCAGCACGCCGATACCACCCTGGCGCGCCATCGCGATGGCCATGCGCGCCTCCGTGACGGTGTCCATTGCAGCAGATGCAATCGGCATCCCCAGACGCAGTTCGCGGGTGAACTGCGCCGACGTGTTCACTTCTCCGGGCACGATGTGGGACTCTGCCGGCAGCAGGAGCACATCATCAAAAGTCAGGCCGCGGAGGGCAATCTTGGTGGGATCGTCTCCGCCAGTAAATACATGATCATCGGACATGACGTGTAGAACTCCTTCGCGCACACCTACAATTGAATTTCTACACATCATAATGCCTATGTCACCAACATTCCTAGCCAGAGCATGCTGCGGGTGACGTAGGGTATGAACAATAATCAGAAATAATCAGAATTGCCCAAGCCCACATCTGACAATAGGGTGACCAGTGTGAATTTCGAATCGATGATGCCCCGCGATCCTTTCGCCGACGACCCCAACGATCCCGCATCGTTTCTGGAGGAGGAGCACATAGAACCGCTTTCCGACGAAGAGCGCGTCGCATTGATCCAGGACCTCGAGTATGTGCGTGACTGCCAACGCGTGCTGCGCCCTCGCGGCATTCTGGGAATCTACTTCCTGTGCGAGGACTGCGACATGCTCCACTTCTATGACTGGGAAATCATGGAAACCAACATGGTGACTTCCCTGGCCGGAGAAGTTCCACCCGTCCACGAACCCGTCATGGAACCAAACCCCAACGCCTATGTCCCCTGGGACTATGCGCTGGGGTACCTCGATGGCCTCGAGGCCCGCTAACTAGTAGTTCTGCGGTCTGGCCACCTGGGCGTCCGGCCCTTGCTGTGCGCTAGAATCTACCGACTCTCCCCCATCATCGCTCGGCGCCTGCGACTCTGCAGGAATTGGGTTCTGGCGAGCCGGGGCTTGCACGGTTACGGTAGCAACTTGGGTCTGAGTTACCGTGACGGTCTCACGGGCAGGCTGTTCACCAGCTCCCGGGGCAGGAGCTGTCTCTGTCACCGTGACTGGGCCCTCCGGCTCATCTTCACGTTCGGCAGGTGCCGGTTCCGGTTCCACCGTCTCGGTGTGGGTGACAGTGGCCGTTGGGCGCGGGGTTGGGCGGGAAGAAGTCTGCGACTTGTCTGAAGGATCCTGAAGCGCATCGACTAGCGAACGCGCCTGTTCAAGCAGCGCACGCGTCCCTTCGATATCGCCATTATCTGCGGCGACCTGCATATCATCCAGCGTCCCGGCAAGCTCCACAACTGCGGTGCGGTCACCGAAGACGGCCGTCGAAGCGCCCCACAGTGGCGAGCCAGGGGCGGCGTTATATAGTGCCGCCCCGGAACCTGCCACAACCACGGTTGCTGCCGCGGCCCCGATCAGACCTGCGACCCAGGGATTAGCTCCACGGCGCCTCCGCCGCGCACCCAAAGAAATGACTGCAGGCTCTTCGTCAGCCCCCTCGATGACGGGAGCTGGAGGCATCTGCTTCTCGACGTCTTCACGCAGTTCTAAAAACAGGGTGGCTAATTCGTCAGCCCCTTCAGACGGGTCCACCCCCTCTGACAGAGAGGTGAGGAATGCATCGTCGTCGACAAGCGGCTGCAATTGAGCGGTGATATCCGCCCGTTCCTCGCCTTCTCCTTGACGTGTCATAATCTACGCCTCTTCTCCTTGCTCCAACTGTTTACGCAAAGACGCGAGTGCCCTGTGCTGGGCCACACGCACAGCTCCCGCCGTGCTTCCCACGGCCTCAGCTGTCTCCTCTGCAGAAAGCCCAACGAACACCCTCAGGATGATAATGTCGCGGGCCTTGTCACTTAATGAATCGAGTAAATTGCGCACTCTGTTACTACCGTCGCTGACCAGCGCGTATTCTTCAGGGGTTTCGCCCTCATGCGTGCTATCTGGAACTTCTTCGGTGGGATTCGACTTGTCACGCGCCATTGACCGATGCGCATCCGCCACTTTGTTAAACGCAATGCCGTAGACGAATGCCATAAACGGCTTGCCCCGGTCCACGTACCTATCCACAGACTGCGAGACCGCCAGACACACCTCTTGAGCAGTGTCTTCCGCCGTGGGGGTGCGCCCGCCACCGATGCGGGCGCGGCAGTAGCGCAACACCATTGGGTAAACGATCCGGATCACGCTCTGGAGCGCGCGGCGATCACCAGCAGCAGCTAGCGGCACTAATTCCGCTAGCTGCACGTCCGTGTCTTGTTCGGCCACAGCTTTCCTTGTCACTTTTGCCAATCGATTCCTAGAACTGGGTAATGAGTGTACAGACTTTGGCCGTTCTTACAGACTTGAACGCTCCTCATTCACTCTAGAGCTCACTTTCCTTAAAGCGTGAAAAGAATTCACCTAGCTTTAACCTTCGCCAAAGTGGCAGCTCACCACGTGTTTTCCCGCGACGAAACAGTCTCATCTAGACAAAAGTCACCCTTCGTCAACCAGCTGTTAACTATTGGGTACCACACTTCTCTACGTACCGCAGCGTGACAGCCTGCACACAGCTTGTTTTACACGTTGTCTCATTGGCACTTTGAAGGAGTTTCAATCATGTCTCAGCCGCAGCAGCTCCCAGGACCTAACGCAGATTTCTGGGATTGGCAGTTGCATGGTGCATGTCGCGGGGAGGCCTCCGAGGTCTTCTACCATCCTGATGGCGAACGTGGCCGCGCCCGCACCCAGCGCGAAAACCGCGCGAAGGCGATTTGCTACACCTGCCCCGTGCTGCAGCAGTGCCGCGCGCACGCCCTCCAAGTCGCTGAGCCCTACGGCATCTGGGGTGGCATGAGCGAGTCCGAGCGCCAGAACCTGCTGCGCACCCGCCGCCCACGCAAGCAGCGCGTGAAGCGGACCGTCACGGCAACAGCGAAGTAACTTTTCACTTCACGACGAAGAACTCCCGCCACCCCAAGTACTGGGTGGCGGGAGTTAGCGTTTCCTGCTTCGAATCTAGTGGTGGTGGCCGTGTGCACCAGCGGCCGGAGCCTCTGGGTCAGCAGGCTTTTCCACAACGGAGGCCTCAGTGGTCAGCACCATGCGTGCGACCGACGAAGCGTTCACCACAGCGGAGTGGGTCACCTTCACAGGGTCAATGATGCCCTGCTCGATCAGGTTGCCGTACTCCATGGTTGCGGCGTTGAAGCCTTCACCATTGGGCAGGTCCTCGGTCTTAGCGACGACGACTGCGCCATCAAGTCCGGCGTTCTCGGCGATCCAGAATGCTGGCTTGGACAGTGCGCGTGCGACTGCCAGAACGCCTACCTTCTGCTCACCTTCGAACTCTTCCGCGTACTCGCGCAAGGTCTTGGCGATCTGCACCAGCGCCGAGCCACCGCCCGCGATGATGCCTTCCTGGACCGCTGCGCGTGCAGCGTTGATGGCGTCTTCCACGCGCAGCTTGCGCTCGTTGACCTCGGTCTCGGTGGCTGCACCGACGTGGATCACTGCCACACCTCCGGACAGCTTGGCCAAGCGCTCCTCAGCCTTTTCCTTGTCCCAGGTGGAGTCAGTGTTCTCGATCTCGCGGCGGATCTGCTCGCGGCGTGCTTCCACGTCCTCAGCAGAGCCGGCGCCGTCGACGATCACGGTGTCATCCTTGGTCACGGTCACACGGCGGGCGGAGCCCAACACGTCCAGATCCGCGTCCTTCAGGTTGACGCCCACTTCTGGGTCGATCACGGTCGCCTTGGTCACTACCGCCAAGTCATCCATGAACGCCTTGCGACGCTCACCGAAATACGGTGCCTTCACAGCAACGACGTTCAGTGCCTTGCGGATGGAGTTGACCACGAGGGTCTGCAGTGGCTCACCCTCAACGTCCTCAGCGATGATCAGCAGCGGACGGTTCGCGCCTACGACCTTTTCCAGCAGTGGGAGGAAGTCCGGCAGGGAAGAAATCTTGTTGCGCACGAGCAGCACAGCAGGATCATCCAGAACTGCTTGACCGGACTCAGGGTCGGTCATGAAGTATGGGGACAGGTAGCCCTTCTCGAAGGAGATGCCCTCGGTCACATCCACGTAGGACTCGATGGACTGGGATTCCTCGACGGTCAAAACACCGTCCTTGCCCACCTTCTCCATTGCGCCGGAGACCATCTCGCCGACAACCTTGTCGCGGGAGGACACGGTTGCAACGTTGGCGATCTCTTCCTTGGAGGAGACCTCTGTTGCGCGTGCCTCCAACTCCTCGACGACCTTCTCGGTCGCCGCCTGGATGCCCTTATTCAGCGCCACCGGGTTGGAACCTGCAGCCACGTTGCGCAGGCCTTCGCTGACCAGCGCTTGCGCCAGCAGCGTTGCGGTGGTGGTGCCGTCACCGGCGATGTCGTTGGTCTTGACCGCCACAGACTTCACAAGCTGGGCGCCAAGATTCTCGAATGGGTCCTCGATATCGATCTCGCGGGCAATGGTCACGCCATCGTTGGTCACGGTCGGGCCACCGAAGGCCTTGGACAGGACCACATTGCGGCCCTTAGGTCCGAGGGTGACCTTGACGGTGTCCGCCAGCTGGTCGACGCCCCGTTGAATGCCCTCGCGAGCTTCTTGGTCGAATGCTAAAAGTTTTGCCATGTGGGTCTACCTCTTACTTTTCGACGATCGCGAGCAGGTCGCGAGCCGAAAGCAGGAGGTACTCTTCACCGTCGTACTTCAGCTCGGTGCCACCGTACTTGGAGAAGATGACGGTGTCGCCTTCCTTGACGTCGACTGGGGTCTTATTGCCCTTGTCGTCGGTGCGGCCTGGGCCGACTGCAATAACAGTTGCTTCCTGTGGCTTCTCCTGAGCGGAGTCAGGGATAACCAGACCGGACGCAGTGGTGGTCTCTGCTTCGACGATCTGAACCAGGACCTTGTCCTCGAGCGGCTTAATGTTGACGTTTGCCATGTTGAAACCTTTCACATCAGTGTGTGTTCTTGTGCTGGTTGGTTGTGACCGGCACAGCCGTCGTCGCGGGTGAACAACTGTGTTCCAAACAACCTGATTAGCACTTTACCTACGAGAGTGCTAAGTCTCAACATTGGGGGCGCACTTGGCGCGCCCTAGTCCTGCAGCGTGCCCAGATTCAGCACGGCAGCGCGCCAGAGGCGGTAGTCCTCCTCATTATCCTCGCGGTAATTACGTACCGCACGGATACTATTCTTCACCGGCTCGATCACTGCATCAATATTATCCTCGCCTTCAGCGTCGACAAAGATCACAGGGCCGGAAATCGCGGCAGTCGGGTCCGTCAAGAACGACGGGTTACCGGTGGCCGCGGTGTTGCGTGCGAGTGATGCCACAGGGTTCGGCTCAGCACGGCACTCCTTCGCCTCTGGGGAGTACAGCGCCGCGTACAGTGCGCCGTCTTCCTGGAAGGCGACGGCAACACGGTCCTGCATGGTGCCACCGAGGAACTGGTTCGCGTCTTCAAGATCGAATTCGATGACGCGGTAGGTCAGGTCAGGGTTGACAAGAAATCCAATAGTCATGCCCATGAAAGTACGCAGGCAACATGAACAATACGTGACTATTAGGCGACAACTAGGGGTACTTCCACTGCCAAAGACGTATTTGTCCCCACCGACAGTTCCGATTCGGGGGCACCCTCATGAATTAATTGCGCTGCTAACGCGGCGATCATCACGCCATTGTCAGTGCACAGGGCAAACGGTGGAACCCGCAATTCGATGCCGCGCTCGTCGCAACGCTCCTGCGCCAACTCCCGCAGACGCGAGTTCGCCGCCACTCCCCCGCCCAGAAGCAACGTCCGCGCCCCGGTATCCTCGCAGGCCCGCATGGATTTAGCGGTGAGCACGTCCGCCACGGCCTCCTGGAATGAGGCGCACACATCTTCCACTGAGATCACCTCGCCCTCACGTTCCGCGCGCTCGACGTAACGCGCAACCGACGTCTTCACCCCAGAGAAGGAGAAATCGTGACGATGCGGTCCACGCAGATCCTGCGGACGCGAGAGTCCGCGCGGGAACTTAATCGCTTGAGGGTTGCCACGTTGCGCAAGCTTATCGACGACCGGCCCGCCCGGGTACCCCAGCCCGAGCAGGCGGGACACCTTGTCATAGGCCTCGCCGGCAGCGTCATCCAGTGTGGAACCGAGCTCCTTCATCGGTTTGCCCACCGCCTCTACCTCCAGCAACTGGGTGTGCCCGCCCGAAACGAGCAGCGCCACCGAATGCGGCAGCTCCTCCGCCCCATCCAGTTTGGCCACAGCCACATGCCCGCCCAAGTGGTTCACACCATAGAACGGCACACCCCACGCCGCCGCGTAGGCCTTAGCAGCCGAAGCGCCCACAAGCAGCGCGCCAGCCAAGCCCGGCCCCACCGTCGCAGCCACCGCATCGGGCTTATCGACGCCCGCCTCCCGCAACGCCTGCTCCATCACCTGAGGCATCGCCTCCAGGTGGGCGCGCGAGGCGATCTCCGGAACCACACCACCGAAGCGGGCATGCTCCTGCATAGAGGAGGCCACGGCATCGGCTTTGATGTGCATGGAGCCATCGTCGTGAAGCTCAATAATGCCCACGCCGGTCTCGTCGCACGATGACTCAATACCAAGGATGATCATGCGTTATTCCTTTCGCTTAGGGCGGGCCGTTTCATCGTGTACGCATCGGCACCGGACGGTTTGTAATAGTTCCTCCGCACGCTGATCTGATAGAAATCAAAGGCCTCATACAACGCGATGGCAGCTGCATTATCGGTGCGGACTTCGAGGAAGATCTCGCCGTCATACATGTCGGCCGCGTGGGTGAGCTGCTCCATCAGCACGCGCCCTACGCCAGCACGCTGGTGCTCCGGGGCAACGCCGATGGTGTGGACTTCGAACTCAGGATCATCGTTCGGCCCCAACTTGGCCAGCCCCGCGTAGCCCATCACATCACCGTCCTCGTCGAAAGCACCCACATAAAAAGTATGGGGGTGAGCGAATTCGACGAGGAAAATATCCCGGCTCCAGGGGCTATCACCGGCGAAAAGAACAGCTTCAATCTCCGCCACACGCGTGGCGTCAGGGGCGCGCAGTTCACGCAGAATCACAGCTCTACCTCTGGAATCGCGGGCGACTTCGGTTTCGGGGCCGGCTCTTTCGCGTCGGGTCGGCGCAGGTAAAGCGGCACCAGCGGCTCAGGGTCGGCGTCGAGGTCTGCTGCGGCGACCAAGGACTTCACCGTCGGGCCGACATGCCGCACATCGGTGGCAGCCAGTGGCAATGCGTCAACAAGGTGGTCGGGTGCGGCGATGGTATCCACCGCCCCATCGATGGCCAGGTCTGCCGGTGCCACCACGTCGGGGCCGGAGATCCGCACGCCTTCGTCGTAAAGCGCCCAATAGATCTCGCGGCGGCGGGCATCAGTGACTACGAGCGTGCGCGGACCATCGCACTGCTGAGCAATCGCATCATGGGTGACCACGCCGTGAACGGGAATCCCCAAGGCCTGCCCGAAGGCGCTGGCGGTGGCCATGCCTACGCGCAGTCCGGTGAAGGGGCCGGGGCCGCAACCGACGACGATCGCACCAAGGTCAGCGAACTCGATCCCGGCGCGTCGCAGCACGTCCTGCACGGTGGGGACCAACTGCTCATTGTGGTGGCGAGTGTCCTCGTGCACCTGCTCGAAGGTCTCACCGGTGGCGGTGTGGTGCACCCCGACGACAAGATCAGGCGTGGCTGTATCGAGGGCCAAGACCCACATTACTGGCGGACTCCCAGGCGCCACACGCCCTGGTCCTTGTGGAACGGCATCGAAGCTTCGGTCGGTGCGAACTGGTCATTGATGATGCTGCACAGGTCAACTACGTCGGTAGAAACTGCGTCGACGTGGATCGGGTTCAGCTCACCAGTCTGAATGTCCGTTTCGATACTCTCGTCATAAATCACCACGTAGTCATGTTCGCCATCGAGGGTGACCTCATCCATGCGCGAACCCAGCTTCTGCTCCACTAACTGTTCCGGCTCCTGGTTACAGACCGTGGTGTAGTACAAGCCTTCACCGTAGATTGCAGACATGTTGATCACATGACCGTCGACAGCGCCGCTGGGTTCATCCGCATCCGCCAAGGCCTGCTGCAGGGAATTCGTCGGCGCGCTGGTGGCATTGCCCTTCGGCACCAGGAAGATCAGTGCGACGAGCACGATCACCCACAGCGCGATAACGATGCCAAACCAACCTTTGTCCTTGCTCCTGAGATTCATAGCCACGATACTACCGCCAGCTAGACCAGCAGCAAGAATAAGACCTGGCTGGCAACAATCTTGCCGATCATGGTGGTGGGATACACGGTGGCATAACCGCGGTCCGCAAGATCAGTACCCGTCTGCGTATTCAAGTAGGTAATCACGGCAGGATTCGTCGTCATGCCTGCGGACACGCCCATCGCCTCATCCCACTTCAAGCGGAACAGCCACACGCCGACAAGACCGATGACCACCGCGGAGAACACCGTGATCACGAAACCCACGCCCATATAGGCAAGCGACGAAGGGTCCGTCAACGCCTGACGGAAACCGGCGCCGGCCGACGTGCCCACGCCCGCCAAGAACAAGGCCAGGCCAAGCGTTGAAATCGTCTTGTTGGCGTGGAACGGAAGCTGCCAATGAATCGGGCCGGTGCGGTTGATCGCACCCAGGATCAGGCCGGCCACAATCGGGCCGCCACCAAACCCAAGGGTGAGCGTGGTCCCGCCCGGCAAAGGAAGAGGAATGGCACCCAGCAGCAAGCCCAGTGAGAGGCCCAGCGCGAAAGGCAGCAGGTCCACATTGCCCAGCGCCTTTTCCGAGTCACCCACGCACTCCCGGACCTCTTCTACCCTGCCGGGGGCTGTGATCACGCGGATGCGGTCTGAGTAGTTCAGGACCGTCGAGGAGGTCGGCACGAAGTCCGAGTCGCCGCGGCGCACACGCGCGATGAGAAAACCGCGCGAGAGCGGATCGATATCGCGGATGCGGCGACCGGCCACCTCACTGGAAGACACGGTGTACTCCTGGAAGATCATGCCCGTGTCTTCGATCTTGATGTCATAAGGCCTGCCCAGCACCGCAATCGCGGAATTCAGAGCATCGTCGGTGCCGTTGAGCAGCAGGCGCATCCCCGGCCGAATCACATCATGCGGGTGGGCCAACACGTGGTCACCCGGCGCGCGCTCAATCCTGGTGGCGATCACGTCCTGCCCGCTCAACGCGCGCAGCTCGTCGACACGCCCCCGGATGCCCTCGCCGATCTCCACGCCCCGCCACTGCAAGGGCGCGCTGACCATGCCTTCGTCCGCAGCGTCCTTGTGGTGGTCCACCTTCAGAACGGCCGCGCCGATGGCGGCGACGAGGATCGCGCCGATCACCGCGCCTGGGTAGGCCAATGAATACCCCACCACCGGTGCCTGCGACTGTGCGTCTGGCACCATCTCGACGATCGCCGCCATACCCGGCGTGGAGCTGAGCGCACCGGCAAACATGCCGGCACCAGTCACAGCGTTCAGGTCGAAGCCCTTGATCAGTGCCCAGCCCAGGCCGACCAGCACCACCAGCAAGACGATCATGAATAGCGTCAGCTTCCACCCGCGGGTGGCGAACTCGCGGAAGAATACGGGGCCGGCGGATAGGCCGATGACGTAAACGAACATCGCCAACCCCAGCTGGTAGAGCAGGGGCGGCAGCTGGATCTCCGGATTAGCGGTGGCAAGGCCCAGTGCCACGAAAAGCACGGCCGCGGCACCGAGTGAAATCCCAAAAATACGGATCTTGCCCAGTGCCAGACCGACCGCGAGGATAAGCGCAAGCGCTAAAAGAGGATTGGTCGCTAAATAGTCCAGCATAGGGACTATTGTCCCAGTACACCGGCCCGAACAGCAACCGGCCAGCGCACATCCAGTTGTCTATTGCCCCACATGTAGCGCAAGTTGTCGCCCAGCTCATCGAGGAGATCACCGGAACCTTGCGCCTGAGCACTCTTCGACGCCGACCAGGTACCGATGTAGCTTAAGAAGTCTTCCACGCCCATCGTCTTGATGATGTCCGGGCACTCCACATCGATTTTCTCGAACGGGAAGGGCAGGTTCCGCAGCCCCGTTTCCACGTGCACGCGGCGCGCATCCCAGAACTTGTGGAACTCGCCCTGATAAAACTCTTGGTAGATGCGGTCCACCTCGGGTTCGTCGATCATGCACAGCCCGTAGCTCACCAGTGCAATGGCAGCCCCTGGTGCCGCCACGCGTCGCGCTTCCGCATAGAACTCGTCCACGTCGATCCAGTGGGCGGACTGCGCCGCCGTCACCAGGTTGATGGACTTTTCAGCCAGCGGCACCTGTGAGGCCTCCGCCACCATGTAGTGCGCCTCCCCCTTGGCAGCACTCACCTGGGAAGCGGAGATATCCATACCCACCACGGTGTCGAAGGATTCCGTGAGCATCTCTGTCAGCTGCCCGGTACCGCACCCGACGTCGAGGGCGCGGCCGGTGTCGTCGACAAGCCCGGCGAGCAACCCGGGCAGCTCGTCGGGGTAGGTGGGACGGAACTTGGCGTAGTCCTCGCCCCAGTCGAATGTGGTTGGGGTGTTAGCCGGCATGGTGCATCCTCCACGAAATTATGCGACCCTCTGATTCAGGGTCTTCACGTACCAGTGTCTCACGATCAAGGGTGACCAGTAGATAATCTTGCTTCAGCTTTTCGACGAGGCCCCCGCCCCATTCGGCGACCACCACGGAATCGTCGAGAGCAGAGTCGAGATCCAGCGCGTCTAATTCGCCGAGCGGGTCGCCGGAGCCGGACTCGTCGATCAGCCGGTAGGCGTCCATGTGGATCAGATTCGGCCCATCAACGGTGCTGGTGTGCTCACGCGCGATCACAAAGGTGGGGCTGGTGACTCGGCCTTTGACCTGCATTCCACGGGCGATGCCTTGGGTCAGCGTGGTTTTTCCTGCACCCAGCGGGCCGTCGAGGATGACCACGTCGCCGGCCTCGAGCGCACGACCAAGCTGCTCACCGAGCGCGTGCGTGTCGGTGAACTCATCGCACTGCTGCTGCCCCGCGTAGGGGAAGGTGTCGCGCATGGTTTAAGCCTCCTTGAGTGTGGTCTGAATATATTCGCGTTGGTTGCGGCCTGTGGGGCGGCACACGACTTCATAGTTGATGGTCCCGGCGCGATCGGCAAGCGTGGTAGCGCTCATGCCGCCGGGGCCGAAGATGATGGCCTCATCGCCCACGCGCACCTCCGGTTCCTGGGCGCCCAGCCAGATGACGAACTGGTCCATGCACACGCGCCCCACCTGCGGATACGACTTGCCGTTGATGGTCACTTCGATGGTGTCTTGCCAGTTACGCGGCACCCCGTCCGCGTAGCCTGCGGGGATTACGGCGGTGAAGCCGTTGTCGGGCGCGCGCCACGTCAGCCCGTAGCTGGTCCCCTCCCCCTTCGCGATCGGTTTGACGGCGGCGACTTCGGCCCGCCACGTCATGGCGGGTCTGAGGCCGTGGCCGGTGTTTGCGATCGGCTCCAAACCGTAGAGCGCGACACCAGGCCGCACCTGGTCGAAGTACAGGTCAGGACGGCTGAGTGTCGCGGGCGAATTAGCCAGGTGGTTCGTCGGCAGCTCAAGGCCTGCCGCACGTCCCTGGGCGATAGCGCGGCGGAACGTGTCGGCCTGTTCGTCAGTGAAAGGGTCCGCGGGCTCGTCGGCACAGGCCAGGTGCGTCATCAGCCCCTCAACGTGCAGGTGGCTAGCTCCGGCGGCGAGTGCAAAGGCCTCGGACCACTCCTGTTCATCGATCCCGCTGCGGTTCATCCCCGTATCCACCATCAAGTAAACGGTGCGCTCGGTGGGATCGTCGACAAGCCTGCGCAGATGCCCCAGGGTGGGCACGCCCAGCTGGATGTCGGCGGGGGCCTCGTCGTCAAGCGACCAAATCCACGCCAACACCGGCTTATCGGTCAGTTCACGCACCGCGCGGGCCTCGGCGATGGTGGCCACGCCGAAACGATCGGCACCATTAGCCTCCATCACGGGCACGACCTGGTGGTTGCCATGGTTGTAGCCGTCTGCTTTGACCACGCACATCAGCTTCGCCGGCGCGACCATCTCTTTGAGCACGCGGGTGTTGTGCGCGATGGCGGACAGGTCAATGCGGGTGGACAGCAAGCTCATGCCTTCTAGTTTTACACCAGGATTGTCAGCTGGGTTTAAGCCAGGTGGGCCACGCCCAGCCCGATCAGCATCAGGGCCACAGCCCACGACGCGATCAGGGACAATCGCTGCGGGTTATTCCGCGCTTTATCAAACAGCTTTCCGACGATCGACTCCGGCTTTTGCCGCACCACCCACACAAGGAGGGCGACGATCGTCGGCAAGCTCAATGCCACCGTTGCGTATAACAACAGGAAGATATAGCGGGAGGCCACTTCCTCGGCGGCCAGAATCGCCAAACCGAAGTAGAACGGTGCTGATGTGGCGGACTGGATCACGCCCAGGCCGAAACCCATGAGCACAGTTTTCGGCCCAGCGTTGCGCAGCGGAGCCATGATGAACTCAACAAGCTTCGAATTATCGTCGCCCTTCAGCGACATTAGGCCCACGATCAGGCCGACGGCGATGAGGATCCAGCCGAAGATCGGGCCGTCCAAGAATGCCTGGATTTGCCCGCTGATCTGGTCGAACAGCAAAAGCACCGGAAGCGACAGGGCGGCCACGCCCAGCCAGTCGCCGAAAATCAGCAGGCTGGTGATCTTCGTGTACTTGCCCCGGATCGCGGGGGTGGCGATGCCGACAGCCACGACCACCGCGATAAGAAGCAGGTTGATCGAGTCAATAAGAGCAAATTGCAGCGCTGCGAGCATAGGGGCAAGGGTACTCTACGCCCCTGTGTCGCTACTCCACCGTCACAGACTTGGCCAGGTTGCGCGGCTTGTCGATGTGCTCGTTGCCGCACTCGCGGGCAAATCTTCGTTACGAATAAGCCAGGTAACCTAAAAATCTGCCGGAGCAAGAACAATGTCAAAGCGGCACTTGGCCCACGACTGCTCTCCTAGTTCTCGACCATCCGGTGTAGGGGTTCCCGCTGGTTGCTCATCGAACTTTTTAATTAGAGACTCTTTCACACCGAACACCGAATCTCCTGCCTCGATTTGGGGATCCCCCTCGACAAAGATGTGGGTCACTAGTGTGCGCAAATTTTCAGCCGTCACCATAAAGTGAAGGTGAGCGGCCCGCAATGGCGATCGGCCCACTTGTTGCAGCATCTGGCCAACAGGGCCGTCATGCGGAATCGGATACGGCACTGGTGTTAGGCCCCAGAAAGCGTAGTAACCGTTCTCATCAGTAAAAAGGTGCGCACGACAACTAGTACGGTCATCGTCATACTGCACATCGTACAATCCATCTTCATCGCACTCCCAAGCTTCAATTCTGGCACCAGGCACGGGTTGACCATTGGTGTCGGTAACAGTTCCCTCAATCCAAGCAGGCTGCCCTTTCGCACCGAACGACAGATCTCCGCCAATGGCGATTTCTGGCGCATCTTCGACGAAGAAGGGACCAAATACTGTGGCCTCTGTCGCATTTTTATAGGCCTCATTATTAACCGCGATCGTCTGCATGGAAGCGCCCAGTGTATCTGAAAGTAGGACAAACTCCTGACGCTTGTCATCGGTAATGTGGCCGACTCGCGTCAGGAAATCAATTGCGTAGTTCCACTCCTCTTCCGTCAAACGTACATCTCGGATGTACTCGTGCAGGTGGACGACCAGACGCTGCATTAAGTGCTTTAACCGCGGATCCTGGGTTTCCTCGAACGAGGCCACGACTTCGTCGACAAGCTTTTGCTCAATTACAACCTGTTCCGAGGAGATTTGATCTTTTGACATCACGTATTTCCCTTCTTTTATGCCCGAACGAGGTGCGCCGGGTCGTCGCCGTTAAGTGCGGCGATTAACAAATCGGTCAAGTTCTCTTCTGTTACTTCACGTGGGTTCGACGCTGGGATTTTTTCAACGCCTGCGCTACCGTCTCTGGAATTCCGTCTTCCCTAAATCCGTAATCCTTCAGTGACTTTGGCGCATCCAGTACTTCACGAAGATTCTGTAAACCATCAAGTGCTGATTCCGAATTAAACGCAGCTGCCATGCGCCGTTCAGCTTCCGGAGCATCGGTCAGGTTGAACGCTAGAACATACGGAAGCACGGTTGCATGCGTCTGCGCATGCGGAAGATTGAATGTACCGCCCAAGATGTGGCAGATTTTGTGGTGGATTCCAGAGCCCGCTGATGCAAACGATACCGCTGATAGGTACGCACCATAAAGAGCCAAGTCACGCCCATAAATATCAGTGGAATCTTCCCTAATTCGTGGTAAGCCCTCGGCCAGTGCGCGAATACCTTCAGCCGCCATCGCTGCGTTGATTGGATCAGCGCGGGGAGCCCACATTGAATCAACACAGTGTGCGATCCCATTGAGTCCTGAGGCGACAGACATATCAACCGGCAAGCTCAATGTGAGTTGAGAGTCGTAGATCACGCTTACTGGAAGTACTTTAAGATCCGACCCAGTGCTCTTGACCTGATTCTCTGTCATTCCCCACACGTCTGTGGCTTCGCTGCCCGCGTATGTTGTTGGCACAGCAATCGAAGGAATTCCGGTCGTCAGAGAGATCGCCTTCGCCGTACCTGTGGTAGATCCCCCTCCAACTGAAACGATGAGGTCGATCTCGTTTTCCATAGCGGATTTACGCGCGCGATTTGCGACTTCCACGGGCACATGCATGACTACTTCATCATGAAAAAGGGCCACCTCAGTCCGTGATGCTACGCTCCTTGCCAACTCCATTTCCCGCTTGCCGGCAATGACCATTATTCTCTTCGCGCTAAGGCGTTTATTCTCTTCGCGCTAAGGCGTTCGACTTCGCTCTCCAGGTTGTTCGCCGCTTCACCAGCTCCGAACAGCACGCGTTGGCCGAGTGTTTCGTGATTAAACTTCAAACTCATTGCGATATTTCCTTTCTGACTACGCAAACGCTCGCGATGTTAACTTCGAAAGCAAGGTGGCAAGATGGGTATTTAGGCCATCGACAGTGGTCGCAGTAGCTGCCGTGTAGAAATCAGGCCTGATTACTGCAAAAGTGTGGCCATTAGTCTCAAACCAACGGGTGAAAATTCCCGAGTCTGTAAATTTAGTTCCAGCACCATCAGGCCCCAGTTCTATATAACGGAATCCGAAACGCTCGAGTTCTACTTGCAGGGAATCAGCGACAAGCTGTTTTGGATCAGCATTCCATCCGATAATGGTCCAGCCACGGCCTACGACATCATCAAAGCGACCTTTGAGTTCGTTGGAAGTGACAAAGCCCTGCGCTGACAGTTCCCCTGCCAAAGGTGATTGTTCAATCCACAACCCTGGCCCGAGCGTTGCAACGTCTGTGTCAACGGGGGTGCCGTCGTAGTTTTCCATTTCCTTAAGCATGCGAGCGTCTCGTTCGGCCGCTTCTTGCTCGTCAGTGATACAAATAACCTTCCCGAGCATCATTGAGAAGTCGATGTAGTAATTGACGTGCTCACGACGCTCCGTCGCATAGGTATCAAGCAAGGTCTCATTGCCAGTACCATCAAGAATGCTGTTGAGGCGCCATCCCAAGGCCAAAGCATCCCGCATCCCCGCACACATTCCCTCACCGGCGAAAGGAGGCATGAGGTGCGCAGCATCTCCTGCGATGAGGCCCCTTTTCTCACGCCATTTGTTTGCAGAAGCGGCTTGAAAGCGATAAACAGCAGACCGCTCCAGCTTGGCATTCTCTGGAGTCAACCCCCACGGCTCAAGCAGCTTCCAAGCAGACTCAACGCTCGCGATCTCTTTTAAATCTTCGCCGGGCAGAACTTGAAACTCCCAACGACGACGCCCCGGCCCACCAGGCACAATTGTTGTTGGGCGTTTTGGGTCACATAGCTGCCAATGAGCTGGGTTCCAGTCCCCCAATTCGTTTGGGATCACATCTAAAATTAACCAGTCAAAGAAGTATCCTTGGTCATCATAAGAGCTACCTAACTGCTCGCGGATGAAGCTGTTCGCACCGTCCGCTCCGACAACGTATTTTGCGCGGATCGTATCCGAACCGCCAGTACTTTCGAGCCTTCCCGTGATGGTCGCCGACTCTTCGTCCTGTTCAAACCCTACGACCTCCCAACCCTGACGCACCTCGACACCATCGAGAGACCCGGCGAGTTCACGAAGATGACGCTCTAGATCAGGCTGGTAGAACCAATAGCGAGTACGGAATCCAGAGTCGGTCATGGAGTTCCAGTCCACCTCCATGAGCGTTTTTCCTTCTGCATTCTTCCAGTAGTACAAACTGTCGTACTGCTCGATGGCTGGATGATTATCAGCATCGATGCCTATGTAGCCCAAAATTCGGGCAATTTCATGGTCAAAAGTGACAGCCCGTGGCCGCTCGTAAAACTTTGGCCTTTTCTCCACAACGATTGCCCTGTGGCCCCGTTGTCCCAGCAGAACAGCCAGCATGGTTCCAACTGGACCGGCGCCGACAATTGCGACATCAGCATCAAATTCCTGGTATGACATAAACCCCTCCCGTCCTATTAGGTGACATACGCCATATGACGTAGGACACATGATGACACATGGTTCATTTCTGAAAAATGATTCACTTTCTGCTTTCACCCCCGCTGCCACCTTCTTCCAGCGCTTTTGGATTATGGTAATTTCATGTCTTCCACCCCCAATCGACAAGCGCGACGGCGCGCGGAAACCCGAGCAAAACTACTTAAATCTGCCTATTCTTTGCTATCCGAAAAAGGTGGCGCAGACACCACAGTTGCCGATATCACCGCCGGGGCTGACGTGGGAACTGGAACCTTCTACAACCATTTCTCCTCCCGCGAGGAGATCTTTCAAACAACCGCTGAAGAATCCCTCGAAAAGGTGGGACAATCGCTCGATGTGTCCGTCTCACGCCTGCATGATCCTGCCGAGGTATGGTCTGCCTCCCTGCGGTATTTAGTGCGCTACGCCCTTTCAGAACGTGTTTGGGGTTGGTTCTTTGTCAACATGGGTGCCGCTCACCCTGCACTCATGTCTACCTTCGGACCGAGGGCGCATAGAGATCTCTCTCGGGGTGTGAAGGAAGGCCGAATGATGATTGATGACATCGACGTTGCCGTTGTTTGTGCTTTCGGTGCCCTCTACGGCACTATCCAAAAAGGATTAACCATGGACAGCCACCAGAGCCTTGATTCGACTTTTGCGCGTGCGATGTTGCGCATGGTCGGCGTTTCTGCCGATGAAGCACAGCAAATCGCAGCGTTACCGTTACCAGAATTGTCGATCTCGACTTTAGAGTTCCAAAACACCGAATAGGTCCTGACGTGCCTCATTTTGGGTTGTGGTGAGACACGTGGCCGAAGTTGGATGCAGCCACAAAAGGCCCTAGCCGTACCAGACACAAATCAACAGTAGAATCAACTGCTTCTACCGCACTAACGGAAAGATAGACCGGCGCACTTCAGCAGAGGTCCGAGCAGGAACGCAGAACAGGTAGTGTCGGTGCTTGCACAAATAGCTGGCCGGGCGCTAATTGTCAAGCTGTTTGGAGTCAGTAGAAGGATCTTTGTGGTTGATTCCAACCAGCCCGGGAGGTAGAGGGGTAACCGGTCGGTGGTGGAAACGCTCCGAGTGTTGATCGTAGTAGTCCTGGAGTGCTTGATCTCGTATGCTCCAGTTTGTCGTCCACGACCCGTCATGGACCTCCTGCGGACTAAACAATCCCACACCAGAGTGCTTGTGAAAGGCGTTGTACCACGGCACGTACTCGGCCATGAACTCTCGAGCCTGGTCGAGGTCGTCGAAGGTACCAGGATAGTTCGGCCGGTACTTCATCGTCCTGAACTCTGACTCAGAGTAGGGATTGTCGTTGGACACCGACGGACGAGAATGCGTCATGTCCACACCATGATCAGCCAAGACGTACTTCAGATCATCGGATTTCATGCTCGGTCCGTTGTCAGCATGGACGGTGTGTGGTCGACCATGGCTGGCGAGCGCCTGTTCAAACATCTCTGTGACCAGTGTCTTGTCTTCTCGTTCCTCGACCCGCCAGGCAACGATCTTCCGGGAGAAAATGTCGATGACCGAATACGCCTTGTACATCACCCGGATATAGGGGCCCTTCAGGTCAGTGATATCCCACGACCACACCTGACCTGGCCCATCAGCGGCGACCACCGGTTTAGCCCGTGCACCCGTGCCTTTCGAAGTGGTCGACTTCCGCGGGATCACCGGACGCGTGGTGGTAGTGATGTCAGCGGCGATACGCCACCACGAGCGCCTGGACGCCACCATCACGGACTCATCCCAGGCACTGGCGAAGGCGTGATCGACCGACAGGCTGTTTGCCCACGCCTGTTCGATCCGGTCGGTGATCTCAGCACGTGTCGTCGCATCAAGGCGATTGGGGTAGTTTCTGTCCCGGTGAGCGACCGGGTTGGGTGTTCTCGCCCGCGGCTTATGGCGGTAGTGCCAGCTAGAACGGGACAGTCCTGCTTGTCGCAGGGCGCCTCGTTGCGAGCCGGTGATAGTGGACAGTTCCTTGACCAGGGCGTTGTCGATGTCTAGGAATCGGCGGGAGGTGGGGGTGTCGGGCTGTTGGCGGAGCTTGGCACGCCCGTCTCGTGCAAGAGCCCGATAGCTTTTCCCAAGGCCTCGTTACTATTACGCAAAACGGTGTTGGAGTCTTCTAGTTCGGTGATCCGGCCTTCGAGTTCGGCAATGCGTTGTGCTCGTTTCGACTCGAGTTCTGCAGTGGAGCGCCGCTTCGGGTTCGAGGTGTTCATGCCTTTAGTGTTCCTGGGGTCAAGCCCTTTGTCGATGTTGCCGTCGTAGACGATGCGGCGCCATCTGCGCATACGGTCGTTAGTCAGGCCGTGTTCGGTGAGGTAGTGCTGTTTGGTGCCGTGTGGGGCGCAGTCGTAGGCGTGTACGTATTCGATGATCTCTTGATCGGTGTACCCCGGGGTGACGCTCATCCTGGGGCCCCCTTTCGCTAGGCGATGAGTCTGGGTGGTGACTCACTTCCAGCCTGACACAGAGGGGGGAGCCCCCGTTTGAACCGAAATACTGGACGGGTATACTGCGTGGTCCCAGAAGATCAGCGTGGATGTGTTCTCTTTCCACGAAAAATCACTCACCAAATGACCTGCAAGGCCACGCAACCGGATCTCTTCAGCACTAACGATTTACACTTCGATCCCCGTCTTAGGCTCCCGCCCCCGCTCTACGAGAAACGAGTCCCGAGCGGATATTCACAAGACTGAGCCCCGATGCCCCATTCCTGCACGGCAGAACCCCACGACGTAATGTTGCGATTTGTTTGGTTATATCGATTTGTTTGGTTATATCAACGTCCTATATCCAATTTCAAGCAGTGCGAAAACAAATTAGGAAGGTGCCGTTAAGCAAAAGCTACTCCACCGTCACAGACTTGGCCAAGTTGCGTGGCTTGTCGATGTCCTCGTTGCCGCACTCGCGGGCGATGTCTGCGGCCAAGAACTGCAGGGGCACGGTAGCCAGCAGTGGCTGCATGATGGTCGGGGTCTGCGGGATGCGCAGCAACCAGTTCGCATAAGGCTCCACGGCCGTATCGCCTTCTTCGGCGATCACGATGGTCTTCGCGCCACGCGCGCGGATCTCCTGGATATTCGACACGATCTTCGAGTGCAGCTGAGACACGCCTCGCGGGCTGGGCACGATCACGACGACGGGCAGGTCATCCTCGATCAGCGCGATCGGACCGTGCTTGAGCTCGCCGGCGGGGAAACCTTCGGCGTGGATATATGCAAGCTCCTTGAGCTTCAACGCGCCCTCGAGGGCAATCGGGTAGCCGACGCCGCGGCCCAAAAACAGCATGGTCTTGACCGCGCCAAGCGTGGTGGCAACATACTGGACCTGGTCTTGCACCTTGAGCACCTCCTCCACTTTGGCGGGGATCTGCTCGAGCTCACTCCAGATCGCCTTGATCTCGTCCGGGTACTTCGTGCCCTTCGCCTGTGCCAGAGCCAAGCCGACGATATAGTTCGCCGCCACCTGCGCCAAAAACGCCTTGGTGGAGGCCACGCCGATTTCTGGGCCGGCGTGGGTATAAATCACGGCGTCCGACTCGCGCGGGATCTGAGACCCATTGGTATTGCATACCGCAAGCACCTTCGCGCCCTGGGTCTTCGCGTGACGCACTGCCTCCAGGGTGTCGGCGGTTTCACCCGACTGTGAAATCGCCAACACCAAGGTCCGCTCATCCAACACTGGATCGCGGTAGCGAAACTCCGAAGCCACCTCGATCTGGACTGGGATACGCACCCAGTGCTCGATCGCATACTTTGCGGCCAGACCGGAGTGGTACGCAGAACCACACGCCACGACGAAGACCTGGTTGAAACTCTTCAAATCGGTCGTAGAGAGCTGGTTTTCGTCGAGAGTCACCCGCTCCCCGTCCCAGTGGCCAGCCAACGTATCGCGCACGGCAGCAGGCTGCTCAAAAATCTCCTTCATCATGAAGGAATCAAAGCCACCCTTTTCTGCAGCTTTGAGATCCCAGTCGATGGTGAATTCCTTGCCCTCGCCCGGGGTGCCATCAAAGTTGAGGATCTCATGGGAGTCCTTCGTGATGATCACCACGGAGTCTTGGCCCAACTCCACAGCGTTCTTGGTGTGCTCGATGAATGCGGCCACATCGGAGCCCAAGAACATTTCACCCTCGCCTACGCCCACGATCAGCGGAGTGGAACGGCGCGCCGCAATAATCTGGTCGGGGTGATCAGCGTGCATGAACAACACGGTGAACGCGCCCTCCAGCTGGTTGAGCACCTTCAACGCGGAGGCACGGAAATCGCCGGCAGTCTCGCCTTCGTTGTACACCTGGGCCAGCAGGTGGGCGGCCACCTCGGAGTCGGTGTCGCTGCTCAGCTCAATGCCGTCGCGCTCGAGCCCTTCGCGAAGTGCCGCGAAGTTTTCAATGATGCCGTTGTGCACGATGGCTACTTTGCCGTCGAAAGACAGATGAGGATGCGCGTTCTCGTCCGTCGGGCGACCATGGGTTGCCCAGCGGGTATGGCCGATAGCCGTCGTACCCTTCAAGGTGTCCTCGCCGAGTTCGTCAATCTTGTCCTCAAGATTGGCAAGCTTGCCGGCACGTTTGGCCAGTCGGAGGCCCTGTTCCCCCGCAACGGCAATACCGGATGAGTCATATCCGCGATATTCCATGCGGCGCAGCGCGTTCACTGCGACATCGATGCCTTGCTGCTGTCCGATATATCCGACGATTCCACACATGCCTGCCAGAATAAACCACCAATAAGTGTGGATGAAACACATTTCTTATGTGATCCCCAACAAATTTTGCACGTGCACACCGGGCCAAAAACCATCCAGGAAAAGTTCCTGCTAAGTGCCCTGTTCCCTCCCCTAACATGCATCTTCCAGTATCGTAGGAAACGTGTCTGCGAATTTGAAGAAAGATCTGAACAAACTGTCCAAGCGTGGCCCCCACCGGGTCATGGTCGGTGACCTCGGTTTTACCGGCCTTCCCGGCAAGGTATACACGCCCGCCGAAGGCAACGGCGTACCCGGTGTCGCATTCGGCCACGACTGGACAAAGACTGTCGACGATTACCACGCCACCTTGCGCCACTTGGCCAGCTGGGGCATCGCCGTAGCCGCACCGGATACGGAAATCGGGTTCAACCCCGATCACACGGGTTTCGCCTCTGACTTAGAGACGTGCCTGCAAATTCTCGCCGGTGTGCGGCTGGGCAATGGCAACGTCACCGTCAGCCCCGGCAAACTAGGTGTCGTGGGCCACGGCATGGGCGGAGGAGCGGCCGTCTTGACAGCAGCCGACAACAAGAAGGTAAACGCTGTGGCGGCGATCTACCCCGCCGACGTGGCACCGTCCGCTGTCGCAGCCGCCCGCTCTCTGGAGACCCCCGGTTTGGTCATCGGCTCGAACAAGGGCGATATTTTTGAAGCCGGGAATCCTGCAAAGTTGGCGTACAACTGGAAGGGCAAAATTTCCTACCGCGAGATCGATAAAGGCAACCAGCAGGGCTTCTCAGAAGACACTGGTTTCCAGTTTGTCCTCGGTTTCGGCATGCCACAGTCCAGTGCTCGAGAAACAGTACGTGGCTTGGTGACTGGTTTCTTGCTGCACCAGCTGGACAAGGAGAAGAAGTACTCCGACTTCTCCGCACCCGATGCAGAAGGCCCGAACCTGACCTCCTACTGGGGTGGGAAGTTGGCTGATCAGGCAGGCATCGACCGCGATGACCTGCACCCGGCCAGCCCGGTCTACCGCTAGCCCGCCTTACCGGGTGGGTCTTTCCGCAGAACACCTTGCACTCGGCCGCCATGAATCGTTCCCTTAGGGAAAGTTCGTGGCGGCTTTTTAATGTTCATTTTTCGTGCAATCTCCTGCTGACGCGCGGTTTCCTCCAACTGGTATTGTGCTTTGGCCAACGCCGCTTCAAAGTCAGCCATGCGCTTCATGGTGCGCCGCTGGAACTGTTCGGCAAATTCATAAAAATCCATTAGAAGGTCTCTACCTTTCGGACGCGCGATGCAGGATTATCGACTGGGTCGGTGTGCGGTGCAGGATCAGAAGGAGGCGACATATCGACCGCGGCATCCTGCTGCGCCGGCTGGGTTGCCGCGGCCATCGTCTCGGGGTCAGCGGTGCCGGCGAGTAACTTCTTCGGCGGCGGCGCAGGCTCTTCCACCTCCGCCAGTTCCTCTGGTGGTGGGATCACACCGTCTTCCGCCGGGATTTCTACTGGGATCTCCACCGGTTCTGGTTCGGGCTCCACAATAAGAGGGCATTCGCAGGCTTCAAATATCTCGCTGTTGATCACTCCCAGCCCACCCAAAGATGAGGCCCCACCGAGCTCCCCAAGCGGGCCGGTCATTATCTGGCCGATGTCGTCGACGCTTATCGACGGCGGGCACCACTGTTGCAGCTCCTCGAGATCAAGCGAGGAGCCCCCATTCAGATCTATGGCGATGTCAAAGTTGATGGCAAGGCCACCGGCGCTAGCGGCGTGCGTAGCCAGGCCCTCGGTCCGCTGGCGTTCACCGCCGCTGTCGACGACGCAATCTTCAGCGGCCGTTGTGTCAGCTTCCGGCAACTCGCTGACATCAATACACAGGCCCTCCATTTCATCGAGGACTTCGCCGATACAGCTGTTGGTGTCCTCGCTCGTTCCGCCGGCTGCAGATAAGCCACTCAGAACCGTGTCGACCACGCAGTCGTCGATCAGGTCCGCTGGAGTCCACCGGGTAAGCTTCAGCAGCTCAAGAACCGCGTTCAGAGTGAGGCTAAGCGTCAGGTCAGTCGACTTCACAATCTCCGCCATTGACCCAGCACCCTGACAGAGCTGCTGTCTTAATTCGGCCACGCAATCGGCATAGAACTGCTGGTCTTCTTCGTGGTGTTGCACTTTCTTGGCGGGTTGCCCGTCACCCACTCCTTCTAGAACCGCGGGGAGAGGTTTCACGCACTCGTCGTCACGCATCGTCGTGAGCCCCGCGACAGCTAAGTCGACAGCTCCAGCATCGAAACCATCGCGCAGGTTCATAGAACATTCCACGGTGTCTAGTTGGTCGGCAATCTGGCCCGAATCCGGCGCCTGCATGATGTTGTGCCCATCAAGTTCACGGCGAATCTCACACACCAGCGTGGTGGGGCTAGCTAAGGTCATGTCGGCTCAACTCCTCTCGCAGATCGGTTTCAGCACTGGCGATCGCATCTGTCGCCTCCGCAATCTGAGAAAAATGGTGCAGCCTGGCGTCCAAACGCCTGATCGTGCCCTGCTGCACCTGCTCTAAAGCCGCAGCCAGCCGACGACCACGTTCCGCAAACCCCGCGCCTGCCGCGGCGATAGGAAAATGGGGCGAATCCCGCTCCGCTTTCACCCGCAACGCAGAAACATCATCCTGCGCCTGCCGCAGCGCGCCACGGATCGCATCCACATCTGCGTCCAGTCCCTTCATGAAGGTCTCCCCCCTCGTGTTGTGTCCTTGTTTGATCACTGTTTGATCGCTCAACACCGGCACATCTATGCCGTCACCCCTATTGGACTGTCAAAGACACAAAAAGGTTCCATCCGAACCCAAAAAACTTTTGCGAGTCCGAATGGAACCTTCGTCGATAAGCGAACAGCTACACCGCAGCGACGACCGCAGCCAGCCTGCCAGCGACCTTCCGGGCGTGCTCCTCCTCGGCAGCCTCCACCATGACGCGGAACAACTCCTCAGTCCCCGAGGGGCGCAGCAGCACGCGGCCAGTATCGCCGAGCTCAGCTTCGGCGTCTGCGATGGCGGACTGCACGTCCTCCGACTTCATGATCGCGGACTTGTCCGGCACAGGCACGTTGATCAGGACCTGCGGCAACACCTGCATCACGGAGGCCAGCTCGGCCAAGGACTTACCGGTCTCGGCCATGCGCGCCATCAGCATCAGGCCGGACAGGGTGCCGTCGCCGGTGGTCGCATGTCGTGGCAAAACAATGTGCCCGGACTGCTCGCCGCCCAGCGAGTAATTGCCCTCGTTGAGCGCCTCAAGCACGTAGCGATCGCCCACGGCCGTCTCCACCATCTCGATGCCCTCGCGCTGCATCGCCAACTTCAGGCCCAGGTTGCTCATCACCGTGGCCACCAAAGTGGACTGGCGCAAGTTGGTCTTCTCCTTCATGCTCACCGCAAGGATGGCCATGATCTGGTCCCCGTCAATCACGTTGCCCTCAGCATCGACGGCTAGACACCGGTCCGCGTCACCATCATGGGCCAACCCCAAGTCCGCGCCATTCTCGACGACAGCCTTACGGATGTGCTCCATGTGGGTGGAACCGCAGTTGTCATTGATGTTGAAGGCGTCCGGCTTGTTGAACATCGGAATCACGGTAGCACCCGCAGCCTCATAGGCCTTCGGGGCAACCGCGCTGGCCGCGCCATTTGCCGCATCGACGACGACCGTGATGCCCTGCAGATCCGACTCCACGGCCTCCTTCAAGTGCGCCAGGTACCGATCCTGCGCATCCGGCGCCTCCTCGATCACGCGGCCCACGCCCGTGCCCGTCGGGCCGCCCTCCTCGAGATTCTCCAGCTCCTTTTCGATCTCATCTTCCACCGCGTCCGGCAACTTCCTGCCACCTGCGGAAAAGAACTTGATGCCGTTATCTGGCATGGGGTTGTGAGAAGCGGAGATCATCACACCGATATCGGCGCCATAATCGTCGGTAAGAAACGCCAGGCCAGGGGTAGGGATCACGCCGACCCGCAGCACATCTACACCACGCGAGGCCATACCCGCCGCCATCGCGGCCGCCAGCATCTCACCGGAGACGCGAGGGTCACGCCCGATTAGAGCAATGGGACGGCGCTTGTGCGAGCCACGATCCTTCGTGAGCACATTCGCAGCCGCCGCGCCAAGCTTCAGCGCCAGAGATGCAGTGAGGGTCTTATTGGCCAGGCCGCGGACCCCGTCAGTTCCAAAAAGTCGAGTCATGCATTCCATTATGACCTGTCAGCGGAAAAATGCGAACACCAGCGGGGGATGAAAGACGGAGGTAAAGAGAATTTTCCGTAAACTGGAGATTAACGAATCCGCACACTAAGAAAGGCACACAGCATGCGACCAGCGATCAAAGCCCTCCGCAAGGCCATCGCAGCCGACAACACCACGACGCGTGCCGACGAACGCACCCGCGCACTCGAGAGCGCAGACAAACTCGAGGCGCTATATCGCCACCTGCGCCGCTCCAAACAATGGGGCTACCACTCCTCTTGGCCCGCCACCGCGGAGCGCGCCATACTGGATCACCTTGAGCCCATTGCTGACTGGGCAGATGCCCTTCCTTCTACCGTCGCGGAGCCGGAAGCATTCGCGAAGCTCTTCAATATCAGCGAGCTGGTCGAATTCGCCCCCGTTGAGCCCACAAAGGTTGGCGACGTGCGCATTGCTGGCTTCGAGGTGTGGAACACCCGCCCCGTCTCCTTCTCCACCGCGCCCGGCCTGAAGAACCGTCTTGCCCACCTCCTCATCTCCGACACCGCCGGGGACACCGTCGACTATGGATGGCACGTTCACCCCGTCAACGAGAAGGGCAAGAAGCTGAACTTCATCCTGTTGTTCAGCCCGTGGTTAACCGGCGACGATGTGCTGTGGCAGCCCTTCGGCAAACAGAAGAAGAAGCACAAGAACCCCGTGACCGACACGCTGAAGAAGAAGCACGGCCAGAACTTGCATCGCGCACTTAGCGACGCCCTGGGCGGCATTCCCGTTGGCGATGACTATGACGCCTGGGCAGAGAACTTCCGCACTGTCGACGAGTCAGCCGCGTTTGTGGCCTATAGCAAGGGCAAGGATCGCCCCAGCAAGCCGCTGAGCGTGAAGAAAGCAGCCAAGAAGGCGGGCAAACGCGAGAAAAGTGAGGTTTAGGGCTGTTGCGGGACACTCTTCTGGGCCACTTCCTGCAAAATGTCGAACCTAAACTGTTGGAACAGGCCCCGCAGCGCCTACTTTTCGCGCACATCGCCCCAGATCCAACAGTTTAGTTCCAGCAGTTTAGGGCCCCGCGCGCCATCACACCGAGATTAGAGACATGATCGTCGGTTGCAGCGTCGCATTTTCATGGTTGCACTACCTTAGTGGCCGATATACACCCCCTTTAAAACCCCTTCAAGTAACATCGTGGATGTGCCTTGCGTCACAATTTGGCACAATTGACAGAGCAAATCACAACAGCCACTGAAATTACGTAAACGGCGTAGTGGAGGCACAAGGGGTTAGAGCATGTCTCACACAATTTTCACCCATCGTTTCTTGGAACAAGAGATATATTTCGGTACTGGAGAAGCACCCAAACACCTTCGCAGAGCCTTGGCGCGCTTAGGAGCAAGTCGTCCATTACTCATCACGTCTGAACGTAATCACCAGCAAGCCCGGAATCTGACTGAAGGACTCACGCTAGCTAGTGTTTTTCAAGACGTCGTCATGCACGTTCCGACAGAGGTCGCGACCAGAGCACGTCAAGTGGCACGGGATACTGAGGCGGACGCTGTTATTTCCCTTGGCGGAGGATCGGCTACGGGCCTCGCAAAAGCGATTACTCTTACAGAAGACCTGCCCATTGTCGCAATCCCCACTACCTACGCAGGTTCCGAAGCAACTGCCACCTGGGGAATGACCGAAAATCGAACGAAAACTACAGGCAGTGACGTTAAGGTTCTGCCAAAGGCAGTCGTTTACGATGCCAATCTTCTAGCCACTTTGCCACACGAGATGGTTGTTGCCTCCGCTCTTAACGCGCTGGCGCACTGCATCGACTCGCTCTGGGCTCCTCGGGCCGACCCGATAAATCGCGCACATGCCCTTGAAGGGGCTCGATTATTAAGAGACGGCCTTCAAGGATTCACCGAAAACCAAAACGAAGTAACCTCGCGGGAGCTTACACTGCAAGGCTGCTATTTAGCCGCACTTAGTTTTTCGTCGGCAGGCTCTGGGCTTCACCACAAGATTTGCCATGTTCTTGGCGGGACGTTCAATCTGCCACATGCAGAAACGCACGCAGTAGTTCTTCCCCATGTCCTGCGCTTCAACGCACAGGCCTCTGAAAACTACGCTATCGACCGGTTAAGCGAGGCATTCGGTACGCACGACGTCGTCGCAGGGCTTGAGCAACTATACACAGCAATCAATGCTCCTCGTCGCCTTTCGAAACTCGGTTTCCACGAGACCGACATCCCAGAGGCTGTGTCACGCATCCTCGCAGTAGCCCCAGAGAACAATCCCATGCCCGTTACGGAAGCGTCGCTAACCGAATTGTTCCACCAAGCAATGTAAACACGCATCCCCTGAAAGGATCCACGATGAACTCGCAATCTTTCCCTAGCCAAGAAGCAATCGAACAGGATGTGACAAACCGCGTTCTAAACTCCTTCAGCGAAACAGACAATCCTCGATTGAAAGAAATCATGCAGTCACTGACGACGCACCTCCATGCGTTCATACGTGACGTTCGCCTAACCGAAGAAGAATGGGAGAAGGGTATAGCTTTTCTCACTGAATGCGGCGAAATTACTGACGACAAGCGCCAAGAGTTCGTGCTTCTATCTGATGTCCTTGGAGCATCGATGCTGACCATCGCGGTAAACAACGAAGCATACGGTAATGCGACTGAGGCTACGGTGTTTGGCCCGTTCTTCGTCGACCAGGCACCAGAAGTGCAATTTGGGGGTGATATTTCAGGCGGCTTATCTGGTCAGCCTTGCTGGGTAGAAGGAACTGTACGAGATACCGAAGGCAATCCAATCGCAGGTGCCCGTATCGATGTTTGGGAAGCCGACGAAGATGGCTTTTACGACGTGCAATATGAAGACCAGAAAGCTGCAGGACGTGGATGGATGCGTACCAATAGTGAAGGAAGATACGGATTCTGGGGACTAACTCCCACACCGTATCCGATTCCGCACGACGGTCCAGTTGGAAAAATGTTGCAGGCTACGGGACGCTCACCAGTTCGTGCAGCACATTTGCACTTCATGGTTGATGCCCCCGGCCAACGCAAATTGGTCACCCATATTTTCGTCGAAGGAGACCCGCAGCTAGAGATCGGTGATTCTGTTTTCGGGGTCAAAGACTCATTGATTAAAAAGTTCGAAGAACATAGCCCCGCCAACCCTACTCCCGACGGCGGTGTTCTTGAGCAAAGTTGGACCCGTGCAACGTTCGACATCGTGCTAGCACCCGAAAATTGTTAAACCAACTAATCGGAAGTGGAGCACAAATCGCTTAAATGGAGTAACCAGCAACATGGATTCTATACCGAATCGCTTATTCGAAGAGTCTCCGAAATTTTTGAAATTTAGCACTCATGGGATCGTGCCGAATGATCGAGTCCAGATGTGGGAAGGGCATAATGCACGAGCGTTGTTGCCCCTTGATATTCGCACCATTGATGGCAAACCTCTCCACGCTACAGAATCGAACCTTCATCTCCCCTCAGTTCGAATGGCCAGTGTATTTGGGACTTCCCAATTCGTTGAGCGCTCAGAGAAGTTTATCGCGGACAATCCGACCGGAGTTGTCGCCGTCTTTTTTGCCACCGAAGGAGAGGCTGTCTTCTTTCATACTCGCGGGCATATCTCCCTGCGCCCAGGACAAGCCATTGTTTATGACGCAGATATGCCATTTCTGCGAGGGTTTAACAACCGCTTTCAAGAATTGGTTCTCACAATTCCCAAGCCTATTTATGAGGAGATTGTCGGCCCTAAAAGGCGTCAACTACCTGCGGTCTTCGAGTTTGGGGCAAAAGGGACAGCAAATGAACAGGCCGGTCAAGTCCTGGGTAGTGGTGTATCTGTGTTTCGAATCTCTGGTTAGTGTTGGGCAGGTAGTTGGGGCCCGTCTCGGGGCTGGTAGCACGGCGTGATCATGCTGCGATTCCTTTGTCGTCGGTGGCTATACCGTCGATGACCCCGGCGGTGATGATCTGTTTGGTCTGGGTCAGACTGGTCAGCGACATATCGCGCTTTTGTTGGATCCAGTCATCATGTTGTTCCGCTAGGACCGCGCCGACCAGGCGGATAACAGCACCGCGGTCTGGGAAGATACCGACCACGTCAGTACGCCGGCGGATCTCCCGGTTCAGCCGCTCAGTAGGGTTATTCGACCAGATCTTGGACCAGACTGCTTTCGGTGCCGCGGTAAACGCCAACAACTCATCCAGTGATTCTTCCAGGTAGTCCGCCACATGAAGGAATTTCTGTTGGCAGAACTCTACAACCTCTCGGGCCTGGGACCACACACTGTCAGCGTCGGGTTGCTGGAAGATCGTGTGAAACATCGCTGATAGTGTTGGCCACTTAGGTCTTGGGTACCTGTGATGATAAGTTTTTCGCGAAGTGCGTCCGGCACCGCTGCCAGCTTGCCTGCGGCAAGCAGTCACTGACAGCGGTTTGGATACCAAGGTGGGCATCACTAGTAACCAGGAACACCCCGGTCAGACCACGGGCAATAAGGTCGCGGAAGAAACCGGTCCAGGATGCGGTGGATTCAGCCGTAGCAACCTGCATGCCTAGTAGTTCCCGGTAGCCGTCCGCGTTGACACCGGTCGCTAGCAACACACTGGTTTTCACGACTCGTCCGCCTTCGCGGACTTTCATGGTCAGCGCGTCACACGAGATGTAGTAGTAGGGGCCTTGGTCTAAGGGGCGGGTACGAAACTGGTCGACCATGGTGTCGAGGTCTTTGGCCATTTCGCTGACTTGAGACTTCGACAGGTTGTTGATTCCCAGGGTCGCTACCAGGTCATTCATTCTGCGGGTGGAGACTCCCTTGAGGTAGCAGGTAGCAATAACTGTGGTTAGGGCGCGTTCTGTGCGGCTACGGCGTTCTAGTAGCCAGTCGGGGAAGAAAGCGCCGGTGCGTAGTTTTGGGATGGCTACGTCAATGGTGCCGACTCGCGTATCGAGTTGGCGGTGGCGATACCCATTGCGGGTGTTGGTTCGTTCTGGTGAGACGGTGGCGTATTCAGCACCACAGACTGAGTCTGCTTGGGCAGACAGGATCTGGTTGATGAAGTCGCCGAGCATCTGGCGTAGTAAGTCTGGTGAGGCTTGGGTCAGTAGTTCTTCGAGGTAAGCAGTCGGGTCGATATGATGGGGGTCAGCGGCCATCGTGGGTTTCTTCCTTTCGGGGATATTTGAGAGTTGATTCGAAAGGTACCCGCGATGGTCGCCTTGTCGTGTACCGGCACAAGGCTTACCGCGGGCTACAGATACACCACACTAAAAGACGCAACCAACAGGCCCTAGCTCACTTGATTAATGAATCACTACAACACATCGAGCACGGTTCATTACGCCATATAGATCATCAGGATTTCCGCGGAGATGCGAGCCCTCCCGGTTCCGCACTAGAAGAACAAGCAGTCGCTCTAGTTCGCAATGTTTTAGGAGAGACAGCCAGCAGTGAAAAAGGTCTCCTTTCTGCCGCTAAAAGTTACATCGATTTCAATATCGCTAGTCCCAGTTTGAGTACTGGCAGAGTGGCCGCCGCCGTAAATATCAGTGAACGCCAGCTCAGTCGACTGTTTGCTGAAGCGGGGACGACCGTTAGTCGCTACGTGTTGCATACACGTTTGGAGTTTGCCAAACAAGCACTATCTTCGCCTGAATACGGCGCTCATCAGGTGGGAGACATTGGAAAACGCTTTGGCTTGGTCAAGTCCGCGGGAGTGGTGTATCTGCCCTTTCGATAAAACAAGCAGCGTAACGACCTTAAGGACCATCACGAGCTAAATAATGACCCTGGCTCATGACACATCCTTCCGGATGATCTCCGCAGTAATGTCGCCCGAGTCGATGATGTTTGCGGCCATCATCACCTTGGTCTGTTCCAAGCTCGTCAATGACATGTACCGCTTCTGCTGGATCCAATCATCATGTT
>NZ_JBHWRP010000067.1:0-20932 GCF_043426755.1 Corynebacterium sp. | reverse complement strand
ATCGACGGGCCGTGGCCGTAGACGGGTGCGTTGTCGAAGTAGGGGCGGAAGGTCTTCTTCGCCTCCTCCTCGGTGTCGCCGATGAACACCTGGCCGCCGAGGCCGACGATGGCCTGGTCAGCTCGCCCGTGGCCGTACTTTTCGTAGCGGCGGCGGTAGATGTTCACCATCTTGGCCGTGTGCTCTTTATTCCAGAAGATGTTGTTGTGGAAGAAGCCATCACCGTAGAAGGCTGCTTGTTCCGCGATCTGGGGTGAGCGGATGGAGCCGTGCCAGACGAAGGGCGGAACGTCATCCAGCGGGCGTGGGGTGGAGGTAAATCCGTTCAGCGGGGTACGGAACTTGCCGGACCAGTTCACCACGTCTTCGCGCCACAGGCGGCGCAGGAGGTGATAATTTTCGACGGCGAGGGGGATGCCCTGGCGGATGTCTTTACCAAACCATGGGTAGACCGGACCGGTGTTGCCGCGCCCCATCATGAGGTCGACGCGCCCGCCCGAGAGGTGTTGCAAGAAGGCGTAATCTTCGGCGATGCGCACCGGATCTGTCGTGGTGATCAGGGTGGTAGCGGTGGACAGCTTCAGGTTCTTCGTCTGCGCTGCGATATAAGCCAGGTGCGTGGTGGGTGCCGACGGTACGAATGGGGGATTGTGGTGCTGCCCAGTGGCGAATACGTCAAGGCCGACCTCCTCGGCTTTGAGCGCAATTTGCGTCATGGCGTTAATGCGCTCGTGTTCTGTGGGGGTCTCGCCGGTGGTGGGGTCTTGGGTAACGTCACCGATAGTAAAAAGTCCGAATTGCATGTTGTCTATAACTCCTAAAATTTAAAGTATATTCCAGAGTAGATGACATGACAACAACATGCAAGGGGGTTACTGGGAGGCGTCGATCAGCGCTTTAATATCCGAGCCGCCAATCACCCGCAAAGGCCGCTGCCGGGGCGTGCCATGTTCGGTAATCACCGCAGCACGTGGCAATACGCCATTGTTCATCGGAGACAGCAACGTGTGCAGCGCCTCACCGGCTGTGACATCGCGTGGCACGAACACCGCCTGGTCAGAACTTTCGGCATACTCCAAGACCTCGCTCACGATTCGGGCATCTAGGTGGTCATTATCGTCTAGGTCCGCAGCAACCCAGCGGGCAATGGTGTTCGTCGTTAAGAGCCCTGTACAGACATTGCCGTCGTAGATGGGGAACTGGGAGATCGTCGTCGTACGCACCACTTCGAGCGCGACGCGAATATCATCCTCCGGGCTCACGGTGACCACCTCTTGGTGAGGAAGCACCTGCATGGCCAACGGCGGATGCAGAAGCAAGTCGCGAATGCGCTCCAAGGCATCAACGGTCTCTTGGAGTGGCTCAGCGATCGGGGTGAAATCCTTGTACGCACCGTGAGAGATCGCGTTGCGCAGGTCAGCGAACTCTTTTAGATCCTCGGCCTGCTGGGGCGTGACGATGCGATCACGCTCCGCCCAACTGACCATACGAGAAAAACCGTCGCTCTTCTTCGCGCTCAACTTGGTCCGAAGGAAACCTTCGACATCGTTGAACGCCGCAAGAAAGGCGACGGATCTGTGCGGGGGCGTGCTTTCCGACGAAGAACTCATGCTCCCAAGGATACCCAGGAAACTAGCGCGTGCTAGACGCGGTAATTGCCCGTCTCTAGGTAGTCACAAGCGGCCATAGTGCCCTCGTTGTATCCGCGCAGAAAAGCATCCTGGCGTTGCTGGGAGGAACCGTGCGTCCAGAGGTCAGGCTGGACCTCACCCTGGGTGCGCTTCTGGATATTGTCATCGCCGACGGCACGCGCGGTGTCAATGGCGGACTGCACCTGCTCCGGAGTGATGGTCTCCAGCATCGCATTCTCGCCTTCGTCGGCACGATTGACCCACATGCCTGCGTAGCAGTCAGCCTGCAGCTCCAACTTCACCGCATTGGAGTCCTTGCCTGGATTGTTGTAATCAATCAGGCCGATGGTGCCCTCCAGGTTCTGGATGTGGTGGCCGAATTCGTGGGCAACAATATACATCTGAGCCAGCGGCGCATTCGCGCCACCGAGGCGCTCCAATTGGTCGAAGAAACTTACGTCGAAGTACGCCGAACCATCCGCACCACAGTAGAACGGGCCGGTATTAGCCGAGGCATAGCCACAACCGGACTGGGTCGCGTCTTGGAATACCACCAGGCCGGGTTCTTGGTATTCGATGCCAGCCTGCTGGGGGAGGAGCTCAGTCCACATCTGGTCGATCGACTCAGCGGCGGCCAGCACGCGGCAGTCGGCGTATTCGTTGGCATCATCCGTGGTTTGGCAGTGCTCCAGGGTATAACCGTTGTCTTCGGCGCGCTGTGGACTGCCGGCGGTCAACTGACCGAGATCGCCTGGGTTGCCACCCATCAGGATGAAAAGACCGACTAGCAGCAGGCCGCCGATACCGCCGCCGCCCAATGCAATGGCCCCACCGCGCCGGCCGCCTGTGCGCGCACGGTTTTGGTTGAGTTGTCGCCCACTTTTAAAAGTCATGCGCCTATCATGCCACGCAACGCATGGATGTGTGCATTAAGTAGGTGCGGATTTCGTCGTAAAGCGACGTTCTCAAGCGATGAAACCTGATGAAAACAGGGGTAGCACGCGAAACAAAAGCTGTCAGGGGGTAGACTTTCGAACGTTCATAATCACCACACGTGGAAGGACGTGGAAGAAACCGTGCTGCGCACTCACCTGGCGGGAGACCTCCGCAAAGATATCGCTGGCCAATCCGTCACATTGACGGGCTGGGTAGCTCGTCGTCGTGATCATGGTGGCGTGATCTTCATCGATCTGCGCGACCGCTCCGGCCTGGCCCAGGTGGTGTTCCGCGAGTCCGCAGTCGCCGAGGCAGCGCATGACTTGCGCAGCGAATACGTCATTCAGGTCACCGGTGTGGTCGAGCCACGCCCGGAAGGCTCCGAAAACCCGAACCTTCCCTCCGGTGAGATCGAGATCAACGTTTCAGAACTGAACGTTCTGAACAAGTCCGCAGCGTTGCCATTCCAGATCGAGGATGCTTCTTCCGGCGAGGTCGGCGAGGAAACCCGTCTGAAGTATCGTTACCTGGACCTGCGCCGCGAGCGTCAGGCCAACGCGCTGCGTTTGCGCTCTAAGGCGAACAAGGCGGCGCGCGACGTACTGGACCGCCACGACTTCACCGAGATTGAAACCCCGACCCTGACGCGGTCTACCCCTGAGGGCGCGCGTGACTTCCTCGTGCCGGCACGCCTGCGCCCAGGTTCCTGGTACGCGCTGCCGCAGTCGCCACAGCTGTTCAAGCAGCTGCTCATGGTTGCAGGAATGGAGCGTTACTACCAGATCGCGCGCTGCTACCGCGACGAGGACTTCCGTGCCGACCGCCAGCCGGAATTTACCCAGCTAGACGTCGAAATGAGCTTCGTCGACCAGGATGACGTGATCGCCCTGGCCGAAGAGATCTTGGTGGAGCTGTGGAAACTGATCGGCTATGAAATTTCCACCCCAATTCCACGCATGACATATGCCCACGCCATGGAAAAGTACGGCTCTGATAAGCCCGACCTGCGCTTCGATATCGAATTGGTGGAGTGCACCGAATTCTTCAAGGACACCACGTTCCGCGTGTTCCAGAACGAATACGTCGGCGCCGTCGTGATGGAAGGTGGCGCATCCCAGCCACGTCGCCAGCTCGACGCATGGCAGGAGTGGGCAAAGCAGCGCGGCGCCAAGGGCTTGGCCTACATCCTCATCGGCGAAGACGGCGAGCTGTCCGGCCCGGTAGCGAAGAACATTACCGACGAGGAGCGCGCCGGGATCGCCGATCACGTGGGCGCTAAGCCAGGCGACTGCATCTTCTTCGCCGCCGGCGAGACCAAGAGCTCCCGTGCGCTGCTGGGTGCGGCCCGCGGTGCCATCGCAGAGAAGCTGGACCTGATCAAGGAAGGCGACTGGGCATTCACCTGGGTCGTGGACGCCCCAATGTTCGAGCCTGCTGCCGATGCCACCGCCTCCGGCGATGTGGCCCTGGGCAACTCCAAGTGGACCGCCGTCCACCACGCCTTTACGTCGCCGAAGCCTGAGTACCTGGATACCTTCGATACCAATCCGGGAGAAGCGCTGGCCTACGCATATGACATCGTGTGCAACGGCAACGAGATCGGTGGCGGCTCCATCCGTATCCACGACCGCGACGTGCAGGAGCGCGTCTTCGACGTGATGGGTATTGGCGAAGAAGAAGCACGCGAGAAGTTCGGGTTCCTCCTAGATGCCTTCGCATACGGTGCTCCACCACACGGCGGTATCGCTTTCGGCTGGGACCGCATCGTGTCTCTGCTGGGTGGCTACGACTCCATCCGTGACGTCATCGCCTTCCCGAAGTCCGGCGGCGGTGTCGACCCACTGACCGATGCCCCAGGCCCGATCACGCCGGAGCAGCGCAAGGAGACCGGCGTCGACTTCAAGCCAAAGAAGGACGACAAGGCTGGCAACAGCGCGGAAGCCGGAACGCAGTAAACACTACCGCGCTAACCTCCCGGTGCCAGCGCATGTTGGTCACGCGGGAGGTTTCGTATGTCTTGCGCTTTTCGTGTACACCCGCGGCTGTGGCGTGGCACGATGGGGGCGAAGACTTGTGAAGGAGCTCAACACCGTGGACTCAACCCACCAGCACATCATCGAGATCGCAGAGGACTTGCTCACCCGCCGCTACGGCGGAACGCAAAAACTGCTCGATCCCGTTGCGCTCAGCGGTTCTGGGCATGCTCGCGTGTTCCGCGCGCGTGTCGCCTCCAGCCCGTTTTTGCCGCATCGCTCGGTGGTGTTGAAGCAGTCCCCAGATACGGGGGACTTGATCGCGGACGCGGCATTCCTTCGCGAAGTCGCCTCCTATCAATTCACCACGTCACTGGCCGAGGAGTTCCGTCCCGGCCCGGTTCTACTGGCCCATGACCTCGACAGCAGGCTGATCGTGCTGTCCGACAGCGGCGATGGCGACACATTCGCGGACCTGCTCAATGAGTCAAACCCCGATAAACGGGTGCAGATCCTCCGCGCTCTAGGCACCTCCTTGGGCCGCATGCACGCGGGCACTGCGGGCAAGGAAGAAGCCTTCAACATCTTGTTGCGCAGGCTGGGGAAAAACGACATCGACGCCCATCGTTTCCAAGACATCCGCGAGGGCCTGCTCGAGGTCGGCGCCGCGGTTGGTTTGGACGTGATCCGTCAAGCAGGCATTGAGGTGCCACGCGAACTCACCGAGTACTTGCCGACGGTACAGCGTCGCTTGAGAAAAGGTCGCTACCGGGCATTTACTCCTTTTGATCTGTCGCCGGACAATATCATCGTGGCGGATCGCATAGAGTTTCTGGACTATGAATGGGCCGGTTTCCGCGATGTCTCTTTCGACTTAGCCTGCGTGATCGCGGGTTTCCCGCAGTATATTTCGCTGCAGCCCGTTGCCGATGATGAAACCGCAGCCTTCGTTGAGGCCTGGCTGCACGAAGTCGACGAACTCTGGCCCGGTCTGAGCAACGAAGACGTGCTCCATGAGCGCCTGACCATCGCCTTGGTGGGTTGGGCGTTGTCCAGCTTGACGGTGATGTCCTACGGTTCCTTGGCCAGTGTGATTTCTGGCCACCCTAAGGCGCGCGAATTTCTCAAGATCAGCACCGGCGATTTCAAGGAATTGGGTCTTTCATCCAGCCGTAGCGACGACGTGACGACGAACTTGTTGCGCCCAGCAGGAGAGGTTGCTTTCTCCGACGATGAACTTCTGGTGCGGCGCGATCTTTATGAAACATTTGAGTCCCTCGGCCGGTTCGCGGCCTCTGGACGCGACGGCGCGTATTCTGTCGTCTCTGATTTCGCTCTGCGGATCGCTGAGATTTTGCATGATCCACGCCCCTAGCCGGATCAGTTAGTCTTGGGCCATGCAGGAAGGTTTGTTTGAGCAGCCAGGGGCGCGTGACGACGATTCCTCCACACAACGTGGGATCTCGTTTTTTGAGGCGGGTGCCGGAGCACCACTAGCGGCTCGGATGCGCCCGCGCAGTCTCGACGAGATCGTCGGCCAAGAGCACCTCCTCGCAGAGGGGAAGCCACTACGCCGCCTGATCGAAGGCTCGGGCGACGCCTCAGTAATCCTCTACGGGCCGCCGGGGACGGGTAAGACCACGGTCGCCTCCCTGATCGCCCAGACGATGGGCGATAACTTCGTCGGCTTGTCAGCGCTAACCTCGGGGGTGAAGCAGGTCCGCCAGGTCATCGAGGGCGCGACCCGTGACCTGCGCAGTGGTCGGCGTACCGTGTTGTTTATCGATGAGGTGCACCGCTTTTCCAAGACGCAGCAAGATGCGTTGTTGGCAGCGGTGGAGAACCGCACCGTGCTCCTTGTCGCCGCGACTACGGAGAATCCTTCCTTTTCGGTGGTAGCACCCCTATTGTCACGGTCGTTGTTGCTGAAATTGGAACCACTGGACGCAGATGATCTGCGTACCGTATTGCGTCGTGCGATCGTCGATAAGCGAGGCCTAAACGAACGCATCACCGTCAGCGAAGAGGCCCTAGACCAGCTGGTCCTGTTGGCTGGGGGAGACGCGCGCCGCAGCCTGACGTATTTGGAGGCTGCTGCCGAAGCTGTGGAAGATGGTGGCGAGCTCACCATCGATACGGTGCGCAACAGCGTGAATCGGGCGATCGTGCGCTATGACCGCGATGGCGACCAGCATTATGACGTCACCAGTGCGTTTATCAAGTCGATTCGCGGCTCAGACGTGGACGCGGCGCTGCATTACCTGGCGCGCATGATTGAGGCGGGGGAGGACCCGCGGTTCATCGCCCGCCGCCTAGTCATTCACGCTACGGAGGACATCGGGATGGCAGACCCCACCGCCTTGCAGACTGCGGTGGCGGCCTATGAGGCGGTCAGCTTTATCGGTATGCCTGAGGGCCGCCTACCCCTGGCGCAGGCAACAATCCATCTGGCCACCGCACCGAAATCGAACGCAACTTACCTGGCGATCGATCGGGCCCTTGCCGATGTCCGCGCGGGTAAAGCCGGTCACGTTCCGGCACATCTGCGCGATGGCCACTACGAAGGTGCCAAGGCCATGGGGCACGCGGTGGGGTATATCTACCCGCACGACGATCCCACAGGTGTGGTGCCACAGCGCTATATCCCTGAGGGTTTGGACGACGCTGTATATTACGAGCCGACTGATCACGGAAACGAGAATCGGATCAGAAATTTCGTCGGCAAGCTACGCAGAATCGTCCGCGGGAGAGCGCGGGGGTAAAGTGTAGCGAAGTCACTTGAGAACAATCGCAATTGAAGGAGACCGCTCGTGCAAACCCATGAGATCCGGGACCGCTTTACCAACTACTTCGTCAGCAACGGCCACGAGGCCGTGCCAAGCGCGTCACTGATCTTGGACGATCCCACCCTGCTTTTCGTCAACGCGGGCATGGTCCCCTTTAAGCCTTATTTCTTGGGGCAGCAGAATCCGCCGTTTGACTCAGGTATGGCAACCTCGATCCAGAAGTGCGTGCGCACCCTGGATATTGAAGAGGTGGGCATTACTACCCGTCACAACACCTTTTTCCAGATGGCGGGTAACTTCTCCTTCGGCCAGTACTTCAAGGAAGGCGCGATCACGCACGCGTGGACGCTTTTGACTTCGCCTGTTGCTGAGGGTGGATACGGGCTGGACCCGGAGCGGTTGTGGGTCACCGTCTATCTTGACGACGATGAGGCCGCCGAGATCTGGGAAAAGAAGATTGGTGTGCCGGCCGAGCGCATCCAGCGCCTTGGCATGGAAGATAACTACTGGTCCATGGGCATTCCTGGGCCTGCGGGACCGTGCTCGGAGATTTACTATGACCGCGGCCCAGACTACGGGCAAGACGGTGGCCCGGCTGTTGACGACAACCGCTACCTGGAGATCTGGAACTTAGTCTTCATGCAGTTTGAGCGCGGCGAAGGTGACAAAAAGGGCGGCTTCGACATCCTGGGCGAGCTGCCGCAGAAGAATATTGATACCGGCATGGGTGTGGAGCGCGTGGCCTGCATCCTGCAGGGTGTTGAAAATGTGTATGAGACCGACTTGCTGCGCCCCGTCATCGACGCGGCAGAGAAGTTGACTGGGACGAAGTATGACGCCGGCGATGCGGACAGCGCTGACAACGATGTGCGTTTCCGCGTCATCGCCGACCACGCGCGTACCTCCATGATGATCATCCTCGACGGTGTCACTCCATCGAACGAGGGCCGCGGCTATATCCTGCGCCGCCTGCTGCGCCGCATCGTTCGTTCCGCACGCCTGTTGGGTGCGAAGGGCCAGACCCTGGAGACGTTCATGAATACCATCATGGACACGATGACGCCCTCCTTCCCGGAGATTGCGGATAACCGCGAACGCATCCTGCGCGTCGCCATTGCCGAAGAGCGTGCGTTTTTGAAGACGCTGGAGTCCGGCACCGAGCGTTTCGACGATGCCGCAGCCGAAGTCAAAGAGAAGGGTGCGACTATTCTGTCCGGCTCCCAGGCTTTCGAGCTGCACGACACCTATGGTTTCCCCATCGATCTGACCATCGAGATGGCCGCTGAGGCAGGCCTCGAGGTCGACATGGCTGCATTCGACGCCGAGATGGCGCAGCAGCGCGAGCGCGCCAAGGCTGACTCCCGCGCAAAGAAGAGCGCGGGTGCCGACGAGTCCGTCTACCGCGAGTGGGTCGACAACCAGCCCACCGAGTTCGTCGGCTTCGACAACTTGGAAGCCGAATCCACCGTGATCGGCCTGGTCAAGGACGGCGCGAAGGTCAACGAGGTGGCCGCAGGCGATGAAGTCGAGGTGATTTTGGATCTTTCGCCAATGTACGCAGAGGCCGGCGGCCAGCTAGCCGACCGCGGACGCATCGTCATCGGTGACACCTTGCTCAACGTGAACGATGTGCAGAAGATCGGCAAGAAGCTGTGGGTGCACAAGGCCACCGTGCAAAATGGTGGTCTGGACTTGGGCTCTGTCGTGCGCGCCGAAGTCGACCCTCGCTGGCGCCATGGTGCACGCCAGGCGCACACTGCGACCCACCTCATCCACGCGGCCTTGCGCGAGGTGCTTGGCCCCACAGCGGTCCAGGCTGGTTCGATGAACAAGCCGGGTTACCTGCGCTTTGACTTCAACTACACGGAGCAGCTTTCCGACGACCAACTCGCAGAGATCGCTTCTATTGCCAACCAGGCGGTCGATTCTGACTACGCGGTGAACACGCTTGAAACCTCCCTGGAGGAGGCAAAGGCGATGGGTGCAATGGCGCTTTTCGGTGAGAACTATGGCAACGAGGTCCGCGTGGTCGAGATCGGTGGCCCGTTCTCCATCGAGCTGTGTGGTGGCACGCATGTGAGCCACTCCTCCCAGATCGGGCCGATCGCAGTGCTGGGTGAATCGTCGGTCGGTTCGGGTGCGCGTCGCATCGAGGCCTACTCCGGCATGGACTCGTTCCGCTACTTCTCGAAGGAGGCCGCGCTGGCCTCAGGCTTGGCGCAGGAGCTGAAGACCCCAACTGAGCAGTTGCCGGAGCGCATCGCGCAGCTGACGGAGAAGCTGAAGGCCGCGGAGAAGGAGATCGCGGCTCTGCACCAAAAGCAGCTGCTTTCGCAGACCGGCGACTTGCTGAACAAGGCAGAGGAGGCCGGTGCCTTCACGCTGCTGGCACTCAAGCTGGGCGACGGCACCAATGCGGGTGACCTGCGTACCGTAGCTCAGGACTTGCGCGCTCGCTACGGCGAAGAACCAGGCGTCGTGGTGCTGGCAGCGGACAATGGTGGCAAGGTGCCGTTCGTCGTCGGTGTGTCCGCCGGGGCAGTAGAGAAGGGCGTAAAGGCCGGTGACCTCGTGAAACTGCTCGGCGGTTATATCGACGGCAAGGGTGGCGGTAAGCCAGACCTGGCCCAGGGCTCCGGTTCTCATGCAGCTGGCTTGGAGGAAGGTTTCCGGGCTGTGCGTGAAGAACTTGCTTCCTTGTAGTACTTTTGGGGTAATGTAACGGATTGGTTACAAACACGCCGTGCACGATACGTCATGTTGACGTGAAAACGTATAGCGTAAGACTGATCCGAGAGTGCCTTGGGCACTGCCACAATGACCGCTACGACGAATAAGGGACCTGAACATCGCCTATGGTTGCTAAGCAGATCGCTCCCGACACCCCGGGCGTCGATGACCCAGGTCTTGGTCGTCGTATCGGTATTGACGTGGGAACCGTCCGAATGGGTGTCGCATCGTCGAATCGCGAAGCGACGCTGGCCATGCCGGTCGAGACAGTCCCGCGCGTGACGGGTTTTAAGGACCGCGACAAGGAAGATATTGACCGCCTGCTCGAAATCATCGAGGAATATCAGGCGGTAGAGATTGTCGTCGGGCTGCCCCGTGACCTGAAGGGCAACGGTTCGTCGAGTGTGAAACATGCAAAGGAAATCGCGTTTCGGATTAACCGGCGGCTTGGCGGCACTATTCCAGTGCGCATGGCCGATGAGCGCTTGACCACGGTCGCAGCGACCCAGGCCCTACGCGCATCTGGCGTGTCGGAGAAAGCGGGGCGCGCGGTGATCGATCAGGCGGCGGCGGTGGAAATTCTGCAGTCGTGGCTCGATGGCCGAGCAAATAATCTCAGCTCAAGTAAGGAGACCCAATCATGAGCACCCAGCGTTCATCCCGGAGCCGTACCGGTGGAGTGGCGGTGCTGGTCACCTCATTACTTCTGATCATTGGCGCTGTCGCGTATATCGGTTTCGCGATGACCTCGTCGTCAGGCCAAACCTTGTCCCGTGACTTCGAGGGAACCGGAAACGGTGTTGAGCAGATTGTAGAGATTCCTGAAGGTAGCTCCATGTCGGCGCTAGGCCCTGAGTTGGAGGAGCGTGGCATCGTTAAGTCGGATGCTGCGTTCCAGACGGCGGCAGCCAACAACCCGAACTCTGCCAATATTCAGCCCGGCTTCTTCCGACTGCAGGAAGAGATGAGTGCGGCGTCTGCCGTCGAGGCGCTGCTCAACCCTGACAATCAGATCGATCTGCTGGATATCCCCGGTGGCGCAACACTGGCTGACCTCACTGTTGTCGGTGGAGATACGCGCTACGGCATCTACACGATGATTTCGAATGTCACCTGCGGAACCAGCAACCAAGAGCAGTGCGTCAGCGTCAGGGAGCTCGAGCAGGTCGGTGCGAACGCCGATCCGAGCGCGCTGGGAGTTCCTGAATGGGCGCTGGCCCAAGTCAACGAACGCAGGGGGAACCCCAAGCGTCTTGAGGGCCTGATTGCCCCAGGCCAATATGTCGTGAACCCGGGGTCCTCGGCCGAGGAAATCCTGACGGATCTGATTACGCGCTCGACCACGGCCTATAACGAAACCGGCATCGTGGACCGCGCCGGCGCCATCGGCCTGAGCCCATACGAGCTGCTCACCGCCGCCTCCCTGGTGGAGCGCGAAGCACCCGCGGGCGAATTCGACAAGGTGGCACGCGTGATCCTCAACCGCCTGGATGAGCCGATGCGCCTGGAGTTCGACTCCACGGTCAACTACGACTTGGAGGACGTTGAGGTGGCCACCACCGACGAGGACCGCGCCCGCGAGACTCCGTGGAACACCTACGCCAAGGATGGGCTGCCCGCGACCCCGATCGCGTCGCCTTCCGAAACGGCGATCCAGGCCATGGAGAACCCAGCCCAGGGCGATTGGTTGTTCTTCGTCACCATCGATTTGGATGGCACGACGGTCTTCAACAACACCTTCGAAGAGCACCTTGACGATGTGCAGCGTGCACAGGAGTCCGGCGTGCTGGACTCGAACCGCTAGTCAGCCAGAAAGGTTCCAATGTTCAAAGCCGCGGTCCTGGGTTTGCCCGTCGAGCATTCGCTTTCGCCTGTCCTGCACAATGCCGGCTACGCGGCGGCCGGGCTCGACGACTGGGAGTATGAACGCATCGAATGCTCCGCGCAGGATCTGCCCCGTATCGTCGGGGAAGCAGGCGAGGAGTATCGCGGATTCTCCGTCACGATGCCTGGCAAGTTCGCTGCCCTCGAGTTCGCCGATGAAGTCACCGAGCGCGCGCAGCTGATCGGTGCCGCCAACACCCTCGTGCGCGTCGGTTCCGGGTGGCGCGCGGACAACACGGACTGCGAAGGCATCCTTTACGCGTTGGGCGAGCTTATCGACGAGCCCGCGGCCATGCGCCACGTGGTCATCATCGGCGCAGGCGGTACTGCACGGCCGGCGGTATGGGCGCTCGGCAACCTTGGTGTGGAGCGGATCACCATGATCAATCGCTCCGATCGACGCGCCGAATTCGGGCAGCTGTTCGCCAAGACGGGCGCGACCGTCGACTTCGTTTCTTTCGACGCCGACCTAGAGGCAATCACCATGTCGGCCGACGCGATCATCTCTACGGTGCCATCCGCGGGCATCAAGGAACATGCGCCGGTTCTCGGCCACGCCCCAGTGTTCGACGTGATTTATGATCCCTGGCCCACACCACTGGTGGTGCGCGCGGCTGCCAACGGATACCGCACCATCGGCGGTCACGTGATGTTGGCCGGGCAGGCCTATAGCCAGTTCGAACAGTTCACCGGCGTCGACGCCCCACGCGAAGCCATGCGCCAAGCGCTGGAGGAACAGCTCAGCTAAAGTCGGGCGCATGTGGGAACTCGGGGGAGTACTGGCATGGAGCTTAATGCTCGCCGTTTATGACATCGCTTATCGACGATTGCCTGACTGGCTCACCCTGCCGGCGGCCGGTGTCGCGGTGGTCGCGGCGGTGATCGTCGATAAGCAGGCACTGGCGGGCCTGCTCTGGCCGGCGGCGTACCTTGCGCTGGCGTGGCGTGGCGGCGGGATCGGCGGCGGGGATATCAAGCTGGCCGTCCCATTGGGAATCTGGGTGGCGCACCACGCTGGATTATTCGGGGTGGTCGTAGCAATGGGGCTGGGAAGCGTGGTGACGCTGGCGTTTCTGCTGCTGCGAAGAACCTCCGGCGGGCCGCACGGACCTGCGATGTTGCTGGGTGCGTGGGCCGTCGTGGTCAACGCCGTGGACTAAAAGGGGTAATAGTCGGATCTGCCCTCGAAGTGTGAGACAATGCTTGGCATGCTTCGTTGGACTACAGCAGGTGAATCCCACGGCCAGGCGCTCATCTCTTTGGTTGAGCACATGCCCGCTGGGGTGCCGGTGACGAAAGAAGAGATCGCTTACCAACTTGCCCGCCGCCGCCTAGGTTACGGGCGCGGGGCACGCATGAAGTTTGAGCAGGACGAGCTGACTTTGCTCACGGGCATCCGCCACGGTGAAACCCTGGGCGGGCCGATTGCCATCATGATCGGCAACAGTGAGTGGGCGAAGTGGACCACGATCATGAACGCCGAGCCTGTGGACATGGACGACCCAGAGGTGGCCAAAGCCATGAACTCGGGGCGCGGCGCCAAGCTGACCCGCCCCCGTCCAGGTCATGCCGATTTTGCTGGCATGGTCAAGTACGGATTCGATGAGGCCCGCCCGGTGTTGGAGCGTTCGTCGGCACGCGAAACCGCAGCCCGCGTGGCTGCCGCGACCGTGGCGCGTAGCTTCCTACGTGAAACGCTGGGCGTGGAGGTGTTCTCCCATGTGATTTCCATCGGCGAGTCCGAACCGTACGCCGGGCCGTCACCGCAGTTTTCCGATATTGAGGCGATTGATGAGTCGCCCGTGCGCGCATACGACAAGGCCGCGGAGGCCGACATGGTTTCCTGCATCGAGTCGGCGAAGAAGGCCGGGGACACCCTGGGTGGTGTTGTGGAGGTCATCGTTGACGGGTTGCCGATCGGGCTGGGCTCCCACATCTCCGGCGAGGACCGCCTTGACGCGCAGTTGGCTGGCGCTTTGATGAGTATTCAGGCGATTAAGGCCGTGGAGATCGGCGACGGCGTCGAAGAGGCCCGCCGCCGCGGCTCTGAGGCGCACGATGAGATGGTGCGTGACGACGATGGCGCCGGTGTCAGCCGCCTGACCAACCGTGCTGGTGGCATCGAAGGTGGCATGACCAACGGCGAGCAGCTGCGGGTGCGGGCCCACATGAAGCCGATCTCCACTGTGCCGCGCGCGCTGAAGACGGTGGACATGGCCACCGGTGGTGCTGCGACGGGCATCCACCAGCGTTCCGACGTCTGCGCTGTGCCCGCGGCCGGTGTCGTCGCCGAGGCCATGGTGTCCCTCGTCCTAGCACGCGCTGCGCTGGAAAAATTTGGCGGGGACAGCCTAATGGAAACTAAGCGTAATATTGCTGCTTATCAGCAGTACGTCGACGAGCGATTGGCTTTTGGAGGGAATTAACATGGAACAGTTTGATGTGACGCCTGATGCTGTGTGCCACACAACCCCCAGAGTGGTGTTGGTGGGCCCTCCAGGGGCGGGAAAGTCGACGATTGGCCGGCGCCTTGCTCGTGCCACAAACCTGCCGTTGGTTGACTCCGATGACTTGCTCGCCGCCGGCGAAAATATGCCCACTGGCGAATTCTTCGCCAAGGTCGGCGAGGAGAAGTTCCGCGAGGTGGAGGCAGGCTATGTCTCCCAGGCGCTGCACTCCGGCGGTGTTGTCGCTCTGGGCGGGGGAGCGGTACTGACTGACGAAGTCCGCGTCATGCTGCAAGGCCACACGGTCGTGTGGATCGATGTCAGCCCGGAAGAGGGCATTCGTCGTACATCCCGCGATACCTCTCGCCCGGTGCTGGCTGCGAAGGACCCTGAAGCGCACTACCGCGCGTTGCTGGAAAAGCGTGAGCCGTTTTACCGCGAGGTTGCGGATTACCGCGTGCGTACCGACGAACGACCACCGCAGCGAGTCGTTGCTGAAGTACTTGCAATCATCGACACCGAATAGCGCCAGTTCACCCTGAGAACGTAAAGGAACCTAAAGAAGCGATGGCCATCATTACCGTATCCGGACCCACCCCCTATGACGTCCACATTGATCGCGACTTGACCAATGTGGTCTCAGCGCGCGTGAAGGAGATCGGGGCCCACAAGGTGGCCATCGTGCACCAGCCGACCCTCGCTGCACCCGCTCGAAGCCTTGCCGAAGAGATCCGCGCTTCCAATATCGAGGCCGTGCTGGCGCCGATTCCGGATGCGGAAGATGGCAAGACTCTCCAGGTCGCGGGGGATTTGTGGGACTTGTTGGGCGAGCATAACTTCTCGCGCCAGGACGCGGTGATCGGCCTGGGCGGTGGCGCGACGACCGACCTTGCTGGCTTCGTCGCAGCCGCCTGGATGCGTGGCATCAAGGTCCTCCAGGTCCCCACGACGCTTTTGGCGATGGTCGACGCCGCCGTCGGTGGAAAGACCGGGATCAACACTGCCGCGGGCAAGAACCTCGTCGGCGCGTTCCACGAGCCCAGCCGTGTCTACATCGACCTCGACCGCTTGTACACGCTTGACGACGAAGAAATCGTCGCCGGCTCCGCAGAGATCATCAAGACCGGATTCATCGCCGACGAACGCATCTTGGAACTCTTCGAAGCGGATCCGCAGCGCGCCCTCGATGTGGATGGTGACCTGCCTGAGCTGATCGAACGCTCCGTGGCCGTCAAGGGTCGTGTGGTGGGCCAGGACCTGAAGGAATCCGGGCTGCGCGAGATGCTCAACTACGGCCACACTTTCGGCCACGCCGTGGAAAAGCGCGAACAGTACTGCTGGCGCCACGGGCATGCTGTGGCGGTCGGCATGATGTTTATCGCCCACCTCGCGCACGGGCGCGGGCTGATCGACGATGAATTGCTCCGCCGCCACAAGACGATTCTCGAATCGGTCGGCTTGCCCACCACCTACGAAGCTGGCGCCTTCGACGAGTTACTCGAGGGCATGAGCCACGACAAGAAGAACCGCGACGGCATGATCCGCTTCGTCGCCTTGGACGGGGTGGGCAGCGTGACACGTATTGAAGGCCCATCCGTCGATGAACTGCGCGCCGCTTACGATGCGATCTCGGAGTAAGACCCAATGAAAATACTTGTGCTCAACGGCCCCAACCTGAACCGTCTAGGCAAGCGGCAGCCGGAGATCTACGGCTCAACCACGCTCGCCGATGTGGAACAGATGATCGTCGACAAGGCGCGCGAGCTCGGCGTGGATGTCGAGTGCCGTCAGTCCAACTACGAAGGCCAACTGGTCGAATGGGCCCACGAGGCCGCCGACAACGCCTGGCCGGTGATCATCAATCCGGGTGGCTACACGCACACGTCGGTCGCGCTGCGTGACGCGCTCGTCGAAACGACCGATCACCACGGCTTCATCGAGGTCCACATCTCTAACGTGGCCGCGCGCGAGGACTTCCGCCAGCACTCTTACCTGTCCGCGATCGCGGTTGGCACTATCGCTGGGTTGGGTGTTGCGGGCTATATCCTCGCCTTGGAGTATTTCGCCGCGCTACAGTAGCCGGTATGGCTTTAGCAGATACTCGGTTTGATTCCCGTCGTCGCGCGCTGGCGTCCACGCTGGCAGGGATGCGTATCGACGACATCCTCGTCACACACCTGACCCACGTCCAGTACCTTTCTGGTTTCTCCGGGTCGAATGCGGCCTTGGTGCTGTCCACAGACCTGACTGCAGCGATCGCCACCGATGGGCGCTACACCACCCAGGTCGCTGAAGAGGTCCCTGACTTGGAGGCCACCATTCGTCGGGACTGCGCCGTTGCTTTGCTGGAAAACATCGAACCCGGCCGCCGCGTCGGCTTCGAAGCCGACTACATGACAGTCTCGGCCCTGGAGAAGCTCGAAGCGGCCTGCCCCGAAGGCGTGACTCTTGTGCCCGTACGCGGCGTGATCGAGCAGCAACGCGCCATTAAAGACCCAGGCGAGCTCGAAGAGCTCACGGGTGTCGCCGAACTAGCCACCCAGGCCCTGGCTGACATGTTGGACGCCGGCGAAATCCGCGTGGGACGCAGCGAGATCGCCATCGCCGCCGATCTGGAATACCGGATGCGGCGCCTCGGCTCGGAGCGCACCAGTTTTGACACCATCGTCGCTTCCGGCCCGAACTCGGCAAAACCACACCACAGCGCTGGGGATCGCGTGCTAATCGACGGCGACCTCGTCACCATCGACTTCGGCGCCCACCGCCGTGGCTTCAACTCCGATATGACGCGCACGTTCGTCGTCGGCAAGCCTGATGCCTTCGCCGAGGAAATCTACAACATTGTGCTGCGCGCCCAACTCGCCGGCATCGAGGCCGCCACCCCCGGCACTGCGCTGCGCGACATCGATGCCACCTGCCGCGACATCATCGAGGAAGCCGGCTATGGCGACTACTTCACGCACACCACCGGTCACGGGGTCGGGCTTGACGTGCACGAAGCACCCATGGCGGCGGCGCGTTCCGACGAGACCCTGCGCGAAAATATGACGCTGACGATTGAACCAGGCATCTATGTTCCCGGGCGCGGGGGAGTGCGCATCGAAGATACCCTCCTGATCACCGCAGGCGCGCCGAAAATTATCTCCGGTGTCAGTAAGGAACTGACAGTGGTGTAGGCTTGGGCTGCTAATATCCGATAATTGTTAAGGGGAGAACTTCGTGGCAACAACCGCCGACTTCAAAAACGGTCTCGTCCTGCTCGTAGACGGAAAGCTGCAGCAGATCGTTGAGTTCCAGCACGTCAAGCCAGGCAAGGGGCCCGCATTCGTGCGCACCAAGCTCAAGGACGTCCTCACCGGAAAGACTGTCGACAAAACGTGGAACGCCGGCGTGAAGGTCGATACCGCAACCGTGGATCGCCGCGACATGACCTACCTGTACGACGACGGCACCTCCTTCGTAGTCATGGACGACAAGACCTACGAGCAGTTCGAACTGCCACACGACGCTTTCGGCGACGCAGGCGCATTCCTGAAGGAAAACATGCAGGTACAGGTCTCCTTCCACGAAGGCAACGCCCTGTTCGGCGAGCTGCCAGTCTCCGTCGACTTGGAGATCACTCATACCGATCCGGGCCTGCAGGGCGACCGCTCCACCGGCGGCACCAAGCCCGCCACTGTTGAAACCGGCGCTGAAATTCAGGTGCCGCTCTTCCTCGAATCTGGCAACGTCGTCAAGGTGGATACCCGTACCGGCGAGTACCTGTCGCGCGTTAACAACTAATGAGCGAGAAAAACCGAGACCACAAGCGCCGCGGCACCCGGTATCGGGCGCGCCGCCGCGCCGTCGACATCCTTTTTGAGGCAGAGGCGCGCGACCTTGACCCAGTGGCGATCGTTGAGGACCGCGTCGAACTGGCCCGCTCTCCTGAGAACCAGGTCGCCCCGGTCAATGAGTACACGCGCACCATCATCACGGGTGCTGCGGAGAAGCTCGACGACCTGGATGACGCGATTGAGCAGTACCTCTCCATCGACTGGGAGCTCGGCCGCCTGCCCGCCGTCGACCGAGCCATTCTGCGCGTCTGCGCGTGGGAGATCATGTTCAACGACGAGGTTGACGGCCCGATTTCCGTGGTTGAAGGAGTCGAGATGGCTACCGAGTACTCCGGTAACCAGGCGCCCGCATACATCCACGCGGTCTTGGACGATATTGTTCAGGCAAGCAAGGACAACGCGCCGGACCTGGGGTCTGAGTTGTAGAATCGGCGGGTATGTCTGACATATCCACCGACCTTATCGACCAGGCCCTCGCCCTGCGTGTCGACGAAGGCTTTCACCTTTCCGACGTCGCCCCCGCCTCCACACCCGGATTCGACGGTGATGACGACGATCTCGACGAAGCCTTCCACCTCTTCGATGACGACCTCGAAGAGCTGCAAGAAAAACTCTTCGCCAATGGTCGCGCGAACCCTGAAGACACCGGCTCAATTCTGCTGGTGCTCCAAGGCATGGACACCTCCGGCAAAGGTGGGGTGATTCGCCACGTGGTCAAAGAACTTGATCCCCAGGGCGTGCACACGGTGGGCTTTGGCCGCCCAACCGATGAGGAGGCGGCGCACGACTTTCTGTGGCGTTTCGAACCGCATCTTCCGGTTCCCGGCATGATCACGGTCTATGACCGCTCCCATTACGAAGATGTTTTGGTGCAGCGGGTGAAGAATCTCGCCCCGCCGGAGGAGATTGAGCGCCGCTATGGGGCGATTGTCGATTTTGAGAACGCGATTGCCGCTAATGGCACCCGCATCATCAAGGTCATGCTCCACATCTCTCGGGCGTTCCAGAAGGAGAACCTGCTGGAACGCATCGAGCGGGAAGACAAGCACTGGAAGTACGATCCAGGCGATATCGAGGACCGCTCCCTGTGGGAGCTGTACCAGGCGGCCTATCAAATCGCGCTGGAACGCACCTCCACTGACGCAGCCCCGTGGTACTGCGTGCCCGGTGACAACAAGAAGTACGCGCGCACGATCGTCAAGGCGCTCTTGGTCCACGCGATGCAGGAGATGGACCTGGACTGGCCCGAAGCTGACTTTGATCCCGACGAAGAACGCCGCCGCCTCGAATTGAGCTAGGCGATGCGCAAGGCACCTCCTCTCGCCGTGGGGTGTTCGTTGCGTCTGGGTGGCCCACCGTATGCGCTGAAGTATGTCGAGTGCCCGTCGACGCGTTCCACATAGCCGAAGCGCCGTTTGCTGCGGTCGTCGTCCACTTTCCCGTTGTGGTACCTGCACAGCATCGACGCATTCGACACATTCGTGTCACCGCCGGCGCTCCATGCCCGGTTGTGGTTGGGCTCGCAGCGATCTGCGGGTTGTCCGCAGCCCGGGATGGAGCAGACCGGGTCGCACGCTTTGGCCATGGTGCGCTGCTTCGTGCTGAAGAATCTTTCGGTGCGGTACAGGTCGACCGGGCCGCTGACTCGACTGGTGAGCATGAAGTAGCCGCGCTCGGTGAGTTCCAGATCAAGGAAGTCTTTGCCCGGGATGCGCGCGCCGTTGGTGGCAGACAGGATGACGTCGGTGTCTGCGCCCCCGCTGGCATGGATCGCCTGGAGGTCGCCGATAGACACGATGACCATCGGGGTGTACTTGGTCTTCCCGCCACCAGAGTTGAAGAGTTCCAACAAGGCCTCCGCGACGCGTTGCCCGGTGGCGGCTGCGTGGTCGCGGCCGCGTTCCCAGATTTCGGCGATGGCCGCTTCGGGCCCGGTCAGGTGGATGGTCCGGTCCAGCCTGTCGGAAGGGTTCGACATCGATGCTTGCGTGCGCGCCGGCTTCTCACCGGTATCGCCGTTGAATTTAGCGACCAGCGTGCGCGCTGCGGCCCTGATCGTCGATAAGCCCCCGCGGATGCGCGCCAGTTCCCGGCGCAGCTTCCAGGCATGCTTGTCGCTGACCTTGCGCGCGTATCTCTCGATGACTTTCAGCGTGCCCAGGCTGTGTTTGTTGGTGGCAACGGCATCGCGCGCCATCCGTTGTTGTTTCTTATACCTGGTTGCGCCGTAATAGACCCCCGAGAGCTTGAATATCGTGCCCGCTAATTCATTATCGCCGAGCTTGTCGACGAGCGTTGCGCGACTCAAGCTTTGGGCATCTTCGAGCACCCCCAGGGTATCGCCGAAGGCTTCGGCGAACCGCTCAAATCTGTCCATGGCTTCACCATAAAGCAGATTTTTGAAGCGCGTGCGTGACGACGAAAAAACCTGTGGATAACTAGGACCCTGTGGATAACTTTTAGTCGTTACCCTCCATGAGCTGGTCTAATTGCTCGACGACGGCCACCATCGCATCCTGGGAGGCCAGCACTGCGTCGACTGCGGACTGCAGGGTGTGGGAGAGTTGTTCGTCGTTAAGCCCGGCGGCGATGGGTAGTTCGCGCTCGGTGCGCACGATGAGGTTCTCGGCCTTGTTGACGATCACCGCGCGCGCCCCGAAAGAGGTGGAATTGACCTGGTTGGCGGCCAAGTAGAGGGTGGCGTTGGCG
>NZ_JBHWRP010000066.1:0-35851 GCF_043426755.1 Corynebacterium sp. | reverse complement strand
TCTCTGTAGCCCTGCTCGCCTGGGTTGGTCTGCCAGTCGACGTAGTAGGAGAACGCGCCCTCCATCGGGATCACGACGTTCACAGGCTCGTCCTTAAACGTTTCGTAGAACGTCCCACCGGCTAGGGTCAGCCAGTCGTTGTCCTGTTCCGCGCCGCCTGCACCGTTGAGGAGGTAGAGGGTTGGCGCGTCGTCGATACGCACACCGTTTTCGTCGAGTGCCGGGCGAACGGCGATCGGGATCTCGCGCTCCATCGAAGGCGAGTAGACGCTGTACGCTTCCAGCCCTTCCTTGCCGACCTTCTTGAACCACTTCTGGTCCTCTCCCGTCGCCGTATTCTTTGGAGCCACAGTCAGCGGCTTGATGGTAGCGGTGCCCTCGGCCGCGGGTTCAGGCTGGGCCGCTGGCTCGGGCTTTTCGACGTCGGCCTCTGGGGTTACAAGTGGCTGTTCAGTCTCTTGAGCGGTGGCTGGGACGGTACCAGCAGCAATCGCGATCGCGGCCGCGGCGGCCAGCATGGGGCGCATAATCTTCATGGGTGAAGGGTCCTTCAAGTTGCACGGGGAATGTATCTCTCAGCGCTATATCCCGTTTCATAGATCCGTGGTAGTGGAACGATACCTGCCCCCACAGGGGTGAAAACGGCCACAAGAGTGCAGTCACATGCGTATTCTTGGGGGCATGGCTAAAGAACACTATGACGTTGTTGTACTTGGTGCGGGCCCTGGCGGGTATGTCGCCGCGATTCGCGCAGCTCAGTTGGGCAAGAAGGTAGCGGTTATTGAGAAGCAGTACTGGGGCGGTGTCTGCCTGAACGTGGGCTGCATCCCATCTAAGTCGCTGATCAAGAACGCCGAGGTGGCGAATATCTTCACTCATGAGAAGAAGACCTTCGGCATCAAGGGCGATGTGGAATTCGATTACGAGGATGCGCATAAGCGCTCCCGTAAGGTCTCGGAGAAGATCGTCGGCGGTATCCACTACCTGATGAAGAAGAACAAGATCACCGAGATTCACGGCCTAGGTTCTTTCAAGGATGCGAAGAGCATCGAGATCACTGAGGGCGATGACAAGGGCAAGACGGTTACTTTCGACGATTGCATCATTGCTACCGGTTCCGTAGTGAACACGCTGAAGGGCGTGGAGTTCTCGGAGAATGTTGTGTCCTTCGAGGAGCAGATTCTGAACCCTGAGGCTCCGGAGAAGATGGTTATCGTCGGCGGCGGCGCGATCGGCATGGAGTTTGCGTACGTGCTTAACGCGTATGGCGTTGATGTCACGGTGATCGAGTTCATGGACCGCGTCCTGCCGAATGAGGATCCAGAGATTTCCAAGACCATCGCCAAGGTGTACAAGAAGCTTGGTGTGAAGGTGCTGGCGGGCCATGCGACGACCGCGGTGCGCGACAACGGCGATTCCGTTGAGGTGGATTATCAGAAGAAGGGCACCGATAAGACTGAGACCATCACCGTGGACCGCGTGCTGGTGTCTGTCGGTTTCCGCCCGCGCACCGAGGGCTACGGCTTGGAGAACACTGGCGTGGAGCTGACCGAGCGTGGCGCGATTGCTATCGACGATTACATGCGCACCAACGTTGAGGGCATCTACGCGATCGGCGATGTCACCGCGAAGCTGCAGCTGGCCCATGTTGCTGAGGCACAGGGTGTTGTCGCTGCTGAGGTGATTGCTGGCGCTGAGACCCAGACGCTGGGCGACTACCAGATGATGCCGCGCGCGACTTTCTGCAACCCGCAGGTCGCGTCCTTCGGTTACACCGAGGAAGCTGCAAAGGAGAAGTTCCCAGACCGCGAGATCAAGACCGCTACCTTCCCGTTCTCCGCGAACGGTAAGGCTGTTGGTGCTGCGGCGACGGAGGGCTTCGTCAAGCTGGTGGCGGACGCGGAGTTCGGAGAGCTGCTCGGCGGCCACATGGTCGGCGACGGCGTCTCCGACATGACCCCGCAGCTGACGTTGGCGCAGCGCTTTGATCTGACCGCGGGCGAGATCGCACGTAACGTGCACATCCACCCGACGATGTCTGAGGCGATGAAGGAAGCAGCGCACGGCATCGAAGGCCACATGATCAATTTCTAGTTCGCTTTTCGACGAGGGCCTAGCCCCAGCCCAGCCCGGCTCATACTCTTCGAGCCGGGCTGGGCTTTCGCGTGCCTGCTAGCATTGCTTATTAATGGAAAGTTATAGAGTCGGTGTGTTTGCGGACCGGGGGATGCCTTCCCTCGATGTCATGGACATCCTGAATGACATCACCGAGGATTCAGAGTTTTTTCGTGACGACGAGAACCGACTTGTGGGCTCGGGACGCCGGGGGAGCACTCTCGTCGAGGTGAAACTGGGGGAAATCCCCATGGACCACCAGGGCCAATTGGAGTTAGCGGAAGCAGTTCCGGCTATCTTGCGGGACTATGGCTGGGACAGGTTGATTTATGTCACCGATCTGCCACTAGTTGCTTTTAATCGGCCGGTGGTGGCCCAAAGCGCTGTCGATAGTGATGGCTGGGTGATTTCTGCTCCGTCCTTTGGCTGGTTTGGGGCGAGGAGGCGGTTGCGGAAGGAATTGACGTCGCTGATCGATGGCAACGGGGGAGTCCTCGGCACGAGCGAACCCAGAACGGCGGGGCGCGGGCAGGACCAAGACAGCACCGTGCGTTCGCAGGTGTTGGACACTCCGTGGCGGGCGGTGCAGCTGATTGCGGGCACTGCGCGCAGTAACCGGCCGTGGCGGATGCCCCGGGTGCTCACGTCCTCTTTGGCGGCGATGGCGGCTTCGGGCGGCTTCGGCGTGTTTTATGGCTCCATCTGGGATTTGGCGCACTCGATGTCATTCATACGTGCAGTGGGTGTGGGCTTGTTATCGATCTTCAGTTTCACCATGTGGATCATCTTGCGTAATCGCCTGTTCGTCCGCGCCGATCAGAACCGCAGCCCGTGGCGTCGCAACGTGGACAATATCGCCACCTTTACGACGATCGCCTTGGCCGCCACGATCCTGTACGTTCTAGTCTTCGCCGTCATGACCGTACTGACCGCAGCCATCGTCCCCACCGACTACCTAGCAAGTTCGGTGAGCGTACCCACTGGGTGGTTCTCCTACTTCACTATCGGCTGGTTGTCGGCGTCCTTGGGCACGTTTGCTGGTGCCATCGGCTCCAACTTCGACGAGTCCGCCGAAATCGTGGGCGCCACCTACAGCGAGCGGGAGTACGAGCGCCGTCGAAAGTGGGGCCAGTTCGACGACCAAGAGGACCAGGACGAGGAGAGCAAGGACGACGACTAGTAGGGCGCGATAGACGTCGTGTGCGGGTTGATCGTCAGCGGCATGTGAACGGCAGGGAAGGCGCGCTGCGCACAATTCTGCCGGGGGCACACGCGGCAGCCGGCACCGATCGGCTCAGCCTGGTCCACATCGTCGAGAGGCAGGCCGTGGGCGTACACAGTTCGGTCCGCATGCCGGGTCTCACAGCCCAGGCCGATGGCGAAAAGCTTGTCGGTGTCCTGGTATTTGCGCCGGTGGTGGTGCACGGTGCGCGCGATCCAGAGGTAGGTGCGCCCGTCCGGCATCTGGGCATGCTGGCGCACGATCTCACCGGGGGTGTTGAAGCTAGCGTACAGCCCCCACAGCGGGCAGGTACCCCCGGAGGTGGAAAAGTGGAAGCCGGTTGCGGACTGGCGCTTGGACATGTTGCCGGCCCGGTCCACGCGCACGAACGTGAAGGGCACGCCGCGCAGGTTCGGCCTTTGCAGGGTGGACAGCCGGCTGGCGGCGGTTTCGTACCCCACCCCGAAAATATTGGAGAGGTATTCCACGTCATAGCCCGCTTGCTCCGCCTCAGAGTGGATCAGCTTGTAGGGCAGGATCACCGCGGCGGCGTAGTAGGAGGCCAGTCCGCGCCGGGCAAGGTTGACGGAGGCTTCGCTGGTGAAGGGTTCGCCGACGATGGCTTCGTCGATAAGCGTCCGTGCTTCGAGGTGGGCGAGCTCGGTGGCCATGCGGAAGGCGCGCTGGCCGGTGGACAGCAGGGTGGATAGTTCGATGACGCCGCGTTCGGCGTCGAAGGTGTGCAGGGTGCCGTCGGTGCTTAAGGTCGATTCGACTTCGATGTTGTGCTTATCGACGAGGCGTGCGCGGATTGCGTGTTCGGTGTCGCGGATCGTGAACTGGTGTACGTCCAACTCGGTGGACAGTGTTTCGGCGGCATTGTCGAGGGCGTCGAAGTAGTTGTGGTTGGCGTAGAAGAAGTCGCGGACTTCGTCGTGCGGCATGGAGATGGCCTGGCCGGAGGTGGTGCGGGCGTCGGTGGCCATGGTGAGTTTGTCGCGCACGTTGCGGTAGCGGCGGTGCATGTCGACGAGGGTGCGCGCGATGGTGGGGTGGTTGTAGACCAATTCGGAGAGTTCTTGGACTTCGATGTCCGTGGTGGCGATTTCTTGGTCGCCGATGATGTCTTGGAGTTCGGCGAGCAGGCGGGAATCGTCGTCACGCGAGAAGAAGGTGGCGTCCACGCCGAAGGCTTCGGTGATGCGCAGGAGGACGGGGACGGTCAGGGGGCGTACGTCGTGTTCGATCTGGTTGACGTAGCTGGCGGACAGATCGAGGGCAGCGGCGAGCGCGGCTTGGCTCAAGTTCCGTTCGCGGCGGAGCTGGCGCAGGCGGGAGCCGACGTACGTCTTTGTCATGGGCAATATTCAACCAAAAATTGTGAAGAAGTGTGTGGGGGTGGGTGCAAAGTTAGTTAACTGTGCAGGAACTTGAGGGGCAAATGCGGTGCGGGCCTTGTGGTTTGGACCGAAAGTATGACACCTTAAGGGGTGATTCTTGTGAGAGTGTCAATTCGCAACTGTCGCGGGTGGGGAAAATCACAGTACGTACGTTTTGCTAAGTCGGGGTTAATGTGGCGCGTGGGGTGCAAGGGGGCTTGTCGCGCCGAAACGTTGCAGGAAGCGCTACAACCAGCAGTATTTCTTCACAAACTTGTGAAGAATCGTTTGTGAAGGGGCCTTCGTCGGGAAGCGCGTGCCGACGAAAACCCTCCGCCTATGGGAAGACTGGAAAGATGGTGGGATGGCGAGGGCGATAAGTGGGAAGTCCACGCCTGAACCCCGTAGAGTGATATCGACACTGGAGGTGCCATGACTGTACAAAACGCAGACCGTGACGCAATTCGTCACGGTAAAATTACTGAAAAGCCGCTGCGCGAGCGGCCAGGGTTCCCAACCTGGGCAATCAAGCTGACGATGGCCATTACCGGCCTGATCTTCGCGCTCTTCGTCCTCGGCCACATGGTCGGTAACTTGAAGCTCTTCCTGCCTGCAGAGAACGGCGTGCCGGCGCTCGACGCGTACGGCGAGTTCCTGCGCAGCATGGGTGAGCCACTCTTCCCACGTGAAAGCCTGCTGTGGATCATCCGCATCGTCCTGCTCGTTGCGGTTCTCCTGCACGTCTACGGCGCGTTTGCGCTGCACGGGCGCTCCACGCGCTCCCGCGGCAAGTTCAAGCGCACCAACCTGATGGGTGGACTGCAGTCCCAGGCGGCGCGCTACATGCTGATCACCGGCGTGATCCTGCTGCTGTTCATCATCTTCCACCTGCTGGACCTGACCATTGGTGTGGGCGTCGCATCGGACCAGTTCGTCCACGGCGCTGTGCACAACAACATGCTGGCCACCTTCGCGCCTGAGCGCTGGTGGGTCACCCTGGTTTATGTCATCGCGAACCTCGCACTCTTCCTCCACCTCACCCACGGCATTTACCTGGCCGTGAGCGACCTGGGCTGGTTGGGCGAGCGTGGCCACGCGATCATGGTGATCCTGGCGTACTGGCTGCCAGCAATCGTTGTCATTGCCAACATCATCATGCCGTTGTCCATCACATTCGGACTGCTCTCGTAGGAGGAAGCCCACAATGACTACCGCACAAAACACTGAGCGTGCTGAATTCACGCAGCCGGCGTCCGCCTTTGAGGACGTCACCCCGGGCAAGATCCTTGAGAGCAACGAGCCCAAGGGCGTGCCCACCAAGGACATGTGGGAGTACCAGAAGGACCACATGGAGCTGGTCTCTCCGCTGAACCGTCGCAAGTTCGAGGTCATCGTCGTCGGTACCGGCCTGTCCGGTGGCGCCGCGGCCGCAGCCCTCGGCGAGCTCGGCTACAAGGTGAAGGCCTACACCTACCACGACGCGCCACGTCGCGCGCACTCCATTGCTGCACAGGGTGGCGTCAACTCCGCCCGCGGCAAGAAGGTGGACAACGACGGCGCATACCGCCACGTCAAGGACACCGTCAAGGGCGGCGACTACCGTGGCCGCGAGTCCGACTGCTGGCGCTTGGCCGTCGAGTCCGTTCGCGTGATCGACCACATGAACGCCATCGGTGCGCCTTTCGCCCGCGAGTACGGCGGCACCCTAGCCACCCGTTCCTTCGGTGGTGTCCAGGTCTCCCGTACCTACTACACCCGTGGCCAAACGGGGCAGCAGCTGCAGCTGTCCACCGCTTCGGCACTGCAGCGTCAGATCCACCTGGGCAACGTGGAGATTTTCACCCACAATGACCTGGTCGATCTGATCGTGACCGGCACCGGCGAAGAGAAGCGTTGCCAGGGCATTGTCACCCGCAACCTGATCGACGGATCCATCACCGCGCACACCGCGCACGCTGTGATCCTGGCGACTGGCGGCTACGGCAACGTGTACCACATGTCCACCCTGGCGATTAACTCCAACGCCTCGGCGATCATGCGTGCCTATGAGCAGGGTGCGTACTTCGCCTCGCCGTCCTTCATCCAGTTCCACCCGACCGGCCTGCCGGTCAACGCGTCCTGGCAGTCCAAGACGATCCTGATGTCCGAGTCGCTGCGTAACGACGGCCGCATCTGGACCCCGAAGGAAAAGGGCGACGACCGCGACCCGAACACCATTCCGGAGGAAGAGCGCGACTACTTCCTGGAGCGCCGCTACCCGGCGTTCGGCAACCTGGTTCCACGTGACGTGGCATCGCGCGCGATCTCCCAGCAGATCAACGCCGGCTACGCAGTGGGCCCGCTGCAGAACTCCGCGTACCTGGACTTCCGTGACGCGATCGAGCGCCTCGGCGAGGACACGATCCGCGAGCGCTACTCCAACCTGTTCACCATGTACGAGGACGCCATCGGCGAGAACCCGTACACGACCCCGATGCGCATTGCACCGACCTGCCACTTCACCATGGGTGGCCTGTGGACGGATTTCAACGAGATGACCTCCATCGACGGCCTGTTCGCCGCCGGTGAGTGCTCCTGGACCTACCACGGTGCGAACCGCCTGGGTGCTAACTCCCTGCTGTCCGCATCCGTCGACGGCTGGTTCACCCTGCCGTTCACCGTGCCGAACTACCTGGCGAATCACCTGAACAAGCCTGTGCTGCCGGTAGAGTCCCCAGAGGCGCAGGAAGCCGTTGAGCGCTCCCACGCACGCCTGGAGAAGCTGACGACGATCGAGGGTCCGAACCCACACGGTCCGGACTACTACCACACCCAGCTCGGTGAGATCCTGTACAAGTACTGCGGTGTGTCCCGTAACGTCGAAGGCCTGCGCCAAGGCATCAAGGAGATTCGCGAACTGCGCGAAGACTTCTGGACCAACGTCCGTGTCCCAGGTGGCACCGACTACATGAACCAGACCGTCCAGGATGTACAGCGTGTTGCTGACTACATCGACCTGGGCGAGCTAATGTGTGTCGACGCACTGGATCGCGACGAGTCCTGCGGTGCGCACTACCGCGACGACCACCTCTCCGAGGACGGCGAGGCAGAGCGTGACGACGAAAACTGGTGCTTCGTCTCTGCATGGGAACCAACTGCCGACGGCAAGTTCGTCCGCCACGCAGAACCGCTGTACTTTGAATCGATCCCGCTGATGACCAGGAACTACAAGTAATGAAACTGACACTTGAGATCTGGCGTCAAGCCGGACCCGAAACAGAAGGCGCATTCGAGACCGTTCAGGTGGACGACGCTGTCGAGCAGATGTCTATCCTCGAACTTCTCGATCACGTCAACAACAAATTCGTCGAAGAGGGCCGCGAACCATTCTCGTTCGCCTCTGACTGCCGCGAGGGCATCTGCGGTACCTGTGGCCTGACCGTCAACGGTCGCCCGCACGGTTCCGGCAAGAACACCCCCGCTTGCCAGCAGCGCCTGGTGCAGTACAAAGACGGCGACACCCTGAAGATTGAGCCATTCCGCTCCGGCGCGTTCCCTGTGATCCGCGACCTGACAGTCGACCGATCCGCACTGGACCGCGTCATGGAGCAGGGCGGCTACGTCTCCATCCACGCCGGCACCGCGCCGGACGCAGATACCTTGCACATGAACCACCACGACGCAGAGCGGTCCTTGGACTTCGCAGCCTGCATCGGCTGTGGCGCATGTGTGGCAGCCTGCCCGAACGGTGCAGCGCACCTGTTCACCGGCGCGAAGCTGAACCACCTGAAGCTCACCCCGCTGGGCAAGCAGGAGCGCGGCAAGCGTGCCCGCCAGATGATCGACGAGCTGGAGACCAACTTCGGCCACTGCACCCTCTACGGTGAGTGCGCCGATGTGTGCCCGGCCGGCATCCCTCTGGAGGCCGTCGGTGCGATCAACAAGGAACGTGCGCGTGCAGCATTCCGCGGCTCGGACGACTAAGATTAACCGCAGTTAATTGAGGTGGCCTCACCGCGGGCCACGATGATCATGAAAGAGAGACCTAGGCAATGAGCGCTACGAACTCAGTGTCAGACATTAAGGCTGAGTCCTTCCCAGAGTACTCCGGTGGCAAGCTACAGGACACCTACATTGAGGGTTATGACCCAGTGTCACTTGCTGCACCCCATTCTTCCCTTGTTCGCACCTCCACGTGGCTGGGGATGGGGATGATCATGTCCGGCATCGCTGCGACGGGCATCCTGATTTACGGCATCGCCACTGGTATTTGGGGCACGGGCTCTTCTGATGACTACAGCCAGCCGCTCATGATCATCGGCGCGATCCTCACTGTGGTCTTCTACGTCGTTGGCTTCGGCGCCGTACGTTACGGCCGCCGTTACTACCGCCAATACCGGAAAGAGACTGGGCGTAAGAACTAGTTTGCTTTTCGACGAATCCCCCGACCGGCTGCATGCCTCGGGGGATTCTTCGTGTCTAGGATGGCTTCCATGCGCGGAAATAAACTCATCATTGTTGTTAGCGGTTTGATCACCCTGCTGACGGCCTGGGTGCTCTTTGATTACGCACTCACGTTCTTCTGATCCCTTCCGCTATTGACCGATCCATCCGAAAGAATGACTTCTATTATGGGTAAACATTCGCCAGTTGCTGAAGCATCCTCGCAGGCCTCCATGCCGGGGATGAGCATGGAGGCAGAGGCCGCTCGTCGTCAAGCACTGCGTAAACACCAAGCGTTCGCAACGGGACTGCTAGTGCTTGCCGCAGTGATCTTCCTCGCGTGCTCCTGGTGGCAGTCCGCGGGAGACGCGCCTGGTTGGGTGGGCTATGTGCGCGCGGCGGCGGAGGCCGGGATGGTCGGCGGTATCGCGGACTGGTTTGCGGTGACGGCCCTGTTCCGGCACCCGATGCGGATCCCGATCCCGCACACGGCATTGATCCCGAATAAGAAGGACCAGTTGGGCGACGCGCTGTCCAGCTTCGTGGGCGAGAACTTCCTCAACGCGCAGCTGATTACCGAGAAGGTCTCGCAGGCGAATATTCCGCAGCGGGCCGGCGAGTGGCTGGCGCAGCCGGAGAACGCGGAGAAGGTGTCGCGCGAAGCTGGCCGGTTGACCGTCAACGCGCTGCGCGCCATGGATCCGAAAGATGCCGAGGATTTGATCAACTCGCAGGTCATCGCGCGCATCGCGGAGCCGACGTGGGGGCCGGTGGCCGGACGCGCGCTGGAGGGGCTGATCGCAGACGGCAAGACCGAGCCGATGATTGACGCGACGATCACCTGGGCGCGCGAGAAACTCGACGGCATGGAGGACGCGATCATTGTGCTTGTCGACGAGCGCATGCCGGCCTGGGCTCCCGAATTCACCCGCAAGATCGCCGGCAACACGGTGTATAACCAGCTGGTGAAGTTCATGGCGGACGTCGATACGCAACCTAACCACAAGGCGCGCCAGGCGCTGCGTACCCAGCTGAACAACCTGGCGCAGGACCTCCAGTTCGACGGTGAGATGATCACGAAGGTGGAGCGGCTAAAGGCCGATGTGATGGGTTCGGACGCGGTCCAGAGCGCCGCCAGCGAGCTGTGGGCAAGCATGTCCGCCTCCCTGATCGAGGCCGCCGGCGATGAAAATTCCACCCTGCGCCGCCGGGCGACCGAGCTGTTCATGCATTGGGGCGAGCGCGTATCGACGGACCGTGAGCTGCGCGCCACGTTAGACGACCGCCTCGAGTCCATCGTGAGCTTCTTGGCCACCAATTATGCTGGCGAAGTCACGGCCATCATCTCCGAGACTATTAAGCGCTGGGATGCCCACGAGGCCAGCGAAAAGATCGAACTGATGGTGGGCAAGGACCTGCAATATATCCGCGTGAATGGCACAGTGGTCGGTGCGCTGGCTGGTTTAGTTATTTACACTGTTAATCAGCTGCTCTTCGGCGTTTAATCTGCAATCCAAACCACAATAGAAAGACAAGACTCATGACTGATCAGAACACGAACCCCAACAATGAATCTCTTGGCGAATCGCTGAAGGGTGCCGGCGAGGCGCTCGTCGCGGCGGGCTCGAGCTTGGGCGACATAGTGGGCGACTTCACCCGCCGTTTTAAGGCTGACCGCGAGGCGGATACGCCAGCGGGCGCACACGCGGCCGCCTCGCCGCTCGATGACGATGACACGGTCCTCGAACAAGTGAAGCACGCTGTCAGCCGGGCGCGTGAGGCGTTTGGTCAGGCGTCGAATGCGGATGAATACAAGCAGGCATCGGCGTCTTTTGCAGGCGATGCGGAGCACATCTTCCGCGACCTGGCCGGTTCGGTGTCGCGCGCGGCGCAGGGCGCGAAGGAGTCGAACCGTGCCGATGAAGCCCGCAGCGCCTTCGACGATGCCATCGCTCAAGTCCGCGCCACCTTCGATCAGGCCGTGGGCCAGGTGCGTGAGCGTGCAAACAGTGCAGGCGATGACGCGACGAAGGCAGAGAGCGAGGGCGTGATCGCTGAGATGCGCAACCGCATGGAGGGCCTGATCGGGCGCGTGTCTGAGGGATTCAGCAACGGCAATGATCAGGATAATGATCAGAAAGCAGACAGCTCGGATAGTGCGGATATTATTGACGGCGAGGTCGTCGACACGGACGACCAGACCGCTAGCCCGAAGGATGATTTCAACTAAATGCTTCCACCTCTCGATGCAGTCACTATCTTGACTAGCCTGCCGGTTCTGCTGGAGTTCCTGCTGTTCGTCTTGGTGGGGATCGCGGCAGTGGTCGGAGCGGTCATGGTGGCCAACACCCGCCCTGATGCTTTTGACGCTGCGAACCGCCAGCCGAAGCCGATGTGGATCCTGATCCTGGCAGGTAGCGCGTTTGTGTGTTTGCTGAAACTGCCACTGCTGGCCTGGATCGGCGCGATTGCCACGGGTGTTTACTACTTCGATGTGCGCCCGCAGATCCAGCGAATCTTGCGTGGTGATTTCGGCTATTAGCGTTATATCAGATCGTGAGTGGCTCGCCACCCGGGTCGGCACCTTTGGCGCCGGACGTTCGGTGGCGGGCCTTTCCGCGTTCCCGGCCGGGGTGGTCGTGGAGCCTTTGGACGTGCCTTCCGCGATGTCGCTTATCGACGATCGCTCGTCTGATTCTGGGGCTGCTGCTGTGATCGCGTTGGTGGGGTGGCCCACCGGGCGACACCAGAGCCTGGTGAAGGCGGCTGAGGCCCGTTTGGCCGGCGAAATGGGGGCGACAGAGGTGTGGCTTGCTGTGCCGGTTGGCGCGGAAGATGAGCAGCCAGATGAGTCGGCGTTGCTGTCAGACATGATTGCGGTGGGCCAAGCCGTTGGGGAGGGGGTGCGGTTCGGGGTGATCGCGCCGGATCCCTATGTGGCAGCGCTCGCCGACAAGGCAGGGGCCGAGGTGGTTGCGGTGGACGCAGCGGGCGGGGCAGTGCCCGAGGTCCAGGCGGAGGTGGCTGTGTTCGGGGAGATCGGCAATATCGACGCGGTGATCGATTGGTTATCCCGCGGCGCAGCGCGGGTCTTTCCCGCTAGGCCTGATCGGACGCTGAATCAGGATCAGCGTTTGCCAGCTCGTTGAGGTTAACGTTCTGGCCGGTGGCGGTGATGCGGAAACCGTCGGGGATGACGGTAAATTCCTGAATCGTCAGCGCCGTGGTCACTTCTTGCTGGAAACCTTCGGCCAGCAGGCGGGTAACAAATTCGGTGACCTGCGGCGGCAGGTCGAAGGAGAACAGTGAGACAGAAGCGGCCTCAAAGGTCAGCTGCTCATTGACCATCACGGGGCGCAGCTCAAGTGACACGATGCCCTCGGTGAAGACAATGTCGAAGGTGTTGTCGTTGGGGTTCGCGGTCACCTCGCTGATGGAGATCAGATCGGTCAAAAAGCCCGTCATCTCTGAGCCCGCCTCACCCGATTCAAGCGCCTTATTCAGTTCCCGACGCAGGATTTCCTCGACATAATCGTCGGGAAGCTCCGTGGTGACCAATAGTGACTCCGCGACGGGATCGTTGGACATGGATAGGTCCTCGATCGCAATATGGGCGGCTGGCGCGCCCGTGATTGGCTCAGAGTCCAGCTGCAGGGTGGACGGCGTCGTCACCTCCATGGAGGGGATGGTGCCGGCCACCAGGCTAGCCACAAGGGGGTACGCGCCGAAAGAGACCGACGGCTCTTCCTCTACCGCCACGGTGTCAGGCGTGGCCTCCGCGAACTGGGAACGCATCTGGTGGGAAATGAACCAGCGCAGCCCAATTTCGACGACAAGGACGAGGACAAGGATGCCGACCAAAATGGCCAGGATCACCTTCCATACGGTCGACGCAGTCGATTTGCTCATCAGTTAGTTCATCTCCAACAGGCGCTTTGCGCGCCACAAGCGGTGGTCACGGAGTTCTAAAGCGTATCAGGGGCCACGAGAGCCCAATCCACAGTCAAAATATTATCGCGAATCGGTCGGCGCTGCGGGTGAAGTTGCATGCCTTCAGCGATCAACAACTCCCGCGCCTGCCGCCACCTGATCCGCGGGCCGTAAGGTTCCCAGCTAGCGGCACGGTCCCAGGCCGCGTCGGCGGCCTGCAACAGGTCATGAATTTTCTCACTAGGCCGGTTGAGGTGGATCAGCTTCTTCGGCAGGCGTTCGGCCACATCACTGGGGCGCTCGACGTCGAACGGGTCCCAGGCCAGCGTCAAGGTGAGCGGCCCGCCCTCGTCGAGAAGCACCCACGCAGCCCGCCTGCCGATCTCATCGCACGTGCCCTCAAGAAACAGCCCGCCAGGCGCCAGACGTGAGCACACCTCGTGCCACATCATGTCCACCTGGTCCACGTCATACTGGCGCAGCACATTAAACGCGCGAACATAGTCCGGGCGGTAGCCGGCGAGTTCGAAGCCACCCAACTCAAAACGGACCCCATCGCGGGGCGGCAGGACACGTTCGGGATCGATTTCCAGCCCCACCACATCCACGTTGGGGTTGAGGCGGCGCAGCCAGCGAGACCACTCGACGGTCGTCGTAAAGCTTGCTCCGTACCCCACATCGACCGCCAGGGGCGCAGGCCTGCTGCGGATTAGCGAAGAGATGCGCGGGTGGTAAAACGCCCACCGGTCAGAGCGGCGTAGGCGGTTGAATCCGGTTGTGCCGCGGGTGATCACGCCAAACGGCCGACCACGGCTCGCCCCTGCGCCTGTGGGCGCGCGCAAGTTATGAGCATGGTCGGCCATGAAAACTCCGGGACACAGTCCAGGATTTAGAGGTTTTCGGAGATCCAGGTCTCGGTGAGCTTGCCTTCGTTGGTGAAGATCTCAGCCAGCGCTTCGCCCACCTTCGGCTCAATAGCTGGGCCCATGAATGGGATGTCCACGGTGACTTCGTTCTCGTAGGCCAAGGTGGTGGAGTCCTCGCCGTTGGCGCTCAGGCGGATGTCGCCCTTCATGTCCACCGGGGTACCCTTGACGTCGCCGGTGAAAGACAGCTCGGCGGTGTCGCCGTTGAGCTCGCCGACGGTGACCACGCGCTTGAGCTTCAGCGACTGCGACACCATTGCGCGCACAGCCTCCGGCAGGAACTCTAGCGGCAGGATTTCGAAGAGGGTGGCGGTGTTATCGCTAAAGTCGTTGAGCTCGCCTGGTTCCGGCGACAGGTTCTCGGCGATGTACGCCCAGTACTCAGCGTTGGTGTACGCTTCATGCACTTTCTGCGCAGGGTGGTTGATGGTTACGGTGTTTTCGCTACGGTTTGCCATAGCAGACAGACTACCGTTAGAGGCGTGTCTGATTCATCTAAGGCCCGCATCCAGGGCGATATTTTTGTCACATTGACCGCGATCGACGGCATTACGCCTCTCGAGGATTTCACCTTCTCGCAGGTCACTACCTTGCGCGTGGGTGGTAGCCCGGTTGCGGCGGTGCGCGCGCAGTCAAGCGAGGCCTTGGCTTCGGCGGTGCAGCTTCTCGACGACAACGGCGTGGATCTGCTGGTCGTCGGCGGTGGCTCCAACCTTGTGGTCGCGGACGGAGAACTCGATCTTGTGGCGGTGGTCGCGGCCAACGACAACGTGACGATTCACCCGGACGGCACCGTTAACGCCGAGGCAGGAGCGGTGTGGGACGACGTGGTGGCGGCCACGGTGGAGCACAAGCTGGCCGGCATCGAAGTCTTAAGCGGGATCCCCGGTTCGGTGGGGGCGGTGCCGGTGCAGAACGTGGGCGCGTACGGCGCGGAGATCGCCGATGTGCTGCAGCGGGTGAAACTGTATAACCGTAAGACCCGCACCACGGAGTGGGTGGAGCCGCAGGACCTGGATTTGGCGTACCGCTATTCCAATCTGAAGTTCACGGCCCGTGCGGTGGTGCTGGAGGTGGAGCTGAAGCTGGACCCCACCGGCATTTCCATTCCGCTGCGCCACATGGACAACCGCCGCGTGTCGGTGACGGCGGCGCGCGAGTCGGTGTTGGAGCAGCGTCACCGCAAGGGCATGGTGCTGGATGCTTCTGACCACGACACGTGGAGTGCGGGTTCCTTTTTCACCAACCCTGTCGTCGATACGCGCCTTGCGGATGAGATCGACGCGAAGGTCGGCGAGGAGAATATGCCGCGCTTCCCGCAGCCGGATGGGCGCGAGAAGCTGTCGGCGGCGTGGCTCATCGAACGCGCCGGCTTCCAGCGTGGCTTCCCGGGTGAGGGGGCGCCGGTTCGCTTATCGACGAAGCACACGCTGGCCATCACCAACCGCGGCCAGGCGCGTGCTGAGGATGTGAAGGCGCTCGCGCGCGAGGTCCGGGCCGGTGTGGAAGAGGCGTTTGGGGTGCGGCTGGTGCCGGAGCCGGTGTGGATCCGCATGGCCATTGACTAGCCCTGACTAACCCTTGACACCACCGGCGGTGAGCCCCGAGACGATGCGGCGCTGGAAGGCCAGCACCATCAGGATCAGCGGCACCGTCACAAGCGCGCCGGCGGCCATGGTGGCGGCGTATGGGTACTCGAAAGCGCTCGGCCCGGCGAAACGCGCGATGGCCACGGTGACGGGTTCGGTGGCCACCGTCGACAGCTGCTGCGCCAACATGTACTCATTCCAGGCGGCGATGAACGCCAAGATCGCGGTGGTAAACAGTGCCGGCGCCGCAAGGGGAAGCATGACCATGCGAAACGCCTGGGCCCGGGAGGCGCCGTCGACACGCGCCGCCTCCTCCATCTCCCACGGAAGTTGCCGGAAGAAGGAGATCAGCGTGTAGATCGTCAGCGGCAGCGCAAAGGAAATATTCGGCACGATCATCGCCTGGTAGGTGCCAATCCACCCGATGTTGGAAAACAGCTGGAACAGGGGAGTGACCAAGGCGATGCCCGGGAACATTGACGCCGCCAGCACGATGCCGGTGATCAGCGACTTGCCCGGGAAGTTCAGCCGCGCCAGGGCGTAGCCCGCGCCGACGCCGACGATCACCGCTACCAGCGTGGTCGCCACCGAGATGATCAGTGAGTTCACGATCGCGCGTCCGAAATTATTGCCCTTGTCCGTGGCAAGTGCGTCGCGGAAATTATCCAGCGTGACGTGCGTTGGCCACGGGGTCGTGTCAAACGTGAAGGCGGAATCGCGCAACGCGACAACCAGCATCCAATAAAACGGTGCCAGCCCCCACACCAGGATGAAAGCCACACCTATGTAGTGCAAGATGGCGGCTCTGCGCTTGGCGTTCATGCCGTGGCCTCCTTTTCCTGCCGGGCCTGCCGTGCTTGTCGACGACGGGCCTCGCGCGCGTCCTTGCGCTCCTGCCCCTTCCCGGAGACGTCCGCGCCGAGGAACCGGATCAGGATAAACGCGACGGCGAAGACGAAGAGGAAGATCAGTGTGGACATGGCGGAGGCGGAGTTGAAGTTGCCTTGGCGCATGTCTTGGACCACCAGCTGGCTGACCACGGCGGTGGGGGAGTTGGCGGAGGCGCTGATCATGATGACCGGCAGGTCATACATGCGCAGCGCGTCGAGCGTGCGGAAGAGCACCGCCACCATCAGCGCGGGGCGTACCAGCGGCAGGGTGATCAGCCAGAACTGTTGCCAGCGGGTGGCGTTGTCCACGCGCGCTGCTTCGTAGGTTTCTTTCGGGATCATCTGCAGCCCGGCCAGGATGAGCAGCGCCATGAAGGGGGCTGTTTTCCACACGTCGGCGATGATCACGGCGAAGCGGGCGGCCCAGGGGTCGGTGGTCCACATGATGTTGGTGCCAAGCACTGAGTTGACCACGCCTTGCGGGGCGAACATGAATTGCCACAGCTTGGCGGTCACGGCGGTGGGGATGGCCCAGGGGATCAGGACAGCGGCGCGGACCAGCCCGCGGCCTTTATAGTCGCCGGCCATGATCAGCGCCATGATCATCCCCAGCACGGTTTCCAGCCCGACGGTGGTGACGGTGAAGAAGATCGTGTTGCGCACCGCCGGCCAGAAGTCCGTCGCCAGGGTGCCGGGCGGGCAGACTCCGGCCTCGCCGCTGGGTGTCATGCAGCGTTGCGTCAGCCAGTACAGGTAGTGGTCGAAGCCGGCGAAGCCGCCCTCAACGAAGAGGCCGGTGTCGGGGTCTAGGTGCCTGTCGGCCTGGAAGGACAGGAAGATGGCGCGCAGGACTGGGTAGCCAATAACGACAGCAAGCACCAAAAGCGCGGGCGCCAGGAGCAGCGCTGCGCGTTTGGTGCTTTGAGTTTTGGTGAGCATTGGGGTGAAAAGACCGGCTATCCGGCGGCGTTTTCGATCGCAGCCTTCATGTCGGCGGTGGCGTCGTCGACGCTCTTGCCGGCGGTCAGTGCCGCGTACGCGTTGTCCTGGATGGCCTTAGAGATCTCGGTGTAGAACGGGGAGACTGGGCGCGGCACCGCGTTTTCCAGGGAGGTCTTCAGGGCAGGCAGGTACGGGTACTTTTCGACGAGGGACTCGTCGTCATAGATGGACGCCAGCACTGGTGGGAAGGAGGCCTCGGCGAAGCTCATCTGGTTGTCCTCATTGATGATGAACTCGATGAAGTCGCGCGCGGTGGCCTTGTTCTCGGAGTTGATGTTGATGCCGTTGTTGTAACCACCCAGGGTGGACGCGCCCACGCCGTCCTCGCCGACCAGCGGGGAGACCTCGACGTTGCCGGCTACCTCGGAGGCTTCGCCTTCCGCGTTGGTGTACATGTATGGCCAGTTGATGGCGTAGGCGGTGCGGCCTTCGACGAATGCGAGGTTGGTTTCTTCCTCGGTGGCTGCGGTGGAGTCTTCGGTGATCACACCGTCGGAGTAGGCGTCGACAAGCGCCTGCAGGCCAGCCTTGGAGCCATCGGAATCAACGGTGACTTCTTGGCCGTCTTCGCCCAGGATGGATCCGCCCCAGCCTTCCATGAAGCCTGCGGTGTTGACGGTCAGGCCCTCGTACTGGGACAGCTGGGTGGTCAGGCAGCCGACCTCGTCCAGGTCCTGGCAGGAGTCGATGAGTTCCTGGAAGTTGGCGGGCTCTTCGGGGATGAACTCGGTGTTGCGGTAGAGCAGCTGGCCGTTGGTGTTCTGCGGCAGGGCGTAGAGGGTGTCGTTGTAGGTGGCGGATTCGACGGTGGCGTCGAGCAGGCCAGAGGTGTCTACCGCCAGTTCGCCCTCCAGCGGTGCCAGGTACTGGTTGGCGGCGAATTCGCCGGTCCAGACCACGTCGAGCGCCATGACGTCGTAGTCAGAGTTGCCTGCCTGCAGGGACTGCACGAGGGTTTCGCGCTGGGCATCGGCCTCGCCCGGCAGTTCGCGCAGGGTGACTTCTTCGTCGGGGTGCTCGGCGTTCCATGCTTCGATGATGGGGACGAGCTTGTCGGTGTCGTTGGCACCCATCGCGAAGGTGATGGGGCCGCGTCCGGCTTCGGTGCCGTCCTCGACGGGGGCGGCACCGCCGGAGGAGGAGCCGGCGGAGTCTTCGCCGCCGGAGCAGGCAACCAGGCTCATCGCCGCGATAGTGGCGGCGGCGACGGTGCCGGCGGTGCGTCGAGTGAAACGAATCGACATGGGACGTCCTTTCGGTTAAGGAATAAATTTTCCCTTACCATAGTGAGACCGGCTACCCCCGCGGGCCAAAGTGAAGCAAATCACCCCAGGTGGGGGTAACTACACCCGCTTTTCGACGATCCGCTCGCCCGTTTCCTTGGAAAAACGGTGCGCGCTAGCCCCGTCAAAGGCCACCGTCGCCGTATCGCCCATGCGCGGAATATGCCCCTGTGGCACCTTGGCCACATAACGGACGCCCTCACTGTCGAGGTACACGTACGCCTCCGATCCCAGTTCCTCCACCAAGCTCACCGTGCCGGTACGCCGCGACATTCCCGCCGCCGAAGCGTCTGGCCCGTCGTCGATAAGCAAGTGCATGTGCTCAGGCCGCACGCCCAGGCGGACGGTGGGGTCTGCGGGATCGTCGAAAATGTTCATGGCGGGCGAGCCGATGAAACCGGCGACGAACTCATTGACCGGCTCGTTGTACAGCTCCTTCGGCGGCGCTACCTGCTGCAGGACGCCATCGTTGAGCACGGCGACCCGATCGCCCATCGTCATCGCCTCCACCTGATCGTGTGTGACATACACAGTGGTCGTGCCCAGGCGGCGCTGCAAGGCGGCGAGCTCGGCGCGGGTTTGCACACGCAGCTTTGCGTCCAGATTCGACAGCGGCTCATCCATCAGGAAAACCTTCGGCTCGCGCACGATCGCCCGGCCCATCGCCACGCGCTGGCGCTGACCACCGGAGAGGTCCTTCGGCTTGCGGTCCAAAAACTCACTCAGCCCCAACAGCTCAGCGGCCTCGTTGACCTTCGCGTCAATCTCCGCCTGCGAGAGCTTGGCCAACTTCAGCGCAAAACCCATATTCTTCGCCACCGTCAGATGCGGGTAGAGGGCATAGTTCTGAAAAACCATGGCCACGTCGCGCTCGCCGGGCTCCATGTGGGTCACGTCGGTGTCGTCGATAAGAATCCTGCCGTGGCTCGTCGGCTCCAGCCCGGCCAGCGAGCGCAGCGTGGTGGATTTGCCACAGCCGGACGGCCCCACCAGCACCAGGAACTCGCCGTCGTCGATATGCAGGTCAAAGTCCTTCACGCTGGGCTCGGCCGCGCCGGGGTAGGTGATGGACACGTGGTCGAACGTTATCGATGCCATAAAGCGAAACTTTAGCAACCCGACATGGCCGTTGCGGCGGTTTTCGCTTAACGACGAAGCACCCCTCGGTTACCCTCCACAGGCAACCGAGGGGTGCTTCCCCCTAACCACTTATCCGCTATGCGATCGGATAAGTGCCATCCTCTCCGAGGCGCGCGTTCTCGTCGAGAAGCAACGCGATCTCGGAAGACTTCGTGTGGCCCTCCACGAAGCGGCGGTTCTCGATCTGCGTGAACAGGTCAGCACGACCAATCATGCCCGCCTCCAGACGGCCGGCGCCGCTGCGCAGACGGTCGGTGGCGCGCTCACGCCAGCTCTGCGCGGCGTCCTCGCCACGCTGCTGACGCAGTGCCGCGTAGAACACACCTGGGTGTGCCAACACCAGCAGCGCGCCGACGTGGCCGAAGCCCAGCGACGTCAACGCCGCCGCCTTCACGTTGCCCGCACCCAGTGCAAGCGGTGCACGCAGCCAGACCAAGTTCTTCGACTTCGGCTCCAGCAGCGGATCCACGCAATCCAGCGACGCGTTCTGTGGCAGGTCGCCGGTGCGCAGCGCATCGACGATGCCGCCGGTCTGGAAGAGGGCCGCGCCCGCCTTGGAGTGGCCGGTGAGCGTTTTCTGGGAGATGACGTACATCGGCTTCTTCGGATCGCGGCCGATCGCAGGCCACAACAGGGAGTGCAGCTCAGACTCGTTCGGATCGTTGGCGTTGGTGGAAGTGTCGTGCTTAGACAGGACGCTGACGTCGTCTGGGGTGAGCCCCAGGGACTTCAGGTTCTTCGCCAGGCGCGAGTTCTCCCCACCGCGCGCAGCCGCCAGCACACCCAGGCCAGGGGCCGGGATGGAGGTGTGCGCACCGTCGCCGAACGACGAGGCGTAGCCGATGACCGCGTGGACCGGGAGGCCCAGCTCGGCCGCCAGCGAACCGCGGGCGATCAGCACCGTACCGCCGCCCTCAGCCTCGAGGAAGCCGCCACGACGGCGGTCATTCGCACGAGAGATGAAGCGGTTGTGGATGCCCTGGTCGGTCATCTTCTTGGTCTCAGCGGTGGCGTTCATGTCGCCGAAGCCGGTCAGGGATTCCACCTGCACGTCGTCGATACCGCCGGCGACCACGAAGTCCGCCTTGCCCAGCGCGATCTTGTCCACGGCCTCTTCCACGGACACCGCGGCGGTCGCACACGCGCCGACCGGGTGAATCATGGAACCGTAGCCGCCGACCAGCGACTGCATCACGTGCGCTGCCACAACGTTCGGCAGTGCTTCCTGCAGGATGTCGCTCGGGCGCTCCTCACCCAGGAAGCGGGTGACGAACACCTTGTGCAGGGATTCCATGCCGCCGATACCGGTGCCCTGGGTCGTGGAGACCTGGGCTGGGTGGATCGCTTGCATCAGCTCTGCCGGGGTGAAGCCGGCGGAGATGAACGCATCGATCGCGGTGACCAGGTTCCACACGGCGATGCGGTCCAGACCGTCGATCATCTGCGCTGGGATGCCCCAGTTGGCAGGGTCGAAGTCGTCTGGGATCTGGCCCGCAACGGTGCGGGTCAGGGTCGCCTTGCGTGGCACGCGCGCGGTGGCGCCTGCCTTGCGGGTGACGGTCCACTCGCCGTCGATCTCTGCGACTTCGGTCTTGTCTGGGTCGGCTTCTTCGATGTCGCGGGCCTCGGCTTCGTTCGCGACGGTAAAGGTGATGTCGCGGTCGAGGAAGACCTCGGTGGCGTCGATCGAGCCCTGGTCGGTGAGGAAGTACTTGTCGGTCAGCGTGCGGATACCGGAGCGCGCCACGACTTCGTCGCGGAAGCGGTCGTAGATATCCTCTTCCTTTACTTCCTCACCGCTGGAGGTGACGTACCAGCCCGGGTTCGGGTCCTCGTTCCATTCGACGAGGTTCATCATCCAGGCCAGTTCCAGAACGCCGGCGGCGGTCAGTTCGGCATCGCCGTCACGCTGGATGCCGTATTCCGCTTCACGACGAGTGCGTCCCAGACCCCAGGAGGACACCTCACCCAAACCGACGACGACGATCATGTCATCGAGGTCGCAGGTGACCTCGCCCACCTCTGCCTCAACCGGCTGGGTTGGGTGCGCGATATTCGGCAGTGCCTTGATGGTGACTGGAGCCTCGAGCGTCTCACCGCTCTTGTCGTCCGCGCCAGCGGACTTCTGGTCGTCTGCGCCAGCAGACGCGGCCGCCGCTTCCTTCGCCATGTCCGGCAGGGAGATCGGCGAATCGCCCAGGCCGCCGGTGAGATCCAGCTCGATCGGTGCTTCCGCCGCCTTGGCGCGGCTCTCCTTGGAGGCCAGGCCAACCAGCTCGGAGGAGATTTCCTCGGGGCTCCACACGTGGATGCCCTTCTCCTTAGCGGTATCGACCATGAAGTCATTGCCGCCCATCAGGCCGGTGCCGGCAACCCAACCAATCTTCGCCTGAGCCAGGGTGACGCCTTCTGGCCAGCCGGCCTCAGCACCCCACTTCGCCAGGATGGCGTCGAGGGCTGCCTTGACCTCGCCGTAGGCACCGTCGCCACCGAACATGCCGCGGTTCGGGGAACCAGGCAGAACGACGTGGGTGCGGGTGGCTGGGAAGTCGTCGGCACGCTGCGCCAGCTCGGACAGGCCAGCGATGGTGCGCTCCACGGACCACAGCAGCAGGCGGGTCTGGTTTTCGGCAGCCGGGCCGGCGTCGGCAAGCGAGCCGGAGACCGACGGCGCCGCAAACGGGTACGCCAAGGTTGGGGTGAGCGCAGGCTTGATGATCTTGACCTCATTGCCCACGGTTTCGCGCTGCTCGGAGCCGATCCAGTCAATCAGCGCGTCAATGTCGCGGTAGCTGGAGAGGTTCGCCGGAACCACCCACAGCTGCGCGCCAACGGAGGCGTTGTCCTTGTACAGCGTGCGCGCGAATTCCTTGCGCGCCTGGCTGACGTTGGACGCCGTCATGATCACGGTTGCGCCGCCAGCAAGCAGCTTTTCGACGACTGCCGTGGCAATCGAATCAGGTGCAGCACCGGTGACCAGTGCGACATCGCCGGCGAACTCTTCCTCGGCCTCCTCGCGGGCGACCGTGGCGATCTCGCGCAGCAGCTCCACGTTCTGGTAGCCGTTGTCGGCATACCATTCTGCCTGCTCAGCGACTGTGGTACCGGTGCCGGCAAAGCGGCTAGCCTCCAGAGTCATCTCACCAAGCGCAATGCGGGCGAGATCCTCGCGGGCTTGGGCCCAGCGGTCGTCGAAAAGTACCGCGCGGCGCTCATCGAAGACCGGGGTGACCAGCTTGACCCAGCCGGAGCCCAGCTCTGCCTCGACGGTGTCGATGACAGTGGTGTCCAGGCCCTCGGTCTCTGGAGCGGCCGACAGGTCCACTCCCAGCTTGTCCAGCAGGGTGCGTGCGGTGGAGACCAGGGTGTCCTTCATGTCGTCGGCGTAGGCATCGAGTGCGGCCGAGTCGACCACACCGCCGCCACCGCCGGAGCCGCCGGAAGCCAGGGACACGGACACGCCGTGGCGGGAGGCGACGGACTGCACGGCGGCGTCGATAAGCGCGTCCACGTCAGCCTTCGACGACGCAGAGGTCGGGATCGTTGCCAGCGTGCCGCCGCGCACGGACTCTTCGTCGCGCGAGCCCAGCAGGATCTCCGCCTCAACGCGGGCGATCCAGGACTCTGGCAGGCCCCACGCATCGGAGACGCGCTCACCGACGTAGGCCGGCTTCACACCGGCAGCACCGGTGAGCTGGCGCAGGCGCGCAGTGACCGCCTCAGAGAGGACGGAGCCGAAAGGCTTGTAGCCAGGTGCTGCAGTCTTGACCTTCTCGCGCAGAGTCGCCACATCCGCGTCGGCGGCGCCGTCGATGGCGGGCACGCCGATTTCCGCGGACATGTCCATGAGGAGCTGGTTACGACGAGAGGACACGCCGTTGGTCAGCTCTTCGACGGTGTCGGTGTCGTTGATCTGCTCCAGACGCATCTTGTTCTGGAAGCTAAACAGCACCATGATCGCGTCCGCCGCGGTGAACGGCAGGTCTGGCGCGTCGGCGCCGGAGCCACCACCGGATGCGGGCTGAGCTGCTGCGGGCGCAGGTGCGCTCGCAGGCTCTGGGGTAGCCGGGGCCGCCTCGGCCGGAGCCTGTGCTGGCTCCTCGCCGCCTGCGGACGCCGCGGAATCCTCTGCAGGTTCAGGAATGTCCTGCACAGGTGCCTCGACGACATCCTGGAGCATGACCTGATCCTGGTTCGCCTCCACGTTGAACACTGGGATGTGGTGGCCGATGACGTCCATCTCACGCTTCGCCAGGTTCGTCAGGGTTGGGCTGGACGCCAGACCAACCTCGATCATCTGGTCATTGGTGCGCAGCAGCAGGTCCTGTGTCTCGATCCAGCGCACGGGCGATGCGAACTGCCACGCCAGCAGCTCGATGAGCAGCGTGCGCGCCAGGGTATTGGCATCGGTGTTTTCTGGGGTGACATCCTTCAGGCGCTCGGTGGGGACCTCGTCCTTGATGGAATCGATGAAGTCCTGAGTCAGCTCGAAGGGGCGGGCCACCAGGTTCGGGACGTAGCGGTTTTCTAGCGACTCAATATCGATCTCTGCTGGCAGCAGCTCGTCGAGCTTCTCAGCGAACGCCGGCACGCCGTCGCGCAGGACGGAGGAGTGGAATGGCACGTCGATGCCAGGGACGGTGACGTAGGCGCGGTCGCGGATCGCGTTCGCCTCTGCCTTCAGCGCCGCCAAGCCCTTCTTGGTACCTGCGATGGAGTACTGCTGGCCAGCGATGTTGTAGTTGACGATCTGCAGGAACTCGCCGGTCTTCTCAGACACGCTCGCGACATAGTCCTCCACCTCGTCGGCAGACACACCGATCATGTTCGGGCGCAGCGCACCCATGCCGTAATCGGAATTGCCCTCCTCGTCGCGTGGCACCAGCGAACCCATGGCGGAGCCACGGGAGTAGACCACGTCGATGACGGCCTCGAGGTCGAAAATGTTCGCGAGAGACGCCAGTGCGGTGTACTCGCCCAGCGAGTGGCCCGCGTACATGGAGTTCGACGCCAGTGCATCCGCCTCACGCAGCCGCTCGGTCTGTGCATAAGCGACGACGGCCAGCGCGACCTGGGTGAACTGCGTCAGGTGCAGCACGCCCTGTGGGTGGCGGAACGTCGTGCCCTTAACGACGAGCTCCGTTGGGTTCTCGTCGATAATGCGCTGGATGCTAAAGCCCAGTGCTTCGCGGGTGTGGCGGTCGGCGCGGCGCCAGATTTCACGCGCAGCTGGCGATGCGTCGCGGTCGGACTTGCCCATGCCCTCGGTCTGGATGCCCTGACCTGGGAACACGTAGGCAGTCTTCGGCTGGGCCAGCAGTGCCTGGCCGACGGAGACAACCTCGCCGTCGATGCGGCAGGTCACCTCGAGGGCCTGGTGGATGCCCTTGCGGCCAACACGCTCGACGGTGATCTCCACCTCGTCGTTGAGCTGCACCATGCCGTACATGGAGTAGGTCCAGCCCACGACCTCGCCGTGGCGCGCGGCCAGGTGCTGTGCGGTGGCGGACAGCCACATGCCGTGCACCAGCGGGGCCTGCAGGTTGACCAGGCCGGACGCGTTATAGGAGGTGTGGATCGGGTTGTAGTCACCGGAAACCAGCGCGAACGGGGTCATGTCCGCAGGGGCGGTGACGGTGGCGCGGTCCACGAAGGAACGCGGGGTGGCCTCGATCTTCGTGGAGGACTTACCGCCGCCGAACTCCGGAGCCGGAGTTGGCTGGGCGGTGCCGGTGGCACGGCCACGGATGGCGAAGCGCTGCATCTGGGTAGCAACGACGTCCTGGGACTCGTGGTCGCGCAGCTCCAGTTCCACGGTGACGATGCGCCCGGAGACGGACTCGTCGATAGCCGTGCACTTGGAGGTCACGTCGATGCGGCGGCCGTCGGCAAGCTCATGAAGTGGCACTCGCACATCAACAACATGGTTGAGGTGCACGGCGTTGAGCAGGCCCTCGATGACGGGGTAGCCGTCGGAAAGCTGGCCGGAACCCAGCGCGGTGTAGATCGCTGGCCAGCATGGGCCGACAAGGACGTCGGGCGTGCCGACGACGTTCTCTACACCTGCGTCTGCGGCATCGCCGTCGACAGGCAGGGCGGCTCCGGTGACATTGGTGTGAGCCGTCAGCAGGGAAGCGGGCAGGGTGAAGGAGTACTCCGCCACGCCGAAAGGTGCGTCCTCAGAGACGGATCCCTCGATGATCTGTGGCATCTCGGTGATCTTGTCGCCAGTCTCCGAGGTGGAGCCGACACCAGCCAGGCCCTGCAGCAGGGCGAAGACGGAATCCGGGAGGCGCTCGTCGGACACCACAGGGGATGCGCCGGTGGCCACGCCCTCGGACAGGTCGAGTGGGATGGTGACTTCGCGCACGTAGAACGGGCGCTGGTCTTCCGGCAGGTCATCCCAGTAGGAATCGGAGTTGATGCGGATCGACCACGCGCCGTCCTCGTCCTGGATCAGGTCATAAGCGTCATCGTCCATCTCGTAGGCCGGGTTGGCCATGAGGTGGCCGTGCCACACAATGGTCGGTGCCGCCTTGATGAATTCCTCGGCGGTCGTCGCGTCGGCCAGGCGGGAGTACTGCTCGTTGACCTCGGCGCCAGAGTTTTCGAGCGCCTCGGTAGCACCAGCCTCGAAACGGCCCAGCAGGTCAGCGACGGGCTCATTCTTCTTCGTGATGCCAGCAACCGCCAGTGGGCCAGGGATGATGCGGACTTGGTCGGCGTCGTAACGCTCGTCCTGCGCCTGCCACAGGGTGTCCTTACCGAACCAGGTCTTCAGGTCGCCGTCGATGGCGGGGACCCATGGCATTGGCTTGACGTGCTTGTAGTGCAGGGAGATCCACCAGGCGGCGTCGCGCGGGCTCACCGTGGTCTCGCGGGCCTCAGGGTAGGCCTCCAGCAGGCGGGCAGCCATGGCTGGTGCGTCGGCCACCTCGTCGATATCCGGGAAGAGGGTCTCGATCTCGCCGTGGTCGGCACCATTCAAGCGGGCTTCGACGCGGTGCAGCAGGTCGAAGAAGCGGTCATCCCAGGTGGGGTCGACGAACGGGTGGGCCAGTTCGACGAAGCGCTCGACCCATTCGGCATACGTCATGGTCTCAACGTCGCCGAAGTATGGCTTGGAGGTCTTGTTGATCGCCTCGATGATCTCATCGCGGCGGTCCTGGTAATCCTCCACGTCGGTTGCCGTGATCAGGCGGGAAGCCGCGGCGAAGGAGTTGTCCAAGTCATGGATATCGGCCAGCAGGTGCGACTGGGAGGAAGCGACACCGTTGCGGCCGGTGCCACGAGAAACCCAGCCGCCGTTGTCGTCGGCTGCGATACCAGCGGTGTTGACCAGCAGGTCCTTGACGGAGTCGGTGGCCTTGGCCTCCTTGGTCGCCATGGCGACGGTGCCGATGAAAACGGCGTCGACAGGCATCGGGGCCAGGCCGTACTTTTCAGACCAGGTACCGGTGATGTAGGTGGCAGCCACCTCAGGGGCGTAGATACCGCCGCCGACAGTCAGCAGCGCGTTCGGGTGCTGGCGGACCTCCGCGTAGGTATCCAGCAGCATGTCATCCAGGTTGGTCCAGGAGTGGTGGCCACCAGCGTGGCCGTCCTCGACCTGAATGATGACCGGGAAGTCCGGGTTCGCGGCAGCGATCTTCACCGCGTCGCGGATCTGCTTCGAGGTGCCCGGCTTGAAGGAAATGTAGGGGAAGCCATCTGCCTTGAGCTGAGCCAGCAGCTCGGTGGCCTCGTCGACCTCAGGGATACCAGCGGAGATGCACACACCGTTGAAGGAGGCGCCTGCAGCACGCGCCTTCGGCACGATGCGCGCCTGGCCGAACTGCAGGTTCCACAGGAAGCGGTCGAAGAACATCGTGTTGAACTGGGCGGTGCGGCCCGGCTCCAGGAAGGACTCCATCACGTCCTTGTGATGGGTAAAAACCTCATCGGAGTACATGCCGCCGCCGGCCATCTCCGTCCAGTAGCCAGCGTTGGCGGCAGCCGCGACGATCTCACCGTCGGCCGAGGTCGGCGTCATGCCACCCAGCATGATCGGAGACAGGCCAGTCACCGTGGAGAAGCGGGTCTGGGTATAGGTCTTGCCGTCAGGCAGACGAACCAGGCGCGGCGCGAACTGGGAGTAGTCCACCGCCTCGGGAAGCTCGGCGCCCGGGGTGGCCAGGGCATCGCGTGCCGACGAGGAATCAGCCGTGACAACAGCCACGCCAAAACCATGGGTGAGCTTGGAGGTAATGGAGGCCAGGGACTTATCCAGCGCCACGATGTGAGTGACGCCCTCGTCGATAAGCTCCGTGACCTGATTCGACCAGTTGTGCTGATCATGCAGGATGGCGCGGGCCAGCTCACGGGCCGAGAACTCGCCTAGGTCAATGCCGCACTCCTCAGCCCAGGAAGCGGCCAGTTCAGCGGCCTGCTCGGTGGCGTCGGTGTTGCCGTGGAACGGGTAGGCGACGGGGAGCTCGTCGAAAAGCGGGTTCATCTCCGCGCCACCGAACTCGGCGGCCTCAAGCTGCGCGTTGAAAGATTCTGCTGCGGATTCGATGGACGCGCGCGCAGCCTCCAAGGTCTCCGGGGTGCCGGATAGTACTGCGTGGCGTGGGCCATTGATCACGGCGACCTGTGCGCCGGAATCTTCCACCAGCTCGGTGACCTCCTCGACGAACAGGCCACGAACGGAGAGCATGTGGGGGCGCTCATCGGTCGCGCCATGCACGTGCGAAGCAGCCGTGCCCAGCAGCAGAGCAAATGCCAGCGCCTGCTCCGGGTGGCGGGCGGCAACCACGCCCAGGGAGCCCTGGGAGTGGCCGACCAGCTGCGTGTCGGTGATGTCTAAGCCCAGATCGCGCAGCTGTTCCACCGCGGCGATCTGGCCCAGCACGATGCCCGGAACGGACACAGCCGGGTGCACATCAATGGTCTGCGCAGCAGCGGAAGCGTCCTCCTCGATCAGTTCGCGCAGGCGCTCGTTGGTACCAGGCACGGTGGAGGCCAGCAGGCGGGCGAGAGGGCCCGTCGTGGTGCGTGCGCGGTCCAGCAGGTCGCTGAGGCGGCTGCGGGTCATGGGGGAGGTGGCGGCGTCGGCAAGCGTGGCCTGCCAGTTGGAACCCTGCCCTGCGAATGCGAGGGCCGGTTTCGTCATAGCCAGAAGTGGCGTCAAAGTCATGCGTATGTTCCTTCGAAAGTCTGTTAGGGGGTAGAAACAGTACAACTACGAAACCGTAACCTACGCAGCCGTAGGAAGTCACCGACACGCCGACTATTGTGAGGGAACTCTCATGTTTTGGGCAGTTTGTTTCTCGGCGCGCGCTCTTTGCCTCCTAGCGCTAGCGTTAAGGGCATGGAACACGACCTCGAGTCCACCATCCGCCGCCTCCGCCACAGCCTGACCCACGAGGTAGGAAAACCCCAGTTCGCCGCCAGTATCGTGCGCACCGCCACCCAGCTCACAGTCGGCGGGCTGTACGACGACGCCCTGTCGCTCGCCGCCCAAACCGAAGCACTCTTTGAGGACCCGGCCCAGGCCACAGACGTGTACGGCGAATTCTTCAACGCGATGGTGCACGCAGGCCAGGGGCATCGTCGTGTAGCGCGCTTCGGCGCACCACGATGGCAAGACCACCTGGGCATCGACCCGCAACACGTGACCTGCGCCGACCTCGCCCGCCGCTTTCCCGCCACCCCCGTTCCCCGCGGACCACACCTAGCGCGCGAGATGTTCGCCGGCACCTGCCTCGACGCACTTGATCCCGTCATCGAAGACACCCTGGCTTTTCCCGCACCGGGCATGCTTATCGACGAGCAACTGGCCGCCTACGCGCGCATCCTGTGGGCGGTGCCCGGTACTCCTCACGGCATCACATTGCCGGACTGGGTGACCGAGGACATGGAGCAGCTGCACTTCGCGGCGGTCTTTTCCAATGAAACCAGTGCTCTTGAGAACACGCCGGAACTTGTGGCCCGCGCCAATAACACCGCTGCGTCCCCGCGTGAGCGCGCCTTCTGGGAGCTAAGTGCGCTGATGATGGTGCTGCTCAACCGCAGCCCGGAGCACCACCCAGCCGCATACGACGTGGCGGTCCGCGCCCTGCCGCTGGTCCTGCACGCCGGGCGTGGCGACGAGCAGCAGCGGACCTGCTACCTGCTGGCCTACTCCATGCACATGTCGCTGGTCGCGGATTATGGCCGCACGCACGCGCTGCACTCTGTGCTGGATTACCTGGTGGGGCTCTCTACTGCCGGGTCGGGGGACTACGCCGACGCCGCCGGTTTCCACACCGTTTTTAGCGTGGGTGGGCGACGTATTGATGCCATTGCGCTGCTTCACCGGGCGCACGAGATGTTGGAGGCGGACCCTGGGGCAGTCAAGGATCCCGCCCAAGCCCGCATCGACTACCACCGCAGCGTGGCGTTGAGTTTCGAGCGCTTGGGCTGCCACGCATCAGCAGGGGAGGCGGCACTGCGCGGGGCGGAGGTTGCGCGGACCGCAGGTTACGTCAGCGCCGAACTTAACGCCCTCACGCTGGCTGCCGACAACTACTGGCACGCCCACGATTTCGACCGCGCCCTCGACGCCTATAACGCCACCCACATAGGCAAAGACACCCGACCGGGCCAGCGCTGCGCGGTCCTGGCGAGCGGGCTGCGCTTGGTCAGCATCTTTTCCCCCGAAGAGCTGGCGCAGCACTGGCCGGAAAGTTTCGGCGCATACCAGGCAGCGGTGGAAGCCGCTGTTGGCGAGGAGCAGGAACAGCCCGCTGCCGTCGGCGTTTGTGGCATGCTTCTCGAAGACATCTTGCCGATTCTCATCGAGCGCCAAGAACTAGCCCGCGCGCACGAATTCACCTCATGGGTAGGCAAAACCTTCGGCGGCGCAGTGCCGCGCACGCCGGTGCACGCCACCCTGCAGTTTGAGATCCTGTCCTGGCAGGCCTCCGTGCTGGCCTATTCCGGAATGCACGACGAGGCCGCCCTAGTGCTGGAGTCCTACTGGCAGCGCGCCCGCCGCGCCGGGGATCCGGAGCGCGAGGAACTGGCGCTCGGGGGCTTGCGCCGCTTCGCGGCTAACGGCGCAAGCCCCGCCTACCAGCGTGTGCTGGATGGGCTGGGCTTTTAAGCTAGGGAAAGGAACAGCTTCTCCAGGCGCTTCTCGTCCAGCGAGTCAGGGCCCTCTTCGGTCATGCATTTCTTCATGCCCTCGGAGATCACCAAGAAGCCAGCACGAGAGACTGCGGTGGACACGGCCGAAATCTGGGTGGCCACCTTCTCGCACTCCACGCCCTCCTCGAGCATGCGGATCACGCCGTCGAGCTGCCCGCGCGCTCGCTTGAGCCGGGTGATGGCTGCCTCGGATTCTTCAGGTTCGATACGCATGTCCTTCACTCTACTGGTTGGCCCGCTGGTCACTGCGCTGTCGACCACGTGAGGTAGCCTCCGTCAAGGTTCGCCACGTCCACGCCATGGTTGCGCAGGATGCTCGTCGCGGTATGCCCGCGCAGGCCCACCTGGCAGTGCACAATCACGCGCTTGTCGACGAAGTCCGTTGTCTTTTCCCGCAATTGATTCAGCGGAATATTGGTCGCGCCCGGGATATGACCTGCGGAAAACTCGGATTCTTCGCGCACATCAATCAGCACGGCACCGTTCGAGAGCTCGTCGTCAAGCTCGTAGAACTGGATCGTCTGCTCCCCGTTGACCATGTTGTCGTTGATGAATCCGGCCATGTTGATCGGATCCTTTGCGCTGCCGAACTGTGGCGCGTACGCCAATTCGAGGTCGGCCAAGTCGGTGGCGGTCAGACCCGCGCGCATAGCGGTGGCCAGGACATCGATGCGCTTGTCCGCACCGTTTTTGCCTACGGCTTGGGCGCCTAGGATCAGATCCGTATCGGCGTCGATCACTAGCTTCATGTGGATCTGGGTGGCACCCGGGTAGTAGCCGGCGTGGTCCGCCGGATGGAGGTGAATGATGCGCAGATTCTTGCCAGCTGCACGGGCGCGGCGCTCATTCCAGCCCACCGAGGCAGCCGCAAGGCCGAATAACCCCACAATGGAGGTGCCCAGCGTGGCGGTGCGGCGGGTATCGCGGCCCGAAATGATGTCAGCGACCAGTCGGCCGTGACGGTTCGCCGTCTGCGCCAACGGGACCAGGGTTGCTTCGTCGGAGTTGTGGTCGCGCTTTTCGGCCGCATCGCCGACGGCGAAGATCTTCGGATCAGTGGTGCGCTGCTGCTCATCCACCGAGATGCCGCCGCGGGGGCCGACCTCAAGACCAGCCTCGCGCGCCAGTTCGGAGGCCGGAGCAACGCCCACCGAGGAGATGACGATATCCGCATCGACGGTGGTGCCATCTGCCAGATGGACCGAGCGCTCGTCGATAAGCGTCGTCTCTGCGTCGGTGAACACGCGCACACCATTCGCCTCAAGGTGCTTGCGGACGATGCGCGCCATCTCAGTGTCCAGCGGCGCCATGATGTCCGGTGCGCGCTCGATCACGGTGGTGGCGATGCCGCGGTGCGTGAAGTTCTCCGCCAGCTCCAGGCCGATGAAGCCGCCGCCGATGATGGCAGCTGTTTGTGCGCCTTCGAGCTTATCGACGATCGCGTCGACATCTTCGACGGTGCGCAGAGTTAGTGCCCGCTCGATGCCCTTAATGGGTAGTTCGATTGGAGTCGCGCCAGGGGAGAGCACTAGATAGTCGTAGTGGATCGCATCCGTCTCACCGCTGGCGGTGGTGATGGACACGGTCTGGTTCTCTCGGTCGATGCTGGTCGCGCGGGTGTTCACGCGGACGTCGAGGTTAAATCGTGCGTTGAGCGCTTCCGGTGTTTGAAGCAGGAGCTCGTCGCGATTCTTGATGATGCCGCCCGCATAGTAGGGCAGGCCGCAGTTCGCGAAGCTGACGTTATTGGATGCTTCGAGGACGATGATCTCCATGTCCTCGTCGTTGCGGCGCAGCCGTGTCGCGGTGGACATGCCACCTGCGACACCGCCGATGATCACAGTGGTCGTCATTGCGGTCTACCTTCCGAACAGGCCGGCGAGGAAGCCCTTGGACTGTTCGCGTGGGCAGGTGCACCACTGCTTGGCGGGCACGGTGGCCTTGACCTGGTCAATGTGTTGGCCGCAACCGGCCCAGGTGGTTTTACCGCATTTCTTGCAAGAGACTGCTCGGCACATGTCGTGTTGTCCTTCCTTGGTGACAAATTCAGTGGATACCCCCACGGGTATCACTCAAGCCCAATATACCCCCACGGGTATATGGGTTGTCAATAGCAAACCGGCCTCTGCCATACCGAAGCTAAAGGTGGCAGAGGCCGGGAAGGGGGTCCAGTAGATCTACTCGTCTAACAGTCGCAGCAGGTCCGCTTGGACTTCCCGACGACGAATCTTGCCCAACTGGTCAGCGGCCAATTCTTCGAAGTGGTAGAAGGTGCGCGGCACCTTGTAGCGGGTCAGCTGGTTGCGGGCGTGCGCCTTCAAACCATCGGGGTTTAGGGCGGCCCCATCGCGCAGGGTGACGCAGGCGACCACGTCTTCGGAGCCATCCTCGCGTGGGCGGCCGACCACGGCCACATTGACCACATCGGGGTGGGAACGGACCGCGTCTTCCACCTCAGCCGGGTACACGTTGAAGCCGCCGGTGATGATGACCTCTTTCAGCCGCGAGACAATCTTGATGAAACCGTCAGGCTCCATGAAAGCGATATCGCCGGTGCGGAACCAACCGTCGTGGAATGCCGCCTCCGTGGCCTCCGGGTTGTTCAGGTAACCCTTGAACACCTGCGGGCCGCGCACGAGCAGCTCGCCTTCGGTGCCGTCCGCCAGGGTCTCATCCAGGTTCTCCGGGTTCGCGATGCGGATCTCCGTATCGGGAAACGGCACGCCAATATAGCCCGGGCGGCGATTGGTGTTCATAGGATTGCCGACGATCACCGGCGCCGTCTCCGTCAAGCCATAACCTTCGACCAAGAGGCCGCCGGTGAGGTCCTCCCACTCGTCCACGGTCTCTTCGGGGAGGGAAGCGGCCCCGGACAGGGCGTTGCGGATGCCCTTGATCTCGATGCTCTGCTCTTTCGCAGCTTCGATGATCTTGGTGTACAAAGTTGGCACGCCCGGAATCCAGGTCGGGGTGTGCTTCTTCATGATGTCCATGATCAGCGGGATGCGTGGCGCGGGCATCAGCACCATCTCACCGCCAATATAGACCGACAGGGCACCGATCAGTGTCATGCCGTAGGCGTGGAACATCGGCAACGCGCCCAGCATGCGCTCATCCGTCTCGCCGAGGCGTGGCACCCAGGCGGCGCCCATCTTGCAGTTCGCGATGATATTGCCGTGGGTGAGTTCGGCACCCTTCGGGGCGCCGGTGGTGCCAGAGGTATAAAGCACTACGGCAGTGTCTTCTTTGGCGATGTCGTCGGGAAGCTGGACGTCCTTGGCGCGACCGCCCATCGCGTCGGAAAGCAATGTCTTCCAAGGGATCGTGTCCGGCGCAGGCCCGGACAGCTGTGCGCGTTTCTCGCGGATTTGCGGGATCGGCAGCTTCAGCGCGAGCTGCTGGAATCGTGGCATGGCCTCGATCATGTTGACGCTGACGATGGTCTCTAGGCTGGTGTCCGAGCGCATCATGTCAATCACCGGTGCCGCCTTGTCCCACACAATGGCTACGCGCGCCCCGTGGTCCTGGAACATTCCGGTCAGCTCGTGCGCGGTGTAGAGCGGATTGTGCTCGACGACGACTGCCCCTAGCTTCAGTACCGCATAGAACGCCGCGATGTGCTGCGGGCAGTTCGGTAGCACGATGGCGACGCGATCACCGGGGCGCACGCCCAAGGCTTTGAGGCCGGCAGCGGCCGCGCGTACCTGCTCATCGAGTTCCTCGTACGATTGTGAGCGGCCGAAAAACCAGGTGGCCGGCTTGCTGGCGTTGCGTTCGAGGTTGTCGTTGTAGGAGTCGACCAGGGTGGTCTCCCCGTAGTCCAAGGTGGCGGGCGTCCATTCGGCGTACTGGGAAAGCCAGGCCTTTGACTCGAAGGCAGAAACAGGGTCGGTCACGAAAATCGGCGCCTTTCTGGTATTTTGGTGGGGCTTAATATTAGTAAGCACACAGTATTCCAGAAAAGCGCCGAACGTGAGGAATTTCTCACGTATTTTTAGTTTTTAAGTGAAATGGCCTACTTCTTTTCCAGCAGGCGCAGCAAATCTTCCTGCACTTCACGACGACGAATCTTGCCCAACTGGTCAGAGGCCAATTCTTCGAAGTGGTAGAACGTGCGCGGCACCTTATAGCGGGTCAGGCGCTCGCGAGCGAACTCCTTCATCCCCTCCGGGTCAAGAGCTGCACCAGAGCGCAAGGTCACACACGCCACGACATCTTCGGAGCCGTCCTCACGAGGCCTGCCGACGACCGCAACATTTTCCACATCAGGGTGTTCACGCACAACCTCTTCGACTTCAACTGGGTAGACGTTGAAGCCACCGGTGATGATGACCTCCTTGATACGCGAGACCAAGCGGATGAAGCCGTCATCATCCATCACTCCGACGTCGCCGGTGCGGAACCAGCCGTTGTGGAAGGCTGCCTCAGTGGCCTCTGGGTTGTTCAGGTAGCCCTTGAACACCTGGGGCCCGCGCACAACAATCTCGCCCTCAGTGCCGTTGGGCTGGGTTTCATCCAAGTTGTCGGGGTTCGCAATGCGAACATCCGTATCCGGGAAAGGAACGCCGATATAGCCCGGGCGGCGGGCCTCACTCATCGGGTTGCCGATCACGATGGGGGAGGTCTCCGTCAGGCCATAACCTTCGACCAGCAGGCCGTCGGTCAGTTCCTCCCACTTCTCCACGGTAGAAACGGGCAGCGTCGAGGCGCCGGAAAATGCGTTGCGGATGCCCTTGATGGCGATACCCTGCTCCTCAGCGGCATCGGCAATCTTCTCGTAC
>NZ_JBHWRP010000065.1:0-52735 GCF_043426755.1 Corynebacterium sp. | reverse complement strand
ACCGGCCGGACCGTCGCGGTGATTTCCGATGGCACCGCCGTTTTAGGATTGGGCAATATCGGCCCCCACGCCTCCCTGCCGGTGATGGAGGGCAAATGCCAGCTCTTCACCTCTTTCGCCGACCTCAACGCGATCCCCATCGTGTTGGACGTGCACGACGTCGATGGCATCGTCAACGCTGTGAAAGCGATCGCCCCGAGTTTCGGCGCGATCAACTTGGAGGACATTGCCGCCCCCGCCTGCTTCGAGGTGGAGCGTCGCCTCGAAGAAGAGCTAGATATTCCCGTCTTCCACGATGACCAGCACGGCACCGCCATCGTAGTCACGGCCGGGATGTCCAACGCGTGCAAGGTCACCGGCCGCCGCCTCGAAGACCTGCGCGTTGTCATTTCCGGCGCTGGTGCCGCTGGCGTAGCATGCACCCGCATGCTGCTTGATGCCGGCGTGCGCGACATTGTGGTGTTGGATTCCCGTGGCATCATCTCGAAGGGGCGGGAGGGCCTCAACCCGATCAAGGCAGCGCTTGCCGACGAGACGAATCCGCGAGGAATCACGGGCGGCCCCGAAGAAGCCTTCCGCGATGCTGATGCTTTCATTGGTGTCTCGCGCGGCCAGGTCGGCGAAGAACTACTGCGGACTATGGCGCCGGACCCACTGCTGTTTTCCCTGGCCAACCCCGATCCGGAGATCCCGCAGGAGTTGGCGGAGAAATACGGGTCGGTTGTGGCCACTGGTCGTTCGGACCTGCCTAACCAGGTGAACAACGTGTTGGCCTTCCCCGGTATTTTCCACGGTGCTCTCGCGGCCGGAGCCACGCGCATCACCACGGAGATGAAACTGGCGGCCTCGAAGGCGATCGCGGAACAGGTCGGCGACAAGCTAGCACCCGATTTCATCATGCCTTCGCCGTTGGATCCAGGCGTTGCCCCGGCCGTCAGTGCCGCGGTGCAAGCTGCTGCTAAGAACTAGGTCATCCGCCCACTCCCCCGCGACCACAGGAATTAAGGCACACAAGTGTGTTGAAATTCCGGTACAAAGGGGAGTATGACGCAATCATTTCATTCTGAAACTAAAGTCCCCGGAGGAAAACTGGTGGTCGTCGACATCGACACCGATGGCGACGTGATCACCAACGCGAAGATTTCCGGGGACTTTTTCCTCGAACCCGAAGAAGCCTACGACGCCTTGGGCCCCGCGCTCCAAGGCGCCTCGACAAACGATGACACCGCAACGCTGATCAACCGCCTGGATGCTGCTTTGGCCTCCATCGATGGAGTGGCCCTGCACGGGTTCACTACCCGGGATGTCGCACAAACCGTGCGCCGAGCAGTCACAGGAGCCGTCGATTTTACCGACTTAACCTGGGAAATCATTCACCCCGGCCCCCTGCCCACGGTGATGAACGTGGCTTTAGACGAACTACTGATGGACCAGGTTGACTCGGGTCAGCGCGGCCCCACGTTACGATTCTGGGAATGGGAGGACCGTGCAACCGTCATTGGCTCCTACCAGTCCTATGTCAACGAGCTTCACCCCGAAGGCGTGGCCGAGCATGATGTGCAAGTTGTTCGTCGTATGTCCGGCGGCGGTGCCATGTTCATGGAAGGTGGCAACTGCATCACCTACTCCCTATATGTACCCAAGGAATTGGTGGCGGGATTGTCCTATGAGGATTCCTACGAATTCTTGGACCGCTGGGTGCTGGCGGCGCTGGCCGAACACGGAGTCAACGCGTGGTATGTGCCGATCAACGACATCACCTCTGATGGTGGCAAGATCGGCGGTGCCGCCCAGAAGAGGAAGGGCTCGACCGTGCTCCACCACGTCACGATGAGCTACGACATCGACGCGGACACGATGATGGACGTGCTGCGGGTGGGTAAAGCGAAGATTGCCGATAAGGGAATCCGCTCGGCGAAGAAGCGTGTCGACCCTCTGCGCCGTCAGACCGGTGCCCCGCGCGAGGAAGTGATCTCCACGATGAAGGCTACTTTTGCCAACCGCTACGGGGCCCAGCCTGCGGAGCTCTCGCAAGAGGATCTCGACGCAGCCCAGCACCTTGTGGACACGAAGTATGCCACTGAAGAGTGGACCCACCGCGTGCCCTAAGAGTTACACCAACATGAACGGTACGACGACGATCTTGAATATCAGCGCCACCGCGAATGTTGTGGAGTAGCCATCCATGATGCGGTTATCGCTGGAGTTTTGCAGCGCGTACTGCAGCACAGCTGGCTGGCCGAGCAGGCCAGCGACCGCACCGTTGGCACGGCCGGCCGACTGGCCGAATGCCCACGCGAGGAGCAGAAGCGACCCGCAGCCCACGAGACCAATCAGGGCGGCTAGACCGATCGTGATCAAACCATCCAGAGAGAAGGCCGTCGAAGCGAAAGCCGGACCGGACGCAGTGCCAACCGACGCGAGGAACAGCATGAGGCCAAACTGGCGAATCGCGTAATTCGCCGAACGTGGCAACTGCCACGCAATGCGCCCGGTGCGGTTGAGCGCACCAAGAACCAGGCCCGAAATCAGCGGACCGCCTGCGGCGCCAATGACGAAGCTTGCCCCACCCGGCAGTGGGAATGGGATCGCTGCCAGAATGAATCCAATCGCCAGTCCGGTCGCCGTGGCAATCCAATCCAACTCATTAGCCACCTGGATCGAGTTACCCAAGTAGGTTTCCAAACGAGTGGCATTCTTGGTAGGAACGATCACTTCGATGACATCGCCTGGTGCGATGGTCACGTCGTCGGTAGCAAGCATTTCCTCGTCGCCGCGTCGAATGCGCAACGTCTGCGCGCCGAAACGGGCATATAAAGGCAGGTTATCCAGGCGGTTGCCGGCGATGTCCTGATTAGACACGCTAAATTTCTGCACCGTCAGCTGTGGCAAGCGCCGAGACAGTGGCTGAAGGGGACGTCCAATGCGCTTCACGACGTCCTTTCGCACACCTTCCTCCATCATCATGAAGACGGTGTCTCCTGGCTTTAATTCGAAGGCGGAATCGAGAACCTGGGTCACTCCATTACGGCGGCGCATGCCAGCGGTGATGCTGGAGCCGAACTCGTCAATCAGTTCCTCGGAGGTGACTGCATGCTGCACGGCCATGCGTTCGCCACGCAGCTCACTACCCGCTGAGTTGTCTTTATCTCGGGTGGCCTTCCAGTTCTGGCCGATGGTCACCGCGACTAGGAGAATTGCCACGACGATACCCGTCGGGTAGCCGATGGAGTATCCCACGGCTGGCAGGTCCGAGTCGGTTTGGACCTGGGCCAACGACAGCGAGGGGGTGGACGTAAGCGAGCCTGCGAACGCACCGACGGAGACTTCCCGTGCCACGCCGAGCAGACCACCGACCAAGACAGCAGTGACCGCTGCCAGCACAATGGAGACGATCGACATCACCATTAAGCCGAATTGCTTGCGAATATTCTTAAAGAAGGATTCGCCTGCTTCCAGCCCGATCATGTAGACGAACAACCCAAGGCCAAGATCTTGCAGCGAGGTCAAAACCGTCGCTGGCAGATCGACGACCGCGCCGACAAATAGGCCAACAAATAGGGCGCCGGCGGCACCGAATTTGATGGGGCCGAACGGGATAGCACCGAAGGCGGTACCCAGACCGATGACGATAAACAGCGTCAGCAGTACGTTGCTTTCCAGAAATCCAATCACATCGGAGCATCTTAAATGATCAGACCTATAAGGGTTGAACTACATGACGGCGTTCTGGCCGACTCACCCCCGAAAGGGAGTATGTCAACCCTGCAAGCATCTCGCTGTGTTTTCCTACCCGGCCATCCAACCGCCGTCGACCGGAATAATCGCACCGTTGACGTAGCTGGCGTGATCCGACAGTAGAAAAGCGATCACGCGAGCTAGCTCCTCCGGTTTCGCGGTGCGAATCGCAGCCTGGTGCACCGGAGCTATGGCATCCATTCCATGATCGGGGTTTAGGTCTGCAACATTGAAACCACTCGCCAGGTTTGTCTCCACGCTTCCTGGGCCGATGAGGTTGGCGCGGATCCCCCGTTTCGCATAGGTGTAGGCGGTATTACGAGTCAGCCCCACCAAGGCATGTTTCGCCATTGTATCGGCCACGCCAGAGGCTCCGCCTCGGAAGGAGGCCTCCGCCCCGACGTTCACAATGGCTCCTGTTTTTGCCTCCACCATGTGTGGCAAGACTTCTCGGACCATGTTCAGCGGCGCAAAAAGATTGGTGTCGAAGGAACGCTCAATGATTTCGTCACTGACATCAGCGGCACCTTCAAACCCATCCATCACTCCTGCGTTGTTGACTAGCCCAAGTTGTCCTCCAAGATCCACAGCGCGTTCGACCGCGGCGTGGACAATGCCCCTGTCAGTAAGATCACCGTGAATGGCTTGACCCACACCCCCTGAAGTGCTGATCTCGTCGATAAGCTCATCAACGCTGTTGGCACGGTCCACCGCAACAACCGTTGCTCCGCGACGAGCTACCTCCAAAGCCGTCGCGCGACCGATCCCCGATGCCGCTCCAGTGATGATGATCGTGTGGCCGGAAAAATCACTCATACTTCAAAATGGTAGGCCATGAGCAGCGCGCTTGCCTGCGGAATTGCATTGCGAGATCGAGTCGACGTTCTCCCCCTCGAGGACACCACCAGGCCCTAACAGTTAGCGGGTAGGGACGTGAATCCATCCCTCCACCGCAGCCGCCTCCTGCAGTTCAGCCGGGGGCGGCTGTGTCTTTCCCCGGTCGGTTTCACGGGCCACCAACGCCGCGATCACCGCGTCGAGGGCATTATCGTCTTCGCGCACGGCCTGTTCGACCGCGTCGTCGAATCGCAGTGCGGGGAATTCGCGCTTTAAGCCCTCCAGGATTTCTTCGCGTGCCGACGATTTCCCCTTCCCCTTGTAGCCACGGAAGGCGAGGCCCCACACTTTCAACGCTGCCGCTGGATAAACTTCAGCCACTCGTCCTGCACCATCACGGCGGGTATCAATCCCCTGCTGTCTCAACCGCGCTTCGATCCCCGCCCAGCGCAGCGCCGGGTAGGCGATGAGGTTGGTGGACACGCTCAGCGGTGTCATCGAGAGGCGCGTGTGGATGTCACGGTCTGTCGCGCGCAAGGCCATCGTGCGCCGCCACACCGTATTGGTGGACTGCGGTGCAGGCTGCGAATGGCGCGCATGGGCCCCAATGAACTCAGTGAATGCGATCGGCCACCCGAAAGGGACGTCGATCCCGGCGCGCTGCGAGCCCGCGATTGCCCCAACAATGTCATCATCACTCACCCCCACGGTGACGGAGGCCAAGTGGTCGTCGTCAAGCACTGCCATCCCCGTGTGCGCTGGCTCCGCGGCAAGGTCTACCCCGATGATGCTTCCTCTATTACTCATGTGATCAAGCGTATATGGTGAGACTATGTCAAAGATCAAGATCAGTACCGCAGCTCACCTCCTAGGCGTCTCCGATGACACTGTTCGTCGTTGGGTCTCCCAGGGGCGGCTCAGCTCCGCCAAGGATGAGTCTGGGCGCAGCGTGGTCGACGGCGCCGAGCTGGCGGCCGTCGCTCAAGAAATTGCCGACGAAAAGGACTTGGACGCCCTTGATGAGGGGGCCGGGAAGCGTTCGGCGCGCAACCACCTCACGGGCCTGGTCACAAAAGTCACCTCTGATCCTGTGATGAGCCAGGTTGAAATGCTGTGCGGCCCATTCCGCGTCGTCTCGCTGATCTCCACGGAGGCGGTACGCGAGCTTGAGCTGGAGGTAGGAACGATGGCCACTGCCGTGATCAAGTCCACCAACGTCACCATTGAAGGTGCCTCCCCCGCTTAAACCAACGGCCACGGGAACGGATACTCGCTGGTCGGCTGAGGTAACCACGGCAGCCGTGAAATGCGATTAGCGCGCCGTTGAAGGGCTGCGACTTCCTCAGCAGTAAGCAGCTCCGCAAGTGCGGCGGGGACGTCGTCGATCAGCGTTTCTACTTGGGCTACCCACTCTGGTGGGATGTCGGTGCCGACGAAATCCCAGATCACCGTGCGTAATTTCGGATCCTGGTGGAAGCACAGGCCGTGGTCGATCCCCCAGACCCGTTCCTCACCATCGCGCACGGTACCCAGCAGGCAGTGGCCGGACTTGCGGTCAGTGTTATTGGCCAACAAGTCGAATACCGCCATTTTCTGCAGCTGCAGATGCAGCTCAGGGCGCTGGTCCACCATCGGGAAGTAGTGCCAGCCTTCGTGTTCGATGAAAAGCTGCAGCGATCCCACCCCGAAAGGTTCAATGTCGCGCACAATCGTCGGCGGCACCAGGTTCCAGCCCAGGTGTTTGCTCAGCTCGTAGGCGGCGACCTCGCGGCGGTACAACCCTGGCGGGAAGTCATGCAGCGGGGCCTCGCCCAGTGCAGGTTTGAACACGGCCCACGCGTATTCGTCGTCAAGCGTTAAATCTAGGACAAACGTGCCGTTGGAGGAATCCTGAATCTGGGCCACCCAACCAACTTCGCCGCGGGCGAGTAATTCGAGGTCTTCCATAGCTACTCCGGCAGCACCAGGTCGCCGCGAGTGGAATTGCGCACCAGAACCTCGCGGCTGGTCGGGCCCACACGCGCCACGGTGATCGAAGTGGTATCGGCCGCAACTTTTTGAAAAGCATTCAGGTCTTGGTCATCGAGCCAAGTCACCGCAGCTTTGATGGTGTCGGCGTGGCTGAAACAGGCCACCACCTCGCCCGGGTGGGCGCGAGCAATCGCTGTGAGACCCGCGGCGATCCGGTCGCGCATTTCGACGAAACTCTCACCGCCCGGAAAACGAAAAGACTCCGGATCATTTTGCACGACCTTCCATTCTTCTAGCTTCGCCAGCTCCGTGAGCTTCGCCCCGGTCCATTCGCCGAAGTCGCATTCGATCAGGTGCTCGTCGATAAGCACCGGCAGGCCGAACTTCTCCGCGGTGGGCGCCGCCGTCTCCTGGGTACGCTCCAGCAGGGAGGAATAGATCGCGTCGAGCTGCTCGATGCGGCGGGCGACCTCGCGGGCTTGGCGCAGACCAGCATCAGAAAGGTGCAACCCTGGGGCGCGGCCGGGCAGGATCTGGCCGGTGGTGGGGGTCTTCCCGTGGCGGATCAGCAAAATCGTAGTGTCCATTGTCCCACAGTCTAATCACATCAAACATGGGTAACCTGGGGCTATGACTTCTCGACCAAACATTTCTACTCTCGGCGAACTGAAAGCTTCCGGACACACTTACCGCACCCTGCGCGAGGAACTGCGCGAGAACCTACTGGCGAAACTGCGCGCTGGCGAGGATCCATGGCCGGGACTCTTCGGCCTGCAGCACACGGTGATCCCCCAGGTCGAACGCGCCATCATTGCCGGCCACGATATCGTTTTGCTCGGCGAGCGCGGACAGGGCAAGACCCGCCTGCTACGCAGCATTACGGCGCTTCTCGACGAGTGGGTGCCCGTGGTTCAAGGTTCTGAACTGCGTGAACACCCGATGGCTCCGGTGCTGGATTCCACCCGCGAGCTGATCGAGGAAAAAAGCGATGACCTGCGCATCACGTGGTTGCCGCGCAGCTCGCGTTATTCCGAAAAGCTGGCCACGCCCGATACCTCTGTGGCGGATTTGATCGGCGATGTGGACCCAATGCGCGTGGCTGAGGGCCGGCGTTTAGGCGATCCGGAGACCATCCACTATGGCCTGATCCCGCGCTCCAACCGCGGCATTGTCGCCATCAACGAGCTTCCTGACCTGGCCGAACGCATCCAGGTGGCGATGCTCAACGTGATGGAGGAACGCGATATCCAGATCCGCGGCTACACGCTGCGCCTGCCGCTGGACGTGCTGATCGTGGCCAGCGCCAACCCGGAGGATTACACCAACCGCGGCCGCATCATTACCCCGCTGAAGGACCGCTTCGGCGCGGAGATCCGGACGCACTATCCGCTGGAGTTGGACAATGAGCTGCGCGTGATTAAGCAGGAGGCGAACCTGGTCGCCGAGGTGCCCGCGATCCTGCTGGAGATCCTCGCCCGGTTCACCCAGGCGCTGCGCAGCTCCGATGCGGTGAACCAGCGCGCCGGTGTGTCCGCCCGTTTCGCGATCGCCGGTGCGGAAACCATTGCCGCGAGCGCTTTACGACGAGCAGCCATCCACGGTGAAGACCAGGCCGTCGCCCGCTTGGTCGACCTCGAGGCGGCCGTCGATGTGCTGGCCGGCAAGGTGGAGTTCGAGTCCGGCGAGGAGGGCCGCGAGTGGGAAATCCTGGAGTACCTGCTGCGCAATGCCACCGCCGGGGCCGTGCGCGGACGGGTGCGCGACATCGATTTCGACCCACTCATCGAGGCGCTCGATGGCACGCGCACCGTATCCACCGGCGAAAACATCACCGCCGAAGAGTTTGTCTCCTCCCTCCCAGAGCTTGAGGGCAGGCTTTACGACGACCTGGTCGCCGCCTTTGTGGTGGGCGACGAAGAGCCGACTATCGGCCAGCGCGCTATGGCCATCGAGTTGGGTCTGGAGACCTTGTTCTTGTCGCGCAAGATCTCGAAGGATTCGGGAGAGGGCGACACGATCTATGGCTAATGTTCACAACTCCGGCTCCGGTCGGAACCGGCGCCGGTATACCAGATATACCGGCGGCCCCGACCCTCTGGCTCCCCCGCCGGATCTTTCACGTGCCCTCGGAGAAATTGCCGACGACGTGATGGCCGGCTACTCCCCCGAGCAGGCACTGCGCGAGTATCTGCGCCGCGCAGGTATCGATGACCTGATGGAGCGCACCTTCGAGGCGCGCCAGGAAATCCTGGACCGCTATAACCTCGGCGGCACGCTGCAGGACATCCAGAAGCTTCTCGACGAGGCGGTGCTCGCGGAACGCGGCCAGCTCGCCCGCGACATCGATATGGATGACACCGACCGCACGCTGCGCGAGATGCAGCTGGAGAACCTGCCGCACTCTCCGGCAGCGGCGGTCAATGAGCTGTCCAACTATGACTGGGCATCGTCAGAGGCGAGCGAGAAATTCGAGCAGATCAAGGACCTGTTGGGCCGAGAGATGCTGGAGCAGCGTTTCGCCGGCATGAAATCTGCCCTAGAGAATGCGACCGATGAAGACCGCGCAGCCATCAACGAAATGATGCGCGACCTGAACACGCTGCTTGCCGCCCACCGCCTAGGTGAGGACACCCAGGAGGACTTCGATAGCTTCATGGCGAAGTGGGGCCACCAGTTCCCCGAGCAGCCTGCCAATGTCGATGAATTGATCGACCTTTTGGCGCAGCGTTCTGCAGCCGCACAGCGCATGTTGAACTCCATGACAGACGAACAGCGCCGCGAACTGATGGAATTGTCCGCGCAGGCCTTCGGCTCGCCCGAGCTTTTCGCCCAGCTAACAGAGATGGATTCGCACCTGCGCACCATCCGGCCTGACTTGGATTGGACAGGCGGCGAACAGTTCCGCGGCGATCAAGGCCTCGGTTTGGGCGATGGTACTGGCGCGATCCAGAACTTGGGCGACCTCGACAACCTTGCTGACCAGCTCTCCCAAGCCCGACCAAGGGACTTAGACCTGGATGCGATTGAGAATTTATTGGGCAAGGATTCGTCGATAAGCGCCCGCACCTTGGCCGAGTTGGAGCGTGCCCTGCGCGATTCCGGACTGCTGCGCAAGGATCCGGACGGCACACTGAAACTTTCGCCGCAGGCGATGCGCAAGCTGGGGGCAAGTCTGCTGCAGGATGCCTCCGATAGCTTGAATCAGGGCCGTCGCGACTCGCACGCCGCTGGCGCATCCGGCGAGCCGACCGGTGCTTCGAAGCCGTGGGAGTTTGGCGATACCCAACCGTGGGACACCACCCGCACCATCACTAATGCGCTGCTGCGCGGCGGGGGTGCAAGCAGCCCCGATGGCGGTGTGGACATCGAGGTCGGTGACATTGAGGTCATCGAGACCGAATCCCGCACGAAGCAGGCGGTGGCGTTGCTGGTCGACACCTCATTTTCCATGGCGGCGGAGGGCCGCTGGGTACCGATGAAGCGCACGGCACTCGCCCTGCATCATTTGATTTCTACCAAGTTCCGCGGCGACGAGCTGGCCCTGATCAGCTTTGGCCGCTACGCCCAGGCCATGGATATTTCGGAGCTCACCGCGCTGCCACCGGTCCATGAGCAAGGCACGAACCTGCACCACGGGCTGATGCTGGCCCAGCAGTTTTTCGCGCGCAACAACACGATGCGCCCGACCCTGCTGGTCGTCACCGACGGCGAACCCACCGCCCACCTCGAGCCGTGGGGCGAAGCGTGGTTCAACTGGCCAACGCACCCTGTCACGCTGAGCAAGACCGTCACCGAGCTTGACTCTCTGACCCGGCGCGGCACCCACTCCACGTTTTTCCAGCTGGGCCACGACCCAGGCCTGACTCAGTTCCTGCAGGACCTGACCAACCGGGTCGACGGCCGGCTTGTCATCCCCGAGCTGGAGGAACTGGGTTCGGCCGTGCTGGGTGAATACCTGCGCTACCGGGGACAATGGTGACCACCGTGGCCAAACCCCATAAGCCACGACACCCGAAGAAGCGTATTGCGGGCGAGTACCCCATCGATACCGGTACCGCCCGCATCGTGGCGGATCCTGCCCGCGACGGCTCCTATGTCCTCGAGCTCAACGATGTGCCCTCCTCCCAGATCATCCTCGGGGCCCCGCGCGTGCTGGTCTTTCCGTACATGCGCTGGATCGCCGCTGCTATCGAACCGCTTCTCGACGAGCGCCCACTCGCCCACGTGGTCCACCTTGGCGGGGCGGGCTGCGCGTTACCGTCCTTTGTGGCTGACAAATTTCACGCCTCCCGCAACACCGTCGTTGAATATGATGCCGCGCTCGCCGATCTTGTGCGCTGGGCATTTGAGCTTAACGACGACCTCCTGTTTGAGATCAGCGACGCCCGTCAGGCCGTGGCCGAACTCCTCGATGATGAAGCCGACGTGATCATCCGCGATGTGTTCGCCGGCCCCGACACTCCGATGCATGTGCGCACCGCCGAATTCTTCCTCGAAGTTCGGCGAGCACTCGCTCCGGGTGGCATCTATATCGCCAATGTCGGCGACTACGCAGAGTTACCGCACGCGCGCGAAGAACTAGCCGGAATGTTGGAAGTCTTTGAGCACGTAGGCGCGATCGGCCCGCGCGATATGCTGGAAGGGCGCGCGTACGGAAATATTGTGTTGTGGGGCAGTGATCAGCCGCTTGAGTATCTCGGTGCCGAAAGTCACCGGGGTACCCAGTGGGCCCACGAGTTGGCCGCCACTACCCCACCGCTGCGTGACTAAAGCACGTCTTAGCCCAGCTCAGTGAGTTTCTGGAAGCGTGGCTGCCACAGCACCGCCTGGTGGCCCGCGATGTCTTTGAAGTGGCCGGAGGTCTCCTCGTCAAGCGCTGCGATGTACTCAGGGACGAGGCCGCGTGGGATGCGCAGGCCCATCGTCAGGTGCGGTACCCAGCGCGCGCCGCGGCCCTCTGGGTTGAGGGCGCTGAGCTCGCGCGCGGCCGCTTCCAATTCCTCGGATGCTTCGAGCAGCCAGCAGACTGTTTGTTTCGACTTGGTGCCGAAGACGACGATGCCCGCACGGCGCAAGGTGGCCGGTAGTAAAGGCGGTAGAAGCTCGCGGGCCCGCTCCACCACGTGTGGGGCCATGTCCTTGGCAAAGGTGATGGTGATGTGCGGGCTCTGGTGTTGTTTCGGCAGGCCGCGGGCCTCTAGCGCGGCGAAAATCTCGCGGACATAGGCATCTTGTTCCTCCGGCAGGCGGAGCAAAATATTGTCAGGAGACATACCTGCGTTATACCAAGCGCCGGCCGATGACGACTCGGTCCACCGTATGGTGCGCGCCGCGGCCGCCCTCGATGTGGCGCTGCCGGTCTTCGGCTGTGACGAGTTCCCACTCCTCCGGTCGCGCCGCCAGGGCCTGCTCTGCGTCCTCGGGCAGGTACATTCCTGCGAAGTGTGGGCGCTCCGCCAGTGCTTCTTCATCGACGACATGGTGGACAAATAACAGATGCCCGCCCGGCGCTACCAGCTCCAGCAGCACGTCGATCGCCTCGGGGTGGGCTTCTTTGCGCACTGCGGGATACATGGCGCTGACTAGGTCGAACTTCCCAGCTCCGCGCAGGTCAGTAATGCCCGCGGCTTTCCACGTGACGTTGCGGTCTTTGTCGTGAAGCACTGCGCGGTCAATGGCAACCTGCGACGGGTCAATGGCGGTCACGGTCCAGCCATGTTCTGCGAGCCAGAGGGCATCGGCGCCCTCCCCGCACCCGACGTCCAAGGCTGTACCCGGCGCAAGATCGCCGGCGACATCGACAAGTGCATTGTTGGGGTTGCCGCTCCACATGTGGCCGGACTCGCTATAACGAGCGTCCCACTCAGCGGCATCGGAAGAATACTGTGGCGAACTAGTCATGCCCGCCACCGTACCCCAGACGGTATCGCCCGCAGCTCAGGCGCTACACGTTGAATTTAAAGTCGCAGATGTCGCCATCCTGCATGATGTAGTCTTTGCCCTCCATGCGCACCTTGCCCTTCGCGCGGGCCTCAGCCATGGATCCAAGCTCATCAAGATCCTCAAAGGAAACGATCTCCGCCTTGATGAAGCCCTTTTCAAAGTCCGTGTGGATCACGCCGGCGGCCTGCGGCGCAGTATCGCCCTTACGGATCTGCCAGGCGCGGGCCTCCTTGGGGCCAGCGGTCAGGTAAGTCTGCAGGCCCAGGGTTTCAAAACCAGCTCGCGCCAGCGTTTGCAGGCCTGGCTCATCCTGGCCGACAGACTCCAAGAGTTCGGCGGCATCATCGTCGTCAAGCTCGAGCAGCTCAGTCTCGGTTTGCGCGTCGAGGAACACTGCTTCAGCGGGTGCCACCAGCTCGCGCAGCTCTGCCTTGCGGTCCTCATCGATCAGTACTGCCTCATCAGAGTTGAAGACATAGAGGAAAGGCTTCGCCGTCATCAGATGCAGGTCACGCAGCAGTGTCAGATCGACCTCACCGTTTTTCGCCGCTGCGAACAACGTCTTGTCATCTTCGAGCACAGCCTGCGCCTTCTTCGCCTCCTCGACCTGGGGCGCCATGTCCTTATCCTTCTTGGCTTCCTTCTCCATGCGCGGCAGGGCCTTCTCGATGGTCTGCAGGTCCGCCAGAATCAGCTCCGTATTGATCACGGAGATATCTTCCTGCGGGTCAACCTCACCATCGACGTGGATCACGTTCTCGTCGGAAAACGCGCGAACTACCTGGCAGATAGCGTCGGCCTCGCGGATATTCGCCAGAAACTCGTTACCCATGCCTTCGCCCTCAGACGCACCCTTGACGATGCCGGCGATGTCCACGAAGGACACCGTGGCGGGCAAAATGCGCTCCGAACCAAAGATCTCTGCGAGACGGTTCAGGCGGTCGTCGGGAAGCTCGACGACGCCGACGTTCGGCTCGATGGTGGCGAACGGGTAGTTCGCTGCAAGCACATCGTTGCGCGTCAAGGCGTTAAATAGCGTCGATTTACCGACATTGGGCAATCCAACAATTCCAAGTGTAAGGCTCACAGGCGCTTATCCTAGCTCACGTGGGAATTAAGAACACGAATAGGGCAATATAGAGACGTGACTACTTCAGGGACGAGTTCAGGTAAGACTCCACGCGACCGCGCCGATGTCGATTCCAGCGACGCTCACAAAAATTCTGCGTCCGCAGATATCGACGACGTCACCGAGTCCTTCGCCGACGAACGCCCCGACCAGATCGACCGGGCGGTCGTGGTCAATTCATGGCTGAAAACCGCTGCGCTGTTCGCGCTTCGCCTACTCATCATCGGCGTCGCCTTGTACGCCTTGTGGTACGTCCTCAAAACCTTCTGGGCCGGCGTACTTCCGGTGATCCTGGCGGTCATCGTGTGTACGGTACTGGCTCCGCCCACCACGTGGATGCGGCGAATCGGAATCCCGTCAGCGCTTGCTTCACTGATTTCTCTCCTGACATTCTTCGCCGGCTTGGGTGTTCTGGTTGGCATCATCGCCCCGGACATCGCCGCACACTCCCAAGTGCTTTACCTCCAAGCGGTGGAGGGCGTGCAGCGCCTGCAGCTGTGGGCGCAGGGTGAGCCCCTCAACCTTGACGCTGAGGATATCGACCAAGTGGTCAACGATATCGCTTCGTGGTTCCAGGAGCAGGCAGGCACCATCGCAAGCGGTGTCTTTGCGGGCATTTCGACGGCCACGTCCATGGTGCTAACAGTCGTGGTCATCCTAGTGTTGACCTTCTTCTTCCTCAAAGATGGGCACAAGTTCCTTCCCTGGGTACGCTCCGCCGTCGGCCGTCGCGCCGGACTGCACGCCACTGAGGTGCTCACCCGCGCATGGAAGACGCTGGGCGGATATGTCCGCACTCAGGCCATCGTGTCCTTCGTCGATGCCGCGTTTATCGGTATTGGCATTTGGATCGTCGGCGTACCCATGGCGTTTACCCTGGCAGTGATCACCTTCATAGCGGGCTTCATCCCCATTGTTGGTGCGGTGACAGCCGGAGCCCTCGCCGTGATCGTGGCGCTGGTCTCGCTCGGTTTTACCGAGGCGGTCATCGTGTTGGTCATTATCTTGGCGGTCCAGCAGATCGAGGGAAACGTCTTGCAACCGGTACTGCAGTCCAAGGCGATGAACCTGCACGCCGTCATCGTGTTGATTTCCGTGTCTGTCGGCGGCGGCCTGTTCGGCCTCGTTGGCGCCTTCCTGGCCGTTCCTTTCGCCGCCATGGTCGCCGTGGCGTTCCGCTATTTCCAGGACATGACTGCCCTGCACGCGGGCGAGAAGATTACCAGCGAGATCGAGTTTGTCACCCACGAAGGCGAACTCATCGGAGAGATTTCCGAGCGCGAAGCCCATCAGCAACGCCGCGCCTGGCGCGAGGAACTGGGCTGGGAGCCGGAAAATGTGCCGGAACCACATCTCGATGACATCGCAGAGCTTAACGACGAAGCGCCGTCCCGCAAACGGGCCTTTACCCGGGTCCCCTCGCGCACAATGGCACAAATATTCGAAAAGATTAAGCGCCTATCGAAGTGATGTCCTAAGCGTGTGGCACCATGCAAGACATGACTGCCACCGCTTCCTTGTTCCTCGCCCTGATCCTCGGCCTTATCATTGGTGCCGTTGTGGGCTACCTCTACCGAGGCCAGAAGCAACCCGCATCACCACCTCTTACACCACAGCAGCCGGCACTGGACGTAGCTCCGTTCACGCGTGAGCTCGAACGCCTCAACCAGCAGATCGACGAAATGGATGAAGATCGCGCCGTGGCCTACTCCGCGATCGCGAGCCAAGTCCAGGCCATCACGCGCACCTCAACCCGCCTCTCGGACCGCACAGACCAGCTCATTAACGCTTTACGCGCGCCCCAGATCCGTGGCCGGTGGGGCGAAATCCAGCTGGAACGCGTGGTTGAGCTCGGCGGGATGGTGGAACATTGTGACTTCGATGTCCAGGTCTCCGCCACCGTTGATGGGAAACAGCTACGCCCAGACATGCTCGTTCACCTCGCCGGAGGGCGAAACATCATTGTCGATGCCAAGGTGCCATTTTCTTCCTACCTTGACGCGCTGGACACCGACGACCCCGAAGAGAAGGCCGGGTACCTTCGTCGGCACGCACACCTCTTACGCTCGCATGTCGACGCGCTGGCATCCAAGGACTATATAACCGCCTTTCAGCCGACGCCCGAATTCGTCGTGATGTTTGTGCCGGCAGACCCCTTTCTGGATGCCGCATTGGAACAGGACCCAGAACTGCTGGACTACGCATTCGCGCGTGATGTTGTCATTGCTACTCCCACCACTTTGTTCGCCCTGCTTCGCACCGTCGGTTTGGGATGGCACCACGAGGATATTTCCGAACGCGCGCGAGAGGTTCAACGCCTCGGAGCCGAGCTCTACACCCGCATCAACACGATGGGAGAACATTACAATCGGGTCGGCTCCTCGTTGGAAAAAGCGGTCGACGCTTATAACGCGACCCTAGGATCAATGGATTCCAGGGTGATGGTGACCGCCCGCAAACTGGCAGAGCTTGATATTCCCGTCCGTTCCTCACGGCGACCAACACGCCTAGAAACCTCGACGGCGCCCGTGCGCAGTGTTCCAACTTCGCGTGACACCGACGAGAATCACCAGCAGACACAAGGCTGGTAACGTCACTATTTACGGATAGGGCAGGTAGAGTGTTGAGGCGTGTCACATCAGTCGAATCGGAGAAGCAGCCGCGCGTCAGCGTCGTTTGACGGTATCCCTACCATTTCAGCGATAGGGATCATCTCGGCTGCATTACTCACCGGTTTACTGATTAGCTGGAACGCTCAAGCGATCGGTTGGCCTTTCTTCCTGCTGTTTATCATCGCCAGTATTGTTTCTACCCTGTTGGTCAACCCTAAAGGTCTGTATCTCACAGTGGTGAGCATCCCGACCCTGTTCGCGTTTTTCCTCATTCTTACGGGCTGGGTGGTCAACCGTTCCGACCTCCCCGAAGGCGGCGATCCGTTTTCCAGCACGTCCCTGATTTTTTCTGTTTATCCACTAGTGCAGGGGTTCCCTGCATTAATTGCAGGATTCGTCGGCTCGATTCTCATCGCCGTGGTGCGAATCTGGCTGCTGAAACGCTATAACAAACAGGTCGACCGCACGCAGCAATCGTGGCGTCGGCACACCGCCGATACCAACGTGCGCAATCGCGGAGTCACGCAACGTGCCCGCGCTCGTTCCAATCAAGTCACAGTGCAGGAACTGCTGGAGCGCAGCGCCGCCCGCCGCAAAGACAGTCCCACACGCGGCCGTCGCCCCGTTGAGCGTTTAGAAAAGGAAAAGCCCAGCTCCCGGACGGAGTCTGTCCGCCGGTCGCTGAGCCAAGACCTCTACGACGACTAAAGCTACCCGAGCTATTAAGTACGCGCTGGGCGCAGCTCGCGTGGCAGCGAGAACTGGATGGTCTCAGTGGTCGTCGTGACCTCCTCGACGTTTCCATAGCCACGCTCTTCCAGCCAGGCGATGACCTCACGCACCAGAATCTCCGGCACGGAAGCACCGGAAGTCACACCAACTGTGGTGACACCTTCCAGCCACGCTTCATCAATCTGGTGTGCATAGTCCACCAAGTGTGCGTCATCGGCACCTGCGTCCAAGGCGACTTCGACTAGGCGCTTGGAGTTGGACGAGTTCTGCGAACCCACGACGATCATCAGCTCCACCCGGTCTGCCATGGCTTTCACCGCTCCTTGACGGTTTTGGGTGGCGTAGCAGATATCGTCGCTCGGCGGATCTTCCAGGTACGGGTACTTCTCGCGCAGCTTGGCCACGATCTCCATGGTCTCGTCCACAGAAAGGGTTGTCTGCGACAGCCATACGAGCTTCTGGTCTTCTGGGAAATCCGGTGCTGTGTCGACACCCTCTACTCCGTCGATCAGGTGGGTCACCTCTGGCGCTTCACCAGCGGTACCTTCTACCTCCTCGTGGCCTTCGTGGCCGACGAGCAAAATCTGGTAGCCATCGCGAGCGAAACGCTTCGCCTCATTGTGCACCTTGGTCACCAATGGGCAGGATGCGTCGAGCGTGAGCAGATTACGCTGCTTCGCTGATTCACGTACTGCGGGAGACACACCGTGGGCAGAAAACACGAGGTGTGCACCTTCAGGAACTTCGTCAGTTTCATCGACGAAGATCACTCCGCGTTCCTCAAGCGTTTCTACGACATACTTATTGTGAACAATTTCCTTGCGCACGTATATAGGAGCGCCATACTTTTCTAGGGCCTTTTCAACAGTATCGACAGCGCGGTCGACACCAGCGCAGTAACCACGTGGGGCGGCCAACAGGACGTTTTTTGTAGCACTCATGGAACCAACAGTAGCTAATCGGAGTCTAAAAAGACAGAGAGCTAGCAAGACAGGATAGAGTAGGTGAGCCCGCTGAGAACAGCGAATGCAATGAGAGGTGCGACACAGTGACACAACCCGGATCACAGTCAGGAGCAAAGCCACCGGCCAGCACGCCCGAAGTTCCGTGGCCCGTACGCAGGGTCAACACCACGGTCAAAGGGTGGATCGAACGCCTTGGGTGGCTATGGGTCGAAGGCCAGCTCACCCAAATCAACATGAAACCAACGTGGAAGCTGTCCTACCTGACGCTGCGCGATACCGAGGAGCAGGTCAGTGTTCAGCTCACCTGCTCAACCGATCTACTGCGCTCCATGCCCACCCCGCTGCGTGACGGCGACCGCGTGGTCGTCCACGGCAAGCCAGCCTTCTACGCGGCCCGTGGTTCCTTCTCACTCTGGGTCACGGAGATCCGCCATGTCGGCGAAGGCGAACTTTTGGCGCGCATCGAAGCTTTGCGGAAACAGCTGGCTGCGGAAGGGCTTTTCGACGCCTCCCGCAAACGTCCACTGCCCTACCTCCCGAAGAAGGTCGGCCTGATTACCGGTCGCGGTTCTGCCGCCGAGCGCGATGTGATTTCCGTGGCGCAGACGCGCTGGCCCGCAGTGCAGTTCGAGGTGATCAACACCGCGGTGCAAGGCGCCAACGCCGTACCCGAGGTGATCGCCGCCTTGCAGCAGCTCGACGCCAACCCAGACGTCGATGTCATCATCATCGCCCGCGGCGGCGGTTCAGTAGAGGACCTCCTGCCGTTTTCGGAAGAATCCTTGCAGCGCGCAGTCTCCGCGGCAGGAACGCCGGTGGTCTCAGCGATCGGCCATGAGCCGGATAATCCGGTGCTGGACAATATCGCCGACGTTCGCGCCGCCACCCCTACCGATGCCGCAAAACGAGTAGTCCCCGACGTTGCGCAAGAGCGTGCGCTTATCGACGAAGCCCGCGCCCGCATGGCGGCTTCCCTGCGCGGATGGGTGCAACGTGAACGCCGCGGCCTGGCCAATGTCCGGTCCCGGCCGGTATTGGCCGATCCCCTCACCCCGATCCACCGCCGCCGAGAGGAACTGGAGCGCGGACTCTCCCTCATCCGTCGCGACATCACCTATCTGCTCGGCCAGGAAACCTCGCGCATCCAAGCACTGCGCGCCCAGGTTTCAGCACTTGGCCCCTCAGCCACTCTCGAACGCGGCTACGCCGTCGTCCAGGTGTTGCCCCGCGACGGCTCCGGGGCCCAAGTGGTAACCAGCATCGAACAAACCCCACCCGGATCACAACTACGTATCCGTGTCGGCGACGGCTCTATCACCGCAGCTGGCATGGGTACTACCCCAGCAGACTAAAACCGCTCACCAGAACAAGGAGTTAGACATGGACAACCCCAACACCATCGGCACCGGCCAGGCTGGCGACAGCGCGTTCCCAGACGTATCCACCCTGTCCTACGAACAAGCACGCGACGAGCTCGTCGAAACAGTGAAAATCCTGGAACTAGGTCAAATGAGCCTGGACGAATCACTCAATTACTGGGAGCGTGGCGAAGCCCTAGCCAAGCGATGCGAGGTGCTTCTCGACGGCGCATCTCAGCGTGTCGAACAGGCCCTCCAGCAATCGCAGGCACCAGCCGCAAACGGCGAAGAACAAGAAAACTAGTTCGCAGTATCGATCGGTTCGGTGTTAATTGCAGTTTCGATCAGCTCATGAAATTCCTCGTCGGAACCCGCGCCGGTAAATAGCAGTACGGAGTCCCCCATATCGACGACGCGCAAATCACGCACGTCGTCGTGCTCCGACGTATACAGTTCGACCTCGTGGCCCGCAATCGTCGTAGAGGACTCATACTCGCGCGGATCGTCGTCGACACTCCGGACAGCGCTGTCAAGATCGACTCCCGTCTGCGTCATAGCCACATAACCCTCGTTCGGGGTGACCCACCCGACAACCGGCGCGGGCTGCCCGCTAACCATGGCGCGGCGCGCAGAGTTTGTCATCCAGCCTTCCCCCATCTCTGGGTAGCGCACCGGGAAGTCCATTCCCCGCGCCTCCATCTCAGTAAATGTCTTCGCATCCACCTCTTTGACGGGGCCGCTTTCCGGCGCGCCGGGGTTAAAGGTACACATTCCTGTAAAGCCCACAGCGACGAACATGAGCAGGAGGAGGACACCCATCGAGATGAGGATGTCGCGCCCGCCCTGGAAAATACGGGGTTTTTGTTCTTCAGCCACGGGCATAAGTATGTCACGTCCCACTCCCCTCCCCGACTGCACCCCCAGACTTGGCGATTCAGTGGTACTCGGGGAGCTCCCAGCGGGCAGAGGTGTCGAGATAAAAGACTTATTTCCCTGACTGCCCCATTCCGGGTGGGAATCTGCCCCTTTACCGGACTCAAAAGTGCAACAATAGAGGCAGGCGCCCGCGCCTTTTTACCCCTTTTGGTACCACCTATATGTATTTTTCGCCTTGGGAGGCTGACTGCTGATGACCACCAATTCCCCGGAACGCCCGGATCGTAACCTCGCAATGGAGCTCGTGCGCGTGACTGAGGCCGCCGCTCTGGCTTCCGGTCGCTGGGTGGGTCGCGGCCAGAAAAACGAAGGCGACGGCGCCGCGGTCGACGCCATGCGCCAGCTGATCAACTCCGTCAATATGGACGGCGTCATCGTCATCGGCGAGGGCGAAAAGGACGAAGCTCCGATGCTCTTCAACGGTGAGAACGTGGGCAACGGTGCAGGTGCCCCTATGGACATCGCTGTCGATCCCGTTGACGGTACCCGCCTGATGGCAGAAGGCCGCCCGAACGCGATTTCGGTCATTGCTGCCGCTGAGCGCGGTTCGATGTTCAACCCGAAGGACGCGTTCTACATGAACAAGATCGCCACCGGCCCAGAGGCTGCTGGCAAGATCGACATCACCGCACCTGTGGAGCACAACATCAAGGTTGTCGCGAAGGCCAAGGGCGTCCACCCGTCTGAGGTGACCGTGGTGGTACTGGACCGCCCACGTCACACCCAGCTGGTCAAGGATATTCGTGAGGCGGGCGCAAAGGTCCGCTTCATCATGGACGGTGACGTCGCAGGTGCCATCGCTACTGCTCAGGACAACAACTCGATTGACTTGGCTATGGGCGTCGGCGGCACTCCCGAAGGTGTCATCACCGCGTGTGCAATGCGCTGCCTCGACGGCGAAATCCAGGGCATGCTGGCACCACAGGATGATGAAGAGCGTGAGCGCGTCCTCGCCGCCGGCCACGATCTGGACCGTGTGTTGCTGACCACGGATCTGGTCACCTCGAACCACTGCTACTTCGCGGCGACCGGCGTGACCAACGGCGACATGCTGCGTGGCGTGTCCTACCGCTCCAACGGCGCGACGACCCGTTCCTTGGTCATGCGCTCCAAGTCGGGCACCGTGCGCTACGTCGAAAGCCTGCACAAGCTGTCGAAGCTGCAGGAGTACTCCGTGGTGGACTATTCCGATCCGGTGGAATAGAAAAATCGCTACCCTTGAGTTCGTAAACCACTTTCCAACCTTTGACAAAGGATGAATACATGACTGAGCAGGAATACCGCATCGAACACGACACCATGGGCGAAGTTAAGGTGCCCAAGGACGCACTGTGGCGCGCACAAACCCAGCGTGCGGTAGACAACTTTCCGATCTCCGGCCGCGGCCTGGAGTCGGCTCAGATCCGCGCTCTCGGCCTTCTCAAGGCTGCCTGCGCGCAGGTAAATAAGGATTCCGGTGCTCTCGACGCCGACAAGGCAGACGCAATTATCGCGGCGGCCAAGGAGATTGGCGAGAACAAGCACGACGAGTCTTTCCCCATCGACGTGTTCCAGACCGGTTCGGGTACCTCCTCGAACATGAACACCAACGAGGTCATCGCATCTCTGGCTGCACAAAATGGCGTTGAGGTCCACCCGAACGACCACGTGAACATGGGCCAGTCCTCCAATGACACCTTCCCCACCGCAACCCACGTGGCTGCTGTGAACGAAGCTGTTAATGATCTCATCCCGGGCTTGAAGGTTCTGCACGAGTCTCTGCAGAAGAAGTCCCAGGAGTTTGCGAAGGTCGTCAAGGCTGGGCGCACCCACCTGATGGATGCCACCCCGGTTACGTTGGGTCAGGAGTTCGGCGGTTACGCACGCCAGATTGAGCTTGGCATCGAGCGCGTCGAAGCCACTCTTCCGCGCCTCGGCGAGCTCGCCATCGGCGGCACCGCTACCGGCACCGGCCTGAACACCTCCGCCGATTTCGGCGCGAACGTCACCGAAGAGCTGAAGAAGCTCACTGGTTTGGAGGACCTGAAGGAGGCCGAGAACCACTTCGAGGCACAGGCTAACCGCGACGGCCTCGTCGAGTTCTCTGGCGCTATGCGTTCGGTTGCAGTGTCCCTGTACAAGATCGCTAACGATATCCGCCTGATGGGCTCGGGCCCACTCACCGGGCTGGCTGAAATCCACCTGCAGGACCTGCAGCCTGGTTCCTCCATCATGCCGGGCAAGGTCAACCCGGTCTTGTGTGAGACCGCAACCCAGGTGTCCGCTCAGGTGATCGGCAACGACGCAGCAGTAGCCTTCGGTGGTACCCAGGGCCAGTTCGAGCTCAACGTGTTCATCCCGATGATGGCGCGCAACGTGCTCGAGTCTGCTCGCCTGCTGGCGAACACCGCTCGCGTCTTCGCTGAGAAGTGCATCGACGGTATCACGGCTAATGAGGAGCGCATGAAGCAGTTCGCTGAGTCCTCCACCTCGATTGTGACACCGCTGAACTCCGCGATTGGTTACGAGAACGCTGCTAAGGCTGCAAAGCACGCCCTCAACGAGAAGATGACGGTCCGCGAAGCAGTCATTGATTTGGGCTTCGTCGATGGTGAGAACCTCACCGAGGAAGAGCTGGATAAGCGCCTCAACGTGTTGGACATGGCCAACACTGATCGCGATTAATCCCTAGCCATCCCGCCCCGGCGCCACAACGCAAGTGTGGCGCCGGGGCTTTTTAAGGTGCTTTATGTCTGATTCATTCTCCCAGCTGGAAAAGTCCGGCGGTTCCAACCGCCCCGTGGTTATCAGCGGAATCATCGTGCTCGTCGTGGCAATCTTTGCCGCGGTACTCGCCGCTTTCGTGGCCTTGTCGCGTGACGACGATTCCTCCGCGGCCTCCGCCACCCCGCCGGAGACGGTGACTGTGACCGCTACCCCACCGGAGCCAGACTTCGACCCAGAAAATAGTCCCGAGGGTACCTTCGTCGGCACGCTGACCAGCGTAGAAGACGACACAGCTGGGCGGTCGTGGCAGGCAGTGGCAACCTTCGGCGGCGACACGGGCCTCGTGGTCTACCCCGACCAAGGCTGCACGGTGTCGCTGACCCCATTGAGCCAGCAGACCTACCGCTCGACGCCGCTCACTGATTCGTGCACAGCCACCGAGGGCTTCTGGCAGGTCAGCCAGCCAGAATCTGGGCTGCTGGACCTTGCCTATGAGATCAACGGAGTCCCCACTGTTGAAGGAACTTTATCCCTCGGGGTTCCCGTCCGGCCGGAGTAGGCGCGTCAGGTAATCGTTCGGAGTAATGACGATGGCCTGAGCCTCCCGGTCGAAACTGGACAGCGTCTCGACAACACCATCCATCCAGAAATGCACTAGCCGCGACAGGGGCTGGTCCGTCGGGTAGCTCACGCACAGTTTCGCCATGGAGTTCAGCGCTTCGATAAGGGGCTCGCCCGCGACAACTGGAGCGACAAGAATCGTCGAGTGCGTAGGGATACCGAATAACAATCCCTGGGTGCGATCGACACGTGGGGCAAAGGTATCAAGCACAAGGTCCAAGTCCACCGCCGCGGAGGCAAGCTCAGAACCCACCGCTTCAATCGCGATGACACCGCCTCCCCGCTCAGTCACCTGAACGTCGAAGGTGGACTCAATATCGCTGCGAAGGTTAACTTGGGCCGCGCGCCGCAGTGAGGCGGGATCGTCGATACGCGCAAGAGCCTCCTCAGTCATCGTCTTGAAGCCCTCCCCCGTGTCCAATACGACAGTCAGCTCAGTGTCCCGCGTAAAGGTTCCGGTGCCATCTGCCACCGCCTTCAGCCGTGGCCGCAGGGCGGCATAGACGTTGGCGGTGGTGGTCCCTTCGCCACGCGGGGTGGCCAACATCTGGTCAATCAGTGACTGAGCAAGCCGGCGTGGCGCCTTGGGGTGTTCATTGCCCGCCAAGGCGTTGATGGTCCCGGTTAAATCCGCATCCACCGAGCCTAACCGCGGGTGGTCAATGCGCAGCGTGCGTCCGCTAATGCGCGCAGAGGCGCCCCGCTGTGCCGCAGCGGTGCGAATTTCGCTGCGCAACGAGGAGGCCCGGCGACGGTCCAGCCCGGGGAAGTTAGGATCTGGCTGGTGGGGGCGCCGCCCAGACCACATGGTCTTTCTAGCTCTCATGGTGCGACACCTGCTCCCTTTTTTCAGGTTGATTCTTCTCGCGTGTCTTTTCGCGCCCTTCCCATGCAGTGTAGTGTTTTCATGGCTCGATTGCTGCAGCCGGTATTCTTCCCTTTGCGGGAGCTTAGACCTTCGCTGAGAAATAGGGCTAGTATATTGTCATGATCACCGTCGCTAGGCGGTGACAATTTTCTGCCGATTTCACGCGGCGTACCTCCTTCAACTGAAACTGCTTGTGGATCTACTCCGTGTCGGCATACGCGTCTGCGTTTATCCGTATCGTCGAAAAATAACACAAGGAGTGGATTTGGTCAGCACCTCCGCGACAACACCATCGTCGCGATCAACCCAGCAACACCATAACGTTTGGCTGGTTTTCTCAGCGTTGGTCACCACCATGCTGATGAGCTCGCTGGGACAAATGATCTTCTCCACCGCCCTGCCCACCATCGTCGGTGAGCTCGGCGGCGTGGAGCAGATGAGCTGGGTCATCACCGCATTCATGGTCAGCATGACCATCGCGATGCCCATCTTCGGCAAAATCGGCGACACCCTGGGGCGTAAGTGGCTCTACATGTCCGGTATCGCCCTGTTCGTCATCGGCTCCACGGTTGGTGGCTTTGCGGACTCCATGACAGCCCTGATCATCGGCCGCGCCATCCAAGGTTTCGGCGGCGGCGGAATGATGGTGACCTCCCAGGCAATCGTCGCCGAGGTCATCCCCGCCCGTCAGCGCGGCAAGTACATGGGCATTTTGGGCGCGGTGTTCGGCCTGTCTTCGGTACTTGGCCCAGTACTTGGCGGTTGGTTCACCGACGGTCCTGGCTGGCGCTGGGGCATGTGGATGAACATTCCGCTCGGCATCGCAGCACTGACCGTGTGCTTCTTCGCTTTGAAGCTGCGCACCGGCTCCTCGGAGGGCAAACGCTTTGACTGGTTGGGCACTGCACTGATGGCCGTGGCCACCTCTACCCTGATCCTTTTCACCACCTGGGGTGGCAACGACTACGCCTGGAATTCGCCGACGATCCTCGCCCTCATCGCGATCTCGCTGGCCTGCTGGATCGGCTTCATCATCGTCGAACTGCGTGTCGACGATCCACTGGTCCCATTGAGCCTGTTCAAGAACCGCAACATGAGCTTAACGACGATCGCTGGTGTCGTCTTGGGCTTAGCCATGACGGGCACGCTCGCCTATATGCCGACCTACCTGCAGATGGTCCACTCCATGTCGCCGTCCGCTGCGGGACTCATGATGATCCCGATGACGGTGGGCATGCTGCTGACCTCCACCAGCGTGGGCTTCATCATCGCACGCACCGGCGCTTACAAAATCTTCCCGATCATCGGTTTGGGCTTGGCGGCCGCCGCACTGTTCTTGATGTCGCTGATGACCCCGCAGACACCGCTGTGGCAAGTTGGCGTGTACTTCTTCGTCTTTGGTTTCGGCCTTGGACTTGTGGTTCAGGTGTTGGTGCTGATTGTGCAGAACTCCTTCCCCATCACCGTGGTGGGTACCGCAACGGCCGCCAACAACTTCTTCCGCCAGATCGGTTCATCTCTGGGGTCGTCGTTGATCGGTTCGCTGTTCACGATGAATTTGGCGCGCGAGCTGCAGAACAATGTTCCTTCCGCGATTGCGTCCATGGGTGATGCCGGCGCACCTTACGCAGAAAAATGGGCCCAGGGTTCAGAGTTCGTTAACTCACTTACCCCAGGCCTAGTGGCTCAGCTACCGGATCCGCTTCGCGACGTGATCCAGCTCAGCTATAACGATGGCCTGACCCCCATCTTGTTGATGTTGGTTCCGGCCGTTGTGGTGTCGATGTTGCTCATGATTGGTGTCAAGGAAGACACCCTTAAGGACACCATCGAGTAGCGCCAAGCGACTACTCGATGGTGCCGGCGTTCCCTGCTTTCTCTTCCGGCTTGGCCAGCAGCTTTTCGTACACATCGGTGTCGCGCCACTGCCCGGCCAGCTCCCCGTAGGTCATCTTCGCCAGGTGATGGTAGGTGCCCACCTTCACGAAACCGCGGGAGAGGTGCAGCCGCGCCGAACCTTCGTTCTCAGGGAAAATCCACGCGTGGATCGCCCACTTGTCCAGCTCTTGGCAGACCTCCATGAGTTGGTCCAGCAGCGCGCCGGCGATCCCGCGGCCACGCGCATCCGGATGGATATAAATGGAGTCTTCCACGACTCCGTGGAACACGCTTCTCGACGATGCCGGCGCCGCCGAAGTCCAGCCGAGCAGTTTCGTATCGTCGTCTTCTTCCACGGCGACGAACACTGTTTCCATGATCTTGGATTGGGTGAACTGCTCCCAGGTTGGCCCCTTAGTTTCGTAGGTGGCGTGCCCTGTATCCAGGCCCATCTCATAAATGGAACGCACCTGAGGATAATCTTCTGGGCGCACGGGTCGGAGTATGAATCCAGCCTTAGTCATGCGTTCAATTGTTACTGATCATCTCAAACCGACGCAACTTATTTATTGGCCGTCCTCCAATAGGTCCGTGACCAGTTCTGCAATGGCAGAGCGCTCCGAGCGTGACAGCGTGATATGCGCGAAAAGATCATGGCCTTTCAGCTTCTCGATGACCGCCTGCACCCCATCGTGGCGTCCCACGCGCAAGTTATCGCGCTGTGCCACGTCGTGGGTGAGAATGACTCGCGAGCCGCGCCCCAGGCGAGATAGGACGGTGAGCAACACGTTGCGTTCCAGCGACTGCGCCTCATCGACGATGACAAAAGAATCGTGGAGGCTGCGTCCACGGATATGGGTCAGCGGCAAGACCTCCAGCAGTTCACGGTCCATGACCTCTTCCATCACGTTGTCGGAGACCACCCCTTCGAGGGTGTCATAGACCGCCTGCGCCCACGGGTTCATCTTCTCAGTCTCACTGCCCGGCAGGTAGCCCAGGTTCTGACCGCCCACAGCATAGAGGGGGCGGAACACGACGATACGCTTATGCAACCCGCGCTCGAGGACAGCCTCCAACCCTGCGCACAGTGCCAGTGCAGATTTACCCGTTCCGGCCCGGCCGCCGACCGAGACGATGCCGACTGAATCATCGAGCAGTAGATCGAGTGCGATCCGCTGCTCGGCCGAGCGCCCCGACAGGCCAAAGGCGGTGGTGTCCCCGCGCACTAGTCGCACTCCTCCACCTGGTGCGACGCGCCCCAGCGCGGACTGGGACCCGGCATTCAGAGTCACCCCGCAGTGCACGGGCAGGTCCTCAGTATCGACGGCAACAAAACCGGTGGAAAAGAGTTCGTCGATATCTTCGCCGGCAACCTCGAGTTCTGCCATCCCCGTGTACCCGGTCAGCACAACATCTTGGGCATGGTATTCGTCGGCAGGCAAACCGACCGACCCTGCCTTGACGCGCAGCGGCACGTCCTTGGTCACCAAAGTGACATCGTTGCCTTCGTGCATGAGGTTGATAGCACACGCCAAGATCCGGTGATCGCCCTCAGTACCCCGAAAGGCGGCGGGCAACAGGGACTGGTCCTGATGGTTGAGCTCGACGCGCAGCAGACCTCCCTCCACGTTGACGGGGATGGGATTATCGAGGCGCCCGTAGTCCTGCCGCAGGTCTTCCAACATGCGAAGAGCTTGGCGGGCGAACCAGCCAAGCTCTGGGTGATGACGTTTTACTTCCAGCTCCGTGATGACGACAAGCGGAAGAACCACATTGTGTTCAGCGAATTTCCGCAGCGCCCACGGGTCGGATAACAACACTGAAGTGTCTAGGACGTACGTTTTCACCTCCGTCACGCTCTCGGAAACTTCGGGCGAATAGTCGATCGAGGTGACAGATGGCTCATACATGTCCTGTACTCCCCTAGCTCTGGTGCAGTAGTTCGGTGGTCCGTACACCCATGAGCCTAGGGAGACAAAGTGTAAATTACATTGTTGGAAGATGAACTTCCGGTAACGAGGAGCTTATGGGCGAGGCTCAGTCTTTGCGCCCCACTCACCATTCTCGTTCACCCACTGCAGAACGCCATTGGTAAAGGACTGTGTCCAGCCCTGGCCGTCCTCCAGCTCTTCCTCGGGTGCGGTTGGCATACCGATCTCATTGTTCAAGCCGCCACCATCTTTCCAGGTCGCAGCGATCTGCCCGACGATCGGCGCAGCACCGTTATCCTGCGACCAGCCCACTAGGTTGCCGTCCGCAAATTCAGCCACGGCCTTATCACCATCCTGCTGGATGGTCTCCGGCAGGCCCCACTCACTTTCCTGGTTATCAATAGCGGTCTTCAGGTCCGCCGGGATCAATGCGGTTCCACCGTCGGCGGTTTCCTGCTCCACGGTCTCGCCCTCAGCACCAGCAGAGGTCGGCTCGTTGCCCTCAGCCTGTTCGTCGTCAGCCGCGGTATCGCCTTGGCCTTCGGTTTCAGAAGCATCGCTGGCGTGGACGTTTTCCGAGGCCTCATTCGGGGTTGCGTTTGCAGCGCCCTTGTCCTCGGTCACCGCCCCTTCACCGGGGTCCGATGCCGTATTTTCACTATCTCCACATGCCACAAGCCCACCAGACAAGGTGACTGCAGCTGCGATCGTTGCGATTGCGCGTTTCATAAATCATTCCTTCTTTCTAAAATTCTTATTCTTCCAGAATACAAACTTTTTCCTAACGGCGTTTCCTACTCCCCCTATTCTGGGGTTTGGATGCTTTTCGACGAGCCTCTTTCGCCAACCGCTTCTCCTTGGCATTGCGCCGTGGCGCCGCCGCTCGCGAGGAATTCGGGGTCCGTCCCTTCGCGATGCCAACGAAATCCTGAATTGCATCCGAGTCATCCTCTTTGCGCCACACCAACCCAATGGACGTAGTCTCGCCCGGCCAATCGCGCACCCCCAACGGAACAACTCGCTTTTTAGACAGCACCTTCAGCAACGGGCGCGGCGCAAATGCTACCCCAACGTTGGCGGCGACCACCTGCAATGCCGCGCGCAACTCTTCAGTGGTGGTGTGCTCGTTGACGTGCTCGTCGGCCAAGTCTGCCATGCGCACCGCTTCGCCAACCTCGGCATAGACCGATTCCTTGGGCACGGCCACGCCGGGTTCCTCGTCGTAAAGCACAACCGTGTGGAACTCGTCGCCAATCCGGGCGTCCGGCAACCGGGTCAGCGCCACGTCGGCCTCGCCGGCAAGCAGTACTCCGCAGGCATCGTCGGCATCGATGGTGGTCAGGCGGTGCGTCGTGGCGTGCGCGTAACGACGAAACCACTTGCCAGGTGCGGTTCCGGTGATGAAGGCGAGGCGAATCATGCGCTCAATGCTACCGTTTGAACCATGAGTGAAGAATTGAACTTCCAGGCAGAACCATCAGGTACCGCAATGAAGCCGGCGACCGCCGCGAAAAAGTTGGGCATCTACTTGCCCGCCACCCCGCAGGATTTCCAGGACGGGGCCGTCACCCACGCGCAGCTGCGCCAACTGCAGGACAACCCGCCACAGTGGCTCGAAGAGCTGCGCCTCAATGGCCCCCATCCCCGCCCCGAGGTGGCGCGCAAGCTTGGCATTAGCATCACGGCCCTGAAAAACAATGATATGGACAAGCCTTTGACCACCCAGGAGATCAAGGCGTTGCTGGCCGACCAGCCCGAGTGGCTGCGTGAGGCGCGCACCCAGCTTGCCGAATCGCGCGAGCAGAATGAGTCTGAGGACTAGAGCCTAGACCGCTTCCTGCTCTGCGACGTCACTGTCGTAGAAGCTGCGGTCCAGAACGAGGGCGCTGTCCAACAGCACAGAGGCGTGGGTGCGGCCCTCGTCGACACGCACGTGCACCATCAGCTCATGGCCGTCCCCGCGCACGGAATAGGCCAGGGCGGTTTCCTGGAATTCCTCGATGGCCAGCTCACCCGTGGCGATCCACGGGTTGGCTTGGCGGAAGGCGGCAAGGTCGCGGTAAAGCTTGAACATCCAGTTCCCGAAGCTGAAGAGCTGGTCTGGGTGCTCAGGAAGCTCGGGGCGCAGTGCGTCATCAGCCTCCCACCCCTCACCCTTCTCCCCGCGAAACGCCTGTTCATCGCCATAATATATGGAGGGCAGTCCCGGCAGCGTCAACAAGATCACGGCCGCAAGTGCCGCGCCGGAATCCCCGACCATGCTGGCCACCCGTGACACGTCATGGTTGCCCGCGAATGTCTGCATCAGGTTGCGGGCGGAGAAATCCTGGTGGCGCCACAGCGCGTGGTCCAGCTCCCACAGGTTGTTGGCCTGGATCGATGCCCACACGGCGTGCCACACCTCGTATTGCGTCATGGTATCCAAGTGCGAGTCACGTGCGAAATCCGCATAATCGCCGTGAATCATCTCACCGGAGAAGTACGCATTCGGGTGGCGCTGGCGCACCCGATCAGTCACCTCTGCCCAGAACCAGGTGGGCACGTCATAGGCGACATCGAGGCGCCAGCCTGCAATGCCACGGTCGAGCCAATAGTTCATCACGTCGACGACAAAGTCTACGCAGCGCGGATCCTCGTGATCGAGCTCCGCCAAGGTGCCGTCGCCCTCCCAGCCGGCCAGCGTGCCGTCCGCGTTTCGACGAACGGGGCCGCCATGGTGGACGAAGGCGTGATTGATACACACGTGGTTAAAGACGCCGTCGAAGATGACGTCGATGTCGCGGGCGCGGGCTTCGTCGATAAGCGCGATCATGTCGTCCTCGGTGCCTAGGCGCGAGTCGATCGAGAAGTGATCGAGGGTGTCGTAGCCGTGGGCCGTGGATTCAAAAACGGGTCCGAGAAGTAGGCCCGTCGCGCCGAGTTCCGCGGCGTAGTCGAGCCAGTTGATCAGCCGCAGGATGCGGTGCCCGTGGTCGGAACCATCGGTCGGGCGCTGACGGATCGGGGCGCCAAGTGCGCCGAGTGGGTATACATGCCACCACAATTGGTTAGCTAAGTTATTCATGCCTACTCAAACCTCCTTAAGGTTAATGAGGCCTTCGAGCCAACAACCTACCCCGAAAGGTCCGATCTTTGGAATCCTGGGCGGTGTTTTGAGGCAAATTGGACGACAGCACGAAAACGCGCCGCAGATCACATAGTGACCTCCGGCGCGCCTGATTGCTCTGCAGAACTTAGAGCAGCTTCCAGTCCTCCAAGCCCTCGTACAGTGGGTACTGCTCAGCCAGCTTGGTCACGCGGGCGCGCAGACCGTCCACGTCAGCATTCTTGCCCGCGGCCAGAGCCGTACCGATGATATCGGCGGTCTCGGTGAAGGCTTCCGCGTCGAAACCGCGGGTGGCAAGTGCCGGGGTACCGATGCGCAGACCAGAGGACACGGCTGGCGGACGTGGGTCGAATGGCACCGAGTTGCGGTTGACGGTAATACCAACCTCGTGCAGGAGGTCCTCGGCCTGCTGGCCGTCCATCTCTGAGTTCCGCAGATCCGCGAGCACCAGGTGCACGTCGGTGCCGCCGGTCAGAACGTCAACACCGGCTGCTTTGCAGTCCTGCGCGGTCAGGCGCTCGGCCAGAATGCGTGCGCCCTCGAGCGTGCGTGCCTGACGGTCCTTGAAGCCATCGGTAGCCGCAATCTTCAGCGCCGTCGCTTTTGCAGCGATCGCGTGCATCAGCGGGCCACCCTGCTGGCCAGGGAACACGGCGGAGTTCAGCTTCTTGGTGTAGTCCTCGCGTGCCAGGATCATGCCGGAGCGCGGGCCACCGATGGTCTTGTGGATCGTGGTAGAAACCACGTCCGAGTGCGGCACCGGCGATGGGTGCAGGCCGGCGGCAACCAGACCCGCGAAGTGGGCCATGTCCGTCCAGAGGAATGCACCTACCTCGTCGGCAATCGCGCGGAACGCCTCAAAGTCGAGGGTGCGGGGGTAAGCGGACCAGCCGGCAATCAGCACTTTCGGCTTGTGCTCCAAGGCTGCTTCGCGCACCTTATCCATGTCGATGCGCATGGTCGCTGGGTCTACCTCATAGGCGACAACGTTGTACAGACGACCGGAGAAGTTCGCCTTCATCCCGTGGGTGAGGTGGCCGCCGTGTGCCAGCGACAGGCCCATGATGGTGTCGCCAGGGCGGATCAACGCATGCAGTACTGCCGCGTTCGCCTGCGCACCAGAGTGTGGCTGCACGTTGGCGTACTCAGCACCGAAAAGACTCTTCGCACGCTCAATGGCTAGGTTCTCCACGACGTCGGCGTTTTCACAGCCACCGTAGTAGCGCTTCCCTGGATAGCCCTCGGCGTACTTATTGGTGAACACGGAACCCTGCGCCTGCAACACGGCGCGGGGAACGAAGTTCTCCGAGGCGATCATTTCTAAGGTGTTTCGCTGGCGCGTCAGCTCGCCAACGATTTGCTCGTGGATTTCGGGATCCAACTGTGCGAGTTCTTGATACAAAACGTTGTCAGTCATGTGGGCGTTTATGCCTTTCCACAAGGATTTAGGGCGGATGCTACCGCAGCTGAGTGTACGACAAATCTGCACCAATTCTGTAAAAACCTGGAAAAATTGGCCCCCTAGCCCCGATTCGGGGCAGCAGGTGCAACAATAGTGCTCATGGCACGAAGCACCGATTCCAGCCCGTACCTTGATTTCACGCGCGAAACTTGGCGTGACCTTCGCGCGACCATGCCCATGGTGCTCAAGGAGTCTGAGCTGGAAGAGCTACGCGGCGTGGGAGAAAATATTGACCTCGGGGAGGTCTCAGACATCTACCTCCCCCTGTCTCGCCTGATCCACTTGCAGGTTCACGCCCGCCAACAACTCACGGCGGCCACTGAGATCTTTTTGGGCGACAACCCAGGTCACGTCCCCTTCATCATTGGTGTGGCCGGTTCCGTCGCGGTGGGTAAGTCCACGACAGCGCGTTTGCTCCAGGTACTGCTCCAGCGCTGGGAGACCCACCCGCGGGTGGACTTGGTCACAACAGACGGTTTCCTCCTTCCCTCCTCGGAGCTCAAGGAGCGCAAGCTGATGTCTAGGAAGGGTTTCCCAGAGTCCTATGATCGCCGGGCCCTGCTGCGCTTTGTCACCGACGTGAAGTCCGGCAAGCCCGCGGTCAAGGCACCGCTTTATTCGCACACGGCCTATGACGTGCTTCCCGACGAATACCAGATCGTCGATAAACCCGACATCCTCATCCTGGAGGGCCTCAACGTGTTGCAAACAGGGCCCACCTTGATGGTCAGTGACCTTTTCGACTTCTCCGTGTACGTCGATGCCCGCACCGAGCACATCGAGCATTGGTATATCGAGCGCTTCCTCAAATTGCGCAGCACAGCCTTCCGCAAGCCGGGCGCGCACTTCGCCAAGTATGCCGACCTCGACGACGCCAAAGCCGAGCACGTGGCCCGCGAAATCTGGCAGTCGATTAACCTGCCAAACCTGGTGGAAAATATTCTGCCCACCCGCGTCCGCGCCTCCCTCGTGCTGCACAAGGGGCGCGACCACCAGGTGGAGCGGGTCCGGATGCGCAAGATTTAGCCGCTATCGCGATTGCTCAATCCATTCGACGATGGGGTCAAGCTCTGCGAAATCGACGCGGTCAACATCCTTGTCGTAAGAGGCGATCATCGCCTTGTCATTCTCCGATTTGCGGGGTTTCATGCGTAGCGCATTGATCACCCCAAACATGACGGACTTGTGGGCTGAGCTAATTTCAGAATAATTCAACCGGCCAGGCAGGTAGAAGCGCTCCACGTGAGAATAGTCGCTTCCCAGGGCGCCTTTCAGCTGGTCTTTGGAGCGCGCGAAGTCAGGCAGGCTCATGCCTACCGCGGCGACGGCAACAGGCCGGCCCCCAAAATCGTGGTCTTTGACAAAGCTCACCGCCGGCACCGACGGGCCATGCACCGGTGAGAGGACGACGACGGGGCCTTCTCCCAGCTCCGGGGTCTCGCTGATTTCTTGAACATTCGCGTCGACGCGACGTGCTAGTTCTTCGGCATACTCACGGGTGGAACCATAAGTAGAGGAATAGAAGATCACTGTCATAGGGACAGTCTAACTGCTAGTTACTTCCCAAAGCGGCGCGAACGCTGAGAATAATCACGCAGCGCGCGCAAGAAGTCGATCTTGCGGAAAGCCGGCCAGTAGGTGTCTGTAAACCAGATCTCCGAATACGCTGACTGCCACAGCAGAAACCCGCTCAACCGCTGTTCCCCAGAGGTACGGATCACCAAATCCGGGTCAGGCTGGCCCTTGGTATACACGTGAGTGGATATGGACTCCACGCTCACCTTGTCTGCCAGTTCGCTCGCGGGTGTTCCAGCAGCTAATTCTTCGTCGATAAGCGCCTTCACGGCGTCGACGATCTCCTGCCGCCCGCCGTAGCCCACGGCGATATTTACCGTGAGCCCCGGCTTTTCGTGTGTGGTGTCGGCGGAGCTGCGCATCCTTTCTGCCACTTCCGGCGGAAGCAGGTCAAGGTGCCCAACCAGGCGCACTTTGCACGTGTGGTCCTCTGCGGCGAGGTCCTCGATGACCTCAGAGATGATATCGAAAAGCAGCCCGACTTCCTGTTTAGTGCGCTGCAGATTCTCCGTGGACAGCAGGTAGATGGTGATGACTTCGACTTCGGTATCCGCGCTCCAACGCACGAGCTCGCCAATTTTGTCCGCCCCAACACGGTGACCGTGCGAAATATCGGTAAATCCGGCCTCGCGCGCCCAGCGACGGTTGCCGTCGGCCATCACCGCAATATGCTTCGGTTGCTTCTTGCCCCGCAGTTCGCGCTGCAGGCGCGCTTCATACAGCGGGTACAAGATCCTTTCGAGCACATTCACACCATTAAGTGTAGCGGGTGTCTTAATTACTCCTGCGAGCGCGTACCGCCGACGCGAGTTCTTCCAGCAAATCCACAGTAGTGTCGAAGTCCATGCACGCATCCGTGACCGACTGGCCGTAGACCAGCCCTTCACCGCCATTGACCTTCAGCTTTTCCGGATCCAGCTTCTGCGCCCCGGCCACAAGGAAGGATTCCAGCATCACGCCCGCGATATGCTCGTTCCCCTCGGATACCTGCGCCGCGACCTCCCGCGTCACCTCCGCCTGACGCTCATGGTCCTTGCCGGAGTTCGCGTGCGAGGCATCGATCATGATCCGCGAATCCGGGCCAAGCTTATCGACGACCGCCCGCACCGATTCCCGGTCGAAGTTCGGGCCGTTGCTACCACCGCGCAAGATGACGTGGCAGTGCGGATTGCCCTCGGTCTCCACGACGGACGGGACGCCATCGTCGGATACTCCAAAGAAGAAATGTGGATGCTGGGCCGCCCCCACCGCATCGACGGCGACCTGGATGGAGCCGTCGGTGCCGTTCTTGAAACCAATCGGCATACTCATGCCGCTGGCCAGTTGGCGGTGTACCTGCGACTCTGTTGTGCGTGCGCCGATCGCACCCCACGCCACGGCGTCCGCGTAGTACTGCGGGCTGGAGGGTTCTAAGAATTCGCACCCGGCGGGCAGGCCGGTGGTGACCACGTTGGTCAGCACCTCGCGGGCGAGGCGGAGACCCTTTTCAACGTTGTAGGTGCCGTTTAAGTCGGGATCATTAATCAGGCCCTTCCACCCCACCGTGGTGCGTGGCTTTTCAAAGTAGACGCGCATGACTACCTTGAGGTCCCCGTCGAGGCGCTTCGCCAGGGGTGCGAGGCGGTCGGCGTATTCCTGCGCCGCAACAGGATCGTGGATCGAGCACGGTCCGACGACGACAACCAGGCGATCGTCTTCACCGGCAAAGATATCGGCGATGTCTTGGCGGTCGCGCTCTACCTTGTCCAGCTTTGTTTCATCGAGAGGAAGCGCTTTTTGCACCTCTACCGGGCTGGGGAGTGTGTGGAAGGCGCGAATGCGTTTATTAGATGTCGATGCTGAATCTGACAGTGATACTGGCTGTGACATATCGGGGATTCTTTCTCGTGTGCAGTGCTTGAATGAGCTTGTATAAGTTGGCAAACAAAAAAGCAGCCCCTCTACCCTTGTGCGGGGAGGTGCTGCTTGGCTCCTGGACGTTCGTCAGTGATTAGCTAGTCATGCGCGACTGACAAGACTGGGAACGCTCCCGGAGCCCTGCCAAAATAAAATCGCTGTACGAACATGAGCCTGAGTATAGCAGAACTATTTTTAGAAGCGGGATTTCTTGCGGCGGTCCAAGACCCCCGCCTCTTCCATGGCCTTATCCAGCGTCTCAGTATCGAAGACGTCGATGTCGTGGGCCTCAGCAAACATGCGGCGACGATTGAAGCGGGAGTAACGGCGGTGGAACGCCCACCCCAGCATCAGGATGACCACCAGCAGGCCAACCACAATCAGCATGCCAATCGGGGATGCTTTACCGAACTCCGGACCCAGCAGCCCACCGTCCGGGTTTTGTGCCAACACGTAGGTCACCACGTTGGTTGCTGCAACGTTCATTATTTCTGTTCCTCATCTGCAGGTTCAATACCTGCGAACAAATCGTCTTCAGGCATGTGCGTGGACACGCGGGTGCGCGCCAGTTCAAACTCTTCGGTCGGCCACAATTCCTGCTGTGTCTCCACCGGGGTGGCCAGGAAAGCTCCGGCCGGGTCGATCTGGGTGGCGTGCGCCAGCAGCGCCTGTTCACGGTTGGAGAAGTAGTCACGGCAGTCCACCTGCGTTGTCACCCGCGCCATGATGTCGGCCTTATTTTCTTCCCAGCGCTTAATCATCGGCCCGTAGGGGCTACGCTTGCCCTGCTGCTTCAGGCGCTCGTCGAAAAGCACCATGCGCTGCAGCACGAAGCCGTGGGTGTAGTACATCTTCAACATGGTCCATGGCTCCCCGGCCTCGGGCGCGAATTCTGGGTCCCCCGATTTTTCCCACGCCATCATGGAAATTTCGTGGACCATCAGGTGGTCTGGGTGCGGGTAGCCGCCGTTTTCGTCGTAAGTGATCAGAACGTGGGGGCGGAACTCGCGAATGACCTTGACGAATTCCTTGGTCACCTCGACGGGGTCTTGGCGCGCAAAGCAGCCCTCAGGCAGCGGCGGCAAGGGATCGCCTTCTGGAAGTCCGGAGTCCTCGTAGCCCAGCCACATCTGCTGCACGCCAAGTGCCGCGGCTGCCTTGGCCATTTCCTCACGGCGAATCGGGATCATGTTTTCCAGCACGCCTGGGCGGTCCATACCTGGGTTCAGGATGGAGCCTCGCTCCCCTCCTGTACACGTAACGACGAGCACCTCGTGCCCTTCGTCAGCGTACTTCGCCATGGTCGCTGCACCCTTCGAAGACTCATCGTCGGGGTGTGCGTGAATCGCCATGAGGCGCAGGCCGCTCAATGAAATGCCACCTTCCGGTAGTTCGGGCTTAATTCGACTTTAATGATCGACTTTAGCGTTCGATATTAGTTAACGACAGACAATCTTAGTACCATCGCTTCTAAAGTCATTTTTATTGTGCGTCCCAGTGAGGTCTTAGCCCGGTGTCTACCCCAGAACAGTCACGTCCCGTCCAACGCTACGGGAAGGAAAAGGCCCTTGAAAAGCCAAAGGGCACAATGGGGAAAGTGCTTGCTGCCATCTTTGCGATCGTCATCGCGATCATCCTTGTGATGGGCATGCGCACCGTCATGACTCGTGACGATTCCCCTATTGAGGCGACGTACGTGAATCATGAGCGTCTCGACGACAATACCTCCCGAGTGTGGCTCGATGTGGTGCGCGAAGATACTTCACAGCCCTCCTACTGCATTGTCACCGCATTGAACTACTCCATGGCAGAGGTTGGGCGCCGTGACGTGGTCATCCCTGCCGGAGGCGAGGAACAGATCCGAATGTCCGCAGACTTACCGGTGCGTGACTACCCGGTGGCTGGATCCATCTATGGCTGTTCGTCGAATATGCCGTCCCATTTGAAGACGGAGGACACAGTGTATGACGTTGCGCGCACCGGCTAGGCAGGCGCATAGCCAGCTATGGGGCCTGTGGTAGTATGCCCCTTTAGTCCACGCGTGCCCAACGCGTTTTTTCATTTCCCACAGTTTTCACATTCCTATAGGAAGGGTTGCACTCATGGCAGAGGTAGAGAAGCAATACATCACCCCAGAAATGAAGGCGAAGCTCGAGCAGGAGCTCCAGCAGCTGATCGATAATCGCCCAGCCATCGCCGCAGAGATCAACGAGCGCCGCGAAGAAGGCGACCTGAAGGAGAACGCCGGCTACGACGCTGCTCGTGAACAGCAGGACCAAGAAGAGGCGCGCATCAAGCACATCTCTGAGATCCTGGCGAACTCCACCACGGAGCGCGAAGGAATCGAAGAGGGTGTTGCTCACGTTGGTTCCGTCGTGCACGTCTACTACGACAACGACGAAAACGACAAGGAAACCTTCCTGATCGGTACCCGTGCGGCCTCCACCGACAATAAGGACTTGGAGACCTACTCGGAGCAGTCTCCACTGGGCGCGGCCGTCATCGGCGCTGCCGAGGGCGAGACCCGGACCTACACTGCGCCTAATGGCCGCGAGATTTCCGTGACCATCGTTTCGGCTGAGCCTTATGATTCGGACAAGGCTGCCACTCCCCGCGCGAAATAAACTAAAATAATTCTCCGAGCCCCGCGACGTTATGAGTCGTGCGACCTACCCATAGGATGTGAAGTTACATAATGCGTATCTCCCGTAAGTTCGCCGCAGCCGCCATCGCTGTAGTTTCTGCCGTAGCGATCACCGCGTGCACCCCACCGTCTGAGAACCCTTCGGACCAGAAGGTTGATACTGCTAAGAGCCAGGATCCGGATTCCCTGGACAAAGGCAGCATCGGCTTCGAGGAGCAGGAAACCTCTACGCAGCCAACCCCAGTGGAGCCGACCGCACCTGCAACCGCAACCGGCAGCAATAGCGGCGACGTCATCATGGGCGAGCAGGGTTTCGTCGTCCAGCAGTAGCTTGAAGTAGCGAAACGGGATATCCGCCTTTCTACTACCCCTTTCATGGTGTGTAGGAAGGCGGATTTTTAAAGCCCGGCCCTTCCTATCTAGGAAGGACCGGGCTTGAACTATGCGCGCCGGCGCTGGTCTAGTCGCGCTGCATGTAGCTCAGCAGACGCAGGATCTCGGTGTAGAGCCACACCAGGGTCACTGCCAGGCCGAGGGCAACGCCCCATGCCATCTTGGCAGGTGCACCAGTGCGGATCAGCTGGTCTGCAACATCAAAGTCCTGCAGGAAGCTCAGCGCCGCCAAGACGATGCACACCACGGAGAAGATGATGGCGATAGTGCCACCGTCGCGCAGTGGGCTGAAGCCGAAGAAGATCGCACCGATCAAGTTGCCCAGAGCCAAGATGGCCACGCCAAAGATCGCGCCGGTCAGCACACGGGTGAACTTCGGGGTCACACGAATCGCGCCGGTCTTGTAGACGAAGAGCATGCCGATGAACACACCGACGGTGCCTAGCACTGCCTGGCCGATGATGGCCCCGCCGTTCTCGTTGCCAATGGTCCAACCACTGAAGATCAGCGAGATGCCACCGACAAAGAGGCCTTCGAAAGCGGCGTAGATCAAGGTCACAACCTTGGAGCCGTACTTGTTGCCAAAGGAGTGCACGAGGACGGTAATGAAACCGCCGATCGCGCCGACGATGGACAAGATCATGGAGAGGCCAGGGTTGCCTGCCAGAGCGATTCCGAAGTTGATTACCGCGAACAGCACGATCACGCCGAGGGTGATGCCGGTCTTGGTCACCACGTCGTCGACAGTCATCGGACGGGTTTCGTCGGAAGCCTGCTGTGGCTGGTAGCCCTGCTGGTAGTTATCAAAGCCTTGGGGTTGGTAGCCGTAGCCACCTTGCTGGTGGGAGGCGGGCAGGTTCGTCAGTACAGGGTTATTGCTGCGCACGATGTCACCCGGATCCTTTCTGTGAAACACGTAAAGAGTTTTGCTTTCATACCTCCTAACGACACAGGCTTGGGATTCGTTCCCGCACCCCTAACTACAAGTGGCGTAAATCACAGTATTTGTTGGGCGCTCGATCTAAAGTTATTCTTATGAGTGGTTTAAAACAGTGGTTCAAACGGCTCCAACCCGAAGTTGGCGGCGATGCGCTACGCCGCCACTTTCACCACTTCTTTGGCGATGAGGACCCCATCACCTACGAGTTCGGCGACGTACCCGTCTACGCCTTCCATACCGACGAACCTGTCCCCCACTTCCTGTACACCACATTCGGCCTGTCACGCGTCAATTCGGCCACCCCGGTCGCCGGCACCCAGACCGAACTGACCATCCGCATCCCCGACGACGAGAGCCTGCCTCCCGAATGGCCCGCCCGCGTCCTCGACCGCATCGTGCGCTACCTCAACCGCGTCGACACACCGATTGAGCCTGGCCACCACATGGACTTCGCCGAGCCGCTTTCCGACGAGTCCTCGCTAACCGCCCTCATCTTCGTCACCGACCCGCTGCTCGGCGTGGTGGATACCGCCTCCGGGTTTGTGCGGTTCACCTACGCCATCGGTATGACACCAACAGATCTCGACGACGCCCTGCTCTGGGACGCCCGAAAGTTCGCTGGCGTCTTCGGCGAGTATTTCCCGCTCGGCCTTTCCGATCCGGCGCGCCAGCCACTTCGCGAGATCCCGGAGGCCCACGCAATCGTCGAGAGCGCGACACAGCGGCAGGGCTCGTCGTTAAGCGGTGTCATGGCGAAGTACCTGGATTTCACGGCTGAGCCTGAGGCGCGCATCGATTTGACGTCCACGAGCGCGCAGCACCTCCTGCGCGCGATCCAATATCGTGTGCAGTATGGGCGCAGCTTCAGCCTGGTCGGCAAGAGTAAATGGCTGGAGATCGTTCCCGGTGAGGCGGCCCCGATCGTCGACAAGCGACGCATGGTGCTCGAAATTTCCCCCGACGCGGCCAACGAGTTGCTGGCTACTTTCGATACTGCCCCCGGCACATATCGCTTATCAACGATGCCACTGACACTGCAGGTCATCGACCCGACAACATAAAAAATGGTGCCCCCAGTGGGACTCGAACCCACACTGAATTGATTTTAAGTCAACTGCCTCTGCCGATTGGGCTATGGGGGCATGGCCGTAAGAAGCGACCTCGTCATAGTTTAGACCGTGGCTAGCCGGGGGCGGAAATAGACCCTATTTTCTACTCCACACCCCACCCGGTAAATTGATGAAAATGAGCACTAAGCATTCCGTTTCCGTGTGGTCCCTGGTGGCGTTGATCATCGGTTCGACCGTGGGGGCGGGTATCTTTTCGCTGCCGCAAAATATTGCTTCGGCAGCTGGCCCCGGCGCGATGTTGATCGGCTGGGCGATCACCGCGGTGGGGATGTTGTCGATTGCGTTCGTGTTTCAGATCTTGGCGGTGCGCAAACCCTATTTGGACTCGGGTGTGTACTCCTATGTGCGCGCGGGGCTGGGTGATTTCATCGGTTTCGCCTCCGCCTGGGGGTATTGGCTTGGTTCGGTGATCGCACAGGTGGGCTATGCCACCTTGTTCTTTGGCACGCTCGGCCACTATGTCCCGCTTTTCTCCTTAGAAAATCGCTGGGTGTCCGTCTTTTCTGTGTCGGTGCTGACCTGGGCGATTTTCGGCATGCTTACTTTAGGTGTGAAGCAGGCCGCGTTTATGAACCTGGTGGCCACGGTGGCCAAGCTGCTGCCGATCATCGCGTTCATCCTGCTCGTGGCGTTTCTCGGTTTTTCGTGGGATAAGTTCACGGCGGATTTCTGGGGCACGTTCTCCGGCACTGGGTCCGTTTTCGACCAGGTGAAGGGCACCATGCTGTTTACCGTGTGGGTCTTCATCGGTGTGGAGGGTGCCTCTGTGTACTCGAAGCAGGCGAAGTCGCGGGCGGACGTTGGGCGCGCCACCATCCTTGGTTTCTTCGCCGTCTTGGTCCTGTTGGTCTCTATCACCACCTTGTCCTATGGTGTGCTCACGCAGCAGGAGTTGGCGGCGCTGCCTGATAACTCGATGGCATCGGTGCTCACAGCTGTGGTGGGACCGTGGGGCGGTGCGCTGATTTCGCTAGGCCTGTGCCTGTCTGTCCTGGGCGCCTACGTGTCCTGGCAGATGTTGGCAGCGGAGCCCGTTGCCATGATGGCTTACGACGGCCTTCTGCCCAAGGCTTTGGGCAAGATCACCAGCACTGGCGCGCCGTGGGCAGCGCAGCTGGTGTCGACGGTCTCCATTCAGCTTTGGGTGGTCGTCTTCTTCGTCTCTGAGACCGCCTACACCTCGATGGTGCAGCTGGCCACGGTCCTCTACCTGGTCCCCTACTTGTTCTCGGCCGTCTACCTTGTGTTGTTGGTGGTGCGCGGGCGGGGGATCTCGCACCCGCACGCTGGTGAGCGTTTCGACGATTCCGGCCCGGTCGTCGATAAGAGGACGAACAGGAAGCATCTTGTTGTCGGCGTTCTGGCCATGATCTATTCGCTGTGGCTGTTCTACGCCGCCGACCCCGTCTATGTGTTGTACGGGGCGCTTGCTGTCCTGCCCGGGTTGATTCCCTATGTGTGGACGCGCCTTGCCGCCAAGGAGCGGGTGTTCAACGCTTTCGAGTGGGTGGTGGTCGCGTTAGTCGTGGTCGCTTCTGCGGTGGCCGTGTTCGGTATCGCCCAAGGTGCCTTGAAACTTTAGACCGGGATGAACGTCATCAGCCACACGCTGACAGGCGCAATCGCGACGATCAGGCCGGCGTAGCGCATCATCGCGCGGAACTGGGCGTCGTAATCGCCGCGCGGAACATTCGCCAAGACCAATGCGCCGCTGGTGGAAAACGGGGAAACGTCGACGATCGTAGTCGAAATCGCCAGCACGGCTGCTGCTGCCGCCACGGGGATGTCTCCGGCGGCCAGCAACGGCATGATCATGGACATGGCGATACCCAGTGTCGCGATGGACGATGCCAGCGCCGAGACGATCCCGCAGAGGTAGGCCAAGAGCAGCAGACCGACGCTCGCGGCGCCCAGGCTTGCGATGCCGCCGGCAATCCAATCCACGGTGCCTGCGTCTTGCAGCACGGCGATATAGGTGACCATGCCGCCGATCAGGATGATGGTGGACCACGCCACCCCGTCTAGGGCGCGCTTGGAATCGGCAGGCTTTGCCAGCGCCAGCACGCCACCCAGAATCAGGCTGACCGCCCCGATGTCAAGGTTGTAGAAGCCCGCGGCCACGATCAGGACCGCGATACACGCCATGGTGAGCCACTGATTCGCGGTCACGTCTTTGACAGGGGTGTATTCGGTCGCGGTATTGCCCTTATCTTTGATCAGCTCGCGCCCGCCGAGCAGGAAGAACACCAGCACACCGAAAGCTAAGCAGAAGATGAAGTTCAACGCGAACATCTCGCCTGCATAGCCGATAAACCCGTTCGCTTCTAGGGCTTCGTTGACGAAAACGCCGTACACGCTAAGGGGCGAAAGCACTGCAATGGTGCCACCGTGGATCACCATCATGCCCATCAACAGCGGATCAATCTTGTATTTCTTGGCGAAAGGCATGGCGATCGGCGAGATCACCCCAACGGCAAAAACCGCGCCGATCCCCATGAAAAAGCCGGTGAGGAAGAAGAAGATCCACGGCATGATCCACCGCTTGCCGCGAGTCAGCCGCATGGCCCAGCCGACGATGATGTCGATGGTGCCATTGATCTGCGCGAAACCGAACAGGAAGGTCAGGCCAATCAGGGAGAAGGCCAGGCCCACGGGGAATTGGCCGAAGACTTCGTCTAAGGCCTCATTCACCGGGTAAACGTACAGGCCGACGAAGAACGCCCCGATCATCCCGAGGATGCCGATGTTGATGTGGCGCACCGTGCCGACGACGAAAATGACCGCCAAGACAAGCGCAGTGACAAGTTCGACGGTCACAGCCGTCCGCCTCCTTGGCTCAACATTGTGGACACCACAAACTTTAGCGCTTGTTACTCACTGACTGAAAACACTCGCTTCTTTTCCTGTGCGCCAGAAGTCTCCCCGGTGACAAAAATCTTGGGCACGTCGAAGATCTCAGAGATGAAGTCCGCTACCCACTGCAGCAGTTCGGTATCGCGCAGGCTTGGCTGGTTGATACCCTTTCCTACCCTGGGGAATGGCACCTGCACGGCCTTCGCCGCGGCTCGGTACGCGGAGCCTGGGTAGAGGCGTTTCAGGCGTACCTGCTTCGAATCCGGCAGATCCACTGGGTGCAGTTTGATGCGGTTGCCCTGCACTGTAATATTCGCCACTCCCGCCGCGCGGGCTTGGTGGCGTAGCCGGGCAACGGCCAGCAGACGTTCCACTTCTTCCGGCAGCGGGCCGAAACGGTCCTTCATCTCCGCCACGATGGTGGACAGGGCCTCGTCGTCACGCGTCTCTGCGATCTTGCGGTACTGCTCAAGGCGCAGCCGCTCCGAATTGACGTAGGTGTCCGGGATGTGGGCGTCCACGGGCAGGTCGATGCGGATTTCCTTGGGGCCCTGATCGGTGGCGTCGACGACCTCGCCGGTGGCCAGCGCCTTGTACGTTTCGACGGCCTCCCCCACCAGGCGCACATACAGGTCGAAGCCCACGCCCGCGATGTGCCCGGACTGCTCTGCGCCCAGCACGTTGCCGGCACCGCGCATCTCCAGGTCCTTCTGCGCCACGGCCATGCCCGCGCCCAAATCATTGTTCTGGGCGATCGTGGCCAGGCGGTCATAGCTGGTCTCCGTGAGGGTGGCGCCCTTCGGGTACAGGAAGTAGGCGTACCCACGCTCACGCGACCGGCCGACGCGCCCGCGCAGCTGGTGCAGCTGGCTTAAGCCCATGTTCTGCGCATTTTCGACGATCAACGTGTTCGCGTTGGCGATATCCAGGCCCGTTTCGACGATGGTGGTACACACCAGCACGTCATACTCGCGGTCCCAGAACCCCTGCACCGTCTGCTCGAGCACCTGCTCACTCATCTGGCCGTGCGCCACCACGATGCGCGCCTCCGGGACCAGTTCGCGCAGCTCACGCGCCTTCTTTTCGATGTCGCTGACCTTGTTGTGGATGAAGAAGACCTGGCCATCGCGCAGCAATTCACGACGAATGGACGCGGCCACCTGCTTCTCCTCATAAGGCCCCACATACGTCAGCACGGGGTGGCGATCCTCCGGCGGGGTGGTAATCGACGTCATTTCCCGAATCCCTGTCATGCTCATCTCCAGGGTGCGCGGAATCGGCGTCGCCGTCATCGTCAGCACATCCACGTGCGCCTTCAGCGCCTTGATGTGTTCCTTGTGCTCCACACCGAAGCGCTGCTCCTCGTCGACCACGATCAAGCCAAGGTTCTTCCACTGCACACCGGTCTGCAAGAGGCGGTGGGTACCAATCACGATGTCCACGGAGCCGTCGGCTAGCCCTTTGAGGATCTTCTTCGAGTCCGCGGCGGTAGTAAAGCGCGACAGCTCGCGGATCTCCACTCCGAAACCGTCCATGCGGGACGCGAAGGTGGAATAGTGCTGCTGGGCCAGAAGTGTCGTCGGCACGAGCACCGCCACCTGCGCCCCATCTTGAACCGCCTTGAAAGCGGCGCGTACCGCCACCTCGGTCTTGCCAAAGCCCACGTCACCGACGATGACGCGGTCCATCGGCACCGGTTTCTCCATGTCCTCCTTGACGGCCTCGATGGCGGCCATCTGGTCCTCAGTCTCCACGAAGGGGAAAGAGTCTTCCATCTCGTGTTGCCACGGCGAATCGGCCGCGAAGGAATGTCCCGGCGCGCTCACACGCTTGGCGTAAAGCTGCACGAGCTCGCCGGCGATTTCGCGCACGGCGGCGCGTGCCTTCTTCTTCGTATTCTTCCAGTCAGACCCGCCCATCTTGGACAAGGTCGGCGACTCACCACCGGAGTACTTCGACAGCAGATCCAAAGACTCCATGGGCACCCACAGCTGGTCATTGGGCTGCCCGCGCTTACTGGGCGCGTATTCCAGCACGATATATTCGCGGCGGCTGGTCTCATCACCGGTGTTGATGGAGCGCTCGGCCATCTTCACGAAACGCGCAATGCCGTGGGTTTCGTGCACCACATAGTCGCCGGGCTTGAGCGCCAAAGGATCGACGCGATTGCGCCTTTTCGCTTTTCGACGCTTCGCCCCCGCAATATCGCCTACTCGGTTACCGGTGACGACTGTCTCCGTAACCACCACCAGAGGAATGTGGGTTCCAGGGAACACTAGGCCGGCGTGGCTGACCGCCTGGTACAAAGTGATCTGCCCGTCGACTGGTTCCAGCCCGGCCGTGGCGATGCGCGCAGAAATCCCGTTTTCACGGAAACGTTCCGCCATGCGGTCTACCGTGCCCTTGGCCGGCGCGATGAAGGCGGCTGCTCCCCCATCGTTGACGTGCTTTTTCAGCTGCGCCATCAAGCTTTCAATCTCTTTGAGATCGCCGCGGGGCGCTGGCGCCGCCTCGAACTCGAGCGGCAAAGTCTCGGCCTCATCGGCCGCGAACATTCCGGGCGGAGCAAAGGTCCACCAGCGCGACCCTGCCTTCTGGGTCGCTACCTCGAGAGATTCATAGGAACGGTACGACGACGCCGACAGATCAAGCCCTTCCACCGCCACGGGCCCCTCAGCCCCCATGGCCGCGGCTTCCCACCCGGCTTCCAGAAATTCTTGGTCGGTCTGTTCCAGATCCGCAATGCGGGTGCGCACCTTTTCCGGGCTGGTCACCAACACCACAGAATCCGCAGGCATCACATCCGGCAGCACCTGGAACTTCTTGTCCGTCAGGGCCGGGATCAAAGCTTCCATCCCGTCGGCGTAGGTTCGCTCAGAGATCCGGGTGAGCAGCTGCATCAAGGTTGGGTTCGTCGGGTATTCGCGGGACAGCTCGTCGGCACGCGCGGCCACGGTGTCGTCGATAAGCAACTGGCGTGCGGGGAAGATCTCCACGCGCGTGATCTCCTCGATCGTGCGCTGGTCCGCGACGGCGAAGCTGCGCAGCTCAGTGACCTCGTCGCCCCAGAACTCTAGACGCACGGGGTGCTCAGCGGTGGTCGGGAAAACGTCGATGATGCCGCCACGGGTCGCGAATTCACCACGCGCCGCCACCATGTCCACGTGCTTGTAGGCGAAGCGGGTCAGCGCATCGGCTAACTCGGTGAAATCGTATTCCTGGTCCTGCTCCACCACGATCGGATCAATCGCAGGCAAAAACGGCTGGCAGAACCCACGCGCAGACGTCACCACCACCTGCAAATCCTGCAAGTGATGGAGCACCTCGAAGCGCGTGCCGACGACATCCGCGCCGGGACTCAAACGCTCATGCGGTAGCGTCTCAAAAGCGGGGAAACGGGCGACGCGCTCCTGCCCCAACAAAGCCTTCAGCTCAGCGGTGAGGTCTTCTGCCTCGTGACTGGTCGCCGTCACCGCCAGTACCGGCGACTTCCGCGCGAGCGCACCCACTGCCCAGGGGCGCACCTGGTCAATACCGGTGATGTGGAGAGACTGCGTATCTGACTCGTCGTTAAGCTGCGCGAGCAGACCCTGCAGCTTCGGGTCTGTCATCGCCTTGGTCAGCACGCCTGCCAGCATCGGAAGGTTATCGGTCATGCCCTGCTCTTTCCCTACTCTTTCCAGAATCAACATCGGCGGTGATCACCGGGTCCGCCCGCATCCCGCGCAAACCATTCCAGCACAGGTTGACGATGTGCGCCGCCACGACCTCCTTGGCCGGCTCACGCTCATCCAGCCACCACTGGGCCGTATTCGACACCATGCCCACCAGCGCCTGCCCATATAACGTGGCAAGATCCGGATCCAGGCCCTGATGTTCGAAGGCCCGAGCCAGGATATGCGATACCTGCCCCACCGCCATATTCAACAAGGTGGCGTAGCTGCGCTCCTCCCCCGGTACCTGGTCACGCACGAGGATGAGGAAGCCGTCCGTCTGCTCCTCCACATAGGTGAGCAGCTCAATCACCGCCTGCTCGATGCGCGCACGCCAGGACCCGCCCTGCAGCGCCTGCGTAATCACCTGCTCGAGGTGCAGCATCTCCCGGTCGATGATCACCGCGTACAAGCCTTCTTTGCCGCCGAAGTGTTCATAGACGACCGGCTTAGACACGCCAGCACGCTGGGCAATTTCCTCCACTGAGGTCCCGTCCACTCCGCGCTCGGCGAACACGGACCGGCCCACGGTGATCAACTGTTCCCGGCGCTGCTTTCCGGTCATGCGCTGTCTCGCCATGGCCTCTACCTTAGCGTTCACTTATCGACGATTAGCCCACGGACCTGCCGATTAGGCTTTACGCCACGATTCGGTAAACTAAGGTGCAATTTCCCCATGGTGTAATCGGCAACACTACGGTTTTTGGTACCGTCATTCTAGGTTCGAGTCCTGGTGGGGAAGCTTTTTATTTCCAAAATCAGGCGCGGTCTTCCCCCTTAGCACCTTTCATCCCAATTTTCTTCTCATGGCCGCAACTTCGTGCACACTAGAGTGTGCACGCCTGCACTGCAGAATTAATGCTTCCCGTGCGAAAATAGTTCTCGGTGCAGCCCGCCAAAGCTCGGGGATCCGGGGGATTCTACAGATTGAGTGCTGCAGCCGCCCGGCCACACTGTATATCTAATAGGGCGGCTGCAGCGGCTGAGAGTACCATGACGCCCATGAGCACGGATACGCACAAAGAGGATCAACTCCCTCACGAAGAGCACAACGCGCGCCGATTTATCTGGTCCAACGGCCTGCAGGGCCTCGGCGACCAAATCGTCGCCCCGAAGACTGTCCTTCCGTGGCTATTCGCAGCTGCTGGGGTGCCACACTTCTTTACTGCGATGCTGGTTCCCGTCCGTGAGTCTTTGTCCATGCTGCCCCAGGCCGCGATGACACCATGGGTGACCACCCAACCATCGCGCAAGAAAGTGTGGATCATCGGCTCGCTCGGCCAGTTTGTCGCGGCTGCCCTGATCGCTTTGTCGGCAATGCTCTTGGACGGGGTCGCACTCGGCGTTGCTGTCGTTGTGCTCCTTGCCGTCTTAGCCACGTTCCGCTCACTGTGCTCGATCGCTTCCAAAGACGTGCAAGGGCGCACCATCACAAAGGGCCGCCGCGGTTTAATCACTGGGCGCGCGACCGCTTTTTCCGGAGGCATCGCGCTTGTCGTCGGTATTGCATTGGCGCTTATCGACGGAGACATCCCCCGTTGGGTGCTCGTGCTCCTGCTTGGCGGTGGCGCTCTGACATGGGCGCTGGCCACCCTCGTGTTTCAAGGGATCCGCGAACCGGAATCGGAAGTAGAACCACAAGATATTCGGCGCGGGTGGTGGGCGGACACGTGGGGGTTGTTCACTGGTGACAAGGAGTTTCGTTCTTTCGTCATCGTGCGCTCCCTCATGCTGGTCACTGCTTTGTCCACGACGTTCATCGTCACGTTAAGCCAGGAGCTTGGCCAAGACATCACAGGCCTAGGCATCTTCGTTGTGGCATCGGGGCTGGCTTCCTTGATCGGTGGCCGCGTGTCCGGCATCTTTTCCGATATTTCTTCGAAAAATACGATGGCCATTGCCTCTGGCGCGGCCAGCGTGATCCTGATCCTGCTGGTTATCTCAGCCAACGTGGCGTCGGCAAGCGCAAATGCGTGGATCTTGCCGGCCGGTTTCTTCCTTGTCACCTTGGCGCATACCGGTGTGCGCGTGGCGCGTAAGACGTATCTGGTGGATATGGCGGAGGGCGATCAACGCACGCGTTATACCGGCGCGGCAAACACGCTAATGGGAGTCATTCTCATTTTGGTTGGTGCGGCGTCTGGTGTTGTCGCCCAGTTCGGGTCACAGGCGGCGCTTATTTTCCTTGCCATGATCGGCGGTATTGGAGTAATTGCCGCATCACGTCTGCGTGACGTATCGGTTAAGAGGGAAAACTAACGATATGCTGGTAGCCGTTCCTGGCTACAACAACTGATGTGACAAAGGAGTCGCACGTGTCTCACTCTTCCGACTGCGCCGTGGTGGTTCTCGCCGCTGGTGCTGGCACCCGTATGAAATCCGCGAAGCAGAAAACGCTGCATGAGATTGGTGGTCGCAGTCTGCTATCTCACTCTCTGCATGCCGCTGCCGGCGTAAACCCGCAGCATATCGTGGCAGTTGTTGGCCATCAGCGTGATCAGGTCTCCCCTGCTGTTGATGAAATCGCGAACCTGCTGGGGCGCACCATCGACCAGGCAGTCCAGGAGGAGCAAAATGGCACGGGCCACGCAGTCCAATGTGGGCTGACCGCCATCCCTGATTTCACCGGCACGGTTGTGGTGACCAACGGCGATGTCCCGCTGCTGCGTCCCGAAACCATCCAGGGTTTGATCGAGGCACACAATAACGCCAATGCTGCAGTTACCGTCTTGTCTCTCCAATTGGATGATCCCACAGGTTATGGTCGCATCGTGCGCGATGCCGACGGCAACGTAGAGAAGATCGTCGAGCAGAAAGACGCGAATGACACGGAGAAGGCCATCACCGAGGTGAACTCCGGTGTCTTCGCTTTCGATGGCGCCGTGTTGGCCGACGCGTTGACGCGTATCGACGACAACAATGCGCAAGGAGAGCTGTACATCACTGATGTGCTGGGGATTGCACGTTCCGACGGCAAGATTGTCTCTGCCCACTTGGCACAAGACCCAGCCGAGCTAGCAGGCGTAAACAACCGCGTGCAGCTCGCCAAGGCCGGAGCAGAACTGAACCGCCGCACAGTGGAGGCAGCGATGCTGGGTGGTGCGACTGTGGTTGACCCCGCGAGCACCTTCATTGGCGTGGGTGTGAAGATTGGTTCGGATGTCGTGATTCAGCCGAACACTCAGCTGTGGGGGTCCACCGTGATCGCTGACGACGCCGAGATCGGACCTGACACTACGCTGACGGATATGAAGATCGGCGAGGGCGCCCACGTCTACCGCACCCATGGATCGGACTCGGAGATCGGAGCGCACGCCGAAGTTGGCCCCTTCACCTACATTCGCCCTGGCACTGTGCTGGGAGAACATGGCAAGCTGGGCGGCTTCGTCGAGGCGAAGAATGCGCAGATCGGCAACGGCTCGAAGGTGCCCCACCTGACCTATATCGGTGATGCGACCGTGGGCGAGGAATCCAATATTGGCGCATCCAGCGTGTTCGTCAATTACGACGGTGTGGAGAAGCACCGTACTGAAATCGGTTCGCATGTGCGGACCGGTTCCGACACCATGTTTGTTGCCCCAGTGAGGGTCGGTGATGGCGCCTACACCGGTGCGGGTACAGTGGTTTTGGACGATGTCCCTGCTGGTGCCTTGGCCATTAAGGAAGGCCGCCAGCGCATCATTGAGGGCTGGGTGGAGAAGAAGCGTCCGGGTACACCGGCAGCTGAAGCCGCACAGCGCGCACGAGAAAATTCCGCAAACCAGGAAGGCTAAACAGTTCCACTATGTCTGGATACTCTGTTGGAAGCGACAAGAAACTCATGTTCTTCTCCGGGCGAGCGCACCCGGAACTGGCCGAGGCCGTAGCTAAAGAGCTCGGTACCGAGGTCACTCCGATGACTGCACGCGATTTCGCCAATGGCGAGATCTTCGTGCGCTTCGAGGAATCCGTGCGCGGTGCTGACTGCTTCGTCATGCAGTCCCACTGCCAGCCACTGAACAAGTGGATCATGGAACAGCTGATCATGATCGACGCGCTCAAGCGTGGTTCTGCCAAGCGCATCACCGCGATCCTGCCGTTCTACCCTTACGCCCGCCAGGACAAGAAGCACCGTGGCCGCGAGCCTATTTCAGCTCGCCTTGTTGCCGATCTACTCACCGCAGCTGGTGCAGACCGCATCGTATCGGTAGACCTACACACCGACCAGATCCAGGGCTTCTTCGACGGCCCTGTTGACCACATGCACGCGATGCCGATCCTCACTGATTACATCAAGAGCAAGTATGAGCTGGATAACCTCGTGGTGGTCTCCCCTGACGCGGGCCGCGTGAAGGTTGCTGAGAAGTGGGCAAATACCCTGGGCGACGCGCCACTGGCGTTCGTGCACAAGACTCGCGATGCCGACGTTGCCAACAAGGTTGTTGCCAACCGCGTCGTCGGCGATGTCGAGGGCAAGAACTGCGTGCTTCTCGACGATATGATCGACACCGGCGGAACCATCGCTGGTGCGGTACGCGTTCTGAAGGAAGCGGGCGCAGGCGATGTCGTAATCGCAACTACCCACGGCGTGTTCTCTGATCCTGCACGTGAGCGCCTCAGCAAGTGTGGTGCCGAGGAAGTCATCACCACCGACACCTTGCCGCAGTCCGAAGAGGGGTGGGACAACCTCACTGTTCTGTCCATTGCCCCTCTGGTGGCAAAGACGATTCACGAAATCTTCGAAAACGGTTCCGTAACCACCCTTTTTGAGGGCCAGGCCTAAGCGCTTCGTACCTCTCCATCCCCCGCGTCACACGAT
>NZ_JBHWRP010000064.1:0-22683 GCF_043426755.1 Corynebacterium sp. | reverse complement strand
ACGGTCTTAGCGGCGAGTACGGAGTGGACCGATGACCCGGAGCGCACCTTAAGGCGGCAGGTGCGCGCCTACAACGATCTTGTCGATAGCTCTTCCGGTACAGTGATGGCCTTCGGCGACAACCATATATTCTTCTACCTGGACCGATTCACCGGGCCCACCATCGCGATGACGGTGCGTGGCACAGGCGAATTCGACGAGGAAGTGTTGTTCGCCACCGTCAGCGGGTCACACCCGGATGAGGTCGCCTCGGTGGCATCGCAGATCTGGGAGGGGCTGACCGGGACACCGATGGCGCAGGATGTCCTCGCCCAGCTGCAGGACAGCGGCGTGCTTGACGACGACCCCCTGCCGGGCCGCGAGCGCCCACTGCGCCCCATGCCACAGGTACAAACGCTGTAGCGCACAAAAGGAACAGAGGAAAGAAACAGGATGTCCAAGCTTTTTCGCTACACCATGATCATCGCCGTACTGGTCGGCGTGCCCGTCCTGCTTCTCGATGTGGTCGTCAACCTGCTGCTTGCGCCCAGTGCGACCGCAGCCAGCTTGGCGATCGCTGCCGTGCTTACTGTCGTGGTGCTGCTGGTACTGCGCAAGACTCCGATCTGGCCGCGGTGGTCGTCGTCAAGCATCGGCTGGATCCTGTGCGCCCTGCTGTGGGGTGCCGGTGTGTCGTTGCTCATCGTGATTGCGTCGGGGCTGCCGGCGATGGATCTTGCGCTGGCGCTGCGCTGGGAACAATCGGTGGCCTCCTTCGGCGGTGCCTGGCCGGAGGAGCCCGCAAAGGCGCTGGGTGTGCTGTTTATTCTCATGTCCTTCCCGCGCTTCTACCGCCCCTGGCACGGTTTCATGGTGGGGATGGTCGTGGGCCTCGGTTTCGACATGATGGAAAACATGCTCTACGGCACCATGGGTGGGATGATGCACGCCTCATCCGACATGGCCGGCATGCTGGACACGTGGGGCCTGCGCCTCGTGTTTGGCCCGCTGTTGCATACGGGCCTGACGGGGCTGGCCGGCTGGGGGATCGGGCTCGCCCTATTCGTGGCGGGCAAACCGCTGAGCTGGCGCATCCGCGTCGTCGCGCTCTACTTCGGCGCCGCGTTCCTCTTCCACTTCGCGTGGAACTACTCCTGGGAAGAGGAGTGGATGCATTATGTGCAGTTCGCGATCGTCGCCATCGCCCTGTATGGCCTGTGGGCCTACGTGTGGGTGTGGTCCGTCCGCGCGGCGCGTGCCGACGATACCTACGTGCACACCCCTCAAGCGTTGACATCGGTGCGCCAGCTGGAACCACAACCAGCTGACACACCGATATCCGACTAGCCCTAGCCGATATCGCGGATCTTCATATCCGACGGGTGCCACAGCCCGGAGCGGGTGATCTCCTCATGGTCGATCGTCGCAAGCTTCGGTGCTTCGCCCTGCGAGTTGGTGCGCAGGTGGTACTTCGACACGGAACCCCAGTCGCGCTGCCAGTCATCGCGCAGGTAGCCCGGCACCTCGTAGGAGTAGTTCACGGCCTCCGCGGTGCCCAGGGAGCCGCCGCCGAGGAAGTCCATGAACCCGGACAGGGCGGCCTTGCCCGGCGCGTCGGGGGAGACGCGGTATTCGGGGATCTCGGTCACGCCGGCGTAGTGGTTGAACGTGCGCTGGCACGGGAACTGCAGGGCAGTGGACCAGTCGATCAGCCCCGGGGTGTCTGGGGAGATGAGGTCATTCATCGATTCCAGTTCGGGCACGCGCGGTGGGGTGACGGCGAGCCAGTCATCAGGCGACAGGGAGGTGTCGCTTGCGACGATGCGCACTACCTCTGCCTCCTCGGGCAGGTCCTCCAGCGGGTAGCGCAGGTTGCGCCAGGACTGGGTGGGGCCTGCATCCAACATTTCGATTTCGCCAAGGACCTTGTAGGTTCCATCGTCGTTACGCGAACCGTACTCGACGACGAGTTCCTCGCCGTCCTGGGCGACACCGTTGATGTCATGGTGGGCAATCTTGCCCGCGACAGAAATCACCAGCAGTGGGGTGTTCTCGGCGGCTTCGGGCAGTTCGAACCAGCTGGTCTCTAGCTCAGCGGTGTTGCGTGGCTCTTCCTCCCAGGACCCGACGACGGGGATGCGTGTGTAGTCCAAGTTGAACGGCAGGTTCACAGTGGAGTCGTTGACGCCGGTGTCTTCGCTCTCGCGCTTACCTTGGGTACCACCTGTGGAGGTGGACTGTTCAGCCACCGCTTCCTGGGTGGTGTTTTCCGCATTATTGGTGGTGTCCGAGGTGCTGTCGCTGATGTCGGCGGCATCGGACCCAGAACCGGACCCAGATCCAGTCCCGGTATCGGTGGTGGTGCGTGATTCGGTGTTCGCGTTCCCAGATGTGGTCTGGGAAGCATCACCGATCGCGCCGACGGAGGCCGAACTCATGTTGTCCGGCTCGATAAAGGCGGGGACACCATCGGGGGCGAAGCCACGGATCTCTCCGGATTCCAGCGAACGGCCCAGCGGCACCCCGTCGACGGGGGTGAGGAAGGCATCGTTGGTGTTGGTCTCTAGCATGGCGTCGCTGGCCAGGCCACACTTGTCGCCGGCGAAGGTGCGGACGTTGCCCATGCCCACGGAATATGAAGGTGCTTGGTCGATGAAGGACTTCGTAAACGACAGCATCGAAAACGCCACCATCAGGATGGACACCACCGCGATCGGGGCGGTCATGACGCTGCGGAATTTTCCACCGGCGGCGAGCTGGGCAGCTTCGAACTCCTCGAGAGTGCCGGCCTCAGCGGCCTTGTCACGCTGGTAGGAGTGCTTGAAGGACTGCCAGATGCCGATGCCCAGCACGATCAGTGAGAGGAGCAGCATTACGTTGGCGGCCTCGACGCCCTTGAACTGCACCGGGCGGTCCCACCACGGGATGTTGAAGGAGGAGATGTACCACCACGCGTTCCACCCGGCCAGGGTGATGGCCATGATGAACCCGACGGCCGCTAGCGACAGGGTGCGGGCGCGCACCGACTTTATTGCGATCTGGGAGAGCACCACCGCACCCAGCGCGGCCACGGCGCCGGCAATGGATGCGTAGATGCCGAAGTGGTGCGTCCACTTCGTCGGGGTGAACATGAAGAAGAACATGGACAGCGCCACGATCAACAGCATGCGCAGTGTGGGGCCCTTCGCCGCGCCGGGCACACCGCCGTGGCGGGAGAAGGACCACACCACCAGCAGGAGGCAGGCCAGCATCGTGAACATTGCGAAACGGCGCGTCATTGAGCCGTCGACCGAGTGCTGGAACAAAGTGGAATAGCGTACCCACTCGGCGTACCACTCCAGCGAGGGACCTACTTCGCCGCGCACGCGAGTGGACTCGAGCACGGCAGCCAACGTCTGGTCCGCGAACACCGGTACCAGCACGGCGGTGCCCGCAGCCAGGAACGGGGCGATATATGCAAGCCACGGCGCGATCACGGTGCGTGTGCGCATAATGCGGAAGAGCTGCGGCAGCGAGACCAAGAACACACCTACCGCCATCAGACCGGTCGGGCCGACAGTCAACGTAAAGGCCGCAGTGACTGTGCCCAGGGCAGCGGGGAAGAGGCGGTTGGTGGCGATGGCACGCTCAAAGAGCGCCCAGGTGACGATCACGCCGAGAGCCACCATCGGCTCTGGGCGGGTGCCGTTGTTGTACGGCAGCCAGAACGCGAGGAACACAAACGCGGCGGTCCAGTGCGCCATGCGTCGGTTCGCAACAACATCCCCCAGCCGCGGCAGAATCTCTCGCGAGAGCAGCAGCCAGATCAGGATCCCGGCGATCAAGGTAGGCAGGCGCATCCACACTGAGGCGGTGGACACGGTGGCCAGCAGCGAAAGCAGGTCATAAAACGGTGAGCCAAAGGGAGCCTCGGGCACGCCGTACCAGCGGTAATAGTTGGCCATATAGCCGGACTCGTTGGCCACGCGCGCCATCGTCAAAATGAAACCATCGTCGGAGGTGTTCGCGCCGAAGATGTGCCAGAAGCCCAGCACGAATAGCACAATGCCATCCAACGGCTTGAACGTGCGCCACCGCGACCCGAACACTGGCAGGTGACGACGATCGGCCTGATCCATGCGCCACAGGCAGGCCAAGCTCACGATAGTCAGCAGAATGCCGCCGACCATAGCCAGGAACTTCAGCGTGGTGGGCGTGGAAGTAAACCGCGAGTTGATCTCCATATCAACGTTCAGCCCGGCATCGATTAGTGCCTCAGCACCGCCGGCGGCATTCTCGTCGATCTCGGAGTAGATGCCGGTGACCTGCGGGCGCAGGTCTTCCTCAGTCTCCTCCTTGTGGTTGGTGCCCGGGATGGCCACAGTCACCCCGTCTTCCGTCGCCGAAATATTCACGACGGCATCGTCGTCAAGAGCTTCGAACTCCTCCGGCAAGAGCTCAAACACAACCTTGTTCAGGGAGCTGATGGACACCGCGCCTTCGCCCGTGATGGAGACGAACAGGCCACGATCATAGGCCTCTTGCGAATCGTCCGGGAGCGTGCCGACGACTGTCGATTGCCCATCGCGTACCGCATCGAACGCGGCGACCGGCACCGTCAGGTCCAAAGACTCCGGTGCCATCGAAATCAGTGGCGCGTTGACGGACTCCACGCTTCCATCCTGGGGCCAGTTCAGCGACGACTGCGTCTGCTGCACCGGTAAGAACGGGGTGAGTATGAACAGGAGGAAGGCCAGCAGGCCCGTCACGATAGCGGTGTTTTTCAGGCCGCTGGAGGCGGCCTGGGGTGTAGCTACAGAATTCAATTTTCTCGATCCTGACTTGGCTTTCAGTGGTTACTGCGTACGGACTGCCACGACGAAGGGGCCGACCTGGCTGGTCTCCCACTTTGGGCTGTCGAACACCGCAGGGTTAAAGAACAATCCCTCATAGCGTACATTCGGCTGACTAGGGAAGATATCTTCAGCAATGTGTGTCTTCCAGGGATCAACATCAACACTGGTGGAATTCGTGGAACCGCGGAAGACGAATGCCTGAGGTGCCTCCCACGGGGTGGACTCCAGCTCCTCGATGAAGGCGTCTGGGTCGTCGGCAAGATCGTAGGATGCCGTGGCCCAGTTGCGCAGCGCGTCGTTGCGCTCGTCGAATTGCCCTAAGGGGTTCGCATAGTGGCTGGTGAACGCGTTAAACCCGTGGTAGGGGTAGTAGGACATGAAGTTGATCTCATCGGTGTAGATGACGGTTTCGCTTGGCACGTGGCCTGCGGCCTGGATCGTCTCGTCCACGTCCTTGTAATAGCGGCCCGCATCCGGCGCGTAGCGGTCTGCCCGCTCGCCGTTTCCGTCGGTGTCCTGGTACGCCTGATCAATGTGTGACTCATTTTCGCCCGGAATGTTCTGTACATAGTACAGGCCACTCAGTGCGATAATGACGACGAAAGCGATAGTGATCCGGCGGTTCGTCTCAGCACTGAACTGGGCGGGGTAGAGGTACTCGATACCCACCAGGCGGATGTCCGCTAGAGCCAGAACGCCAGCTGTGGCCAGCGTGAGCACGATGAGCGTTTCGACGCGGAATCCCAACAACGTGGTTCCCGCCAGTGTGGCCACCATCGAGGCCAACACCCACAGGTAGAACACGATCAGGCCCAAGCCGAGCATGCGCACGTCTGGGTCGACGAAGCGCAGGATCAGGTAGATCAGCCCAAGCAGGCACAACAAGCCCACCACACTGAGCGCTAAAAAGGGGACAGGGAACGCGGTGCCTTCCTCCGGCAGGAAGTGAGGCGCGGTGGACTCGCCCATCGGCGCGCCAGACAGCACCTCTGCGAGGTAAGGGCCCCAAGCCACAAGGGCGATCGCGATGGAGCCAAACCCGATGACCGCGGTGCGGATCACAGGCCCCCACGAGTGCGTGAAAAACACCGCCATGATGAGGCCCAGGATGACCACGGCCAGCGCCGCAACACCGGTGTACAAGGTGTAGAAGCAGGCCGACACACCCAGGAACAGCATCACGCCAATGGTGGCGGGCCAGGACCCCGTCATCGCGTGGCGCAGCACAATGAGCATCGCGGGGACAAACAGTGCCACGACTGCGGCGTAGGGTTCGTCGGGGGCCATCACCAGCACAATCGTGGTGGTGACCAAAGCCACCGCCGTTGCCACCGGCAGGGAGCCGAGAATCTTGCGCCATACCGGGCCAAGAGCCGCCGCGGCCATTGCGATGGAGACTAGTGCCCAGGGCTGGTAGACCTCCCAACCCGGCAGGTTCAGGATGTTGGCCAGCCTGCCACCCAACCAGAACCAGCCGATGGGGTAGTAGGTGGGCATGTCGATATAGTTCATGTCCTGGTTAGCGGCAGTTTCCGTCATCCGAGTCAAGAACTGGGTGCGGAAACCTTGGTCCACCTGGATGCCATCCAAGTAGAGCTTGGTTGCCGACAGGGGAATGCCCAGGCTGGTGATCACCAGCCCGGCTGGGGCGAGGTAGCACACCGCCTCACTCAGGATCTCTTTCCACTTTGGCCGTGCGGGGCCTGCCTCCCCATTGGCGTCCTTGGCCTTATTGATATCGCGCAGCCAGGCCAATACGACCAGCACCACAGCGACAATCAGGATGATGGTGGCCGCTGAGCTGATCGCGCGGGTGACGTTCGACGTCGAGAAAGCAGGTAGAGACGTTGCGCGCAGCACGAACCACGCCAGTAACGACAACACCCCACCGAGGGCCGCGTACACCAGCACGGAGACATATGTCCTTGTGCTGGAGACTGCGTCCGGGGCGTACCCGGTAGTCACCATCGGTGGGGTGCCCCCGCCGTCGACCGTTACCGCGTGCGACGAAGCGTGCAACGCGGAACTGTCCTCAGCGGGCTGCCCGTGATTCTGGTTGGGCTCAGTGGGTGAAACGGTCATGAGTGACAGTGTCCCACATACGACCTAATTAGAGGTTCAGCTTGCGCATGATTGAGGCAGGAATGTGCTGTAAAACAAGTGAGACAGGCCCGAAAGCCTTGTGCACGAACAAGGTGGAGTCCTTATTCAGCACTGCCTTCACGGTTTCCTCCGCCACGTCTTCCACATCCACGGTGAGAGGAGCTTCCTTTTCCATGTCCGCGGTCATCTTCGTGCGCACCTGGCCAGGACGTACGACGAGCACGTTCACGCCGTCGTTACGTAGCGCTTCGCCCAGCTGGGTGTAGAAGCCGTCCAAGCCTGCCTTGGAGGCGCCGTAGACGAAGTTGGAGCGGCGCACGCGCATGCCCGCCACAGAGCTCATCGCGACGATGGTGCCGTGGCCCTGCGCCTTGAACTTCTGGCCCAACAGCACACCCACAGACACGGGTGCTGTGTAGTTCAGCTGCGCCGAATCCACGGCCGCCTGCTGGTCCTGCCACAGCTGCTCCTGGTCGCCCAGGGAGCCGAAGGCAACGATGGCGACATCGATGTCACCACGGGAGAATGCCTCATCGATCACAGCCGGGTGGGTGTCAAAAGCGGTGGCGTCGAAGTCGATGATGTGGACGTCGCCTGCACCGGCGGCTGTGACTTGGTCACGGGCGTCGTCGATACGCGGGGAGTCCTTGCGGGCAGCCAGCGTGACGGTGGGGTTTCCACCGCGGGAGACGAACTCCTTCACGATGCCCAGGCCGATCTCGGAGGTACCGCCCAAAAGAAGGATGTGTTGTGCTTGGCCTACTGCGTTCAGCATGTGTAATTCCTTTCTAGCTCAGCTCGAGGCGGCGGGACATGTCGGATGCGAACACGCCGTTCGGGTCGATGGCGTTGCGGGTCTTCAACCAACCCTCCATGCCTGGGTACATAGCGTGGAACATCTCAGGGGTGGTGCGGGATTCCTTCGCCAGGTACAGGCGGCCACCGAACTCAAGGATCTGCTGGTCCAGGCGGTCGAGGAACTCGTTGAGGCCCGGGCGGATCGGGAAGTCCACGCAAATATTCCAGCCCTTCATCGGGTAGGACAGTGGTGCGCGGTTGCCTTCACCAAAGAGCTTGAACACGTTCAGCGCGGTGTAGTGGCCGGAGGCCTGGATCTGGTAAATGATGCTCTTGCACTCTTCCACCGCATGTGGCGGAACGACGAACTGGTACTGCAGGAAGCCTGCAGGGCCGTAGCCGCGGTTCCACTCACCGATCATGTCCAGTGGCTGGTAGAACTGCGTCAGGTTCTTGATGTCATTCTGGCTCGGTGCGCCCATGGCGTAGTACAGCTCGCCGATGGTGTTCAAGGTGAGCTTGTTCATGGTCCACGACGGGAAGATGTCCGGCACCGTCATCAGCTTCGGTGCGCTGAACTTCAGCGGATCCTTCGCCAGTTTCGGTGCGAACTCCTCCAGCTGCTCCAGGGTGGCCAGGGAACCACGCGAGATGGTGGCGCGCCCGGTCTTTGGCGGTGGGTTGATGGCATCGAACCAGGCCGACGAGTAGGAGTAGTTTTCCTCGGAGCCGTTGGAGTGCTCCTCGATCGTCTCGTCGAGAGTCTTGGTGCGCACGGTGTCCGAGAGGAAGTAGGCCGTCTCGGTCTTCGTCATCTGGATCTTGGCGCGCATGATGATGCCGGTCAGACCCATGCCGCCCACGGTGGCCCAGAACAGTTCGCCGTCTGGGTCATCGGTGGAGCCCTCAGGTTTGAGCTCGAGGATGCGGCCGTCCGCCACCAGCAGGTCCATGGAGACAACATGGTCGCCGAAGGAACCGTCCGAGTGGTGGTTCTTGCCGTGGATATCGGGGCCGATCGCGCCGCCGATGGTCACCTGGCGGGTACCCGGCAGGACCGGGACCCACAGGCCATAGGGGATAGCGGCGCGCATCAACTGGTCCAAGGTCACGCCACCGTCAACATCGACGATGCCGGACTCTGGGTCGATCGAGTGAATCTGGTTCAGCGGCTGCATGTCGATGACCAGGCCACCGGCGTTTTGTGCCGGGTCGCCGTAGGAACGGCCCATGCCGCGAGCAATAACGCCGCGGCGCGCGTTCGAAGGCAGGGATTCATTCTGCTCGGCCACCATTTGGACGGCCTTGATGATGGTTTCTGGGTCAGAAGTCGCCAGCACATGAGCTGTCGTCGGGGCTGTGCGACCCCAACCGTGGAGGGACTTTTCGGTAGTGTGTAATTCCATCTTTTCCATTCTTCTTACAGAAGGCGTACGGATTTGCAGCCGAAATTTTCGGCGCAATGCATCCCTTAGCTTACAAGTGTGATCTAACTAAAGTAGTAAAGAAACCTGTGAAATAGATCCTATTAATAACAGTTTAGGGATGAACCTATAAATCCATCATCTCTCTAATTTCGGCCGGCAACTCCTCCTGAGAGGTGATCGTCGGCAAGCCTTGTTCCTTGTGCTCAGCCAAAACCTCGTACACGCGGCTGCGCGAATGCGAATCCAACAGCGGCAACTCCTGGGCCATCAACCGCGTCATAAAATCATCCAACGGGACCTGGACAAACTGCGTGGCCACGTGCGTCGCGTCAGGGTCATCGCCTTTGTAGTGCTTTCTCATGCCCCCAGACTACTGCCCAGTTACGATTGACAACTATGGAACACGAGCTTATCGACGACACCGTTGACGAACCCATCGATTACAACGCACTCGACAACACCACCGGCGGCCGCGCCCTCCAAGCCGGATTCATCGGCGCGCTCGTCGCGGTGCCGGACTTCGTCCACGGCGCCACCGCCCGATGGGTCGCCCGCGGCACCACCGCCGCAGTCAACCTCGCCGCCATCGCAGCGTTCAACGCTTTCGACGAGGACCCCCGCAATGACCTCACCGCAGTGCTAGCGCGCGAGGATCGTGACGACGACACCGGCGCCCCTGTCGCATCAGTCTCCACCACCTGGGGTGTGATCCTCATCCTGCTGCTGGTCGGCGCCGTGGCCCTGGTTGGCGGCGCACGCGCGGAGCAAGCCCTGGGCGCATGGCTGGGCCGCAAGGGCGTCGACAAGCCACACAGTGTGCTGGGGATCGCCACCGCGGTACTCGCCTTCACCGCAATGGAAGCGCAGGCCCGCAAGTGAACGACTCTTTAGTGCTGGCAATCGTCGATAAGAGTGAAGACTGCACCGTGATCTGGCGCGTGGAAACCACGCCAGGCTTCGCAGCACTGTCGGGGGCGTGGGACACGAACGACGCGGAACAGGTCGCGCTCCTGACCACCGACGCGCACGTGATCGACGCCGCCGCCGAGGACCCGTTGGGACAGGTGCGCAAGAACATGAAGGAAGCCGGCGCGCCCAGCGTCCCCACCGGCGAGAAACAGCTAGCTTTCACCGGCGAGCCCCAAGCGCGCCGGGCATGGGAAGTGGCGGTGCAGGCCGCTGAGCTGGTGGAATACTGGAACGCAGCGGCGGTCCAGCGCAAGGTGAAAGGTGACGTAGACTACGCGCCCTTGCCGGTGGATGCCGCTGCAGCGACTGCCACTTCTTAAAAATCGCTACGCTTGGGGCCATGTCCCATATGTCCCCGCTTCACCTCAAGCTGGGTGGAAACAGCGACCGCATCGTCAACAATGTGATTGACCTTGCGGCACGTCGCGTTGCGCGAGGCAGCGGGCCCCACACGCTGCTGGTGCGCGCAGAGATCATCACGAATGGGGAGCACGTCATCCGCCACATCGGCGTGGACGAATCCACCACATTGGACTGCATGCGCCGCGTCCTCGCAGCGGCTTTCAACCTGCCGAAGGAGCCTGCGCCCGCCCGCTTTACGCTGGGGCGTGACGACGACCGCCCCCTCGAATCCAGCATGCCCCTCGGTTCGCTGCTGCTGCGCCCCGGCGACCACCTGCATTTTCACTACGGCCTGCTCCATTTCACTGTCTACTTGGGTGATCGCTGGCCCCGCGATGAAGCCACACCGCGCCGGCTGTGCGTCGGCGGGATAGGCGAGCTCCCCGGCTGCGGCTTTGACTTGGCGGGCATCAACGCAGCGCTTGTCGATGAGCGCGTGGTCGATTCCGTACTGGAATCCACGCGGCCCGACGTGCGTGATCTGATTGAACGCGCCAGAATCTTCGATTTCATCCCCTTGTTGCAGGCCATGGACCTCGACCGCCACGTCGAGCTAGACACGCCCATCGAGTCCGCCTTGGAGTCTCTGCCACAGGAGGCCGACCCAATTGAGGTGGACGCCTTCTGGTCCACCGTGCTGGGTCTGTCGTGCTTGGCTGCCGATGAGCTCACCGACACTGTCATCGAGGAAACGATGGACGCACTGGGCTGGACCACCGATAGTGGAGCTGGGATCACCGCAGCTGACGCGAAGCAATTGTGCACCCGCTCCCTGGAGACCTTGTCGTCGATAGGCGCCTACGGCGCTACCGCCGTCGCCCCTGTGGATCGGCTGGACCTTTTCCGTGGACTGCTGCGTAACTCGCAGCCCTAGGCGCGCCCTTGACCCGCGCACCTGCTAGTGCCTACTAGGATTTACCCACATGCCAACTGTGCCTCCAGCGCCCCAGGAACAACCTTCTTCTGACTCTGGCCCCGAGCCGGGCCCCAAGGAGAAGCGTTTCGACGACTCTTCCGCCATCGTCCAGCTGGTCCGTTTCACCACGGTGGGCATCTTCACGGCACTCATCGACTTATCGCTGACGCAGCTGTTCACCTTCGTGGTGGGCTGGGACCGACAGATCGCCAAAGCCATCGGCTGGACCTTCGGCACCATCGCTGCCTACCTGCTGAACTCGCGCTTCACCTTCAAATCGGCGGTCAGCGCCAAGAAGGCGACGGCCGTGTTCATCCTCTACGCCTCCACCTTCGCCATCCAGCAGTTCGTGTACTGGGTGACCAACGCCCCGCTCATCGCCTTGGGCTTCGAAGATCCGTGGAAGGATGTGATCTCCTTCGTGCTCGCGCAGGGTGTTGCTACCATCACAAACTTCGTTCTCCAGCGGGTGCTGATCTTTAAGAAGGACTAGGCTGGGCCGCTATGGCGGACCCGATCTCAACAGCATGGGCGGCGCTTCGGGCAGCAAACCTGCACAAATCCGATGCGCTGCACGCCCAAGCAGCGCGCTTCGGCTTAAGCGGGCTGATCTCTGCCAGCATTGATGTGGGCCTGACCTGGCTACTCCAAGTCGGTCTTGGGGTACTTGGCCAGGGCTACGCACGTTCCGTTGGGTATATTGCCGGCACTCTCGTCGCTTACATACTCAACCGGCGCTTCACTTTTCGGGAGAAGTTCTCCGCGCGCCGCTTCGTGGCCGTGGTAGCGCTCTATTTTGTTAGCTGGCTGCTAAACGTGGAGATTTACCAGAGCCTGTTCGGCTGGCTGCATGAGAACACCGTGCTCACCCAAACACCGGTGCTACTCATCGCTTATGCCGTGGCCCAATCGATCACCACAGCGATCAATTTTGTGGTGCAGCGCTCCATCATCTTCCGGCCCCGCGGTGGGGCGAAGACGATTTCCTCGTCGTAAAGCGCGCTCCTAGGGCCGGCGGAAGTCCTCATTCGCGCCCATCCGCAGCAGCTTCAGCCACTGGACAAACTCTTTCGGGTTCTTTCTTTCGAGCAGGAAGAACCAGCCGAAACGCACCAGTTCCTGCAACTGCATCTTCTTCATCCCGCGCTGGCCGATGATGTAGCCGCGGTTGCGGTAGGTGAAAAACCGCTTCGTCTCATTATCCGGGTACTGGGCGTGCGCCTTACCGTTCATGATGGGGTGGAACTCAGCCGACCCGTCCGGGTGGACATACGCCGTGGTCAGGGCGGTGCCGTACTTCAGCCCAGACTGGGAGAGCCGGCGATGGTATTCGACCTCGTCGCCGCGGATGAACAGGCGATAGTCGGGCACCCCGATCCGCTCCATCGCCGCCGCAGCAATCAGCGCACCGTTAAAGAGGGACGCGTATTGGGGCAGGAAGTCCCCGTCGAGCTCCTCGCGGCGGCGCTTCCACGTCAGGCCCTGGCGCAGGGGGAACGCCAATTTTTCTGGGTCCTCGATATTGGCCACCACGGGCGAGACTTGGTGTAGACCCTCGCGCTTGGCCACGCGGTACAGCTCTTCGAGGACGCCTTCGTCGGCAGGCATCCCATCGTCGTCGGCACACCAGATTGCGTCCGCGCCCAAAGCCAGCGCGTGGAGGAACCCGTAGGCGAAACCGCCCGCGCCGCCCAGGTTCGTCTGCGACGGCAGGTAGACCGCGCGCTCACCTGCAAGCGTGACGACGAGGTCCTCTACTTCTTGCTCGCAGCCGTTGTCCACCACGATCACCCATTGGACGGGGTGGGTCTGGTTGACCACCTGTTCCAGGGAATTGCGGAGCAGCTCCACCCGCTTGTGGGTGACGATGACTGCTGCGGTGGTGCCAGCGGGATTCAAGATTGGGGTGTCGGCCATAGCGTTTATTGTGCCACTGTCTGAGAAGGAAAGCGTGAGCGGTCCCGCCAGTGTCTAATCCCCTCTTCGGGGGATTTTATTCATCTGCAGCTCAGGTGTGTTAACTTAGACCATGACGCTAGAGGAAAGCGTGATCTCCGCTGAATATTCTTTTCTGGTGTGGATATTCAGCGGATGTGGAACCGGCTACTTCTCACTGGTTGCCCCGCGACTTTCTTGGCGCCCCTTGCATCAGGAACACGGTCCTGATTTGCATGGACACCCCCGCTCTGACGTGGTACGGCACTGTCGGAGTCGGGGGTTCTATTTGTTTTAGAGTTGGCGTTTAAGAGCCTTAAGCCAAACTACTGAACCTCAACTGTTGGAACTGGGGGCTTTTTGCGCCGTGAGGCCGCCACACGCCCCTGTTCCAACATTTCAGTTCCAGCAGTATGCGGAGGGCAGCGGCCAGCTAGGGCCTAATCCTCACCCCCGCCGTGGAAACGCTCCACCATGCTACGCACGTGCTCTCCAGCTTCGGGGCCTTCGTAGGCTTCGACGACTTCGTCGACAAGCCCCGCCTCACGAATCTCCCCATGATCAATCCACAGGGCCGTGGTGCACAGCTGGGCCAGGAAGTCGTTGGAGTGCGAGGCAAATACGAGGATGCCGGAGCGCTCGACCATTTCGGCAAGGCGCACGCGGGCCTTGGCCATGAATGCGGCATCGACGGCACCGATGCCCTCGTCGAGAAGCAAAATCTCGGGCTCGATTGAGGTCACCACACCGAGCGCCAAGCGCACGCGCATGCCGGTGGAGTAGGTGCGCAGGGGCATGGCGAGGTAGTCGCCGAGCTCAGAGAATTCGGCGATCTCGTCCATCTTTTTCTTCATCTGCCTGCGCGTCTGCCCGAGGAATAGGCCGCGGATGATGATGTTTTCGTAGCCGGAGATCTCCGGGTCCATGCCCACGCCAAGGTCGAAGACGGGGGCGACGCGGCCGCGCACATCAGCCACACCGCGGGTGGGTTCGTAGATGCCGGACAGTAGGCGCAAGAGGGTGGACTTGCCGGCGCCGTTGTGGCCGACGAGGCCCACGCGGTCGCCCTCGCGCAGGTGGAGGTTGATGTCGCGCAGTGCCTCGACGACGACGGTGTTGGCGTCATTCTTGCCGATGGCGCCGCCTGCCGACGACAGCATGGCCTTCTTCAGGGAGCGTGATTTTGCGTCGAAGATTGGGAAGTCGACGCAGGCGTTGTAGGTATCGATTGAAACCATAATGTGTCCTTTATGCCCAGTTATACCCAGTAGCTCACGCGGAACCGCCATTGGCGCATGGCCAGCAACGTGATGGCGATACCCACGACGGTGCAACCGATGACGATCCACCAGTGGTAGGCGTCGACGTGCTGGCCCAGCATGGGGGCGCGAACAATTTCGAGGTAGTGGAACAGCGGGTTGATCTCCACGATCTTGGCCTGGTCTGCCACCTCGCCGCCGCGGACCTCCAACGTGTGGGTGGTCCAGACGATGGGGGTGACGTAAAAGGCAAGCTGGACGAGGGCCTCCAGCAGTGGCCCGACATCACGAAACCGGGTAGCCACCATGCCGAAGAACATGGTCACCCACACCCCGTTGAGCACGATCAGCAGCAGCGCCGGCACAGCCAGGAGCACTTCCCAGGTCAGGGGAATGCCCAGCAGCGGCACCATGATCACCCAAATGATCAGGTTGTGGAAGAAGAAGAGCAGTTGGCGCCACACCAGCCGGTAGACATGCACCGAGAGCGCCGAGGGCAGCTGTTTGATCAGGCCTTCGTTGTCGATGAAGACGCTGGAGCCTTCTTTGATGCAGCCGGAGATGAATCCCCACACGATGAAACCAACGGTGACGTGCGGTAGGAACTGCCGCCAGTCGATTTGGAAAAGCAGCGCGTACAGCAGGCCGAGGGCGACTGCCATGACGCCGGTGGCGATGGTGATCCACAGGGGGCCGAGGGTGGAGCGGCGGTAGCGCTGACGGATGTCTTGCCAACCTAGTTCCAGCCAGAGCTCGTATTGGCCCCAACCCTTGGTGAGGTCTTTGATGGCTGCGCCAAAGGTCTTTGACCTCGACGGAGGCGTGTTGTCGTGGGCATCCGAAGTCATTCGGGCCACGTCGTGACGCAATTCTGTTTTATCAAGCACGTTTATCACACTAGCCGGGATGATCAGGGTTCTGGGAGAAGGGCGTGGAAGAACCAGCCCGCTTCTTTCTCAAAGCAGGCGGTAGTTTCGTCGCGAGAGCCGCGCTGTTCACCGGTGCAGGCCCGTTCGCTGTCGTGAGGGCCTACTTCTTCCCAGACGAAGCCTTCAGGTGCTGGACTGGTTGGGGCGGGGGCTGGCGTTGCACCGGGCAGCGGGCCGGGCGTGTCGACGGTCGTGTCGGCGTGAACGTACTTTGTGATGGTTTCGGTTTCGGTGACGGTGTTATCCAGTGTCGTCGTCGGGCCCGGTTCGGTTTCGGTAATAGTGACCGAGGGATTGATGCTTGCCGACGACACCTCGGGCTGGTCAGTGGCGCAGCCCCCAAGGACGAGGGCAAGCCCAATCGACGTGATACCTGAGATTCCTGAGAGTATGATAAGTTTAGACCTTGTTTCCATCATCCAACCTCCGGACGTGTGCCTGAATGTAGACGCGAGTATAGTGTAGCTATCGCGCTACTTACCAGCGGGTATCGATCTTCGGGTTAAATTGGCTCCGCGTGCCATCGTGCTGCCAAGTCCCGTCGCGTTCACAGTGAGAAACCTGAGAGGGTAACCAGTGTGTGATCGTCCGTAGGAAGTGGTTGAATAGCTAAGGAAGGCTCACTCGTTGCCATGGTGCTAACGGGTGGCCAGAGTGAAGAAGAAAGGAAGTGCTAATGGCGTACGACGTGTTTCGCGTTCGCGGACTCTACACTTCTCTTTCCGACGGCTGGACCTACCTCAACGCGCATGACTGCCCTCAGATACCCGAGCGGGTCTCGGCGGCGGTTGCGCGCTCCTTCAGGATGTCGCCTCAGGTCACAGCGCTGGATTCGCCGGTGGGCTCGCACTCGCGAAGCAATGCCGGCCGCCCGGAAGGTCACGCGTTCATCGCGGATGCACGCCATGCCATCGCGGACCTTGTGGGATCCACCGCCGAGTGCGTAGTGCTGGGTCCGAATCTGCCTGCTCTTTATGCTTCCTTGGCTGCGGCGATGCGACCGATGTTTAGATATCACTCCTCCGTAGTCCTGAGCTCGGTGGAGAACCCGGCCCACCTTGTGCCTTTGAAGAGCGTCGATGCGGAAACGCGTTGGGCGCAGCCAGACTTGGGTTCGGGTGTGCTTCCCGCTTATCAGTTTACGGAGCTTGTCGACGGGGCAACCCGCCTTGTCTCCATCCCTGCCGCCGATGGTCTGCTGGGCACGGTGATGGATGTCGCTACCATCTCGGACAACGTGCGTGATCGTTCCCGCGCCTGGGTGCTTGTCGACGCCACCAGCTACGCTCCCTACCGGCTCATCGACATTGATGAGTGGGGGGCAGACATCGTCGCTGTTGATATTGGTGCCCTCGGCGGCCCGCAGATTGCTGCGTTAGTCTTCCGCGACGAGGCGATGTTCCGTCGCCTAGATACCGTCTCCCCGGTGGGCTCCACGGACGGCGCCAACAAGCTTTCCTTGGACGTCGCCCCCGGTCTCGCCGGCGGGGTCTCACCCCTGGTGGAACACCTTGCTGACTTAGTCCCTCCTGCTCAGAAAGGGCGGAATAGTCGTCGGAGGCGACTGGAAACGTCGATGTCAGACCTGACGTCCTACGTTGACTTCCTGGCACTGGAACTTTACGCGGGGATGCGTGCCCTGTCTGCCGTCCACATTGTTGGTGTCACGGGTGAGGCCGCGGCGGACGCGCCGGAGGAGCGGTTGCCACGGCTGTCATTCCTCGTCAAGGGAGTCCCGGCGGAGACGGTGTATTACCGATTGCTGGACAACGGCGTGGTCACAACGGTTACCCCGTCGACCACACTGCTTACGGACATGGGTGTTGAGGACATCGGAGGCTCCGTCACCATCTCGCTCAGCCCGTTCAACACCACGGCGGACGTGTTTCATTTGATCCGCGTCGTCGCCTCCCTGGCCTAGTCGCCAGCAACCTCCAGCACCAGCTTGCCGGTAATCTTGCCGGAATCCAGTAGCTCGTGGGCCTGTGCGGCGTCGGCAAGCGGGAGCGTGCGGTCGATCGTCGTACGGATCTTACCCTGCTCAATCAACGGCCACACGTGCTCTACCGTGGACGCACAGATCTCCGATTTCTGCTCCACCGGGCGTGCGCGCAGCGTCGTCGCATGCACCGACTGGCGCCGCGGCATCATGCGCGCCACAGGCAGCGTCCCCTTCGGCCCACCCTGCACCGCAATCACCACGAGCGTGCCATCCATCGCCAGGCTGCGCACATTGTCTTCCAGATAAGGCCCACCGATGATGTCCAAGATGACATCGCAGGAGCCCTTGAGCTTATCGACGAAAGACTCTTCCTTGTAGTTAATCAGGATGTCCGCGCCCAACTCGCGGGCGTGATCGAGCTTCTCCTGGGAACCCGCCGTCGTGGCTACTTCTGCGCCCATGGCCTTGCACATCTGAATGGCAAAGGAGCCGATACCGCCGCCACCGCCGTGGATCAAGACGCGGTCACCCTCCTTTAGGCCCGCGAGCATGCCAACGTTGGACCACACCGTCGTGGCCACTTCCACGATGGAGGCAGTGTCGGTGAGGCTGAACCCTTGCGGCACTGGCACTAGCTGGCCCTCTGGCACCGCAACGTATTCGGCATAGCCACCGCCGGCCAGCAGACAGCCGACTTCTTCGCCCACCTCGCGACCGGTGTCACCAGCATCGACGATGGTGCCCGCGCACTCCAAACCAATGATGTCCGACTCGCCCTTTGGCGGTGGGTAGTTGCCTTGAGCCTGGACGAGGTCTGCGCGGTTCACGCCCGCGGCCGCGACCTTCACCAGTACCTCACCTGGCTTGAGGGCGGGCATGTCTACGTCTGCTAGCTCTAAAGCGCGGGGATCATCAATATCCGTCTGTGTAATTGCCTTCATGGTTCCACTCTTGTTTTCACTCATGGGGACCAGATTAGCGATTATGTGTGGGCCGTAGGCTAGAATCTTTCACGCACCGATTTTCGGATGCCGATGGAGACGTGGCAGAGCGGCCGAATGCACTGGTCTTGAAAACCAGCGAGGGTCACACCTCCAGGGGTTCAAATCCCCTCGTCTCCGCCAACGATAGAACCCCAGCTCAGATGAGCTGGGGTTCTGGTTTTCTGCTTTCGCGGCCGGGTCCGCGCTGCCCGGGCAAACTGTCGAAGCGGAACTGTTGGAACTGGGCAGTTTTGGTGGCTCTGGGCCCCTCACGGCCCCTGTACCAACATTCCAGTTCCAGCAGTATGCGCTAGAGATAGAACTACAGGCGCTGGCGCGAAAGGAAGTTCCATGCCTCCTGGGAAGCGTCCGGAACACGGTTCCACGTGTGGTCCTGAGGGTTGGTGATCAGCTGCAGTTCCTCGCGGGAGCACTGGTACACGTGGCGGTGGCCGCCAGGGATCGCGTCGATACGTGGAGGCCAAGCGCAGCCGTTGCGGCGGATGTAGCTAGCCATCAGCGAATCAACACCGATGTAGTGGTGGCCGTTGTGACGGTAGCCGCCCTCGAACTTCATCATGGTGTCGCCCCTGCCGTGCATGATCAGGAAGGGGATCGGTGCATCAGAGCAGCCCTGGTTGACAGGGTCGTAGTATGCGCCGCCGATAGAGGCAGCACCAGCGAAGACGTGAGGGAGACGGCACGCGACTGTCGCCGTCATGCCGCCGCCGTTGGAGTGGCCGATGGCGTAGATACGGGAGCGGTCGACGTTATATGTGCGTGCGACTTCCTCGATGATCTGCTGGACGAACGCGATATCCTCGCCGCGGTTGACCACCGCGTATGGGGCACCCTCCCAGCCCCGGTTGATGGATTCTGGGTAGATCCGGATCGCCTCATGCGCTGCGCCCGTCTAGTGCATGCGGGAGTAGTTGCGGAAGTTTTCTGGGGAGTCGCGCCAGCCATCAAAACCGAACAGGATTGGTGCAGGACGCGCCGGATTGTAGTTGGTGGGCACGTTGATCAGGTAACGACGGTTACGCCCACCGGACCAGGTGAAAACTTCACCCCCGGCACCGTTGCCGATCCGGGGCGCTGGCTTCGCATCATTCGGCGCGATCTGCGGGGGCAGTGCCGGTGGCGCGATGCCGAGCTGGGAGCTCAGCTCCGAGCTCGAAGGTACACCAGGGATGTCGATGTCTGGGACCTGCGGCATCGGCGGTAGCTGTGGCATCGGAGGAAGTTCCGGCAGCTCTACCTGGGATGACAAGTCTTTCGGGTCCGGAAGGGGAGGCAGCGCGGGCTGGGCCTGTGCAGTCAATGGACTTAAGGCCACAGCAGCGGTGGCCACCATGGTAATTGCAGCAGAAATGAAACGCAAGTGGCTGATGTTAACACAGTGCCTGGAATTTAGCTTGGTTAAAGCTGTGCATCCTCCGATTTCACTGCCAAATCCATGAGTAGTTTAGCGCAACTGCAGGGTGGCATAGTACATGTTCGAGCGGCTCGGGCCATCGGCGGCAATGCCGAACTTCGTCACATTGGCCTGCAGCATGTTTGCATTGTGGCCGGGAGAGTTGCGCCACATCTCGAAAAACTGCTGCGCACTTGGGGTGGAGTAGGACGCGGCGACGTTTTCAAAGACGTTGTCGTTGGCGTGGTACAAGTGGTCGGCCTGGCGCAGCGCGGCACTGTGTCGCGCGGCCTGACTCTGCAGGGTGGAGTCAACGCGGACCGGGTTCAGGCCGTTCTGGGCGCGATAGTTATTCAACGTTGCGGCAAATTCGTCCACAAATTCGTCCCCGGTAGCAGGGGAAGGGGCGGGAGCGGGCTGGTTGGGCTCCGGGGCAACTGGTGCTGGTTGCGTAGGTGCGGGTGGATTATCGCCAGTAGGAAGTGGGATGAGGTGTCCGATAGGCAGGCCCGCGAGGGTGACAACCATCGTCACGATTAGGGCAATGAGAGACTGTACAAATTGTATGAGGGAGTCCTTCAGAATTTAGTAGGGTGGGCAAAAGGAGCAATTTGTATAGTATTCTTACTCGCACCTAAGCGCAACGTTAATTGCCAATGAGAATAAACTAAGAATGCAGCATTTCTAATGTAGCGGCAAGCGTGCAGACCCCCACGCGACGAAGCGCCCTTCCAGCGCATCCGTGAGTTTGCTTAGCCCTGCTTCTTCTGCCACGCGTCAATGCCGCCACGCAGGCTGACCGCCCCAGAAACGCCACGTCGCTGCAGCGCATCCACCGCCTTCGCGGAACGCACGCCACCCGCGCACTGGACCACAACAGGAGGTCGCTCGTCCTCCGGGGCTTCTAGGACCTCGGGGGTCACGCCACCCAGGATCTCACCCAGTGGCACGTTGATCGCGCCCGGAATATGGAACAGGCTGAACTCCTCGGGTTCGCGCACGTCGATCACCACGGCGCCAGCCGGGATCTCATCAACCTCAGCTACCTCGGGCACATCAGATACCTGGTGCGGGGGCTCGTCGTTAAGCACGCGCTCGGTGACGGCGGGGTCGGCGGCGATCGGGATATACTCCCAGCGCCCGGCTAGCGAATCGTAGTAGCCAAGCGTGCCGACGAGCGGCTCGCCCACACCGATGAGCAGCTTCAACGTTTCCATTGCCATCGCCGAACCGGTCACACCGACGACGGGGCCAAGCACGCCGGACTGCGCGCACGAAGGCACCACGCCCGGCGCGGGCGGGGTAGGGAAGAGGTCCTCGTAGACCGGTCCGTGGCCCGCCCAGAACACGGAGAGCTGAGACTCGTAGCCCAAGATCGAGGCCCACACGTGTGGGATACCCAGGCGTGCGGCGGCGTGTGAGGCGATGTGGCGGGTATCGAAATTGTCGGCGCCGTCCATGATCACGTCCACGCCCGCGAAGACGTCCGCGGCGTTGGACCAGGTCAGGCGGTCATTGATCGCGATCAGTTCGATATCGGGATTCAGTGCGCGCACCGATTCCGCGGCGGAGTTCACTTTGGGGGTGCCGATCCGGTCTGTCGTGTGAATCACCTGTCGGTGCAGGTTGGACAGGTCGACCACGTCATCGTCGATAAGCGTAATCTTGCCGACGCCCGCGCCCGCCAGGTAGAGCAAAGCAGGGGAGCCTAGGCCGCCGGCACCGATGACGGCTACGTGGGCGTCGGCAAGTTTGTCCTGGGCATCGAGTCCGGTCAGGGTGATCTGGCGGCGGTAGCGTCCGGTGTCGAATTTAGCCATCCAAGCCCACCCACTGTGTGCCGCCTTCGAGCAGTTCCTGCTCCTTCCAGATCGGCACCTCCGCCTTCACGCGGTCGGCGAGCTCGGAGCAGGCCGCGAACGCGTCGGCGCGGTGAGCAGCGGCCGCGAGCACCAAAAACGCGCCCTCGCCGATCGGGATATCGCCGGAGCGGTGCGCCGTCCACACGCGCACATTGGGGTGCTTCTCGACGATCTCCCCAGCCACCCGCGCGATCTCATCGTCGGCTGTGGGGTGGCACGAATAACTCAAGGTGGCAACGCGCTGCCCGCCGTCATGGTCGCGCACCACGCCCTCGAAGGTGACCAGCGCGCCCATCGCCTGGGTCATGGTCTGTTCGCGGGCGACGGGCATGAGGTCTTCGAGGCGCTGCTCAGTCATGAAAGCGTCGATGACCTTGCCGGTTTGTGCGGCGACATAAGCGGGATCTTTAGTGGCCATAGGGTCCTTCCAACGTGTCATTGATGTGTTCCAGTAATGGTTCCAACACCGTGCAGCCGTCTTTTACTCCACCACGGGAACCAGGTAGCGTCATCACGAAGGTATGCCCGGTAACGCCGGCGACCGCCCGCGAGATCACAGCCGTGGGCACCTTCTTCATCCCCTCCGCCCAAAAGGCGTGCACGATGCCGGGCAGTTGGCGCTCCAGGTAGGGCGTGACGTGCTCGACGGTGCGATCATCCGGGGTGACCCCCGTCCCGCCCGAAGTCAGGATCACGTGAGGCAAGTCCTCGCGGGAGAAGACCTCATCGATCGTCTCCTTCAGATCCTCATCAGCAACCACTAGCGCGTCCGGCGTCTCATAGCCCAGCCCGCGCAGAAACTCCACGGCAATGGGCCCAGACTTGTCCTCGTAGACGCCTTGGGCCGCGCGTGTCGACGACACAATCACCAAACCAGTACGCATTTCCAGCTCCTTAAAATGGGTAGACCATCACGCGGCCATCGCGCGC
>NZ_JBHWRP010000063.1:0-3111 GCF_043426755.1 Corynebacterium sp. | reverse complement strand
GGGCCGGAGAAGGTCATTGGGGTGGTGCCGGTGATGCGGCGGTTCAGCGGGCCGAACTCTGCCTTCAGCTCGCCGGTGCCTTCTACCTTCGAGACCTCCAGGATGGATTGGCCGTGCGCTGCCAGACCGATGTTGACCTGCTCCTCGGTAGGATTTTCTACGTCGTAGTTCGGGTGCATCTGTGGCTCGGTGGTGTACTCGTGGGAGCACACGTAGACCATCTTGTTGGGGTCTTCTGGGTGCTCGAACAGGCCCAGGAAGTCATTGTTGAAGCCGAACTGCTGTTCCTGCGCGGCAGCGGTCTGGTTGTTGATATCGAATTCTGGTGCGCCCTCGAACATTGGGTCGCCCCAGGCGATCAGCACGGAGTACTCGTAGCCTTCTGGCACGGTCACGTCGTCGGTGGTGTTCGGCGCGACTGGCTCGAACTGCATGCCTTCGACGGAGACGTGCTCCACCTGCGCCTCGGAGGTCGGCGCTGCGTCAGAGGAGGACGAACCTGCAGCGGAGGAGGAAGCCGCCGTATTTTCTTCTGCCGGGGAGCAGGCTGCCAGGGCTACACCGCCACCAACAGCGACGACGGACAGGCCGCCGGCCTTCAACACATTACGACGAGTCATGTCGCCGAAGTATTCATTATCAGTAGTGTTCTTGCACTCGCCGAAGCAGGCGTTGCCGCACTTATAGGTACAGGTCAAGCGTGAACGGCTTGACTGAAATGGGTTGGCCAACAGGTTCAGGCCCTTAAACGCCATGGGTGTCTCCTCTGGAATGTTCATCGGTGGTAGTTCCATATCTCAGGACTGAGGAAAGCCTAGGAGGCGGATATGACCAGTCCGCTAAATCTGGGAGACAAGTTGGTGAATAGTAGCGGGGTTATTTTGCCTATCTAACCGATAGGGAAGTTAACATACCGGCATCGACAAACGAATCGACTCAGCAAGATCGCTCGCGAGGGACACCGCAAAACGGCCGGTCTCGTCGTCGGGAAGCACCGTGAACGTCGGCACCTGCGTGCCCGAGATCTCCGCCGAGCGCATCGAACACCCAGCGGAAGAAAACCTCTGCGCCCCCTCCGCCGGGATCTTCTCATCCCGGCTCTCCTGGGTTCCGTAGTCGACCACCGTGAAAGCCTCGGCCCCGTTGCGGCACACGATCTTCGCCAGCTGCCCCTCATCCGGGCGAGCGCTCTCGCAGGTCGCTTCCCGCCACCCCGAGCCACCCTCCTCGTCGCTGACCAGCGCCGGAAGTGCCGCAGCAATCACCCGCTCCGACGGCTCCCATGGGGATGTCGACGGCCACAGCAGCGCCGCACCCACCCCGACGCCCAGCACGATGACCCCTAGCGTCGCCAGGACTTTCTTGCTTGTCGACGAGCGCTTCCCAGACTCTTGCGGGGCAAGAAGAGCATCGAGAAACTCAGTGGAGCTGGTGAAACGGCGCGAGGGATCGTCGTGAAGCGCACGCTCAAATACCTTGTGTGCGGGTGCTCCCAGAAGCTTGATTTTTCGAGGGCCGCGCCACGCCGCAGCCTGAAAGCGGTCCCGTAGCGACACCCCGGTGCACATCTCGAAGGCGACGAGGGCGAGGGCGTAGCGGTCCGAACTTGGCGTGGGTCCAGGCGCGGGCTGATTTAGCGATGCGCCGCCGCCGAACAATTCCGGGGCCATGTACGCATCGGTGCCGATGATCAGGCCCTCGGCGGTGTAGCGGGTCACCTCAGACTCTAAGGCGATCCCGAAATCGGTCAGCTTCGCTCCCTCCGATGACAGCAAAATATTGCCCGGCTTGATATCGCGGTGCACGATCGTTTTACGGTCCGCAGGTGGAAAGTGTAAATAGTCCAGCGCAGAGGCGATGGGGCGCAAGATGCGGACGGTCTCCTGCAGCGACAGGGGTCGGCTGCGCTGACGCAAGTAGTCCGCGAGGCTTTGTCCCTTGACCAGCTCCATCGCGAAATATGGCACGCCCCTAGCTGTGATTCCCCCGGCATAAATCGTGACGATCCCAGAGTGATTGAGCTTCGCCATCGTGTGCATTTCATCGGTAAATCGCTTCTTTGCTTGCGGCTGAGACATCAAGTGCGGCTGAATCGCCTTCAGGGCGACCTCCCGGTCCAAATGCATATCGCGGGCCGCGAATACCGTGCCCATGCCACCTTTTCCGAGCTGGCCCGTGACCTCGTAATGTTTTGCGCGGGCGTCGGCGATGAACTGTGCGCGCTGGTCAGCAGAGAGGGGATGATTACTCATCGCAGCGTGTGTCCCCAGACCTCAGCCGCGTAGCGCGCCAACGGGATACGCCAATTCACCCGCGTTGGCCCGGGCTGAAACTCGGGCACCCCGGCCTGGGCCAACGCATCAACAATGTTGGCCATTTTGCGGTTCGTCTTCTTCTCGCTCCACCCCAGCGCCTCGGCTAACTGGCTGATGCTGGGGACCACCCGGTGGGCGGGCTCCGTCGGATTCTGAAGCGCCGGCAGCGCCAAGGCGCGCAGCAGCACGAACTGCTCCTCGGTCGGTTCGAAATGGTGCTCCGTTAGGCCGACGAAGCCAGGGTGCGCTTGCTGCGGCGGACGGGCCGTGCGCGCATTAGTGATTTCCATTTCGTAGGGCATAAGCGGAGTCTCAAAGGTGATCGTCGAATAGCCCAGAGGCACCGGAAGGGACTGCCCCGGCGACAGGCGTATGGGTGTGTAGTACTCGGAGTTGCCCGTGGCCGCGAACGTGGCGACGAGGCGCGACCCCATATTGTGTACCTGCCATGCACCATCGACATCCCAAAACTGCAAAAATTTACGGTGCATCGCCATATCGCCCGTGCAGATTTTGAAATTTCCTTCGCGTCCCACCACCACCGATGTGCCAGGGGTCAGAAGAATCGTGGACCCCGCAAGATCATCGATATACAGTTGCCCAGGGTGAAGCACAGTCCGTACACCTTCCTTTGAATACACCGAGCCATCACAGTGCCGTCACAGTTTCCTCAACATCTTAAACGGTTCAACTAGTATAGGCAGCATGCGATCGTCCACATTCAGCCGAATCCTCCCTCTCCTCGCCGCCACGGCCCTGTTAACAGCGTGTGATGTCGGCGGCGGTGGCAGCAGCA
>NZ_JBHWRP010000062.1:0-5051 GCF_043426755.1 Corynebacterium sp. | reverse complement strand
CCGCAAGCGTTTCCTCACCGGGATCCGCGCCGCCCGCGGCCTAGAGCACGGGCCGCTCGACGCGGATCCGGCCACCGCGGCCGTCACCGCCTTATCCGCCCAGCTGGGCGCGTGGGGTGTGCGCGTGCACGAGGTCGCCGTTTCCCGCGATGCGGTGGACGTGGCCGCGTCCTGGCGCACGGGCACGCCACCCGAAGAGGCAGCTGGCCAGAAGGAGAGCTAATGGCAGACCGGATCGAACTCAAAGGCCTCCAAGTCTACGCCCACCACGGCGTGCTGGAGCATGAATCGGAGCACGGCCAGGCGTTCAGCCTGGACATTACGTGCTGGCTCGACTTCGCTGAGGCCGCGGCCGGGGATGATCTGACGAAAACCATTAACTATGCCGAGCTGGCCCAACTCGCCTACGACATTGCTGGTGGCACCCCGCGCCAGCTCATCGAAACGGTGGCCTCAGAGATCGCCGACACCGCCATTGCCCGCTTTGAACAGCTCCATTCCGTGGAGGTCACGCAGCACAAACCACACGCACCGATTCCGTTGGTGTTCGAGGACGTGGCGGTGGTTGCTCGTCGTTCGCGCAAATCCGGGCCGCGTATCCTCCCAGCAGAGATTAGGAGGGCCTAATGCGCGCAGTACTGTCCATCGGATCGAACCTGGAGGATTCCGGGGCTCACCTTGACAGCGTGAGCCGTGCTTTTGGTGCGAGCGTCATCGCATCCTCGGGTGTGTATTCCACCCCGCCGTGGGGGCCTGTGGAACAAGGCGACTACCTCAACCAGATCCTTATCGTCGAGGTGGATGGCACGCCCGAAGAGCTGCTGGCGCGCTGTCAAGAGATTGAGAACCAAGCGAACCGCACCCGCGAAGTACGTTGGGGGCCGCGCACTTTGGATGTGGACGTGGTTCAGGTGATCGTCGATAAGCAGGAAGTGACCAGCGACGATCCGGTCCTGACCTTGCCGCACCCGCGCGCCCATGAGCGTGCGTTTGTGCTGGTGCCGTGGCTGGACGCCGACCCGAACGCGCAGCTTCAGGGCCGGCCGGTCGCGGAGCTGCTCGGTGGACTCGATGCCGATGAAGTCGACCAGATTCGGTTGGTGCACAGGTGACACGTACACCCATTTCAGGACTCGTCGGGGCAGGACTGTTCACAGCAGCTGCCCTGACCATACTGACCTGGGGTTTTTACGGAAATTTCAACGCGATCTCCCCGCTGGCGTCCGCTGCACTGTGGATTATGGCGGTGGTGTGCGCCTTCCTGACGTACTGGGTGAAGAAGCGCCGCGATGAGGGGCTGATCGGCCTGGACCGCTCGCAACTGAACCCCATGATGGTGGCCAATTTCATGGTGATCGGGAAGGCGAGCGCGTGGACAGGCGCGATCGTCGGCGGCGGATACGCGGGCATGGCGGTGTACGTGGTGCCGAATGCGTCGGTGTTGGTGGCGGCGCAGGCGGACCTCCCGGGAGTGCTTTCCGGGGCAATTGGTGGGGTAGCCTTGAGTATTGCTGGAGTTATTTTGGAGCGGGCATGTGAGGTGTCGCCACCCGCTGACGGCGAAACTGTTGGATAGGGTAAGCAATATGACTGAGGACAACCGCTCGAACGATCGTGGCCAACTGTGGCTGTGGGGGCTCGTCGGTTTGGCGATCCTTGCCACAATCATCATGTTGCTCACGGATTCCAACGTGGGACTAAAGATCGCCCTCCTCGCCGCACTGTGGGCCGCCGCGATTGGCGCCTTCATGGTCAGCCGCTCCCGCCACGACAAGCTCGCCGCCGAGCGCGAACTAGAACTGGCAAAGCAGGCCCACGCCGCAGAACTCAAGGCCCAAGAGGCTGAATTAGAAAACAGCAAGACGTCGTTAGAGCTCGCGCGTGCCCAGGAAGGCCTGCCGGTCGTCGACACCGACGTGCTCCAAGAAATTAAAGACGAGCTGGCCGCCCTGCGTACCCAGCTGGAGGAGCTCGCCGGCCGCGAATGGGGCTACGAACCCGCCGCTCTGCAGGCCGAGGCGCGCCGCGTACGCGAGCTGCAGGCTAAGACCGAAGCCGCGGAAAAGAAGGTGCTTGACGACGAGGCCCCCGTCGACTCGGAACTGATTCCTGAGGAGGAATCGCCCAAGAAGGACAAGAAGGACTCCGCACAGCGCCCCTCCACCGTGGACACCACGGAGCTGGGGGTTGTGGAGGACACTCCGAAGCAGGAAGAGCCCGAAGCACCGAAGGAGCCCGCTGCGCCTGCCGCGCCGGAGAATCCGGCCGAGCCTGCAAAGCCGGCCGAGCCTGCTAAGCCAGCCGAGCCTGCTAAGCCAGCTGCGCCGGAGAAGCCTGCTGCCCCACGAACCCCGCGCGCGCCATCACCGGAAGCCGTGGCTGGCCGCGTCGGAGGCTACGAGCAGCCGACCAACCGCGAGTCGAACCCGCTGTCCCAGCTGATCAGCGAGCGCCGCGAAGAGGCAGCGGAGCAGTCTGCGCCGAGGCATGCGGAACCAGAGCCAGCGGTGGATTCTCGCGGACGCCGCCGCCGTGATGAGAACAAGGATGGCATCTCGGTCGCTGAACTACTGGCGCGCGCAAAGCGAGCTGAGCGGGAGTGAGCGCACCACGCCTCAATGTTGGCGTGATCGGTGATCATTTCTTGGCGGACGGTTTGGAATCCACTGGTCACACCGTGACACGCGACGCGGATCCAACAGAGGTCAGCCTTTATGACCTCGTCGTGATCGACTTAGATGCCCAGGATTCTGCCGCTGAGCTCGTCGAAAAGATCGCTCAACATGCCCGCCACGGGCAAATGTTCATCCATACCTCGCTGGACCACGGAGTGCAGGTGCTGGACCCGATCGAGGTCACCGGTGCTATCGTGCTGGCGGCCCACCACATCGGCGACAATAATTGGATCACCGCCGCCACGGATGAGCTCGGAGAGACCATCATTGAACTGCTCGTCGGCGAGTTCGGCGGCACCTCTATCCCAGTCAGCGATGACCAGCGGCTAGCTATCCGCACCGCCTGGGAATACCGGGACCTCGCCGTGGAGGCGGAAGTCGATGCGCGCGCTATGCTCGTCGATACGCTTGATCATCCCGAGCTGGCAGAGGACCTGATCCCCGCGCCCCCAAGGCCAACACACGCGCGCGAGCACTTGGACGCGCAGGCCTACGACCGGATGCACCGCACCATTGAGGATTCCGGCCGTGCGCACATCTTTGCCTCTCTGGTGCGCCGCCGCGCGGAGTTGCAGCACGACCAAGACCTTGAGCTGTGGGCGATTTCCCAGCTGGACTACAAGGAGTGACATGACTTTTACCCCAGGCGAAGCCACCGTCGTCGACGATCTTGCCCTGTTCAAAACCTACGGCCGCGCGTTTCGAAAAACAGGCCGCCGCATTGTCCTGATCCCGCTTGGGCGCGGAGTTCACGCCGGCCAGATCTCTCTGATCCGCGCTGCCCGGTCGATCACGGGCGCCATCGTCATGGTCACGTTCAGCGGCGACGAGGTTCCTGAGGATTTCGCCCGCGAGAAAGTCGACGTTGTCTTCCATGGCGAGTTCCCCACCCACGGTGTGCGCGTCACCTCTGGGCTGGATCACCTTGAGGAGCCGGCGCTTATCGACGATGCCACCACCCGGATCCTGGCCGCCACGATTGCGGCGAGCGCCACCGATGTGGTGCTGGGCGAAAAAGACTTCGAGCTGCTGGTTGCTGTGCAGCATGCTGTGTGGGCGTTGCAGTTGGAGGTGCAGCTGCATTCGGTGCCGACGGTGCGCATGCCCGATGGCCTGGCAATTTCGCTGCGCAACGCGGATGTTCCGGAGGAAGATCGCGCCAAGGCCGTCGTCGTGTCTGCAGCGCTGACGGCTGGTGCCCACGTCGCCGAGCAGGGCGCTGAGGTGGTCGTGTCCACCGCCCGCGGTGTGCTCGAAGCCGGGGGAGTGGAGCCCGCTTACTTGGAGCTGCGCGACCTCAGTTTTGGGCCCCCACCCGAGAAGGGCGATGCCCGCCTGCTGGTGGGTGTGGACCTGGGCGGGGTGCGCCTCATCGATAATGTGGGCGTGCCCGTGGGCATTGGGTTCAAAAACTTGGGCGAGGATGCCTAAGGCGACCAAAAAGGACAAGCCGCCCAGGACCCGGCGTGGGTTCTTAGGCGGCTTGAGTGTTGATTGTGGTTAGGCGATGCCGATTGGGCCGCCGTCGGTCTTCCATACCACTACCGCGGCTGGGCGTGGCTTGGAATCGCCACCACCTGGCCAGTGGGAGGATGGGTTCTCAACGGTGGACTCGTCGCCCTCACCTGGGTGCTGGATGTTGACAAGGACGCGCTCGTCGTCAATGTATGGGCCACAGGTCTCAGCATCCGCTGGGACGGTGAGGAAGCACTTCAGCTCACCGCGGGTATCACCCTCGGTGTTGGTTGCGTACAGGCCGTCGTGGGTGCCCAGCGCGTTGCCGTCGGTGGAGATCCACAGCAGGCCGTGCTTGTCGAATGCGACGTTGTCAGGACACGAGATCGGGGAGACCTTCTCCTTGTCGAAGCCACCGAAGTAGGTGTAGGCCTCTTCTGGGTCGCCGCAGACCAGGAACAGGTTCCAGTTGAACTCCTCGGCGGTGCCCTCTGCGGCATCGTCGATTTCCATGACCAGGCCGTTCTTGTTTTCCTTGATCGGCGCGTACTCGGTTGGGTCTTCCTCGTTCTTTGATGCGTTTTCGCCAGTGGCGCCGCGGTACGAGTTGTTGGTCAGTGCCACGTATGCCTTGCCGGTCACAGGGTTCTGCTCGAAGTCCTCTGGGCGGTCCATCTTGGTAGCGCCCACCGTGTCGGCTGCGAGGCGGGTGTACACGCAAACCTCTTCTGGGGTGAAACCGTCAATGTGGGACTCTGCGTTGCCGTCTAGGTCCACGGTGACCAGCTTGTGCCAGGTACCAGTGCCGTCGAACTGGCCATCTTCTGGCAGTTCGCCGGAGCCGTCGATCTGATCTTCTGGGGAGTTGCCCTCAAGGGAGGCGACGTACAGGGTGCCGGCGGTCATCAGCTTCATGTTGTG
>NZ_JBHWRP010000061.1:0-14713 GCF_043426755.1 Corynebacterium sp. | reverse complement strand
GATCTCCCCGTCGGCATCTTCCGTGGAGGTGGCCTGGCCCAAGCGAATCGTCGCAGCATACACCTTGTCGTGGGCGACCAGATGCGCCAGCAACTTCGTGCCCCGGCCCACGCCCGCTACCAGCACGCCCGTGGCCAGCGGGTCCAACGTGCCCGCGTGGCCCACCTTGCGCGTGCTGAAGAAGCGGCGCAGCCTGGCGACGACGTCATGGCTAGTCATGCCTTGGGGCTTATCGACGACGACCAATCCGGAATCCGCCAAAGGGTCGTGCTGGGGTTCATGCTGGGGATGATTCATAGCTTTACAGTATGCCGTAATCTAATGGTCGTGGATATTTGGAACGGACTAGATGCAGTCCCCGACGAACTCGCTGCCTCGGTGGTCACCATCGGAGTCTTCGACGGGGTACACCGCGGTCACCAGCGCCTCATCGGTGAAGCTGTGGACACCGCACGCGAGGCAGGACTCCCCAGCGTGCTGATGACCTTTGACCCCCACCCTGTTGCAGTCTTCGCTCCAGAACGCACCCCCACGATGCTGACCACCCTTGAAGAGCGCGCCGAACTCGTCGCAGCCCTCGGCGTGGACAACCTGCTCGTCGTCGATTTCACCAAAGAACTCGCAGGAGTCTCCCCAGAAGCGTACTTCCGCCAGGTACTCGTCGACACGCTTCATGCTCACAGCGTGGCCGTCGGCGAAAACTTCACCTTCGGGGCAGGGGCGGAAGGCACCGCCGACACTATGTGCGAGCTGGGCAAGCGCCACGGCGTCAAGGTAGAGATCGTGGATTTGCTTGTCGACGACGACCACCGCGTCTCCTCCACCTATATCCGCGAGCGGCTATCCGCCGGCGATATCCCTGCCGCAAATGAGGCGCTGGGGCGGAACTATTCGGTGGAGTCTGAGATCGAACGCGGCGCAGGGCGCGGGGGCAGGGAACTGGGGTACCCCACCGCAAACCAGTACTTTTCCGAAAGCGTCGCCTTACCCGCCGACGGTGTCTACGCCGGGTGGTTCACGGTGCTTGACGACGAACCGATCGACGGCGACATGCTTCCCGGCCAGCGCTATCCGACGGCCATTTCAATCGGGACGAACCCGACCTTTGGTGACCATCGCCGTTCCGTGGAGTCATTCATTTTGGATCAGGAGGCGGACCTGTATGGGCGGATCGCCAAAGTGGAGTTCGTCGAAAAGGTCCGCGACATGGTGAAATTCCATTCAGTTGAGGAATTGCTGGAGAACATGGCGCGCGACGTGACCAACACGCGCGAGGTGCTTGGCCTACAGTAGGGTGTGTTCTTTTCAAATTTATAAGGAGGCCACCCCTTTTATGGCACGTAAGATCATCCTGGACTTGGACACCGGCATCGACGATGCCCTCGCGCTGGCATACGCGCTTGGCTCGGAGGAGCTTGAGCTGATCGGTGTGACCGGAACCTACGGCAACGTTCTGGTGGAAACCGGTGTGCGTAACTCGCTGGCGATTCTGGAACTGTTCGGCCGCACCGATGTCCCCGTGTTCGCCGGCCCCGACCATGCGCGTAAGCGTGATTCCTTCGAGGTGCTGGAGGTCTCCGAGTTCATCCACGGCGCCAACGGCATCGGGGAGGCTGAGCTGCCGGAGCCAAAGCGTGAGGTGGAGCGCAAGTCTGCCGTCGACTTCTTGGTGGAGTCCGTGCGTGAGTACGGCGATGACCTTGTGATCGTGCCCACCGGCCCATCCACCACCATCGCTGCGGCGATTGAGGCTGATGAGAACTTCGCGGCGAACGCGCACATCGTGATGATGGGCGGTGCCCTGACCGTTCCGGGCAACGTGTCCGCGTGGGCCGAAGCGAACGTGAACCAGGACCCAGAGGCCACCGACCTGCTGTTCAAGCAGGCGCAGGACGTCACGATGATCGGCCTGGACGTTACGCTGCAGACCTTGCTGACCAGCGAGGAAACGGCCAAGTGGCGCGCGCTGGGCACCACGGGCGGCAACTTCCTGGCCGATGCCACCGACTACTACATCAAGGCCTACGAGACGACCAGCCCACACCTTGGTGGCTGTGGCCTGCACGACCCGCTCGCGGTAGCCGTGGCAGTGGACCCGAACCTGGTGACCACCATCCCGATGAACATGAAGTGCGACACCGAAGGCGCCACCCGCGGCCGCACCATCGGCGATGAGACCCGGCTCAACGATGCCACCAAGACCGCCCAGGTGGCCGTCGGCGTGGAAGTGCAGCGGTTCCTGGATGAGTTCATGCAGCGCCTGACCGCTTTGGCCAAGGACACCCCGGCCGCCTAATCCGCGGAAGCCGTTTGGTTTTCGCTTCGACCTCAGGTAATGTTCCCTGAGGTCTTCCGCATGTGTCACTGTGGTCCACAGCAGTGCGCGCGGGTATAAGACTTTTTCCGAAGAATGTGGACTGAAATAAACAAGGAGTACATCTCATGGCATTGTCCACCGAGAAGAAGGCTGAAATCCTCAAGGAGTACGGCCTGCACGAGACCGACACCGGTTCCACCGAGGCTCAGGTTGCCCTGCTCACCGAGCGCATCAACAACCTCACCGAGCACCTCAAGTTCCACAAGCACGATCACCACTCCCGTCGTGGTCTGCTGCTGCTGGTCGGTCGTCGTCGCGGTCTGCTGAAGTACCTGGCAGACAACAACGTCGAGCGCTACCGTGAGCTGATCGCCCGCCTGGGTCTGCGTCGCTAAGAACGGTTCGCTTTTCGACGAACACCTACCACCTGTTTCCCTCTGTTTGAGAGGGGAGCAGGTGGTTTTTCTTTTGCGCTCTTCCACCCAGCAGCGCAAACTGCTGGATCTGAAATGTTGGAACAGGGGCGTGTGGCGGCCCGAAGCGGCTAAAAGCGCCCTAATCCAACAGTTCAGCTTCGACAGTTTGTCAGAATGGCGGAAACCCCGTGGCGAGCTGGGCACTCCACCAGCTGGCCTGATAGTATGGCGCAGGTTACCAAACATCTTTTAAGCGGCGGCACCGAAGATCGCCGGGATTGACCTAAAGGAAAGGGATCCTTCTTTGAGTAACTTCACTCCTGATAACTCCGTGGAATTCCATTTTGATGAGGATTACGGAATTACTGAAGCTGTAGCGTCTATCGATAATGGCGACTTCGGCACACGCACCATCCGTTTCGAAACTGGCCAGCTCGCACGCCAGGCTGGTGGCTCGGTGACCACCTACCTGGACGATGACAACATGTTGTTGGCCACCACCACCGCGTCGAACAACCCGCGCGAAAACTTTGACTTCTTCCCACTGACCGTTGATGTGGAAGAACGCATGTACGCAGCTGGCAAGCTGCCTGGTGGTTTCTTCCGCCGTGAGGGCCGCCCATCGACTGAGGCAATCCTCGCGTGCCGTCTGATTGACCGTCCACTGCGCCCAACTTTTGTGAAGGGTCTGCGCAACGAGGTGCAGATCGTGATCACCGTGCTGTCGCAGAATCCTGATGACTACTACGATGTCGTCGCAATTAATGGTGCTTCCGCTGCAACGCAGCTGTCCGGCCTGCCAGTCTCCGGCGCCGTCGGTGGCGTGCGTATGGCACTGATCGCTGATGACAAGCACCCAGAAGGCCAGTGGGTTGCGTTCCCGAACCACGAGCAGCACCAGCGTGCACTGTTCGAGATGGTTGTTGCAGGCCGCATGGTTACCCGCAAGCAGGGTCGCAAGAACGTGGACGATGTAGCGATCATGATGGTTGAGGCTGGCGCTGGTGTCAATGTGGTCGAGCAGGTCAACAACGGTGCGATCGCCCCAACCGAGTCGGTTGTCGCGGAGGGCCTGGAGGCTGCGAAGCCATACATCCAGACGCTGTGCGAAGCTCAGGCTGGTCTGGCGGAGCGCACCGCGAAGGAAACCGAGGAATTCCCACTGTTCCCTGACTACACCGAAGAGGTGTACAAGGCAGTGGACAAGAAGGCCCGCAAGAAGCTGGGCGATATCATGACCATCGCCGGCAAGCAGGACCGCGACGAGGCTTCCAACGAGCACATGGAAGACATCGAGGACGACTTGCTGGACAAGTTCGAGGATGATCTTGGCGAGGAAGCCGCCTCCAAGCAGATCCGCGCAGCATACAACGCCGTGATGAAGGACGTTGTGCGCGGCAAGATTCTGGCTGAGGGCTACCGCATCGACGGCCGCGGCACCACCGATATCCGCGATCTTGGCGTTGAGGTGGACCTCATCCCACGCGCCCACGGCTCCGCACTGTTTGAGCGCGGCGAGACCCAGATCCTGGGTGTGACTACCCTGGACATGCTGAAGATGGAGCAGCAGCTGGATTCGCTCCACCCGGAGACGTCCAAGCGTTACATCCACCACTACAACGTCCCGCCATACTCCACTGGTGAGACTGGCCGTGTGGGCTCCCCGAAGCGCCGCGAGATCGGCCACGGAGCGTTGGCTGAGCGCGCGCTTGATCCGGTAATCCCTTCGCGCGAGGAGTTCCCGTACACGATCCGCCAGGTCTCTGAGGCTTTGGGCTCCAACGGTTCTACCTCAATGGGTTCGGTCTGTGCCTCCACGTTGTCGCTGTACAACGCGGGTGTTCCACTGGCTGCCCCTGTCGCGGGTATCGCGATGGGCCTGATCTCTGGTGAGGTCGACGGCAAGACCGAGTACGTCGCCCTGACCGATATCTTGGGCGCGGAGGACGCGTTCGGTGACATGGACTTCAAGGTCGCCGGTACTCCGGACTTCATCACCGCTTTGCAGCTGGACACCAAGCTGGATGGCATTCCTTCGAAGGTTCTGGCAGATGCGCTGGAGCAGGCGAAGGAAGCACGTGAGGCGATCCTGGAGACCATGGCTGAGGTCATCGATGGCCCAGATGAAATGAGCCCGTTCGCACCGAAGATCACCACGATCAAGGTGCCTGTGTCCAAGATCGGCGAGGTCATCGGCCCGAAGGGCAAGACCATCAACCAGATCACTGATGACACCGGCGCAAATATCTCCATCGAGGATGACGGCACCGTCTTCATCTCTGCTGCATCCGGTGAGTCCGCTGATCAGGCGATTGAGAAGGTCAACTCGATCGCTAATCCGCAGATGCCGAAGGTGGGCGAGCGCTTCCTGGGCACCGTGGTGAAGACTGTCGCGTTCGGCGCGTTCGTGTCGCTGACCCCGGGCAAGGATGGCCTGATCCACATTTCCAAGCTCGGCGGCGGCAAGCGTATCGACAAGGTCGAGGACGTCGTCAACGTGGGCGACAAGGTCCAGGTTGAAATCGCAGATGTGGATAACCGCGGCAAGATCTCCTTGGTCCCAGTCGACGAAGACTAAGGCAGATCGCGCTTAACGACGAACGGCCGGCCCCTCCAGATGTGAGGGCCGGCCGTTTTTCGTCGATAAGCGAACTAGCTCTTAATGTCGATAACAAGGCGAGCGGGGTTCTCCAAGACGGTGACGCTGTAGGGGCGTGGCTTGTCCAGTCCAATGAAGAACTGAGAGTCCGCCTCAAAGGTGCCGCCGTAGGTAACACCCTGGATATTGCCGGCTGCCTTGTCCATCGGGCCGACGGACTTCAGCAGCGGGTTGTCGGTATTCATCATCGCGGCTGCGGTGCCGTGAACCATGACCTCTAGCGCGGCGGAGCCGGCAACATCGATGGGCAAGCCGGATGCTTGCTGCAGGGGTTCGTCGGTGTAACCCGCGTGGTAGCTGGGAAGGCCTTCGCCGGTGAACTCGAGGACGAAGCGGTCGAAGCCGTCGTGGGACCCGACGCGGATGTCTTTGATGTCCAGGTCTGCGTAGGCCCCGCCGTTGCTTTCCTCCCAGTTTGTTGTCGGGTCGGTGGATGCGGCCCCTAGCATGGCCAGGGCCGTGTCGTTGGAAGGTTCGGTGTCGACAGGCGAGGTCTCTGTGGAGGTTTCCGTGGTGGTGTCGGTGGTTTCGACGGGGGATGTCGCCGTCGTCGTCACGGTTTCTTGTGCTTGGTCTTGTGTTTGGGTGTCGTCGCTGGACGAACAACCCGCCAGCACGACGCCCGCAACCAGTGGGATGGAAATGAGTGCGAGTGTCTTGTGTTTCATAAGTTAAAGGTAACCCGAGACGCGGACCCAGGTAAAGGAATTGTCGCGATCGTAAGCGAATCGTTGCCTGGCACCGCCAGATGCCTGCCGCTGCCCCATATTGAAAGCGCGGGGAATAGACTAGGCGAAAGGAACGTGCGCGCGGCGCACCACAGCGAAAACAAGTTCGAAGGAGTACAACTATGGCAATTAAGGTAGGCGTTCTCGGCGCCAAGGGGCGCGTTGGTTCGGCGGTTGTCGCTGGTGTGAAGGCGGCGGATGACCTTGAGCTGGTCGCTGAGATTGATGCTGATGATTCCCTCGACGCCCTCGTCGATGCTGGCGCAGAGGTCATCGTGGACTTCACCACGCCCAATGCCGTGATGGGCAACCTCGAGTTCTGCATTAACAACGGCATCCACGCGGTCGTCGGCACCACCGGTTTCGATGACGCGCGTTACGACGAGGTCCGCGGCTGGTTGGAGAACAACCCGGAGGTCGGGGTGCTCATCGCCCCGAACTTCGCCATTTCCGCGGTGCTGGCGATGGCTTTCGCAAAGCAGGCAGCCCCATTCTTCGAGTCGGCGGAGGTTGTGGAATACCACCACCCGAACAAGCTGGACGCACCTTCGGGCACCGCAGTGAAGACCGCTCAGGGCATTGCCCAGGCGCGGAAGGAGGCCGGCATGGAGGCGATGCCGGATGCGACCGAGCAGGCGCTCGACGGTTCTCGCGGTGCCGATGTTGATGGCGTGAAGGTGCATGCCGTGCGCATGACCGGCATGGTCGCGCACGAGGACATTGTGTTTGGCACCAAGGATCAGACGTTGACGATCCGCCAGGATTCCTACGGCCGCGATTCCTTCGTCCCCGGCGTGCTCACCGGCGTGCGCAACGTCGAAGAGCACAAGGGCCTGAGCATCGGGCTCGATTCCTACTTGGGTCTGTAGGGGAGAGGTCACGATGGCGCAGCCAACTCGGCTTGATGTTCAGCTGATCGCGGCAACCCAGTTTTCTTCCCCGGACGATGTGGCGTGGCAAGCCGACGAGACGGCCACCGATGCCGAAGGCCTTGTCGAGTTCGCGGGGCGCGCGTGCTACGAAACCTTCGACAAGCCGAACCCGCACACGGCGACCAATGAGACTTACCTGCGGCACATCATGGAGGTCGGGCACCACGCGCTGCTGGAGCATGCGACCGCCACGATGTACATTCGCGGGCTGTCTCGCTCGGCGACACACGAGCTGGTGCGCCACAGGCATTTCTCCTTTTCGCAGCTTTCACAGCGTTTCGTGCATTCGAACACGAACCACGTGGTCGTGCCCGACCTCATCGCGCAGGACGAAGACTTAACCCGACTCTTTCTTCGCAGCGTCGATGAGTCCCGCTTCGTCTATGAGGAATTGCTGGACGCGCTGGAAGAGAAGCTTGCCGACGAGCCCAACGCCTTACTGCGGAAGAAACAGGCCCGCCAGGCTGCGCGCGCAATTTTGCCGAACGCCACGGAATCACGCATCGTCGTCACAGGCAACTACCGCACGTGGCGCCACTTCATCGCCTCGCGCGCCACAGAACATGCCGATGTGGAAATCCGCGGCCTCGCCATCCGTTGTTTAGAGATTTTAAAGCAGCAAGCGCCGACGCTTTTCGACGACTTCCTGGTCACAACGTTGACCGATGGGTCGAAAATGGCGGCGAGCCCCTACATTAACTAGCGAAAGAAAAGCGCATGCGCAACCCTTCTACTGTGGCGGGTTGCACACGCGACTAAGGAAGAAGGTAACCTTGAGCCTCATGGGCACTACTTTGACAGCACAGGTCGGAGCATCTGACTTCGGCACCGTCTGTGTCGCCATGGTCACGCCGTTTGACCGCGGTGGCGCACTTGATCTCGACGCAGGTCGAAAGTTGGCCGCCCACCTGGTGGATAACGGTATTGACTCGCTTGTCCTCGCAGGAACCACGGGGGAGTCGCCAACAACGACCACGGAAGAAAAACTGGCGTTGCTCAAGGCGGTCAAGGAAGAAGTAGGCGACCGGGCGAAGCTCATCGCCGGAGCCGGCACCAATGACACGCGCACCTCTATCGAGCTGGCGCAAGCCTCTGCGGAGGCTGGTGCTGACGCACTGCTGGTAGTCACCCCGTACTACTCGAAGCCCTCACAGGAGGGCCTGGTCCAGCACTTCACGGCCGTGGCCGGTGCGACGGATCTACCAATTTGCCTCTATGACATTCCTGGCCGCTCGGGTATCCCGATCGCAGGCGACACGATTCGTCAACTCGCGAAGCTTCCGACCATCAAGGCGATGAAGGATGCGAAGGGTGATATGTTTGAGGCAGCCCCATTAATTCAGGAAACTGGTCTTGCCTGGTACTCTGGCGACGACCCGTTGAACGTGCCATGGCTTGCGCTCGGTGCCACCGGCTTCATTTCGGTGATTGGGCATGCTGCGCCGGCACTTCTCCGTGAATTACACACAAGCTTTGAGGAAGGCGACCTCGCCCGTACTCGGGAAATCAACGCCAACACCATGCATGTGCTTGCTTCTCAGCAGGCGATTTTGGGTGGTGCAACATTTGCTAAAGCAGCCTTGCGTTTGCAGGGCTTGGATGTCGGGGAACCTCGTTTGCCGGTCGCTGCTGCTAGCGACGACCAGATCGAGGTTCTTCGAAATGATTTGAAGAAGGCTGGAGTCCTCTAAATATGAATGAACCCCGTAATCGGTCCCGAAAGGTCACGCGAAAGGCTGGCCCGCCGGAGACCGGAGACCAGGCGCCTGTATTCCAGGCTGCCGACGGTGCGAAGAAGGGTGACACGCCCAAGAAGAGCAACAACAATAACAACGGCAACAATAATAACAACGGAAATAACAACAATAACCGTGGCCGTCGCCGTCGTGGACGTGGTGGGCAGAACCGCCGCAACCCAATGAAGTCCATGCAGGGCACCGACATGACTAAGCGTCTGCCCGCCCCTCCGAAGGCCCCGCAGAATGGCCTGCGCATTTATGCCTTGGGTGGTATTTCTGAAATCGGCCGCAATATGACGGTCTTCGAATACAACGGTCGTCTGCTTATCGTGGACTGTGGCGTCTTGTTCCCGTCCTCGGGCGAGCCAGGCGTGGATCTGATCCTGCCTGACTTCGGACCCATTGAGAAGAAGCTGGATAAGGTTGAGGCCCTCGTCGTTACGCACGGGCATGAAGACCATATCGGTGCGATCCCGTGGCTGCTGAAGCTGCGCCCGAACCTGCCGATTTACTCGGCGAAGTTCACTAACGCGCTGATCGCGGCGAAGACGAAGGAACACCGTCAGCGTCCGAAGCTGCATGAGGTGAACAAGGACTCGGAGATCACCGTTGGCCCGTTCAACATCCGTTTCTGGACGGTGGGCCACTCGATCCCGGACGCACTGGGCCTGTCCATCCGCACTGGCGCGGGCCAGGTCATCATGACTGGCGATATCAAGTTGGATCAAACGCCTTATGACGGCAAGCCCACCGACCTGCCGGCCCTGTCGCGCTTTGGCGACGAGGGCGTGGATCTGATGATGTGTGACTCCACGAATGCCACCACCCCGGGATTCTCTGAATCTGAGGCCGGCATCGAGGAGAACTTCATCCGCCTGGTGCGTGAAGCAAAGCAGCGCGTCATCTTGGCGTCCTTTGCTTCCAACGTCTCGCGTGTGCAGATGGCCGTGAACGCTGCTGTCGCCGCGGGCCGCAAGGTGGCCTTCAATGGCCGCTCGATGATGCGCAACATGGAGATCGCCGAAAAGATGGGTCTGTTGAAGGCGCCGAAGGGCACCATCATCTCCATCGACGAGGCCTCCAAGGTGGCTCCGCACCGCGTGCTGCTGATTACTACCGGTACTCAGGGTGAGCCGATGGCTGCTCTGTCGCGCATGTCGCGTCGTGAGCACCGCCAGATTACGGTGCGCGAGGGTGACTTGATCATCTTGTCCTCCTCGATGATTCCGGGCAACGAAGAGGCCATTTTCTCCGTGATCAATAATTTGGCGCAGATTGGCGCCACCGTGATCACCAACAAGGATGCTCACGTGCACGCCACGGGCCACGGCTACTCTGGCGAGCTGCTGTTCCTGTACAACGCGGCACGCCCGAAGAACGCGATGCCGGTGCACGGCGAGTGGCGCCACATGCGTGCCAACAATGAGCTTGCAATCTCCACTGGCGTGAAGCGCGAGAACACCGTGCTGGCACAAAACGGCGTGGTAGTTGACTTGGTCAACGGCCACGCGAAGGTTGTGGGCCAGTACCAGGTCGGTCACCTCTACGTTGACGGTGAAACGATGGGTGAGGTCGAGGCCGACGTGCTGGCGGATCGCACCAACCTGGCTGCAGGTGGCGTCGTATCGATCACCGCTGTTATCGATTCGCGCACAGGCCGCCTGATGGAAAAGCCTGCCGTTTCGACCACGGGCTTCTCCGAGGACGACCGAGGTGTAGTGCCAGAGGTTGTGCAGCTTGTCGAAGACACGATGAACGATCTGGCAGCGGAGGGCGAAAATGACCCGTACCGTATGGTTCAGCAGCTTCGTCGTAAGGTATCCCGCGCCATCGAGCAGAAGTACAAGCGCGAGCCAGTCATTCTGCCGACCGTGGTTCCCGTGACCGAGGACGATACTCCGCTTGACGACGAAGACGTCCAGGCAGCTCGCGAGTCGCTCTAAGCGTCCTCGCATTAAAGCAGCCCACTAATTCATGCGCCTCAGCTATGCTGGGGCGCATGTCTTTTGCTGCAACAGAACGGTCGCGCCTTGCAGATACGCTGCTGCGCGTAGGCCCTAATGCCCCGACTTTGTGCCAGGGGTGGGAAACCCGCGACTTAGCGGAACACCTGTGCGTCCGTGAAAATAATCAGCTGGCGCTGATGCCCGGGGTGGGTAAAGTTTTCGCAGATAAAATTTCGAACCGTGATTATGCTGACCTGGTAAAGGACTGGGCAGCGGGGCCACCACTGTTGCTGAAGCCCGTCGATTCGATGATGAACACTGCCGAGCACTTTGTTCACCATGAAGATGTGCTGCGCGGCGACGGCGTAGCCCGGCCGCGCGAGTTCAGTAAGGCCGTGAACAAAGAACTGGCTCTGTTGGCTGGTCGCTTCGGCAAGCTGCTTCTGCGTTCGGCTCCGGTTCCCGTCGTCTTGTCGCCGACCACATTGCCACCGATGACGGTGGGGGATCGGCGTGGGGTGGCCGAGCAGGGGGACGCTGTTGTGCGGGTGGTTGGTGAACCGGGCGAACTGTTGCTGTGGGTTTTTGGGCGCGATGTTGTCGAGGTGACGGTATCCGGAGACCCGCAGCATATCGCGCAGTCAAGGGAGTAGGCCTGACGCAACGGGGCGTGTGATCATAAAAATGCGCATGTGCTCGGTGTGGCAAATGTGAACAATGTGATTACTGGGGTTATCCTTGGGGCATGTCTGTCAAGAATTCCCCGTCGCGCTCTACGCGTCGCTCTTCCAGCGGCCCGAAGAGCCGAGCAAGCGGTAGCAAGTCGACCCGTTCCACGAGTCGCACTACCCGTTTAGCACGCCCGCACTCCACCGCGACTACTCAACTGGCTGCAGACACAGCTGATGAGCGGGTGGGCTCCGCCTATAAGGCGGTTGGCTCCACATTCGGTGCGATCGCGCGCGGCACCGCTAGGGGATTGGGTTCCATGACACGAGGCGTTGCCTCTATCGGCTCGAAGGTTGGCCGACGACGCGACAACGAAGATCACGAGGACTACGAAGAACACAGTGAGTACGACGAGGGGGATAAGGACATCGCAGCGCAGGAAGAAACTACCGACGATTCTTACGACGAGTCTGGGGATGCTGACAACACCCAGGCCAGGGGAATTACCCGTGGCGGTGGATCCCATCGCGGGGATACCGTCGGACTTGTCCTGATCGGCCTGGCCGCCGTTCTTGGTGCATCAGTCTGGCTGGATATTGCCGGGCCGATCGGTGCTGCTATTGCTTCGGTGACCCACCTCATCATTGGTGCGGGCGCACTGGTCCTTCCAGTCGTACTCGTCGCCATTGCGATCATGCTCATGCTGGATTACCGCGCCGACAAAAACACAAAGACCCGCATCGGCGTGGGTGTTGTGCTGATCGCGGTGGCCATGCTGTCGCTGATGCACGTCTTCGCCGGTAACCCAGCGGAATGGGAGGCCCGAAAGATCGCTGGTGGCGCGATCGGTGCCTTCATCGGCGGGGGCCTGTCCGCCGGCTTTTCCTCCTATGTGGCCGTCCCACTGCTGATTCTGCTCATCGTCTATGGTGCGTTGATGATCACTGGGGTGACCGTACGCCAACTGTTCAGCCAGATCGGTGACTTTGTTTCCTCGATGGGCTCACGCAATTTCACCGACGATTCAGACGACGATGAAAAGGACTCTGACGACCGTTACGCCCATGTGGCCGAGGATGTCGACGACATCGCCGAGGGACGCAAACGCACCAGCGCAACGCGATCCTTCCGGTCGGCCCGCCCCAAGCGGCGCCGGGCGGTCTCCTCGCCGTTGGAGAACTACCCAGCGGATGAATCAGCACAGCAGCACACACTTTTCGCTGATCCCCGCGAGTCTGCGGAAGCGCCGAGCGATGAGTTCAACCCGAACGCGGAGCCAGAGCTCGACGATTCCGATGCGACCACGGTCCTGCCCGCGGAGCCAAAGCCAACTAAGCGTGCGACGTCGCGTCGTCGACAAGCGAAATCTGCCCCGGCACCGAGTGTCTCCCACGACGACACCGATGAAATTCCTGTGGTCGACGAACCGGCGGGAAACAGTTCGGCCGCGGTATCCACCTCGTTGGAAAAGACCCGCCAGGCGATCATCGCGCGATCGGGAATCGATGCCGGCGCAGTCCCAGCATCCACGCCGAAATCCGAACTAGAGAAGAGTGAGTCCGCCCCACAGGCGCGCACCCCAGAACCTGCCACCGACTACGTGCTGCCCTCGACCGACTTGCTGGTCGCCGGCGATGTGCCGAAGACGCGCACCGCGGCCAATGACCGCATGATCGAGGCCATCACCGAAGTCTTCGACGAGTTCAAGGTCGATGCTCAGGTCACGGGCTTCTCCCGTGGGCCGACAGTTACGCGCTACGAGGTCGAGCTAGGCCCTGGCGTGAAGGTGTCCAAGATTACGAACCTGCAGTCCAACCTGGCCTATGCCGTCGCGACCGATAACGTGCGTCTACTCACCCCGATCCCGGGCAAGTCCGCCGTGGGTATTGAGGTGCCGAACGCTGACCGCGAAATGGTGCGTCTGCGCGACGTCCTGGACGCGCCGAAGATCCGCGGGAATCACGACCCGATGCTGATCGGCCTGGGCAAGGACATCGAAGGCGAATTTGTCGCACACTCGGTGCAGAAGATGCCACACCTGCTGGTGGCGGGTTCTACTGGCTCCGGTAAGTCTGCGTTTGTGAACTCGATGTTGGTCTCGCTGCTCACGCGCGCAACGCCTGAGGAAGTCCGCCTGATTCTGGTGGACCCGAAGATGGTGGAGCTGACGCCTTATGAGGGCATCCCGCACCTGATCACCCCGATTATTACGCAGCCAAAGAAGGCTTCGGCCGCGCTGCAGTGGCTGGTGGAGGAGATGGAGCAGCGCTACCTGGACATGAAGTCCGCGCGTGTGCGCCACATTAAGGACTACAACGCGAAGGTTCGTTCCGGGGAGCTGCAGGCACCTCTGGGATCCGAGCGGGAGATGAAGCCCTACCCGTTTATCGTGTGTGTAGTCGACGAGTTGGCCGACTTGATGATGACCGCCCCGAAGGAAATCGAAGACTCGATCGTGCGCATCACCCAGAAGGCACGTGCCGCCGGTATCCACCTGGTGCTGGCGACCCAGCGCCCTTCGGTGGATGTGGTGACCGGCCTGATCAAGACGAACGTGCCTTCGCGCTTGGCGTTCGCTACGTCGTCCTTGACAGACTCCCGCGTCATCCTCGACCAGGCCGGTGCGGAGAAGCTGATCGGCATGGGCGATGGCCTCTTCATTCCTCAGGGTGCGGGCCGCCCACAGCGTATGCAGGGCGCTTTCGTCACCGACGAAGAGGTCCAAGCAGTTGTCGAGGCCGCCAAGAACCAGGCGGAGCCGAACTACGTCGAGAACGTGACGGAGGAGAAGGCCTCCGACAAGAAGGTCATCGACGATGACATCGGCAAGGACATGGACGATCTGCTCGAGGCCGTCGAGCTCGTTGTCACCTCCCAGCTGGGCTCGACCTCGATGTTGCAGCGCAAGCTGCGCATCGGCTTCGCCAAGGCAGGCCGACTGATGGACTTGATGGAATCGCGCGGAGTGGTGGGCCCCTCCGAGGGCTCCAAGGCCCGCGATGTGCTGGTCAAGCCCGAGGAGCTGGACACCATCATCTGGATGATTAAGGGCGCCGACCCGGCCGAAGCCCCCAAGGAAGTCCTTGAGGAGCAGGCGCTTAACGACGATGCCCCTGCCGAATCTGGTGACAGCGATACCGATGGCGGCGACGCAGACACCCGTGTTGTCCAAGCCACCTACAATCCTTCGGGCGGCGCCTTCTAAACCAGTTCGTTTTCAGTATTGTTGAACGCATGGATACTAAGAACACCTATCTTGATCTGATCAACCGTACTGAGGCACAGCTGGATAAAATCCCGGCGCTGA
>NZ_JBHWRP010000060.1:0-2720 GCF_043426755.1 Corynebacterium sp. | reverse complement strand
CGAGTGGAAAGTTATGGCCGGCGGAAATCCTCGTTGCGCCCCGCGCGGTGCAGCGTCCACCACTGCCGGAAACCCTTGACGTCGCGGCGTTGGACGAGGAAGAACCACGCGAAGCGGCCCACTTCCTGCAGCGCGAGTTTCCGGTTGCCGGGCTGGCTGATCAGATACCCGCGGTTGCGGTAGGTGAAATAACGCTTGAACTCGCCGTCGGGGTACTGGGCGTGCATCTTGCCGCCCAGGATCGGCTTGAACTCGTCCGATCCGTCCGGGTGCAGGTAGAACGTCGTCAAGCAGGTCCCGTACCTCAGCCCGGAGCGCGACAGCCGGCGGTGATATTCGACCTCGTCGCCGCGGATGAACAGGCGGTAGTCGGGCACGCCGATGATCTCCATCGCGCGCGCAGAGATCAACGCGCCGTTGAACAACGAGGCATAAGACTCGAGGAACTCGCCCTCCAGCTCGTCCACGCGCCGGTGCCACGTCAGGCCTTGACGCAGCGGGAAAGCCAGGCGCGCCGGGTCGTCGATGTTGCACACGGTGGGGGAGATCTCGTGCAGGCCGCGTTCTTCGGCCACGCGGTAGAGGGTCTGCAAGACGTGGGTGTCGGCGGGACGGCCGTCGTCGTCGGCGCACCAGATGGCGTCGGCGCCTAGGGCGAGCGCGTGCAGGAACCCGTAGGCGAAGCCGCCGGCCCCGCCCAGGTTCGTGCGCGAGGGCAGGTAGATCCCGCGCTCGCCGGCGACCTCGGCCACCAGATCACGCACTTGCGTCTCAGCACCGTTGTCGACCACGATGATCCAGTCCACCGGGTGGGTCTGGGCGGCCACGACTCCCAAGGAGGCGCGCAGCAGCTCCACGCGCTGGTGGGTGACGATGACGGCAGCTGTGGTGCCGGTGGAGGCAAGCGGCGGGGTATCAGTGGACATCGGGTTCTCCCTCGTCTTCGCGCAGGAATCGTTGCTGCAGGGAGCGGACGTGCTCGCCGGCCTCTTTGCCCTCGTAGGCTTCCACGACTTCGTCGACGAGCCCGGCCTGCTTGATCTGGCCGTGGTCGATCCACAGACCCGTGGTGCACAGCTGGGCCAAAAAGTCGTTGGAGTGCGAGGCGAAGACCAGGATGCCGGAGCGCTTGACCATCTCGCGCAGGCGCACGCGCGCCTTGGCCATGAAGGCGGCGTCGACGGCGCCGATGCCCTCGTCCAGCAGCAGGATCTCCGGCTCAATCGAGGTCACCACGCCCAGCGCCAGGCGCACCCGCATGCCGGTGGAGTAGGTGCGCAGCGGCATGGACAGGTAGTCGCCGAGCTCGGAGAACTCCGCGATGTCGTCCATCTTCTTGCGCATCTGCCGCCGCGACTGGCCCAGAAACAGGCCGCGGATGATGATGTTTTCGTAACCGGAGATCTCCGGGTCCATCCCTACGCCCAGGTCGAAGACCGGCGCGACCCGGCCCCGGACATCGGCCACCCCGCGGGTCGGCTCATAGATGCCGGAGAGCAGCCGCAGCAGCGTGGACTTACCTGCGCCGTTGTGGCCGACCAGGCCCACCCGGTCGCCTTCGCGCAGGTGCAGGTTGATGTCTTTGAGCGCCTCCACTACGACGGTGTTGGCCTCGTTTTTGCCGATCGCCCCGCCGGCGGAAGACAGCACCGCCTTCTTCAGTGAGCGGGACTTGGCGTCGAAGATCGGGAAATCGACGCACGCGTTATAGGTGTCGATGGAAACCATGGTTGCTCCTCCTACACCCAGTAGCTCACACGGAAACGCCACTGACGCATCGCCAGCAGGGTCAGGCCGAGCCCCACCACAGTGCAGCCCAGCACGATCGCCCAGTGGTAGAACTCCACGTGGTTGCCCAGCATCGGGGCACGCACGATCTCCAGGTAATGGAACAAGGGGTTGATCTCTACGATGCGGGCCTGCTCCGCGACCTCCCCGCCCTGCTGCTCCAGGGTGTGGGTGGTCCACACGATCGGGGTGACATAAAACGCCAGCTGTATCAGCGCGTCCAGCAGCGGGGCGACGTCGCGGAACCGGGTGGCCACGATGCCGAAGAACATCGCCACCCACACGCCGTTGAGCACTAGCAGCAGCAGCGCCGGAATCGCCAGCAACGACTCCCAGTTCAGCGGGATGTCCAGGATAAACACCAGGATCAGCCAGATGACCAGGTTGTGGGCGAAAAACAGCAGTTGGCGCCACACCACTCGGTAGACGTGCACACTCAACGCCGAGGGCAGCTGTTTGATCAGCCCCTCGTTGTCGATGAAGATCGTCGAGCCTTCCTTCACGCACCCGGAGATGAACCCCCAGACGATGAACCCGACCGTCACGTGCGGGAGGAACTCCCGCCAGTCGATCTGGAAGAGCAACGAGTACAACAGCCCCAGGGCGGCGGCCATCACGCCGGTGGCGATGGTGATCCACAGCGGACCCAGGGTCGAGCGGCGGTAGCGCTGCTTGATGTCCTGCCAACCCAGCTGCAGCCAGAGCTCGTGCTGGCTAAAGCCGTAGGTCAGGTCGCGCATCGAGGCCTTAAGCGTCTGCGAAGACGACTTGGGCACCTCGGAGGCGTCGGTGACCGTGGTCATCCGCGCGACGTCGGCACGTAATTGTTCAGTGGTCTTGTCCTGCACGGCCATAACCCTAGTCCGTGTCGTCGGCGGTCTCGGATTCCGACGGGCTCGCAGGCTCGTCGTCGGGCTCGCCTTCGTCGGCGT
>NZ_JBHWRP010000059.1:0-13625 GCF_043426755.1 Corynebacterium sp. | reverse complement strand
TTGCGCAGGGTGGATTCCTTTACGCCGAGTAGTTCGCCGATTTCTCGGCGGGCGGCTGCTTTGGAGATGTCGCCGTCTTCGAGACGTTCGAAGTACATGCGTACCGCGCGTTGTTGGGTGGCGGTGTCGTACTTGCTGGGTCGTGCCATGCTGATCGTCCTCCTAGGGTAAAACCTAGTCTCCGACCAACCCAGGCCGCCTCACTTGATTGTCATCGGGCGGAACTCATCGCCCACCCTCACCTCTATGCGGTTCGAATCATTCTTCATCCTGGCCGGGTAAAACACTTCTCCTGGGTTCGGCTGGTCGGCCACGGCGAAGTCTTCCCCTGTTGTCTCGCTGAACTCCTGGTGCAACTTCACGCTCTGGCTCATGATGGGGAAAAAGGAATTCCAGTAGAAGATGGAGGAGCTGAACCTTTCAAATAAGGAGTACAGGTGCTGAATGCCCTGCACCTGGTAAATTTCCGGGATCGCCTCCGCCTGGCTAAAGGAGCCGGCGAGGTAGAAACGGTCTGAGGCGCCCTCACGCGACACGGTTACCGCCGGAATTATGTCCGGGATGGATTCTTTGGCGAGAGCGGCTTTGGCCTCGTCGTCAAGCGCAAAATCGAACGCGTACAGCACCTCGGTGCCGGCGGCGGGTTCCACGATGTCGAACCAACCGGAGTATGGGGCGGGCACGTCGTCGTACCCGGATTCGCGGCCTGCCTCGGTAGGCTGCAACGCCAGTTCCTCTGCGCCGTCCTCCCCCGGTGCAAGCTCTACCACCTGGGCTTTTTCCTCATTGCTGTTGTTTAGCACCAGGCCGGGCCCAGAGTAGTTCCATTCGCTGCCGATGTTTTCAAACACCTTGGCCGGGATCGCAGGATTGTCGGTATCTGCCAAGTCGGGCACGTAAAGGCCAGCCCAGTTCGTCGAGTTCACGCCCAGGTCCTGTGAGATCAGTTGCGATAGGTCCGCGGACTCTGCGTTGTGGATCACGCCGTATTCGGCAAAAAGCAGGCTCGGATCGTTCTGGTCGATGTTGACTTTGACCTGGTTCCACTGGTCCACCGTGGTCCTGAAGCCGTCCTCGGTGGAGACGTACATGGAGTCAAACTGTTTCATCTCATCGATGGAATAGTCCACGTTCTGGATGGATGCCAGCTCTGGGTTGGCCTTCGCGTAATTGAAGAAGTAGTTCGCACCATTGTTCGGCGCCGCGCCGTCTTCTCGGTTGTCAAGCACTAATGATTGGTCGAAAAACGACGTCTTCACACCCCACACCACCACGGGCACGAGGAGCAGCAGCGCTGCAACCGCAATGAAAGAGAGCAGTTTCCTCATGAGGCCACCTCCGGGCGTGGCTGGGCAAAGCCGGTGCGCTCCATGACGCCCCAGTCACTGCGTTTGGTGAAGAAGCGGTAGTAGCCCTCCAGGCGCCAGATCAGCATGAGCGGCTTGTACCAAAATACCTCTGTGAACGACAGCCCCAGCACATATGTCATGTCTGAGATCCCCGGATATTTACCTTGCTGCCAAGCGTTGAGCATCACTGAGATCATGTTCACCAAGCCGGCGTAGAGCAGGAAGAACACCACCAGGATGAGGGAGAACTCGAGGAAAACCTGCCCGGCGAAAAAGCCGGCGATCAAGTAGCCGAAACCAAATAGTTCGATAAGCGGGATGAGTGCTTCTGCCAGGATGAAATACGGGTAAGCCACGAGGCCTAAGGATCCGTAGCGCGGGTTGAGTGTGACGCGACGGTGCCTCCACAAACTTTCCAGGAGGCCTTGGTGCCAGCGTCGCCGCTGGCGGTGCAGCACTTTCAAAGATTCGGGGGCTTCGGTGTAGCAGATGGCATCGGGCACGTGCACGATGCGCTTATCGACGCCGTCGTCGATCAATTGCTTCTGCAGCCGAACGACGATCTCCATGTCTTCGCCGATCACGTCGGTAGCTAGTCCCCCGTTGTGGATCAGTAGTTCCTTGTCGAACACGGTGAAAGCGCCGGAGCAGATCAGCATGAGGTTGTGCTCGCTCAAGGCGACGCGCCCGATCAGGAAGGAACGGTAATATTCGATGGATTGCATGGCCACCAACGGGTTGGAGGAGAATTCGACGCGTTTATCAGCCACACCGTCGATCACTTCGTTGTCGTTGATCAGTTCAACGGATCCGCCGGCGGCGGCTACGCGCTTGCCTTCAAGGACGAAGGGGCGCATGACCTTTTTAATTGAGTCTTTCTCCAGGACGGAATCACCGTCGACGGTGCACACGTAGTCCATGGTGGAGTAGTTGATGCCACAGTTCAGGGCATCGGCTTTGCCACCGTTGTTCTTGTTGACCAGCTTAAGATTGGGAAACAGCGTGGACACGTACACGTCGCGGACGCCCTCGGTGGCAATCGCCTGGTCCACAGTGGTGCGTTCTGCGGGTTCCATCGCGAAGTGATTGATCAGCAGGCTTTCTGTCGAGTCCGTCGACCCATCATTGACCACAATGATTTCGTAGGCCTTGTAGTTCAGGTTGAGCAACGATGAAACGTTGTGGATGATCCCCACTTCTTCGTTATAGGCCGGCACCAGGATGGATACGCCCAGGTTGTAGAAGTCATTATTGGACAGCAGATCCATCGGACGTTCGTAGTGATTGTTGCGGTTAATTTTGTAGAGCGCCACGATCATCATGATGAAATAAAACGCCACCACTAATAGGAGGTACCCGGCGAGGAAGTACCCTGCCCAGGCCAGGAGTGAGAGTCCGCTAATCATGGAGCTGCCTTTCGCTTGTCGACGAGCCACTGAGGATTTTTTCGAGCCGTTCTGCCTCGGCGGAGCCGATAGCAGGGGTTCCCCGGATTGCGGCGGTGAGAGCTTCTTCAAGGTGTGTCCGTGGATTGATCGCGGCCACCTTGTCGTCAAGCGTGCTCATGCCCAACTGGTAGGTCACGACCAGCGCGTACTGGCGCGTGGCGGCACGCCGTGATGCCAGTTGAGTGGCCAGCTCGGTGGTGAACAGCTCGTCGGCAAGCGTGCTCAAGCGAGTGCGGATGGTGGGATCCTCGTAGTCGTTGTAGCAGGACAGAAAAAACTCGATGGCCCATCTGACTTCTTCGCTTGTGTTCAATGTGATGTCGGGCGGCGTGCCGTCGAAGATAGCCTGGGTGAAGGGGCCTCTTGCGCGGTCGAGGAAGTTGTTTTTGCGATCCTGTGCCGCCCTGGCGCGCGCGTTGTTGATGAAGAGGTAGACGCACAGCAAGAGCAGGAGAAGGAGCAGGACGTCCGCTGCATAAAACACGGTGGAGGTATTAAGCATGGATCTCCTCCTGTGAACGAAGCTGATCCTGCAGGGCGCTGGCGCTGATGGGATAGGACATGACTGTGGCGCGTTCGAAGCAACGGATCAGGCTGATGCATTTTTCGGTCAAAACCACCAGTTTTTGGCGAGGGCCTACGGCGTCTTTGTACGCATAGAGTTCCATGAAGCTGGCTGTGGATTCATCGAAGACGACGGTGGACGCGTCGTGGACAACCCGCTTCGGCGCCGCCGCTAGCGAGCCGTAGGTGTGTGTCGTTTCGTGAGGGGTGATGCGCTGGAGCAGCCGCCTTAACGTGGGGCAGTTAGAGATAAGGACCGTTGTCATCGGGAAACCTCCTCCTACGAAGGTGTCGTGTGGCCTCGCCTATGTGCACGAGCTCGGGTTGGGCTGATGCACATGATGAGCAGGACTGATGAGAAAATTATTTATTGTCTGAGAAACCAGATTAATTATAATGACATCAAACCTAGCCTGTAAGGACAACTATCGAAAGTGGAGTGGGTGAAATACATTCAACGGGAAGCTTCCCCCATCCCACGTCCACCACACAGGCATTCCAAAGCCTGCAGCTCAGAGACTTTTTGTGGAAATAAAACGCTAAAAGAATTTATTATCTTTTACAATCACGTCAAAGTGTGATTTTCGCCTCAAAACTTAAAGTTGGCGCATTAATGTATACATGTACGCACGTACGGAAGATTCCTGTCTACACTTTTGTGCCACTACCCCACTTTCGCCACTAGTCCCCCACCCTTGGACGATCACGCTGACCGCCGATGGGGTACCAATCTGCGATTGTGCACCCAGATAGGACAGTTTCGACGTGACAAAGACTGCAAGGTCGCTCTGATTCTGAGCAGGGTGGATGAATGCCCTGCCTAGGTAGCAGATAACAAAAACTGCTCCCCACGGATTGGTGCCTGATCTCTCAGTCCATTCCGTGGGGAGCAGTTCCACTTTTCCGGCGACGCGCGCCCTTGGAGTTACTCGTACTGGCTAGTCGCCGGCGACAGCCATAAGGCAAGGGCGTTAGTTAAAGAGCCTGCTGAAGAATCCACCACCGGTGTCAGTACTTTCTTCGTCTGTTGGCTGGATGGCAAATGCAGCACTCGCGACTGCATCCTCCTTGTTGCCGTCAGAAAATACTCCACCATCTCTTGCTCGAATCTTGCACTCCACCTGTGTGCCTTCCTTGACAAGGGTGCAGGTGTTCTTGCCAAGAGCGTGAGTGGCACTGTCAGTGAAAGTACGTCCTGCCGGTGCGAAGGCCGTCAGTGTCCACGGCACCAACCCCTTGGAATTCGGCAGCGAGCTGGCAGCGACGCCGTTCTCAGCTGCTAGGAATCCAGCAATGGGTGTGGCCATGTGCTTGACGGAGAACTCAGCACCGGGAATTGCAATGTCGTCGGAACCGAATGTGCCGTTGTTATCGGTGTCAATGTACGTCATCAGCTCGATCGAGTTGGGGGTTCCGGAAACGCCGAAGTTGACCCAATACTTGTCGGGTTGCAGCAGATTTGCCGAGGTGTTTGCCGACACTTCTACTTCAACGGTGGTTGGTGCACCCTCGATGAGTTCATAGCCTTCAGGAAGCGACTTGATGCTTGCCTCGTAGACACCGTTAGGTAGCATCTCCGTGAAACGACCAGCGACATCAGTGCGGACAATGTGTGGCTCATCCTCGCCTGGTTCTACTGGCTCCATTCGGCCGGACGGGCTTTCTAGACGCAGCGGCTTGAAGGAGATTTCAGCGCCGGCGACACCAGTACCTTGAGTCAGCCAGTTGAGCTCTCCCTGCGTTGCTCCAGCCGGGAGCTGGCGAACGGATTCACTAGCAATATAGGCCTTTCCGGTGACCCTTGATGCACGGCCAATAGAGGCGTTGGCTGGAATGAAACCAAAATCGACGGTGTCGTTGTACCCATTAGTAGCTGCCAGCTCCGCCTGGTACGCGCGCAAACTTGTCAGCCGAGCCTCGTGAGCTTCCTCCGGAGTCATTTCGCTATCAACCAATACGGGGTTAGCTGCGCCACGATCCTGGTAGCGGGTACCGTCCATCAGCGCCGAGTAATTATCGGTATTCCAGGCATATTTTCCGCCCGAGTCACGTTGAAGGTCTTCCAAAGTGCGGTTGAATACATCCTTGGCTACGTAATTCTTTGTTGCTTTGAAGCCGTGCGGGGCAACGTCGGCGTACTGATAATCCGCCTCACCGCCTGGAGTCGGTGGGTCCACGACGACGGTGTAGTGCGCCGGCATCAGCATGCCCTTGTGCTCGCCTTCAGCGGTGCCTTCGAAAGCTGGGTCTTCATCGAAGAAATACTTACCCTCCGCGTCTGTCACAGTAGTAGCAACGACAGCGTTGAGGTACTCATCAGATCCTGGGCGGTCCGCCACGCTGGCATCAACGCCTCGGAGGAGTGTAACGGTAGCGCCTTCAAGCGGCGGTTCGCCCTCATCCATCACCCCGTCTTTGTTGCTGTCAATCCAGACTTGGTCTCCAACTGAAATCGGGTTGGTGGCGCACAGGTTTGGCGAAGAGTAGAGGTTTGGATATGCCCAGCGATAGTAGGCGTTTTCGCGGATCAGCTTGTTCAGCGGTTCTTCCAAACCGCCCAGCAGCCAACCGATGAACGGGATCTTTGACAAAGCGATCTCGGAGAGCCCAATCAAGCCTTGCATGCCGACCTCGATGGTGCATACCGGGTTTTCAGGGTCAGCGACGAATCCTGTCGCTACCTGGGTTCCGACTGACGTGTCGACGCCGACGAGGCCCACTAGGTTTACACCGGTGCGCGGGTCCACACCGACCGCCGAGCGAAGTGCTGCAGAACCTGTCAATTCTGGTGGCGAAGATTCAAAGTGGGGTTCACCCTGATGGAACTCAAATCCGTCGCGGGTGGAGTAGTAGAGCCCGACGTCCGAGTAGGAAACATCGAGGTTGCCGATGGAAGCACGGGCATTACCGTCAGCATCGACCTCGAGGAAGACTGTGGGACGTACGGTGACATTAATAGTTAGAGGGACAGGGCCGGCCATGGCAACGAAAGGAAAGGTCAGATCTGCTACCTGCCACTCAAGACGCCCCCAGATGGCATCCGTGACAGACACATCAGCGTGACCACTCACGCCACTATTTCCTAAGACAGAGAACTCGTTGATCAGCAGGCCTTCTGTGTCCAAAGTGAGAGCGGCCTCAGCGTTAACAGCAATCTCGAAATCGGCGTCAAGGACACCCTCACCGTGGAATTCACAACTGGTGGGGCGAGACTCAAGCGAAGCCCCCTCATAGTCGAACGTCCCGTCATCACAGGAATCCTTGGTGATTTGCCGTTTGAAGGACAACTTAAACTGCTCGCCTACTGGCTGGTAGATTTCTACGTCGCTAGTGTTTGAACGGTCAAGATCTTCCTTCTCACCGTTGACGGCTACTGCTGAATCAGGAATTTCGGACTGACCAACAACAACTCCATCGTTGGATGCCTGGGATGATTCTGCAATATCATCTCCTGCTACCGAACCGAACACGCCATCTGCCACACCAGTTAGCGACTGACCTGCGATCTCAGCCTGTGCCTCGTCCCCCAATCCAGCCATGACCTCATTAAGTCGTGCTGGCCGGGTAGTAATATCCAGTTGTCCGTCAGTAGAGTCGGCGATCTTATCCGCCCACACCAACAAACCTTCCGGGAAGATTGGGGAACGCCCCACTGCCAGGATAGAACCTTCGGTCACCCCGTTGGTCTCAGCCCACTGTTTGTCCAGGGTCAGAATAGACTTTTCGGCATCAAAGTCAGTGACTGGATTTTCGGTATTGGAGTTACGAAATTCAATATCTGCGGGGATGCCAATGGTCTTTCCGGGGGCATCTCCCTCTGGAGCGCCACCAGCTTCCACTTGGGCTTCTTGAGTCCCTGCGGGAACGCCAGCATCTACGTCCTGGGCCAGGACAATGGGTGGGGACAGTGAAATGGCGGTAAACAACGCCACGACTGTGGTCAAACGGCCGAGAAACAACTAATTCTCCTTGAGTGGTGCTATGCCGTCGGCATGGTGAACGATAACTGCGCGGTGCACCTCCCAAGAAGGAGCCGCACCCCTGCGATAGAAATCCCCTTCCGTCCCCTCAGCTCGCAACAGGCAGCTAACGAAGGCTAGAACAGGCTAAGAGAAGCATGCAATAAATTAAGGCAATTCTCATCTAGATGCGCCCACCTGGAACGCCACCGAGAAACGGACACGAAGCCCACAAAACACGCTGGTCAATCGCAGTGTCTAACACTGGAGAAGATTTCTGAAATATAATAATTTACTAAGATATACGCCCGTCAAATAAAGTTCCTCGACCCAACCTAGGCGACAGGAAGTCTTACACAGTCTAGGAAGTGCGCTAGTCAAGCCACAACCATGCCACGACCCCGAAACTCAGCAAGACTGAACACGGCATCATAAATCAACGCGTTAAAAGCCGATCGGCAAAACCAAATTGACAAGCACGCCCCTCGGGGGCGCCCTATCCACAGCCGAATCCCGAAGCCCAGGCAGCCCTGCACACACCGCGACACCATGCACCTGAGCGGAAATAGCCCCCGCTGCCACTCATATGCGCCCAATACATTTGATAGTACACGCTTGTGCAATCACGCCCCCTCGGCTAGTTTAAGCATGTGTGAGCACAAAACAAACGAGACTGCGCCATATCATTTCCGGTTTCGTGCTCATACTTTTGCCGGTGGTTGTCGCGTTGGGGTCTTTGCAGTTCGGCCGGTATCCGGTCGGGATTGATGAACTTAGGGCGGCAATCAATGCCAAGTTCAGCGGGGAGCCCATGAGCCCCGCGCACCTCGCGATCGTGGAGGTCCGTCTCCCCCGAATCGTCGTCGGGCTTGCCGTCGGCGCAGGGCTTGCGGTTTCTGGCGCTGTCTTCCAAGGTCTTTTTAGAAACCCAGTAGTCAGTCCCAATATTTTGGGCGCGACCAGTGGGGCAAGCTTTGGCGCAGCGGCCTCGATTCTCATGGGCGCTTCTGCCGTCGGTATTCAGTCACTGGCGTTCGGCGCAGGTCTGGCCGCCGTCGGGTTAGTCGCCCTTATGCACAGAGTCGTCGGCAGGGGTTTGAATTCCACGGTCACCCTCATCTTGTGTGGCATGTTGGTCAGTTCGCTGTTTTCCGCACTGACATCATTGACCCAATTCCTCGCCGATACGGAGACCCAGCTTCCTGCGATCACTTTTTGGCTGATGGGGTCCTTGGCCTCAATCCGCATGTCGGATGTCTCGGTGCTCCGGGTATTTCTGCCAGTGATCGCGGCACTTCTGATCTTCCGGTGGAAGCTAAATGTGCTAGCAATGGGTGAAGACGAAGCTCGGATGATGGGCGTCCACACCACGCTATATCGGTGGGGCTTCGTCGCCGGCGCCACTCTTTTGGCTTCGCAGGCAGTGTCAGTAGCTGGCAATATCGGGTGGGTTGGCCTCGTCGTACCGCACTTCGCACGCCTACTCGTCGGCGCTTCCTATCACCGGGTGTTGCCAGCATCAGCGCTGCTCGGTGCGGCTTTCATGGTGGGAGTGGATACAGTCGCGCGCAATCTGTTGACCGTGGAAATTCCGCTGGGGATCATCACCGCGATGGTCGGCGCGCCGTTCTTCTTCCTCTTGCTCCTGCGCGGGAAGCGGGGCTTTGTGCAATGACACTGACGCTTCAGGTCAACAAGGCAGTCGTAGGCTACAACACTGCCCTAGCCCCGCCGGTCACACTCACAACACAACCTGGCGAAGTACTCGCCGTCCTTGGCCCCAATGGCGTGGGTAAAACTACTCTTTTCAAAAGTATTCTGGGGCTCATTCCCCTCCTCGGCGGCCAGGTCTCTGTCGCCGGCCGCAACATCCACAAGCTCAGCCCGAAGCAGCTGGCACGCACGATTGCCTATGTGCCCCAGGCCCATAGCCCGCCGTTTCCATTTTCAGTCGAGGATGTTGTGGTCATGGGGGTGAATCCACACCTTCACGAATGGTCCTCGCCGAAAGAAGAGCACCGAGCGCTCGCGCAGGCAGCCCTAGATCAAGTAGGCGTCGGCGAACTGGCCAGCCGCGATTACACTCGCCTCTCCGGTGGGGAGCGCCAGCTGGTGCTTATTGCGCGTGCCCTTGTTCAACGGGCGCCGATCCTCATGCTCGACGAACCTTCCGCCCATCTGGATTACGGGAATACGCTACGCATGCTCAACGTCGTGCGCGCGCTTGCCGACGAAGGCTACACCATCGTCATGATTACACACGCCCCCGAACACGCTTTTTGGTTCGCCGACCGCGTCCTTACGGTGCTTGCCGACGACATCCAGTTGGGTGCCCCGACAGAGATCTTGACTGCCGCCCACATCTCGCGCATCTATTCCACAGACGTGGCAGTCCACAGAATCCCGGAGACACCCACCGTGGTGTGTTACCCGGATATAACTGCATCCCGAACAACACCCCAAACTAAGGAGACACAATGAGAAAGCTTTTGGTGGCGCTTCCGCTGTCGGTGGCGCTGGCAGTAGCTGGATGCAGCGGGGACTCAACGCAGCCAGCCCCAGAGACGACACAAGAATCGTCGGCGGCCTCGTCGACAAGCGCCGAGGCTCAAGAAGGTACACGCAGCTTCACTGATTCATCAGGGCGGACCGTGGAGATTCCCGCGACGGTCACTCGTGTTGCATCGGGTGGTCCGCTGGCGAACATCATGTTGTATGCGATGGCGCCGGATCGCGTCGTGGGGCTGTCGGACTCGCCTTCGGAATCGGCGCAGGGCATCATCGACGAAGAGTTCATGAACCTGCCCGAGTATGGCCGCCTGTATAACTCACAGGGCGACTTCAATCGCGAGGCTCTCATGGCCGCGGAGCCAGAGCTGATCGTCGACGTGGGCATGTGGGATGAAGAATACAAAGCCCAGACCGATGAGTTGCAGGAACAGATTGGCATCCCCATCCTCATCATCGACGGCCACCTTGAGAACTCCGCACAGGCCTTCCGCGAAGTGGCGGATGTGATGGGTGAAGAGGCACGCGGCGAAGAACTCGCGGCTATGGCCGAGCAGTACTTGGCATTGGTTGAGGACAAGGCTGAGGAGCTTCCAGAGGAGCGCACCACCGTCTATGTCGCCGAAGACGAAGACGGCCTTTCGACCGTGGTAGCCGACACCATTCACTCGGAGATCATCGATGCTGTTGGCGGTGAAATCCTGGTCGGAAAAGATGAGGTCGAAGAGCAGCGTGGCGGCGGAACTGTGTCCTTGGAACAGCTCCTGGCATGGGATCCAGACGTGATCCTTACCGGACGTGGCGCCGACATCGATACCCTGCGCGCCGACCCCGCCTGGCAGGCACTCTCCGCCGTACAAAATGACCGCATCTATGAAGTCCCACAGACTCCATATAACTGGATCGGCCGCCCACCAGGACCAAACCGCCTGATCGGTATCCCATGGCTAGGCAACCTGCTCTACCCCGACGTCTACGACGTGGACGTGGATTCTCACGTGCGCGGGTTCTTCGACCTGATGTACCGCTATCACCTTAGCGACGAGGAACTCGACGAACTCCTTGCCAACTCCACGCGGGCGAGCCAGAATGCCTAATCCCTCTGCGCTTTACGACGACCTGATCGCCGGCATCCCGCACGACGTCACGGTGACGGACTACGCGCAAGGGCCCCAGTGGTCGCGCGTACGCACAAGCGACGGTGGCTTCGGCATGGCCCTCTACACTCCCAGCGCCACCCGCCCGGGAACATGGAAGGGCACACTGCAAGATGCCTCGCTTCACGACGTTGCCTTGCTGTGCCATTCCTGGAACTTCCAGGAGGCTTCTTATGGTGTCGCAGCTATCAACGCTTGGTATAACCACCCCGATAGGGCACATCAGGTGGGACACCCGCGCCCACGCTCCGGGCTGGAGACCGCGTTTGTCAGCTATGCACCGCAGCTTGCAGGGAAACGCGTAGTCGTCGTTGGCCATTTTCCAGGCATGGAAGATGAACTCGCCGGCGCCGGGGAGCTAATCATCTTGGAACGCGCCCCGCAGCCAGGAGATTATCCCGATTCCGCAGCCGAGTACGTGATTCCTGGCGCAGACTATCTGTTCATCACCGGTTCCCCCCTGGTGAACAAGACACTGCCCCGCCTGCTCGAGCTAGCGCGGGCCGGAAACGTACACACGGTCTTGGTGGGGCCCTCAGTTCCACTGGCTCCGGTGTTCTCAGACTATGGCGTCAGCGGTCTATCGGGCTTCATCCCCACAGACATGCAGGCGCTGGAGTACTCATTGCGTGGAGTCGGAGATCAAGCCAAGTTCAACCACGGTCGCATGGTCGACCTGGAGCTCTAGGTTCACCGCCTAGCTGCGGGCTCGCCGCACCGCAGAAACGTGCTTAAAGAACCTCCGGCAGCGGCTCGCCTGCGCTTGGGTAGGAATCCTGGGCCCCGTCGCGCAGCGTTGCCGCGGCCCCCACACGCGCGGCGAAGTGGGCGGCGGCCACGAGGTCGTCGCCTTCGGCGAGGCGGGTGGCAAAGGCGCCTGCGAAAGCATCCCCGGCACCGGTGGTGTCGACCGCATCCACCGTGGGTGTCGGAATGTCGACCAGGCCTTCCTTCGTCGCCACCAGCGCGCCTGCCGCGCCCAAGGTGAGCACGACCGACGGGAAGCCCTGCTCTAGAAGCGCCTTCGCCAAAACGTGGGGGTGATCCGAATCTGCCTTCGCCCCGAGCTGTTCCAGGACCAGTGCCGCTTCGTGCTCATTGGCCATCAGCGGGTCTGCCAGCAGTAGTTGTTCGCGGCCCACCGGCACCACGGGAGCTAGGTTGACGATGACGCGCCCACGGGCAGCATCTACCGTCGCGTCGAAACCGGAGGCGGGGATCTCGCCTTGCAGCAGCACAATATCGGCCGCTGCGATAAGTTCCATACTGGGTTGAAGATTCTCGCGCGTCACCGCGGAGTTCGCTCCGGGCACCACGATGATCGTGTTTTCGCCATCGTCGGACACGGTGATCACGGCCAGACCCGTCGGCAGGTCGGTGATCATGATGGATGACTGGTCGATGCCTGCACGCTCAAAGTGCTGGAGCGCTGCCTGCGCTTGGGGATCATTACCGACGGCGCCGACCATAGTGACATCGGCCCCCAACAAGCCGGCAGCGACGGCCTGGTTCGCGCCCTTTCCACCTGCAGAGAAGCGCCCTCCGGTGCCCATCAGCGTCTCCCCTGGGTTGGGATGGCGCGCCACACGGGTGGTCAGGTCCGCATTGATCGAACCAACGACGACAATCTTTTGGGTACTCATGAAAATTCACCAACGCATTCTGGATCTCAAAGGGTTCCCTCTAAGAATAGGTGGAATGCCACTTAGGGTGCTTAACGACGAAACCCCCCGACCCAACACATCTCATCTATTAGTATGACACCCATCTTCTATTGAAAGGTGAATCAGAGATGATCGTCGGAACCGTCCGCGAACTGAAAAGCAATGAGTCCCGCGTGGGGCTCACCCCGGACTCTGTGCGCTCCTATATCGAAGACGGGCACACGGTACTGGTTGAATCGGGTGCGGGCGCGGCGTCCAACTTCCCGGACAGTGAGTACGCGGAGGTTGGGGCGGAGATCGTCGACAATGCTGCTGAGGTATGGCAGCGGGCGGACATGATCGTCAAAGTCAAGGAACCGATCGAGGAAGAGTTCCAGTACTTCCGCGAGGACCTTATTCTCTTCGCCTACCTGCACCTGGCGGCCGACTCGACGCTGACCAAGGCGTTGGCGGACTCTCATGTCACCGCCATTGCGTACGAGACCGTGGTGGGCCCCAGCGGCAAAGACCTCCCGCTTCTGGCTCCCATGTCTTATGTGGCTGGTCGCCTCGCCATCCAGGAGGGCGCGACCTGCCTGAAGGCAACCAACGGTGGCGCTGGGAAGCTACTTGGTGGTGTGCCGGGGACGGAAGCTGCGGAGATAGTGATCGTCGGTGGCGGTGCCGTAGGTACTCAGGCGGCCCAGATGGCTATTGGGACGGGTGCACGCGTATCGATCCTGGAGACCAACCCGGACCGCATCATCGAGCTCAACGCCATGTTCAACAACTCGGTGCAGATCATCCAGTCCACCTCGGCGGCGATCGAGACGTGGCTGGAGCGCGCCGACCTCGTCATCTCATGCGTGCTGATCCCCGGCGCGAAAGCCCCGCAACTGATTCGCCGTGAGCACCTGCCCCTGATGAAGAAGGGTGCGGTGATCGTGGACGTGGCCATCGACCAGGGTGGTTCCACCGAAATGTCACGCCCCACCAC
>NZ_JBHWRP010000058.1:0-8639 GCF_043426755.1 Corynebacterium sp. | reverse complement strand
AGGCGATCGAGGGACCTATGGTACCCGGTGCGCGCGTACGCGTAGGCGACTAGGGTATCGCCATTGTCCAGTTCATTCTTGGCGCGAGCTGCCCACACGCTCGGGGAATCGGGGTGGGCGTAGGCCGTGTCATCTGCGAGTAGATCCTTACCGGCGGCAGGATCTTCGGGCAGGTGCAGCGGGGGAGGGGCAAGCATGTCATTAATTTCCATGCACCCAGGGTACCTGCGTTAGCGGTAGGAGCACTTTTGGCAGACAGATTCCCTCTTTGTTTAGAAAATGGGCCGATTTGTCGGCCGAAAGGGACAAAAGGGACGCTAGGGGCGGTCGCGCTCGAAAAGGCGCAAGATTTGGCGCTGCACACTCTCCAAAGGGCCGCGCTTGAAAAACAACAACCAGACCGGCGCAAAGACCAAGGGGACTAAGAGGTTCACCCAGGCCCATTCCATCCACGCGATATTCATTCCCTGGCTGTCCAGCCACCCTAAAAACAGAATATGGGCGGTGTACACGGTCAGAGGCATGCGGCCCACCGCGCGCAATGGGTACATGACCAGGTTAAACGGCCGCCATAGGCACAAAAGAACGCACAGGCCGATCACCAACAGCGAGGTGCCGATGCTCCCTAACAGCTCCGCGATCGAACCCGAGTGCGGCACATAGACCCACAGCCAGCCGGCATCGCCCACCGGGGTCACCCCGGGCGCACTATCAAGCATGTCCGTGAACTCTTCCAAGTCCACACCCCGCGCCGCCTGCCGCTCAATAAAGTCACTGCGCGATAAAAACAGGGAAGAAAGCCAGAAACCGGCAGCGGCCAGCACGCCACCGATGCCGATCAGCCCATCCCAGGCGGTGCGCCACTTCACCAGCGCGTTGCCGGTGGCCATGCCCGCCACAAACACCGGCGCCATTGTTAACAAGGGAAACGCGCCGGTCAGGAATAGGAGCTCGAGGGCGCGGGAAGGGTCGTCGATAAGCATGGGCCAGGTGGGCACGCCGCCGTCCGTGCCCCCGCGCCAGACCTGGGAAAGCCATGGGCACAGAAACACGCCCACGGCGGCGAGCAGGGCTTGTGCCCACCCTGGGACGCGGAAGAGGAGGGGAGCGAGCACGAGGTAGAGGGCGCCATAGGAGGTCAGAATGACGATGGGCCCGGTGTGCTCCGTGGTGATCGTCAGGCCCAGCAGGATGAGAAGCAGCCCGCGTACCACGAATTGCACCAGCGACTGGCCCCCGGTGCGGGTGCGCGACATCAGCACCACCGACACCCCGGCCAGCACCGTAAACAAGATCGTGGAGCGGCCCTGAAAGAGCTGGTAGAACCAGTTATCGCGATCCTGGTGGTAGAAAGTGTGCATCACGAACATGCCAAAGATGGCGATGGCGCGAGCAAGATCAATGCCGTCGACTCGTTCTTGGCGCACGAAGGGTTAGTCCCAGGAGTCGGAGGCGTTCAGCCCGAAAGAGTACAGCATGCGGCGCAGCAAAGGCAGCGAAATGCCGATTACGGAGGAAGGATCGCCCTCAATCCGGTCTATGAACCAGCTGCCCAGGGCCTCCAGGGTGAACGCGCCCGCGCAGCCCAAGGGTTCGCCGGAGGCGGCGTAGGCTTCGATATCGGCATCCGAGACATCCCCGAAGTGCACGGCGGTGGAAATGGTGTCCACCTTCCACTCGCCCCGGTAGCACACCGCGTGCCCGGTCAGCAGCTGTGCCGCCTTCCCACGCTGCGCCTTCCAACGTTCGATGGTGCGCTCCACGGTATGTGGCTTGCCGACGAGCTGCCCGTCCAGAAGCAGCATCGAATCACAGCCCACCACCACATCGTCGGGATAGTCGGGTGCTATGACTTGGGCTTTCCCTTGTGCTAGGGCGGCGACTTTGGTGGCGGGGTCTTCGTCGACAAGCGAGGCGAGCAGGGCGTCCTCATCGATGTCCGCGGGCCTGATCAGCGGGGTGACGCCGCCGGATTCGAGGATCATGCGGCGCGACGGGGACTGCGAGGCGAGGACGATACGCGGAGACATGCGCATGATTGTAGCCGGTCGATATATCTTGCTAAAACGGCCCGAAAACCCGGGTTTTCACAAGATTCATCGACCGCAGGCAGGGGGCGCTAGTAGAAAGTGACCGTGCTGAACGCGGCCGGGTTGTAGAGCTGCTGCGGCGTCAGGCGGGATTCAGGCGCGCCCCACAGGTTGCGCTCCACGTGCGCCGGCGCCTTCGTGGCTTCCGCATGCAGAGAGGTGAGCACGGCGGTCAGTGCGGCAAGCTCATCGTCGCTGGGGTTGCCCTTGAGCACCTTAAACATCGGTGTAGTCAGCAAGTGAATTCTCCTTTGATCCTTAGAGCGGAATATTACCGTGCTTCTTCGGGCGGGGGTGGAGCACCTTGCGCTCCAGCAGGCGCAGGCCCTCGGTGACCTGCGCGCGGGTGGCGCTCGGCGCGACGACGGCGTCGATCAGGCCCCGCTCCGCCGCCACGTAGGGGTTGATAACGGCCTCCGCGTACTTCTCCGCATTGGTGTCTAGGTGTTCTGCGGCGGTCGTGGCATCGGCAAGCGCGATTTGCGCGGTCGGCCACGCAAAAGCCAGGTCCGCGCCTAGGTCCTTCGAACCCATCAGCACGTAGCTTGCGCCCAGCGCCTTGCGCGTGATCACGGTGATCGTTCCCACCTGGGCTTCGGCATACGCATATGCCAGGCTGGCAGCGCGCGTTACGACGTTCGCCTGTTCCTCTTCCGGTGCTGTGATGAAACCGGGGGAGTCTACAAACTTGATAATCGGCAGGTTGAAGGCGTCGCACATCCGGATGAAGCGGGCGGCCTTGTCGGATGCTGCGGCATCGAGGCGGCCGTTCTGGGACTCTGGCTGGTTCGCCACAATGCCCACCGCGCGGCCCGAGATGTGGGCGAAACCGGTGACGATATTGGGGGCGAACTCTGGCTTGAGCTCGAGCAGATCGCCGTCGGTGACCTGCTTGATGATCTCGCGCACGTCATAGGTGGCCTCATCGTCGTCAGGCATGAAGGTGTCCAGCGCGGAGGTGTCCACGTTGTCGGGGGCCTCGAGGATCGGGACGTCGGCGCGGTTATTGACCGGCAGGAAGCCAGCGACGGTGCGTGCCAGGCCGATCGCATCCTTATCGGTAGGGGCCACTAAAGATGCCAGGCCTGTGGTCTGGGAGTGGAGCGCGCTGTCGCCGACAGGCTCGGTCAGGTGCACCGACGCGCCCTCGACCAGGATGGCGATATCTGCCAGCGGCACCTGCAGCGCCGCTATAGAAGAGGTGGTTCCCGCAACGACTGCGATCTGCGGGATCAAACCAGAAGCCTCCGTGGCGGCGCGCAGCAGCTTCGCGTACATCGCCGCGGTGACTACGCCCTCCTGGAAGCGCGGGCCCTCAGAATCATAAATCCCGATGAGCGGCACGCCGGTCTTGGTGGCTAGGTCGTAGATCTTCAGCACCTTCTCTGCGTAGACCTCACCAAGGCGCCCATCCAGGATGGTGGGATCCTGCGAGAACACGCACACCCGGCGCCCGCCAATCTGCCCATAGCCGGTGACAACACCGTCGGTGGCAGGCTTGTTGCGGTCCATGCCATACTCTTCGACGCGGTGGCGCGCTAGGGCGTCGGTCTCTGTAAAGGTGCCCTCGTCGAGAAGCTCCTGCACACGCTCGCGGGCAGTCTGATTGCCGGCAGCGTGGGTGGATTCGACAACCTCGCTGCCCAGCGGGGCCTGCGCCTCCTCCAAACGGGAGCGCAAGTCTGCCAGCTTTCCAGCGGTCGTGTTCAAATCGGGTTGAGAAGCAGTCATAATTTCACAGTCTAAGTCGTGCAGGGTTAGTTATGCGATATCGGGGCGCGTGTGCCTGTATGAGTATCGTCGCTGGCGTCGATTTCGTTTCATCGTTAGCCGCGGCCTTACCTGTAGGCCGGCGGAATCAGCTCCGCAGCCTCCAGTAGCCGCTGGGTAAGGAGGATGAGACCGAAGCCGATCAGCATATTCCCACTCACATCGGCCGCCGCACTATTGCCCCCGACCGCCCACAGCACCAGCGCTCCTGTCATCACTAGCGCCGTGGGCAGGAAGCCCTTAGAGATGGGCATCCACACGAACCAGATCAGCAGCCCCAGAGCGAGGAGCAGGAGAATACTGGTGATCGTTGAAACGGCGCGATCGCCAGCCCACAGCGCCACCGCGCAAGCACCAACGACGAGCAGTGCGACGAGGGCCGTCAGCCGCAAATTTAACGGAGGGGTCTGTTTCTCATTCTCGGGGTGGGTCATTCCCTCAGACTAGTCCATACTGTGGCGGACTTCGGGCCCGGATGGCCACGTAAAGGGCTAGTATTTATTCATTCACTTAGCACGCACCGAAAGGCACCCCATGACTGATCAGCAGCCAGACACCATCGAGATCCAGCACCGCGACACCTTGTTGCCCGCCTTCTTCGGCGATTTCGGTGGCCAGTACGTGCCAGAGCCACTGTTCCCGGTGCTGGATGAGTTGGAGAAAGCCTTCGTCGAAGCGCGCGAGGACCAGGATTTCATCGACGAACTCGCCCGCCTGCAAGCAAAGTTCCTGGGCCGGCCCACCCCGACCTACGAGTGCGAGAACCTGCCGCGCGTGGGGTCCTCGCGAATTTTCCTGAAGCGTGAAGACCTCGCCCACGGCGGCGCTCACAAGGGCAACCAGGTGCTAGCACAGGCCCTGCTGGCGAAGCGCCTGGGCAAAAACCGTCTAATCGCGGAGACCGGTGCCGGCCAGCACGGCACCGCCACGGCGATGGTCGCGGCCCTGATGGACATGGAGTGCGTGATCTACATGGGCGCCCAGGACGTGGCCCGCCAGCAGCCGAACGTGCGCCGCATGCGCCTGATGGGCGCGACCGTGGTGCCCGTGACCAATGAGGCCGGTGGCTCCATGTCCAATGCTATCGACATCGCGCTGAATGATTGGGTGGAGAACCTCTCAACCACCCACTATGTTCTGGGTTCCGCGTGCGGCCCGCACCCGTTCCCCACGCTGGTGAAGGAATTCCAGGCGGTGATCTCACGCGAGTCCCGCCAGCAGATGCTGGAGGACACCGGCCGCCTTCCCGACGCCGTCATCGCCGCAGTAGGTGGCGGCTCCAACGCCATCGGCGCCTTCGCTGAATACCTGAAGGACGAGCCAGGCAACGCCGACGTCAAGCTCATCGGCGTGGAGCCCGCCGGCGAGGGTCTGGACACCGACAAGCACGGTGCCGCCCTGAACCACGGCAAGATCGGCCTGCTGCACGGTTCGCGTTCCTATGTTGTGACCGGCCAGGGCGGCGAGGTCCTGCCGGAGTCTTTCTCCGTGTCCGCCGGTTTGGATTACCCTGGCGTGGGCCCCGAGCACTCCTACCTGCGTGAGATCGGCCGCGCCGAGTACGTGGCGGTGACCGATGAGGACGCCTTGCAGGCCTTCCGCCTGCTGTCCCGCTATGAGGGCATCATCCCGGCGCTGGAATCTTCCCACGCGCTTGCCTACGCCCTGAAGCTTGCCGAGGTTGCGGAGGCCGAGGGCCAGGAGCTGAACCTGCTGGTCAACTTGTCTGGCCGCGGCGATAAGGACTTGGAGTACGTGCACAACATTCTTGGCGATTCGCTTTTCGACGACCCCGAGCAAGCCCCCGTCGGTGACATCCGCATCAGCGAGGTGCTGGCCTCCATGACCACCACCTCCAACGAGCGCGAAGCCGGCCATACAGTGGCGCACAAGTAGTTCGCTTTACGACGAGGGGTGGGCCGGACGCAGGGCTGCTCGGAAATCCCTGAAGGAGTGTCATCACACAGATTGAAAGAGGACTATGCGTATTACTGCTGGCGACACAGCGTGGGTTCATCATGATGCGTTGGAGGATGCTCGTGCCCGTTGAATAGGCCAGTTAACGCCGGCCTCGCGGCCTAGCCAGCCAGAAAAGTGGTCGCACGCACGTTGAAAGTGGTGCTATATGTGGTACCATGCCGGTGTGGGTAAAAGCATCGATGACATTGTGAAAGTAATGAAGCGGTCATCAAAGAACGTGCGGTTTTCCGATTTGGAAAAGGTCTGTGATCACTACTTTGAAAGCCGAAAATCGAAAAGGACCTCGCATCGCACGTACAAGACGCCGTGGCCGGGTAACCCTCGTGTCAATATTCAAAATGCCAACGGAAAGGCCAAGCCCTACCAGGTCAATCAAGTGCTAGAAGCCATAGAGAAACTGCAAGCGAAGAGGAAAGAAACGGAGTAGCCAAGATGGATATTAACAAGTACAGCTTTCAAACCTCGTGGTCAGAAGAAGACCAAGAGTACGTGGCAACCGTTGCTGAATTCCCTTCGTTGTCATGGTTAGATGCAGACCGACAGGAAGCAGAGCAGGGGCTGCTTGACCTCGTCGCAGAGGTTATCGAGGATATGGAAGCCTCAGGAGAAGAAATTCCTGTCCCGATGGGGAGCCGTAACTACTCCGGAAAATTTAATGTGCGCACTTCTCCCTCGCTGCATCGGCGGCTCGCTATTGAAGCTAAAGCCGAAGGCATCTCACTCAATGCATTGGTGAATCAAAAACTCGCATCAGCCTAGTTTGCGCGGTCCAGCACCCGTCCGGTGAGAAACCTAACAGAAATGTTTTATGAATTAGCGTATACAGGGGTCTATGACCACTTTCAATATTGAGAACCCGAACAACGGCAAGACAGAAGAACAATTCAGCCGGATCGACGACGCAGATCGCGACGCCATCCTCGAACAGTCCACCGAGGCCTTTAAGCAGTGGCGCAACACCTCCATCGAGGAGCGCGCGGCCGTTCTGGCCAAGACCGCCGACCTGTACGAAGAGAACAAGACCGAGCTGGCGCAGCACATCGGCCGCGAAATGGGCAAGCTGACCCGCTGGGCTGAGGGCGAGCTAGACATCGTCATCGCTATTTACCGCTGGTACGCAGAGCACGCCCACGAGGTGCTCGCCGATACTGAACTTCCAGCCCAGAGCGCGCAGCGCACCTTTGTGGCTAAGGAACCACTAGGCCCCATCCTGGGCATCATGCCCTGGAATTTCCCTTACTACCAGGTAGCACGCTGGGCAGCGCCGAACCTGCTTTTGGGTAACACGCTGGTGCTGAAGCACGCGTCGATTTGTCCGCTATCCTCCCAGGCCTGCCAGGACCTGCTTGAGGAAGCCGGCCTGCCGAAGGGTGCCTTTATCAACGTCTACGCGTCCGGCTCCCAGATGGATTCCTTCGTTGCGGATCCACGTATCACCGGTGTTTCCCTGACCGGTTCGGAGGCCGCTGGCGCAGCCGTCGCCAAGACTGCCGGCGAGAACTACAAGAAGAGCCTGCTTGAGCTCGGCGGTAACGATCCGTTCGTGCTTATCGACGACACTAACCTGGAATGGGTCCTGGAACAGTTCGTCCTGATCCGCATGTACAACACCGGCCAGGCCTGCAACGCTCCGAAGCGCCTGATTGTGCTGGAGGATTTCTACGACAAGACCGTGGAGTTCCTGACCAAACGCATCGGCGAGATGACGGTCGGGCCTTACGACGACGAGAACGCCGATGTTGGCCCACTATCCTCCATTGACGCGCGCGATGAAATTGTGGAGCGTCTGGAAAAGGCTGCAGCGGAAGGGGAGGCGAAGGTCGTCGTCGGTGGTAAGAAGGTCGATCGCGACGGTGCCTACATGGAGCCTGCCCTGCTAACCGACGTGGACCGCACTTCCGACGTTGGCTGCAATGAGATCTTCGGACCTGTGGCCATTGTGTACAAGGCCAAGGATGTTGAGGAAGCCATCGAGATCGCTAACGACTCCGACTACGGCCTATCCGGTTCCGTATGGACCACCGATCTAGAGAAGGGCCGCGAAGTCGCCCGCCAGCTGGATGTGGGCATGGCCTTTGTCAACGAGGCTTCTGTGACCGCTGCCGGCCTGCCGTTCGGCGGTGTGGGCCGCTCTGGTTACGGCCGTGAGCTGGAACGCTGGGGCGTGGGCGAGTTCGTCAACGAGAAGCTCTACCGCGTCTCTGACCAGTCGGGTCCTGGACTGTCGCCAGCCATGTAACCAGCGGAAACCCTGGATACTTTAGGGATTTGGGCGAGGCGACCTTAGGGATTTGGTAAAGCCTCGCCCAAGTCGCTCGTCGATTAGCGCAGGGCCAATCCTATTTCGCCGCGCACTCGGGCGCTTAGCGTTTGAGATATTTAGCTGTTGAGAACCGCATGGGCGATGAGGGAATCGATGCGACGAACGTCGATATTTCTGCCTAGTTTGATTTTGATGCGTCCTGCGCGTGTCCATAGTTCGACTTCGGCGGTAAAATCAAGCATCTTTCCCGCATTCTCAGTCGACCACATGTTGATCACGCTGTACGGAAGTGAGTAGATCTCCACTTTCTTGCCCGTCATTCCCTGGGCATCGCGAACGATCAGGCGCTTTGATGTGAAGATTGCGGAATCGCGAAATGTCTTAAATGCCGCATAGGGCTGCTCGCCTTCGATGAGCAGGTTGCGCACATCGTCGGGGATGGGGATCTCTTCCATGAACATCCACGACGTAACTTCCGAAACAGACATAGTAGTTATTCTCCTTGTCAGATTTAGGGGACATTTGATTTTCGCATA